>NZ_AP024651.1:2733776-3417220 GCF_019977295.1 Arthrobacter sp. StoSoilB20 | reverse complement strand
GCATCATTTTGGTTTTGTTCTCATGGTGCTGGGTGGAGCCTGTTTCCGGGTTGCGGGCAACATGCGCAACGAATGCCGCACTTTTGCACGCCTACCGGAGTTTCGGCCGGCTGCACGAGCAACGCCAAAGTTCCCACGTTTACCCAGGCTGGCGCCTGTGTGTGGGGGCAGAGATCAAACAACGGAGAACACGAAAGTGCCTACGATTAACCAGCTGGTCCGCAAGGGCCGCACGCCGAAGGTCTCCAAGACCAAGGCTCCCGCGCTGAAGGGCAGCCCGATGCGCCGCGGTGTTTGCACCCGCGTTTACACCACCACCCCCAAGAAGCCGAACTCGGCTCTCCGTAAGGTGGCACGTGTGCGTCTCAACGGTGGCGTGGAAGTAACCGCTTACATCCCCGGTGTTGGCCACAACCTCCAGGAGCACTCCATCGTGCTCGTCCGTGGTGGTCGTGTGAAGGACCTTCCGGGTGTCCGCTACAAGATCGTCCGCGGCGCACTCGACACCCAGGGTGTCAAGAACCGCAAGCAGGCCCGCAGCCGTTACGGCGCAAAGATGGAGAAGAAGTAATATGCCTCGCAAGGGTCCGGCCCCGAAGCGGCCGCTAGTTTCCGATCCCGTTTACGGCTCCCCGTTGGTCACTCAGCTGATCAACAAGGTTCTTGTCGACGGCAAGAAGTCCACCGCAGAGCGCATCGTTTACGGCGCACTCGAAGGTGCACGTGCCAAGTCCGGCGGCGACCCCGTTGCCGCTCTCAAGAAGGCCATGGACAACGTCAAGCCTTCCCTCGAGGTGCGTTCACGCCGTGTTGGTGGCGCTACCTACCAGGTTCCGGTTGAGGTCAAGCCGGGTCGCTCCACCGCTCTCGCTCTGCGTTGGCTCGTGGGCTACTCCAAGGCCCGCCGCGAGAAGACCATGACCGAGCGTCTCCAGAACGAAATCCTGGATGCCTCCAATGGTCTTGGTGCCGCTGTGAAGCGTCGCGAAGACACCCACAAGATGGCCGAGTCCAACAAGGCCTTCGCACACTACCGCTGGTAAAAACTTTCCGGACGCCGCCGGCTCACTGAGCCGGCGGCGAACGTGTAGTCCATCCGAAAGGGAGACCCCGTGGCACAGGACGTGCTTACCGACCTTAATAAGGTCCGCAATATCGGCATCATGGCCCACATCGATGCCGGCAAGACCACCACTACCGAGCGCATCCTGTTCTACACGGGTGTGAACCACAAGATCGGCGAGACGCACGACGGCGCTTCGACGACCGACTGGATGGAACAGGAAAAGGAACGCGGCATCACCATCACGTCTGCCGCCGTGACTTGCTTCTGGGACAAGAACCAGATCAACATCATCGACACCCCGGGCCACGTTGACTTCACGGTTGAGGTTGAGCGCTCCCTGCGCGTCCTCGACGGTGCAGTTGCAGTGTTCGACGGCAAGGAAGGCGTGGAGCCGCAGTCCGAGACTGTTTGGCGCCAGGCTGACAAGTACAACGTTCCGCGTATCTGCTTCGTCAACAAGATGGACAAGCTGGGCGCTGACTTCTACTTCACCGTAGACACCATCATCTCCCGCCTTGGTGCCAAGCCGCTGGTCATGCAGCTGCCCATCGGCGCCGAGAACGACTTCATCGGTGTTGTTGACCTGCTCGAAATGCGCGCCCTGGTTTGGCCTGGCGACGCTAAGGGTGACGTCACCATGGGCGCTTCCTACGAAGTGCAGGAAATCCCGGCGGACCTCCAGGCCAAGGCCGAAGAGTACCGTGCACAGCTCGTTGAGACTGTGGCCGAGGCTTCCGAAGAGCTCATGGAGAAGTACCTCGAAGGTGAAGAACTCACCCTTGAGGAACTGAAGGCCGGCATCCGCAAGATGACCATCAACTCCGAGCTCTACCCGGTGTTCTGTGGTTCTGCCTTCAAGAACCGCGGTGTCCAGCCGATGCTTGACGCCGTTGTTGACTTCCTGCCGAACCCGCTCGACGTCCCGCCGATGATCGGTCACGATCCCCGCGACGAAGAGAAGGAACTGACGCGTAAGCCTTCTGCTGACGAGCCGTTCTCGGCCCTCGCCTTCAAGATCGCTGCGCACCCGTTCTTCGGTCAGCTGACCTTCGTCCGCGTGTACTCCGGTCACGTTGAGGCCGGCGCCCAGGTGGTTAACTCCACCAAGGGCAAGAAGGAACGTATCGGCAAGCTGTTCCAGATGCACGCCAACAAGGAAATGCCCGTTGAGGGCGCTACCGCCGGCCACATCTACGCAGCGATCGGTCTGAAGGACACCACCACGGGTGACACCCTGTGTGATGCCAACAACCAGATCGTCCTCGAGTCCATGAGCTTCCCGGAGCCCGTGATCTCGGTTGCCATCGAGCCCAACACCAAGGGTGACCAGGAGAAGCTCTCCACGGCCATCCAGAAGCTCTCCGCTGAGGACCCGACCTTCCAGGTCTCCCTCAACGAAGACACGGGCCAGACCATCATCGCCGGCATGGGCGAGCTTCACCTGGACATCCTGGTGGACCGCATGCGCCGCGAATTCAAGGTCGAGGCAAACGTCGGCAAGCCGCAGGTTGCTTACCGCGAAACCATCAAGCGCGCAGTCGAGCGTCATGACTACACGCATAAGAAGCAGACCGGTGGTTCGGGTCAGTTCGCAAAGATCCAGATCGCGATCGAGCCCATGGACACCGCCTCCGGCGAGCTGTACGCATTCGAGAACAAGGTCACTGGTGGCCGCGTTCCGCGTGAATACATCCCGTCCGTTGACGCCGGTATCCAGGATGCACTGAACGACGGCGTCCTGGCCGGTTACCCGGTTGTCGGCATCAAGGCCACGCTGATCGATGGCGCGTCCCACGATGTTGACTCCTCGGAAATGGCGTTCAAGATCGCCGGCCGTATGGCTTTCAAGGAAGCTGCACGCAAGGCGAACCCTGTTCTGCTTGAACCGCTGATGGATGTTGAGGTCCGCACACCTGAGGAATACATGGGTGATGTTATTGGTGACCTGAACGCCCGCCGTGGCCAGATGCAGTCCATGGAAGACGCAGCAGGTGTGAAGGTTATCCGTGCACACGTTCCGCTGTCCGGCATGTTCGGCTACATCGGTGACCTCCGGTCCAAGACCCAGGGTCGCGCTGTGTACTCCATGACGTTCAACAGCTACGCGGAGGTCCCGAAGGCAGTAGCCGACGAGATCATCCAGAAAACCCGCGGCGAGTAATCTCCCGGTAACGGATGCAATTCCGGAATCGGGAAGGCATCTAAGCGCGTGAGGCGGGGCTGCGGCGAGAGCCGCAGCCCGGCCCCTGCGCAAACAGGCTCGAGGAACTACTATTGGTTCCTGAATCTGCAATTTCACCAAAACCAAGCCCCCAAGTAGACTTGCTAAAGTTTCTGCCGCGAAAAGCGCGGCCGAGGAGCACTTCACTTGAAATCGTTCTAGGAGGAACCTGTGGCAAAGGCAAAGTTCGAGCGGACTAAGCCGCACGTCAACATCGGCACCATTGGTCACGTTGACCACGGTAAGACGACGCTGACTGCCGCCATTTCCAAGGTGCTGTACGACCAGTACCCGGATCTCAACGAGCAGCGCGACTTCGCGTCGATTGACTCTGCTCCGGAAGAGCGCCAGCGCGGTATTACCATCAACATCTCCCACGTGGAGTACCAGACCGAGAAGCGCCACTACGCACACGTAGACGCCCCGGGTCACGCTGACTACATCAAGAACATGATCACCGGTGCTGCCCAGATGGACGGCGCAATCCTCGTGGTTGCTGCAACCGATGGTCCGATGGCTCAGACCCGTGAGCACGTTCTGCTCGCCCGCCAGGTTGGTGTTCCCTACCTGCTGGTCGCACTGAACAAGTCCGACATGGTTGATGACGAAGAACTCCTCGACCTCGTCGAAATGGAAGTTCGTGAGCTCCTGAGCTCGCAGGGCTTCGATGGCGATGAGGCTCCGGTTGTTCGCGTTTCCGGCCTCAAGGCTCTGGAAGGCGACCCGGTTTGGGTCAAGTCCGTCCAGGACCTGATGGCAGCTGTCGACGAGTCCGTTCCGGACCCCGTACGTGACCGCGACAAGCCGTTCCTGATGCCGATCGAAGACGTCTTCACGATCACCGGTCGTGGCACCGTTGTTACGGGCCGCGCCGAGCGTGGAACCCTCGCCATCAACTCCGAGGTTGAGATCGTCGGCATCCGCCCGATCCAGAAGACCACGGTTACCGGTATCGAGATGTTCCACAAGCAGCTCGACGAAGCATGGGCCGGCGAGAACTGTGGCCTCCTGCTCCGCGGTCTGAAGCGCGACGATGTCGAGCGTGGCCAGGTTGTCGTCAAGCCGGGTTCCATCACCCCGCACACCGACTTCGAGGCTAACGTCTACATCCTTTCCAAGGACGAAGGCGGACGTCACAACCCGTTCTACTCCAACTACCGCCCGCAGTTCTACTTCCGTACCACGGACGTAACCGGCGTTATCACCCTGCCGGAAGGCACGGAAATGGTTATGCCTGGCGACAACACTGAGATGACCGTTGCGCTCATCCAGCCGATCGCTATGGAAGAGGGCCTCGGCTTCGCTATCCGCGAAGGCGGCCGCACCGTTGGTTCAGGACGTGTCACCAGCATCATCAAGTAGTCACTACTTGTAGATCTGTGACCTTCCGGCCCAGCCGGTAGTCATTCAGGAAGAACCCCACCGTTTCGGCGGTGGGGTTCTTTTTGGTACTGTTACTCTATCGATTGGATAAACGCGGGGGAGTGTGTCGACTGCCCGTGACGTCAAGGAGTGGCCCATGGAAGTCCTGCTAGTACTGATACTCCTTGCTGTCTCGTGGGCGGTGGGTAATGCCATAGGGCGGGGTCGAGGGCGGAAAGAAGCCACCGCCGCCGTAGCCATGGTTCAACAACAACGTGCCTATCAGGCGGGCTACTTGGCCGGCCATATGGCGGGTTGGCGCGATGCCGAAGCCAAGATGCAGGGAGCCGTTCCGGGGTCTCAAGCGCCTGCTCCTCCGGGGCCAACAGTTTCGCCGGCAGGCGGCCCCACCGCGCCTCCTTCGCCACCATTGCATCCTCCAACACACGTGGGTGCACCCTTCGACGCGCCTGCCCCCAGGCCGACGTCCAATCAGTCACCCCTCCTGCCTCCCGCGTTTCCGGCGGCACACGTGGGTGCGCCCTTTGCAGCCCCGGTCCCCAGTCCGGCGTCGGGTTCCCAACCTCCCTCGGTGCCGCAGCGTCCCGCGACGGTACAGCCGCAACCGGCAGTGCGCCAGCAGGTTCCCATTGCGCGGGAAACTCCGGAGGCGGCAGCCGCGCGCAAAGCCAAGCGTGACCAGCAGAACATCAACATCACGCTCTACGTCGCCAGTCTTCTGCTGGTGGCAGCCGGTGCCTTGTTCGTCGGGACAAGCCTGCCGGAACTGTTCCGTTTCGCAGGCATCTGTTTCATTACCACCCTGTTCTACGTCGCCGGGTTGATCATCCACGCCAAACTGCCGCGCCTGCGTCCTGCCGCAATTGCGTTCGTTGGAACGGGCTTGGCCCTGATCCCCGTAACAGGGCTCGCCATGTACAACTTCGTACTGCCCAACGGTCCGGCAGCATGGCTGGTGACCTCAATTTTGGGGACCGCCGTATATGCCTACACAGCAGTACGGCTGGACAACAAGGTCCTGGCCTTCCTTTCCCTCAGTTTCGTTGTCTCGACAGCCTGGTCCGGAGTGTCCGTGCTCGGCGGCGCTTTGGTCTGGTATTTCACGGCGTTGATTGGAATCGCCATTGTGCTCACGTTGGGAGCGTTGGTTCGACCCAGGTGGTTGCCGCCGCTCTATGTCCGTCCGCTGATGGTGCTCCATCCCTATGTGGTTCCCTTGGTGGCGCTGGCTGTGACGGTCACCCCACAACTCCTTGCCCGGGGCGAATACCCGCTGGTCATGTTGATGTGTGGCACCTACTTTGCCGTGATGGCCTTCATTCCGAAGGCCCGGTACAGGCTGCAGCACGTCTACGCGGCGCGCATGGCCCTGACGCTGGCGTTGTTGGGACTGGTGTGGGACACCACTTCGGATGTGAGTACGGTGCTGTTTGCGGCAGTCATTTGCTGCGGCGTTCAATCCTTGGGAGTTGCTTTTGGGGGAGGGGCCCTGAAGCTGCGGCACTGGTGGAACGACGCCGTGTCCTGCTTGGGCCTGCAGTTGGCCACCGCTGCCGTCCTCACAGTGGTGTTGGGCCTCGGGACCTATGAACTGCCAACGTATCTTCCGCTCGCTGCCACGATGGTGACGGCAATGCTGGTGGGCTGGAAGCTGGGCGCCGGAACCGAGTTTGCGCCCGCAGTTGTCCTCACGGTGGCCCTGCCGTTCATGGGCCTGCTGGGCGCGTGGCCGGTGTCGGCATTGCTGGCATCCGCCGCCCTGTATTGGTCTGTGCGGGCGGCCGTGCATCCGGTCTCCTTCAGGCCTGTGCTGGTCCTAGCAGCACGAACAGCGGCAACGGCGGCGGTGCCCATCGCAGTTGCCGGTATCTTCCCGGACAGTCCGGACAGGATTGCCGTTTCCTTGGTTGCCCTCGTTGCAGCAGCAGCTGCGCAGCAACTGGCCAGTGCGTGCCTGAAGCGTGCGGGGGTGGAACTGCTTGCTCCGCAGGCTACACTTTCCGGGTTCTGGGGGCTCGCTGCAGCAGGCTTGCTGGTTCTGCCATTGGTGGACCGTACTGCCGGTCATCCCTTCATTGTCACGGCCGTGCTCCTGGTGTTGTTTGCCGGTGTGGCCTCTGGTGCATTGTTGTTTCCGCCGTCACGGCAGGACAGCGCTGCGGCGGGGAGTTGGCGCCCTACCCTCGGCGAAGTCGTCGCCCCGGCGTCGGTCATGGTTGCTGGAGGGGTTGCGTGGGCCGCCGTCTCAATGGCGTTGGCAAACGTGGTGCTCCTGGCAGCGGTGGCGTACTTTGCCGCCACCGCCCTCCGAATTCCCGCTTCCTTCCACCGCCAGTCCTACTGGTGGCTGGCACGGGTGGCAGGTACCGTCCTGGCCGGTTCGGCCTACCTGGAGGCGCTGCGGCGTGGTTGGAGCGTTGGCGTCGCCGGCGAACTTCCCACTGTGGCGTTGGTGGTAGCAGGAGTGGCGGCTCTGCAACTGGTCCTGCCGCTGCAGCAAAATATCCGCCGACGCTTCCCGCACGCTTCCATGGTGGATGCCTACGTGGTGGTAGCGGTGATGGCCGGAGCGGCGACCATCCTGACAGTTTCCGCCGGCTCGGGAGAGCAGTTCCTGCGTGGGGGTTGGCAACCCGGGGTGGTGGCAATTTCGACTGCTCTCGCGGCAGTTCTCTGCGGCGTAGTCCTGAGACGGCACCCGGCGGCCTGGATCTTCGCGCCCGTGACCCTCGGGCTGCTCCTTGCCCTGCGCTTCGGAAGTGTCCGGGATGTGGAGATTCTCCTAGGAGTCTTCGCAGCCTACAGCGGCTTCATGGTGGCAGTGGAAAAGGGCCGCTACGTTCGTGGCGCCTACATGCTGGGCCTGCGTGTTTTGTCCTTGGCTTTCATCGGAGTCCTGGTGGGCGATCTCTCAGAGTCGACCACCACGGTTTCCATGACCATGGCCGTGGTCCTTGTGCTGCAGCACGCAATCACGTGGATCCAACGCAGCCGAGGCCTGGACATTGCCTTCCAGCAGTCGGCGGTCTGGGCTGCTTTGGCGGCCCAGCTCCTGTTGCCCGCGGTGTACCTGCTCGCGGGATCCTACGACGGCGGTGGCCGTTGGGTGGTTATCGTCCAGTTGGCGCTCTCCGCAGCCTCCGCCGCGATCGTTTGGCGTCTCCTGGGCGTCCGGGGATCCCAATACTTCAGTGCCGCAGCCATGGCAGGGGGCGTGATTGCTGCCGGACCGTCCCTGGCGTTCCCGGCGGGCACATGGTTGTTCCAACCACTTCTGGACAGGGCACAAGTGCCGGTGGTGCTTTTGGGGCTTGCCGTCGTGATTGTGGTTGCCCGGGTTGTGTATGCCGTCATCCGCGCCGGACAAACCCCAGCCCACGTTGCCGAGCGCTGGTTCTGGTTCATTGCATCGCTTGCCTTCGTCATGACCGGGGGCCTGTTGGCCCTTGACGTCTCAAACGCCCTGACCGGGCTGGCGGTGCTGGTCCTCGCAGCAGTGCTGTTCGCTGCCTCGCATGTTGAGCAGTTGCCGGCGATGTACCTCGGTGCCGCCCCGTCCGTGCTGGTGGGCGCCGTTCCCGCCGTCGACGGTTTGCTCCCGGGTGCTGCACTTGGAGTGTGGAGCGATTACGCACCTTGGCTCGTAGGTGGTGTTGGTACGGCCGTGCTTCTTTACGCGATGAAGTGGCTGGGCGGGGCTGCGGTTCTCCTGCAGCCGTTGCGGCGAAATGCCCTCGCGGCAACAGCGGCCGTAGCCCTGGCTTCATCGGCCACTGCTGGGATGATTCGTGATCAGACGTCCTGGGTGGGATTTGTCCTGGTGGTCGCTACCGGTGTGTTGATTGTTGTTGAGACGCCCTTCAATAAATGGTTGACGGGTGAAGTAGCGGCGCTGGTCTCCCTGGCAGCCCTTCAGCGGGCTGTGCTCTTCGTTGGCGACGCCGCACCGGACTGGTTCTGGGCAGTGCAGTGGTACGTCCTGGCCGCGGCTGTTTTAGCAGGGATGCGCTACATCAAGGGGCAGCGCAGCGAAGGCCTGCTCCGGCTCTGCATTGCCGCGGGTCTGCTGTCGACGACGTCTTTGGGAACCATCTTCGGCGGGACCGCCCCCCAGCAACTGTATGTCCTGGTAGGGCACGCGGTGCTTCTTGTTGCCGGGTTGCTGCTGGCCGAGAGGGCCATGGTGTGGTGGGGTGCTGCAGGCGTAGCGCTCAGCGTTATGTGGGCGCTGCGTTCGTACGCGTTCGCCATGCTTGCGTTGGTCGCCCTGGCACTGATTGTCCTGGCCGTTTGGCGCCTGAACAGGAAGCCTCAGGCACCTGCAGGAGGTGCGGCCCCGGGTAGTGGGCCGGGTGGTGCTCCGGGTGGGGTGGCTCCGCAGGGTGGTTGGTCGGGCGGTGTGCCTTCCCAGGGCGGATGGTCGGGTGGCGTGCCGCCGCAGGGTGGTGTGCCTAGTGGTGGGCCAGGTGGTGTGCCGCCGCAGGGTGGTGTGCCTAGTGGTGGGCCAGGTGGTGTGCCGCCGCAGGGTGGTTGGTCGGGCGGTGTGCCTGGTGGTGTGCCGCCGCAGGGCGGTTGGTCGGGTGGCGTGCCTGGTGGTGTGCCGCAGCAGGGCGGTTGGTCGGGTGGCGTGCCTGGTGGTGTGCCGCAGCAGGGCGGACGGCCGGATGGTGCCAGCCCGGACAGTGCATCGGCGCAGGACGGTCCACCGAACAATGCCATGCCTGGCCCCACCCCGTGGGGACAGGAGAAGGACGGAATCCGATAATCTGGCAGTCTACGAAGAGGAGCGCAGTATGGAATTCCTGATTTTCCTGGCAGTCATTGCCGCAGTCGGTGGTGGTGTGCTGTGGGGCCGCAAGAACTTTCGGAGCGAAATTGAGCGCGCCAAGCGGATCCGGCGTGCCAACAAGAACAATTAGCCCGTCGTTTTAACCTGGTTGGGTGGTGAGGGCTCACGGTTCACGGCTACGTGCCCTCTCCAGCGCGCGCAGCCAGTAATAGGATTCTTTGGGTGTCCGTTCCAAGGTGTGGAAGTCGACGTGGACCAGCCCGAAGCGCTGTGAATAGCCTGCGGCCCACTCAAAGTTGTCCAGAAGTGTCCAGACGTAATAGCCGCGCAGATCCACATCCTCGGCAATCCCGCCCGGGCCGGTTGCGGTCAGGGCGTGGCCAAGGTGCTCGGCGAGGTAGGAGATGCGGTTGGTGTCCTGGACCGGGCCGTCAACGTGGGGCGGTTCCGGAAAACTGGCACCGCCTTCGGTGATGTAGAGCGGGGGAAGGGCCTCTCCGTACCTGTCCTTCATCTCCCTTAGCAACAACGCCAGATACTGCGGTGCAACAGGCCAGCCGAATCCGGTGGTGTCGTACTCCTGGTACGCCGCCAGGTGGAACGGGACCTTGGTCATCTCGGGAGAGGTTCCCGTGGGGATCTCCGCCGGGCCCGGACCCGCAGCGACCTTGACGGGGTAGTAGTAGTTGAGTCCGTAGAAATCCAACGGCTGGCTGATCAGCTCGAGATCGCCGTCGTGGACAGTACCAAGGGAGCGGAACCAAGGTTTCATGGGCAGGGGTGGCCTGGGGTACTGGCCAAGGAGTATGGCATCGGCATAGATGCGGTTGAGGATCAGGTCCAGCGCCTGCGCCATCAGCCGGTCGCCGAGGCTGGTGCCGGCGGGCTCCACGGGGCAGTGCATGTTGGATACTCCGATCTGTCCTTTGACGCCCGCATCACGGAGGGCGCGTACCGCCATTCCGTGCCCCAGCAATTGGTGGTGTGCCGCCGGCAGGGAATCGAACAGGAGTTGCCGGCCCGGGGCGTGCACCCCCAGGGAGTACCCCTGCACCGTGACTGACACGGGCTCGTTCATGGTGACCCAATGATCCACGCGGTCTCCGAACCGTTGTGCAGCGGCGGCGCAGTAAACCGCAAAGCGCTCGGCAGTATCACGGTTCATCCACCCGCCGGCGTGCTCCAGTTCCAACGGGGTATCCCAGTGGTACAGGGTAGCCATGGGGGAGATGCCTGCGGCCAGGAGTTTGTCTATCAGCCGGTCGTAGAAATCCAACCCGCGCTGGTTGACTGAACCTTTGCCGCCAGGCTGGATCCTCGGCCAGGACAGCGAGAAACGGTAGGAGTCCACGCCGAGTTCCTGCATCAAGGCGATGTCTTCATCAGCGCGGTTGTAATGGTCGCACGCTACGCTGGGGGAGCCGCCGTCGACTATTGCTCCTGGCTTTTCCGCAAACGCATCCCAACCCGAAGGGCCACGGCCATCGGCCGTCAGTGATCCTTCAATCTGGAAAGCAGCCGAGGCCACTCCCAGCGTGAAACCGGGGCGCAGCCGCGCGGCCAGATCTTCCACCGAGCCTGAATCCTGGACCGTCATGCACCCATCTTCCTCAGGCGCAGACCGCCGGGCAATGGCCCTGCAGGGGGCTCTTCCGCCTCCGATTGGCCTTTACCCCATATTTCCGCCATACTGGATGAGTTGTTCAAGCGCTTCTTCGTGTCCCGATCCGGATAATGCCGGGTGTCAGGGTCCAGGTTGAAGCCCAAACATAACCCTGAACCCCATGGAATGCGGTCGAGTCTGCGTGGAAATCGCGACACGCCCGACCGCGGGGGTCGGTGCGCCGGCAGGTTGAGGAACCCGGAATATCCGGATTCAGCTTGTGCGGCGTGTGGTGGTAAAACCTCAAACGCTTCGGCGGCCACATCAACAGGTAAGTAAACAGAGCAGCCCTAACTAGAGCAGCACTAGCTGAAAGAGAGTCAGGCGACATGGCGGGACAAAAAATCCGCATCCGGCTGAAGTCATATGACCACGAGGTCATTGATGTTTCAGCGCGGAAGATCGTTGAGACGGTCACGCGCGCAGGCGCAACGGTAGTCGGCCCGGTGCCGCTGCCCACGGAGAAGAACGTTTACTGCGTTATTCGCTCTCCTCACAAGTACAAGGACAGCCGTGAGCACTTCGAAATGCGTACTCACAAGCGTCTGATCGACATCATCGACCCCACGCCGAAGGCCGTCGACTCGCTTATGCGTCTCGATCTGCCTGCAGACGTGAACATCGAAATCAAGCTCTAGGGAGGTGCTGAGAGACTATGACCGCAACCCGTAACGTAAAGGGCCTGCTGGGCACGAAGCTCGGCATGACCCAGGTCTGGGACGAGAACAACAAGCTCATCCCGGTAACTGTTGTCCAGGCTGACTCCAACGTCATCACCCAGCTGCGCAACGCAGAGGTGGATGGCTACGTCGCCGTACAGATCGGCTACGGCCAGATCGACCCCCGCAAGGTCACCAAGCCGCTGGCTGGTCACTTTGAAAAGGCCGGCGTCACCCCTCGCCGCCACGTCGTCGAACTGCGTACCGCAGACGCCGCATCCTACGAGCTGGGCCAGGAGCTCTCTGTTGAGATCTTCGAAGCCGGCCAGAAGATCGACGTCGTCGGCACCTCAAAGGGTAAGGGCTTCGCCGGTGTTATGAAGCGTCACGGCTTCCACGGCGTTGGCGCTTCCCACGGTGCCCACAAGAACCACCGTAAGCCTGGCTCCATCGGTGGCGCATCCACCCCGAGCCGCGTCTTCAAGGGCCTGAAAATGGCCGGCCGCATGGGCGCCGAACGTCACACCACGCTGAACCTCACCGTTCACGCTGTTGACGTTGAGAAGTCGCTGCTCCTTATCAAGGGTGCCGTTCCCGGCGCCCGCGGCCAGGTCGTACTCGTACGCACCGCCGTGAAGGGAGCCTAGTTCAATGACTAGCACTGTCAAGGTAGACCTGCCTGCAGAGATCTTCGACGTCCAGACCAACGTGCCGCTGCTGCACCAGGTCGTCGTCGCACAGCTCGCTGCTGCACGCCAGGGTACCCACAAGACGAAGACCCGCGCCGAGGTTTCCGGTGCAGGTCGCAAGCCGTTCAAGCAGAAGGGTACCGGCCGCGCCCGTCAGGGTTCCATCCGTGCTCCTCACATGACCGGCGGTGGCGTTGTCCACGGTCCGACCCCTCGTGACTACAGCCAGCGCACCCCCAAGAAGATGAAGGCTGCTGCACTCCGCGGCGCCCTGTCTGACCGCGCCCGCAACGGCCGCATCCACGTCATCGCTGAACTGGTAGCCGGCACCAAGCCGTCCGCCAAGGAAGCACTGGCTTCGCTGCGCTCCGTTACTGAGCGCAAGAACCTGCTCGTTGTTATCGAGCGCGCCAACGATGTTGCTGCACTGTCCGTGCGCAACCTCCAGGATGTTCACGTTCTGTACGCAGATCAGCTGAACACCTACGACGTGCTTGTCTCCGACGACGTGGTCTTCACCAAGGCTGCTTTCGAGGCGTTCGTCGCTGACAAGGCAAAGAACGAGGAGGCCTCCAAGTGAGCGTGACCACCATCAAGGACCCGCGCGACGTCGTGCTTGCACCCGTCGTTTCGGAAAAGAGCTACGGTCTGATCGACGAAGGCAAGTACACCTTCCTGGTGGACCCTCGCTCGAACAAGACCGAGATCAAATTGGCCGTTGAGAAGATCTTCTCGGTCAAGGTTGACTCGATCAACACCATCAACCGTGCCGGTAAGCGCAAGCGCACCAAATTCGGCTGGGGACAGCGCAAGAGCACCAAGCGTGCAATTGTCACCCTCAAAGAAGGCACAATCGACATCTTCGGCGGTCCGCTCGCGTAGCGGAGACCACTTTAACGAGGAAATAAATTATGGGAATCCGTAAATACAAGCCGACTACCCCGGGCCGTCGTGGCTCGAGCGTAGCCGACTTTGCTGAAATCACGCGATCGACTCCGGAAAAGTCGTTGCTGCGTCCGCTGCACAAAACAGGCGGCCGTAACAACTCCGGTAAGATCACCACCCGTCACAAGGGTGGTGGGCACAAGCGCCAGTACCGTCTGATCGACTTCCGTCGTCACGACAAGGACGGCATCAACGCCCGCGTTGCCGAAATCGAGTACGACCCGAACCGCACGGCTCGCATCGCACTCCTGCACTACGTTGATGGCACCAAGCGTTACATCATCGCCCCCAACAAGCTGTCCCAGGGTGACTTCGTCGAGGCTGGTCCCGACGCTGACATCAAGCCGGGCAACAACCTGCCGCTGCGCAACATCCCGGTTGGTACCGTAATCCACGCAGTTGAACTGCGTCCGGGTGGCGGCGCCAAGATGGCACGTTCCGCAGGTGCTTCGGTACAGCTCGTTGCCAAGGAAGGCCGTTTCGCCCAGCTGCGTCTGCCCTCCGGTGAAATCCGCAACGTTGACGTGCGCTGCCGCGCAACCGTCGGCGAGGTCGGCAACGCCGAGCAGTCGAACATCAACTGGGGCAAGGCCGGCCGCATGCGCTGGAAGGGCGTTCGCCCGACCGTCCGTGGTGTAGCCATGAACCCGGTTGACCACCCGCACGGTGGTGGTGAAGGTAAGACTTCCGGTGGACGTCACCCGGTTAACCCGAACGGCAAGCCCGAGGGCCGTACCCGCCGTCCGAACAAAGAGAGCGACAAGCTTATTGTTCGTCGCCGCCGTACTGGCAAGAACAAGCGATAGGAGCCTGGACACATGCCACGCAGCCTGAAAAAAGGTCCTTTCGTTGACCAGCACCTCTTTGTGAAGGTCGCACGGGAAAACGATAAGGGCACCAAGAACGTCATCAAGACCTGGTCCCGCCGTTCGATGATCATCCCCGACATGCTCGGGCACACGATCGCCGTACACGACGGACGCAAGCACATCCCGGTGTTTGTCACAGAGTCGATGGTCGGGCACAAGCTCGGCGAATTCGCTCCCACGCGGACATTCCGCGGCCATGTTAAGGACGACCGTAAGGGCAAGCGCCGCTAGGCGCCTGACTTTACGTCTTAGACGAGAGAAGGAAAGCAATGGAAGCCAAGGCTATTGCGCGTCACATCCGCGTAACGCCTATGAAGGCCCGGCGCGTCGTCAACCTTGTTCGTGGTAAGCAAGCGAATGAGGCTCTGGCAATTCTGAAGTTTGCCCCCCAGGCAGCTTCGGAGCCGGTATTCAAGGTACTTCAGTCGGCAATGGCCAACGCACGTGTCCTCGCGGACCGTGACGGCGTTGCATTCGACGACAGCGACCTCTTCATCACCGCAGCATTTGTTGATGAAGGCCCGACCATGAAGCGGTTCCAGCCGCGTGCCCAGGGCCGCGCCTACCGCATTAGGAAGCGGACCAGCCACATCACGCTGGTTGTCGCAACCCCGGAGAAAGAGGAGGCTCGCTAAGTGGGACAGAAAGTAAACCCGCACGGGTTCCGACTCGGCATCACCACCGACCACGTTTCGCACTGGTTCGCTGACAGCACCAAGCCCGGACAGCGCTACAAGGACTTCGTCCGCGAGGACATCAAGATCCGTCAGCTCATGTCCACCGGCATGGAGCGCGCCGGCATCGCCAAGGTCGAAATCGAGCGCACCCGTGACCGTGTCCGCGTGGACATCCACACGGCACGCCCGGGCATCGTCATCGGCCGCCGCGGCGCAGAAGCAGACCGCATCCGCGGCGAGCTCGAAAAGCTCACCGGCAAGCAGGTTCAGCTGAACATCCTCGAGGTCAAGAACCCCGAGATGGAAGCACAGCTTGTTGCCCAGGGCATCGCTGAGCAGCTGACTTCCCGCGTGGCTTTCCGCCGTGCGATGAAGAAGGCAATGCAGTCCGCACAGCGTGCGGGTGCCAAGGGCATCCGTGTTGCTTGCTCGGGTCGTCTGGGTGGCGCAGAAATGTCCCGCTCGGAGTTCTACCGCGAAGGCCGTGTGCCCCTGCACACCCTCCGCGCGAACATCGACTACGGCTTCTACGAAGCCAAGACCACCTTCGGCCGTATCGGTGTGAAGGTTTGGATCTACAAGGGTGACGTAACTGCCAAGGAACTGGCTCAGCAGGCAGCTGCTGCTCCGTCCCGTGGCCGTGCAGGAGACCGTCCGGGCCGCCCGGGTGGCGACCGCCGTCGTCGTAACGACCGTCCGGCAGCTGAGGCAGCACCTGCTGCCGTTGAAGCACCGGCCGCTGAAGCTGCTGCTCCTGCAGCAGAAGGAGGACAGGCTTAAATGCTTATCCCACGTCGAGTCAAGCACCGTAAGCAGCACCACCCGGGTCGTTCCGGCGCTGCTACGGGCGGCACCAAGGTCAGCTTCGGTGAGTACGGTATCCAGGCTCTGAGCCCGGCATACGTAACCAACCGTCAGATCGAGTCCGCTCGTATCGCGATGACCCGCCACATCAAGCGTGGCGGCAAGGTCTGGATCAACATCTACCCGGACCGTCCGCTGACGAAGAAGCCTGCCGAAACCCGCATGGGTTCCGGTAAGGGTTCTCCGGAATGGTGGGTCGCAAACGTCAAGCCGGGCCGGGTTCTCTTCGAACTCTCCGGTGTCAATGAAGAGGTAGCTCGCGAGGCCCTGCGCCTGGCAATCCACAAGCTCCCGTTGAAGGCACGCATTGTGCGTCGCGAAGGTGGTGAATAGAAATGGCAGTAGGGTCGAAGGATCTCGCACCCGCACAGCTGGACGGTTTCGACAACGAGCGTCTCGTTGAAGAACTCCGCAAGTCCAAGGAAGAGCTGTTCAACCTGCGTTTCCAGTCCGCCACCGGACAGCTGGAGAACCACGGTCGCCTGCGCGCGGTAAAGAAGGACATCGCACGCATCTACACCGTTCTGCGTGAGCGCGAGCTGGGCATTCGTGCCGAGGTTGCCGCACCGGTTGTGGAAGCCAAGGAAGAAAAGAAGTCCAAGAAGGCTGCCAAGGCTGAAAAGGCCGAGGTTGAAGCTGGAGAGGACGCCAAGTGAGCGAGAAGGAAACTGTGACGGAAGCAGCAGCCAGCGCTGAACAGCGCGGTTACCGTAAGACGCGTCGCGGCTACGTTGTCTCTGACAAGATGGAAAAGACCATCGTTGTTCAGGTTGAAGACCGCGTGAAGCACGCTCTGTACGGCAAGGTTATTCGCCGCACCTCGAAGATCAAGGCTCACGACGAAGAGAACACCGCCGGCATCGGCGACCTCGTTCTCATCTCTGAGACCCGCCCGCTCTCCGCTACCAAGCGGTGGCGTCTGGTGGAGATCCTCGAAAAGGCCAAGTAAATCCAACGTCAGGCTTGCCTGGCAGTGATTCACTGGAAAGGTCCGTGTTCCTTTGGGAATGCGGGCCTTTCCGCTTGTCCGGACGTTTCGGCTTCGGGCTGAAAACGTGCTAGGATATTGAGTTTGTATGGCGCCACTTGTGCGTCATCAACTACCTCGTAAACAATCGTGCCGCTGCATACTGCCCCGCGCAGAGTTTTCTGCAAGGGAAGCTGATGCTTGTGGCACGGGCGTTTAGGCCTGTACTGGCAAAATCCAGGCAGGTCAAGAGACACCCCGATCAACCGTTCCGCAAGGCTCATTCCGTATGCATGATTTCGGTCTGAGAACCGGCGCGACGCAAGGAGTAAAAATTGATTCAGCAGGAGTCGCGACTCAAGGTCGCCGACAACACGGGTGCTAAGGAAATCCTTACCATTCGCGTTCTCGGTGGATCCGGTCGTCGCTACGCAGGCATTGGCGACGTGATCGTCGCTACCGTCAAGGACGCTATCCCTGGCGGAAACGTAAAGAAGGGTGACGTCGTCAAGGCTGTCATCGTTCGTACCAAGAAGGAACGCCGCCGTGCGGATGGTTCCTACATCAAGTTTGACGAAAACGCAGCTGTGATCCTGAAGAACGACGGTGACCCCCGCGGTACCCGTATCTTCGGCCCGGTTGGTCGTGAACTTCGCGACAAGAAGTTCATGAAGATCGTTTCGCTGGCCCCGGAGGTGCTTTAGTCCATGGCTAAGATCAAGAAGGGTGACCTCGTTCAGGTCATCACCGGTGCCAAGCAGGAACGCGGCGGAGACCGCGGCAAGCAGGGCAAGGTTCTGCGCGTATTCCCGGACACCAACCGCGTGCTGGTAGAGGGAATCAACCGCGTCACCAAGCACACCAAGGTCGGTCAGTCGCAGCGCGGCACCAAGACCGGTGGCATCGAGGTTGTTGAAGCCCCGATCCACGTTTCCAACGTTGCTCTGGTTGACCCGTCGACCAAGAAGCCGACCCGTGTTGGTTTCCGTCTCGACACCGTTGAGAGGGACGGCGCTACCAAGACCGTCCGTATCCGCGTGTCCAAGGCCACCGGGAAGGACATCTAATGACTGAGACTCTCGAGACTCCAGTGAAGATCGTTCCGCGTCTGAAGACCAAGTATGCAGAGACCATCAAGAAGTCCCTGCAGGAGGAATTCAGCTACGCGAACGTCAACCAGGTTCCCCGCCTGGTCAAGGTTGTAGTGAACATGGGTGTTGGAGATGCCGCCAAGGACTCCAAGCTGATCGACGGCGCTGTCCGCGACCTCACCCTGATCACCGGCCAGAAGCCGCAGGTAACCAAGGCCCGCAAGTCGATCGCACAGTTCAAGCTGCGCGAAGGCATGCCGATCGGTGCACACGCAACTCTGCGTGGGGACCGCATGTGGGAATTCGTGGACCGTCTGGTTTCGCTGGCTCTGCCGCGTATCCGTGACTTCCGCGGCCTCAACGGCAAGCAGTTCGATGGCAACGGCAACTACACCTTCGGTCTGACCGAGCAGGTTATGTTCCACGAGATCGACCAGGACTCCATCGACCGCGTTCGCGGTATGGACATCACGGTCGTCACCACCGCCAAGACCGATGACGAAGGCCGCGCGCTGCTCAAGGCGCTTGGTTTCCCGTTCAAGACCGAAAACTAACTACGTGACAGGTCCGTCTTCGCAGGCTCTTGAGAGCCGGCGCAGCGGAAACCGGTACGAGGAAGGGCTATAGCCCAAATGACTATGACAGATCCTGTCGCAGACATGCTCACGCGTCTGCGCAATGCAAACTCGGCATACCACGACACCGTGTCCATGCCGTACAGCAAACTGAAGGCACGCGTTGCCGACATCCTGAAGGCAGAAGGCTACATTGCCGGCTGGAAGGAAGAAGACGCCGAGGTTGGCAAGAAGCTGACCATCGACCTGAAGTTCGGTCCGAACCGCGAGCGTTCCATCGCTGGCGTCCGCCGCATCTCCAAGCCGGGTCTCCGCGTTTACGCGAAGTCCACCAACCTGCCGCACGTGCTGGGTGGCCTGGGTATCGCAATCCTGTCCACCTCTTCCGGCCTCCTGACTGACAAGCAGGCCGGCAAGAAGGGCGTGGGCGGCGAAGTCCTCGCGTACGTCTGGTAACGGGAAAGGAAGAGAATAATGTCACGTATTGGACGTCTCCCCATCACCGTTCCTGCCGGAGTTGAGGTCAAGCTCGATGGCTCCGTCATCAGCGTCAAAGGTGCCAAAGGCGAGCTGAGCCACACTGTGGCCAGCCCGATCGAGGTTACCCAGGAAGAGAACACCCTGACGGTCACCCGCCCGAACGACGAGCGCAACTCGCGTTCGCTGCACGGCCTGACCCGCACCCTGATCGCCAACATGATCCAGGGCGTTACCGAGGGCTACGAGAAGAAGCTTGAAATCGTTGGTACTGGTTACCGCGTTCAGGCCAAGGGTTCTGACCTGGAGTTCGCTCTGGGCTACAGCCACCCGGTTAACGTCTCTGCACCCGAAGGCATCACCTTCGTAGTAGAGGGTCCGACCAAGCTCTCTGTTTCGGGTATCAACAAGCAGCAGGTCGGCGAGGTTGCTGCCAACATTCGCAAGCTGCGCAAGCCTGACCCCTACAAGGGCAAGGGTGTCCGTTACGCCGGCGAAGTCATCCGCCGCAAGGTCGGAAAGGCTGGTAAGTAAACCATGGCCATCGCAATTAACAAGAAGCGTTCGAACAAGAGCAAGTCTGCTGCACGCAGCCGTCGCCAGCTTCGTATCCGCAAGCGCATCACCGGTACGGCTGTACGTCCTCGTTTGGTCGTCAACCGTTCGGCACGTCACGTATTCGTCCAGGTTGTCGATGACAGCAAGGGTGTAACCGTGGCTTACGCTTCCACCCTGGAAGCTGACCTTCGCGCATTCGACGGAGACAAGACTGCCAAGGCCAAGCGCGTCGGCGAGCTCGTTGCAGAGCGCGCCAAGGCTGCAGGCGTCGAGGCTGTTGTCTTCGACCGTGGCGGTAACAAGTACCACGGCCGCATCGCCGCCGTCGCTGACGGTGCTCGCGAAGGTGGGCTGGCACTGTGACCGTTGAAAATAACGAAAAGGACATTCAGGTGACTGAAGCTGTAGCTGCTGAAGCAACTGAGACCGCACCCGCTGCCGATGACCGCCGAGGCGGACGTCGTGGCGAGCGCGGCGACCGTGGCCAGGGCCGCGGCGACCGTGGTGGCCGTGGTGGCCGCGACGGCGGTCGTGAGGCTGAGAAGAGCCAGTTCGTAGAGCGCGTTGTCACCATCAACCGCGTTGCCAAGGTCGTCAAGGGTGGTCGTCGCTTCAGCTTCACCGCTCTCGTCGTCGTCGGTGACGGCAACGGAATGGTCGGCGTGGGCTACGGCAAGGCCAAGGAAGTTCCCGCTGCTATCGCCAAGGGCGTTGAAGAGGCCAAGAAGTCCTTCTTCCGCGTTCCCCGCGTTGGCAACACCATCCCGCACCGTGTGCAGGGTGAGGCTGCTGCAGGCGTAGTCCTGCTGCGTCCGGCTTCCGCCGGTACCGGTGTTATCGCCGGTGGTCCGGTCCGCGCGGTATTGGAGTGCGTGGGTATCCACGACATCCTCTCCAAGTCGCTCGGTTCTTCCAACGCGATCAACATCGTTCACGCGACCGTTGCCGCTCTGAAGCAGCTCGAAGAGCCCGCTTCCGTGGCTGCCCGCCGTGGCCTGCCGCTGGACGAGGTTGCTCCTGCTGCTCTGGTGCGCGCGCTCCAGAACCAGAAGGCAGGTGTTTAGTCATGGCTAAGAACCTGACTCCCTCCGACGCCCAGTTGGAGATCACCCAGATCAAGGGCGTCATTGGCGCCAAGCAGAACCAGATCGCCACCCTTCGGTCCCTCGGACTCAAGCGCATCGGACACACTGTTGTCCGCACCGCTGATGCCGTGACCGTTGGAATGCTGAACACGGTTCCGCACCTCGTGAATGTAGAGGAGGCGAAGTAATGGCAGAGAACAAGACCGCCGCAGAGACTGCTGAGAAGCAGAACGCTCTGAAGGTCCACCACCTGCGTCCCGCCCCGGGTGCCAAGACCGCCAAGACCCGTGTTGGTCGTGGTGAAGGCTCCAAGGGTAAGACCGCTGGTCGCGGTACCAAGGGTACGAAGGCCCGCTACCAGGTAAAGGCTGGCTTTGCCGGCGGCCAGCTGCCGCTGCACATGCGCCTGCCGAAGCTGCGCGGCTTCAAGAACCCGTTCCGGGTTGAGTTCCAGGTTGTAAACCTGGAGAAGCTCAACGAGCTGTTCCCGGAAGGTGGCGCTGTCACCGTTGAGTCCCTGGTTGAGAAGGGTGCCGTTCGCAAGAACCAGCCCGTGAAGGTGCTTGGCACCGGCGACATCACCGTCAAGGTTGATGTTACGGCCCACGCATTCTCCGCCAGCGCCTCGGAAAAGATTGCCGCAGCAGGCGGAAGCACCACTGCTCTCTAAGAGTCAGCGGGGCTGATGCCCGTAGCAAAAAAGGATCCCGGTACGCGGGGCTTCGGCCCTGTGTACCGGGATTTTTTTCGTGGTTGTGGACTCTCGATTATTACGACGGCGTCACAAGCAGTTAGACTCGGTTGTTGGGTTTCATTGAGCCCCATCACATCCTTGTACTTTCTACTCAGGAGGACGCTTGCTAAGCGCATTCGGCCGGGCGTTTCGGACGCCTGATTTGCGACGCAAGTTGTTGTTCACGCTGGGAATCATCACAATCTTCCGCTTGGGAGCTTTCATCCCCTCGCCTGGTGTGAACTACCAGAATGTCCAGCAATGCTTGAACAACGGTGAAACCTCGCAGGGCATCTACCAGCTGGTGAACTTGTTCAGCGGCGGCGCGTTGCTGCAGGTCTCAGTCTTTGCCTTGGGCATCATGCCCTACATCACGGCGAGCATCATCGTTCAGTTGCTTCGGGTGGTCATTCCCCGGTTCCAGCAGCTCTACGAAGAGGGTTCATCGGGACAGTCAAAGTTGACCCAGTACACCCGTTACCTCACCATCGCCTTGGGCCTGCTGAACGCCACCACGCTGGTGTCGCTGGCCCGCTCGGGTCAACTGCTCCCGGGCTGCAACCTGCCCATCATTCCTGATGAGAGCATCATCGCGACCATCCTGATCATCATCACGTTGACGGCCGGTACCGGCCTCATCATGTGGATGGGCGAGCTCGTCACGGAAAAGGGCGTGGGCAACGGTATGTCGCTGCTCATCTTCACTTCCATCGCGGCCAGCTTCCCCGGCTCTCTCGGATCCATTTGGGAGACCAAGGGCCCGGGCACATTCTTTACCGTCCTGGCGGTTGGTTTGCTGACTGTGGCATTGGTTGTGTTCGTGGAACAGTCCCAGCGCCGGGTTCCGGTCCAGTATGCCAAGCGCATGATTGGCCGCCGCACGGTGGGTGGAACCAGCACCTACATTCCCATCAAGGTGAACATGGCCGGCGTCGTGCCCGTCATCTTCGCTTCCTCCATGCTTTACCTGCCCGGACTGATTGCGCAGTTCAACCAGCCGGCAGCAGGGGAGCAGATGGCTCCATGGGTTGAGTGGATCAACAACAACCTCACCCGTGGCGACCACCCCATCTACATGGCGCTTTACTTTGCCATGATCGTGTTCTTCACCTACTTCTACGTGGCCATCACCTTCAACCCTGAAGAAGTGTCGGACAACATGAAGAAGTACGGCGGGTTCATTCCGGGCATCCGGGCGGGTAAACCGACCGCGGACTACCTGCAGTACGTGCTTTCCAGGATCACCTTGCCGGGAGCCCTCTACCTGGGCTTCGTGGCGTTGATTCCGCTGGTTGCACTCGTCCTGATCAATGCCAACCAGAACTTCCCGTTCGGTGGCACGTCAATCCTGATCATGGTGGGTGTCGGCCTGGAAACCGTCAAGCAGATTGATGCGCAGCTACAACAACGTCACTACGAAGGGCTTTTGCGATGACGAGAATGCTGATCATTGGACCTCCCGGTTCGGGCAAGGGTACACAGGCTGAGCGGATTTCCGAGCGCCTCGGCGTAGTCGCCATCTCCACCGGCGACATCTTCCGTGCCAACGTCAAGGGCGAAACCCCCTTGGGCATCGAAGCCAAGAAGTACATGGACGCAGGCGACTTCGTTCCGGACAGTGTTACGAACGACATGGTTCGCGACCGCCTGAGCCAGAGCGATGTGGAGAACGGCTTCCTCCTGGACGGCTACCCGCGCACCACTGCCCAGGTTGATTACCTGGACCAGATCCTCGCCGAAGGACAGCAGGAGCTCGACGTCGTGCTCCAGCTGACCGCCGACGACGAAGAACTGGTTACCCGTCTCCTTGGCCGTGCCAAGGAAACGGGCCGCTCGGACGACAACGAGACCGTGATCCGTCACCGCCTCGATCTGTACCACGAGCAGACCGAAGCCGTTGTGGCCAAGTACGCCGAGCGTGGCATCCTCACGCAGGTTGATGGCATTGGCGGTATCGATGAAGTTACCGATCGTGTCCTCACGGCGATCGAGTCGGCCAAGGCCGTCTAGCTTGTTTTCCACATAGCCGGATTACCCGGCTCTGGAGCTAAGGGTGTGTCCCGTACCATTGGTGCGGGGCACACCCTTTTCGTTTCGCGGCTGACTATTGGGGGACCGCATGCACACTGCTTTATCCAGGCACAGCCGGATTTCGGGGCTCGAGGTTTACCTGCCGTCCGGACGGTTGGACACGGCCACTGTCGAGCGCCGTATTGGTGAGTGCAGTCCAGGGTTTCGGGTCCCGAAGGGGCTGATAGGACGCGTTACGGGCATCCGATTCCGGAGCGTCATGGCTGATACCGAACAAGCCTCCGACCTCGCGGCAAACGCTGCTGCCAAGGTTATGGCCGGGTGCGGACTTCAGGCTCCGGACGTGGACCTCCTGATTTTCGCTTCAGCCAGCCAGGACATGGTGGAGCCGGCTACAGGGCACATGGTTGCGGCAAAGCTGGGGCTCGCCTGCCCCGTAATGGACGTGAAGAACGCCTGCAACAGTTTCCTCAACGGTGTGGAGGTAGCGGACTCCCTGATCGCCACCGGACGCTACCGCCGAGTTGTGGTGGCCACTGGCGAATCCCCGTCGAGGGCGGTCCGATGGACAGTTCCGGACTTCGAGACTTTTGCGTCCGGCTTTCCGGGTTACACCATGAGCGACGGCGGTGCCGCAGTGTTGCTGGAGGCGGCAGACCCGGAGCCACAAGGACCCGAAGGAGCGGCCGGAATCCTGTCCATGGCATTCACTGCCCGAAGCAGCCACTGGTCCGTGGGAACGCTCTCGGCAGGCGGATCGGCTTTTCCCCGCGACCCGGAGGCCAGCTATTTCAGCATGGATGGCGAGAAGCTGAAGGACGCATTCCTCGATCTGGGGTCCGGGCTCCTCGACGAAACCCTTGACCGGCTTGGGTTGTCATGGACGGATTTCGCCGTGGTGTGCGTCCACCAGGTCAGTGCTCCGTACCGCGATATCTTTGCCAAGCGCGCGGGTGTCCCCATGGAATTGCTGGTCCCTTCCGTGGAGGACTTCGGCAACCTTGCCTCGGTCAGCCTTCCCCTGCAACTGAAACTGGCAATGGACAGTGGGCGGTGTGGACCGGGAGATCTCGTGGCCTTGGTGGGCCTGGCCGGCGGCGTGAGCCTGGGCATGGCTGTGGTGCGGCTGTGACGGCCGTGAACCCGCAGCCAGGAACGGTGAACATGGCGTCGGCGGGCACGGATCCCACCAGGCCGCTGTGCATCGCTGTTCCGATGCTGAACGAGGAAAAATTGGTACGTCAGACCCTGGTGTCCCTGGCGGCACAGGAGTTCAAGGACTTCACTGTGGTGGTTGTGGACAACGGTTCCACTGACAGCAGCTGCAGCATCGTGGCAAAGTTCGCCTCGGATCATCCAGAGATGGATATCCGCCTCCTGGTTGAGGAGCAGAAGGGTACCGGCGCGGCAGCGGACACCGGCATGCGGTTCGGTGTGGAGCACGGCGCCATATGGTTGGCCCGCACCGATTCCGATTGCCTCGCCGCCCCTGACTGGACTTCAAGGATCATGGCTGCGTTCGAGGACGGGCTGGAACTGATCGCCGGCCAATTGAATCCGAGGCTTGATGAGGGGATCAGCGCAGGCGAACGTCGAATGATGTTGCTTGCGGTGGAGGTCGCTTCGTTCTTTGGTCGCATCCGTCCCGGGAACAAGGGCGAGGGCTACTTGGGGCCCTACCAGATGCTCCCGGGCTGCAACATGGCCATCACTTCGGACATGTATCACCGCAGCGGCGGATTCCCCCGGTCCAGTATCGAGGACCTCCATGAGGACAGGGCCTTGTCCAACCAGGTAAGGAAGCTGACACGGAACTACGCCCTGCGACGCGATGTTGTCGTTTTCGGCTCGTCGCGCCGTGTCAAGGCCTGGGGCTTGAAGAACACCTTGGCATGGTACGCAGACCACCGGTACCGGCCCGAACATGTGGATATCCGTTGACGGTGGACCGATCCACTGCCGGGCAATGGGAACGGCGCATTCACCGGGGCGCCCATCCGCTGCTTTATCCGACGATCCGGGGCTTGGGGAGCCTGAAGCCGGTGGTGAGGCTTCCGGGTGTGGGGGTGTTGGTCAGCGAAGCGGCTTTGGTCCGTGAGGTTCTTATGGACCAACAGAGGTTTATCAAGAACGGACCCTCCGGCTCGGGTGCCCTCTGGACTCCTGTTGTTGGCCCCAAGGCCTTGGTGAACATGGATGGCGAAGAGCACAAGAGATTGCGGCAGCGCCTGAGTGATCTGTTCACACCGCGATCGGTAGCCGGGATAGTGGAACCCGCAGCGTCAGCCTTCGACTCACACTTCTGCAAGGCACTGGACGCGGGGCGTTCAGTTGATGTGGTGGACTGCGTCAAGGATCTCGCCGGGGGAGTGATCTCCCGTATGCTGGGGGTGCCGGACGACGCTCCTGGCAGGCTTCCCAACAAGGAGCTTTTCAATCTTGGCTCTTCGATCTCCTCCCTTGTCCGCCTGGGCCGCCCTACCCTGACGGTGCGGCAGATCGCCAAGGGCCGTTCCGCCGTCGGAGTCCTGGCCGGACCGGCCAGAACGGCATACCGGGAGAGTGATCCAGGGACGTTTCCCGGAAGGCTCCGGGAACTGGGAATGTCCGAGGACGAGGCCATGGGCATCATCAGTGCTTTTGTCATGGTGGGCACCGAAACTTTGGTCTCCTTTCTTCCGCGGATGGTGGCCCTCCTCAACGACAGCGGTCGGGTTGAGGAACTGGCCCGGGACCGAGCGCTGCTTCCTGCCGCAGTCAATGAGGCGCTGCGCTTCACGGTGCCTTCGCCGATGATGCTCAGGGATGCGGTAGCGCCGGGATTCATCGGGCAAACCAAGGTTCGCGCGGGAGACCGCATTCTCTTGTCCACCATCCACGCAGCCAAAAGCCTGCGTGGTTTCGATCCCGACGCGGCCGTGCCCCCGGAAGCGCGCCAGTTGTGGTTCGGTGCCGGTGCACACTTCTGTATTGGCATGCCCTTGGCCATGGCCGAGATCAATGCCGCTCTGGACGTGCTGCTGAACCGGTACCTTCAGCACCCTTGGACCATCTCCAACCGACGTATCAGCAGGGGCGTTCTCATTCCGGGATACAAGAGTTTGGAGTTGGCGAATGCCTGAGGCGACTGTTGAACCGGCACCCGCTGCCGACTTGATCGCTGCCGTGTTTTCGGCAGCGGAACGGTTCCCGGAACACCCTGCAATCACAGCCCCGGGTAAAGTCCGCCGCATCAGGGTCAGGTGGGGCGCCGATCGCGTGAAGCCCGGACACACCATCACTTACCGCGAACTCGTGGACGGGATCGAGGCTACGGCACGCAGTCTGAGGGAAGACGGGTTCGGCCCAGGGGAGCGCATGCTGTTCTCCGTGCGGCCCAGCCCCGCAGCGTTCACCCTCGCCTTGGGTGCCGTGCGTGCGGGTGGCTCGGTGGTGTTTATCGACCCGGGGATAGGTCCCGCGCTCTTCCGGGACCGTGCCGGCCTCGCATCGCCGCGCTGGGCAGCGGCTGAGTCATTACTGTATGCACTGAGCACTAAAAGCCCGCTGCATCCGGTGGCCCGGAGCAGGGGTCTCCTCCTTCCGGATTACGGTGCCATGGACGTGCGCCACTATTACTCAGGTCCGTGGCTGCCGGGTGTACCCAGGGGCGCAACCCCTGTCAGGAACCTGGCAACAAGGAACGGGGTAGAGGAAGTATGGGACGCCGGCGTTTCCAGCCACGGGCAGGGCGCATCGGCCCAGGAGGCAGTGATTATCTTCACCTCGGGGACCACCGGCGCTCCCAAAGGAGTGGTCCACACCCGGGGATCGCTCGCCGCGGGGTTTGAACAACTCACCACGCGCTGCACCTTCAATGAAGGTGACAGGGTCCACTCCGAGCAGCTCATGATGGGGCTGCCGGCCCTCATCGCGGGTGCGCACTGGACCATGCCGGCGTACGGGTTTTCCGCCCACATCGACCCTCTTCGGCTTGCCGCCGAGCTTGGGCCTGTGGCTGGCAAAAAGACAGCGTACGACGGCGCCACCCACCTTTTCCTGGTGCCGTCACAGTTGGCGCCCATCCTGGATTCGATCGAGGCCGGTACGGTCAGGCTGCCTGCTTCCCTCAGGACGGTCATGCTTGGGGCGGCGCCGGTTCTGGCACCATTCCTCAAACGCGCCGTTCACTTGCTCCCCGGCATCGACTTCAAATTGATCTACGGCATGACCGAAGCGCTCCCCATCTCCATAGCCGACGGACACGAGAAACTGGCCTTCGCCTCAGGAACAAACGCGGAAATAACGGCCCCCGACGGAAGCGGTGAAGGTGACTTCCTCGGGGAGCCGCTTCCCGCCGTCGGAATCCGGGTGGCTGAAGACCATGAACTGTTTGTTCGAGGTCCCAACGTGTGC
This sequence comes from Arthrobacter sp. StoSoilB20, assembly GCF_019977295.1. NCBI lineage: Bacteria > Bacillati > Actinomycetota > Actinomycetes > Micrococcales > Micrococcaceae > Arthrobacter > Arthrobacter sp. StoSoilB20. The sequence continues at coordinate 3,389,483 of NZ_AP024651.1, read as the reverse complement.
CACGGCTATCTGGGTGAGGAGCCGATGGTGGAGCACGCCACCGGGGACCTGGTCCGGCTTGACCACGGCAGCGGCAATGACAACGGCAGCGCGCCGAGGTTGGTGATGATCGGACGGAAGAAGGACATGATCATCCGGGGGAAGACCAACATCTACCCGGCGCTTTATGAGCCCGTCATCGCCGGCGTCCCTGGGGTCCGGCAGGCAGTGATGGTGGGCGTCGCCGATGAGGTCGGAGATGAGGCAGTGTGGTTGGCCGTGGTGGGATCAACCGGCGAAAATCCGGGCACGCTGGTGTCGAGACTTGCCCGTGAACTGCCAAGGCTTATCGATGAATCCGCCCTCCCGGACCATATTGAAGTTTTGGATTCCATCCCGTCGGGCGGCCGGCACAGGAAACCCGACCGTGCAGCATTGCGGCAGGAGTTCGCAACACGCTCCCAGCCAAAGGCGGCACTATGAGGATCGCGGTCACCGGTGCCACAGGATTCATCGGAGGAGCCGTAGCCGGCGCAGCGGAGGCGCGGGGGTGGGAAGTGGTTCGCTTCGCCAGGCAGCGCACGGCCGGACTGGACTACTGGGACCTTACGGGTCTTCCGCCCGCCCGGCTTCCCCGTGTTGACGCGGTGGTGCATGCCGCAGCACATGTTGCCGATTGGGGTGCTCCTCCGGTCTTCCACCGGTCCAACGTCCTGGGTACGCGGGCCGTTGCAGAGGCTTTCGCAGGAACCCGCCTGGTCCACATCTCAAGCTCCAGCGTCTACCCATGGTGGGAAGCATGCATCAACAGGGCTGAGGACGAAGTAGCGACGCACCACCTGAACGCTTACGGACGCAGCAAGGCGCTCGCCGACGTCGAAGCCCGTCGTCACGGCAATGCCGTGGCACTGCGCCCCCACGGTGTCTACGGGCCAGGTGACCGGACGCTGTTGCCGCGTCTGATCGCCAACATCAGGCGCAGTACTTTGCTCAGCGTCGGACATGCCAGGGTCAAGCACCAACTGACCCACGTGGAGAATCTGACTGAAGCCGTCCTGGCCTCCTGTCGATCCGAAGTCCGGGGTGCAGTGAACGTGGCCGATGCTGAGCCGGTTGAACTGGGCGCAGTGCTGCGGCAGGTCCTCGACGCCTCTGGACTGGAGGGAGTGAATATCAGGTATCTCCCGGAACCTGCGGCCATGGCCATTGCCGGAGTTTCGGAGGCGATTGCCCGGCTGGGCGGCCGGAATCCGCGGCTCACCCGGTACGCGGTCAGCCAACTCGGGCGTGAGCGGACCTACTCCTTGAATCGACTCCGGCAGGAGCTGGGAGTCGAGCCAATTTCGACCACAGTGGCCGATGCGGGAAAATGGTTCAAGCACGGAGCATGATTGGCTCCATCAGCAAATCTTCCAGAGGAGAACATGGCGTTCGGTCAGCCCCGCATTGAATACAAGACCAACGAGCAAATGCGCAAGATGCAGGAGGCCGGGCTTGTCCTGAGCCGAGCACTTGACGCTGCAGTTGCGGCGGCCAAGCCGGGCGTCACCACCAAGGACCTGGACGGTGTTTTTGCCGAGGTCCTCAACGACGCAGGAGCCAAGTCCAACTTCCTCGGCTATCACGGCTTCCCCGCAACCATCTGCACCTCCGTCAACGAGGAAGTGGTCCACGGGATCCCTGGAAACAAGATCCTCAACGACGGTGACATCATCTCCATCGACGGTGGCTGCATTGTGGACGGCTGGCATTCCGACTCGGCCCGGACGGTCATTGTCGGTGCAGCCGATCCCGAAGACCAGCGGCTCTCCGACGTTACCGAGGCTGCCATGTGGCGGGGTATTGCCGCCCTCGCCAAGGGAAAGTTTGTCGGCGATATCGGCAACGCCATTGATGATTACGTGTCCTCGGTCCAAGGCAAGCCGTTAGGCATCCTTGAAGACTATGTAGGGCACGGCATTGGTTCGGAAATGCACATGGCACCGGATGTGCTGAACTACCGTACCGGCCACCGCGGACCGAAGATCCGCCCCGGTCTGTGCCTGGCCATTGAGCCCATGCTGGTCCGTGGCGGCATCGAGACCGCCACCCTCGACGACGACTGGACCGTGGTCACCACAGACGGCAAGCGTTCCTGCCAGTGGGAGCACTCCGTAGCCGTGCACGAAAAAGGCATTTGGGTCCTGTCCGCACCGGACGGAGGCGCCGCGCAGTTGGCGCCGCTCGGCGTCGTGCCTGTACCGATCCCGTAACGCCTGTACCTATGCCGTAATCCCTGCACCGCTCCCGTAAACCTGGAGCCGTACAACCCTAAGCACAAGAGCCGGGCTGCCTCAGCAGCCCGGCTCTTGTCATGCCTGAAGGAGGATTCAGCCCTTCAGCTTGGGCTGCACGTCCTTGGTGTAAATGCCCTCGAGCGTTTTCTTCAGCTCCGTCATGGTTGCCTTGACGTCGCCCTGCTGCGTGAGGATCTTGGCCGCTGCCTTGGCCATCTCCTGGTCCGCGCCCGGAAGGAATACCCGGGCGTTGTCCTGGACCTTGGTCACAGAGAGTTGGTCCATTGCGGTCTTGATCTGCGGGGTCGCTGCGAGAACAGCGGACATGTCGGCTGAAAGGCGCGTGGGCATGTAGCCGGTTGCGGCGGAGAAGGCGGCCGTGTTCTCAGGCTCGGTCATGAACTTCAGGAACGTGGCTGCAGCGAGCTGTTCCTCCTTGGTGACGCCGCTTGGGATACCGAGACCGGCACCACCGGTCGGGCACACTCCGCTGGCTACCTCGGGACCGCCTGGAAGGAAGCCGACGCCCACATTGAACTTGGCTGCCTTCAGTACACCCAACAGGGAACCGGTGGAGGAAATGGTGGATGAGGTGATACCTGCGGCGAAGTCGTCCGCGGCTTCCTTGGAGGAAACACCGGCCCACGCATCCTTATAGATCGAATCCTGGGCCCATTGCAGTGCCGCGACGGACTCAGCCGAGTCACAGGTGATGTCCCAGTCCTTGGACCAACTGCCGCCCCAGCCCCACAGGTTGTTCTGCAGGGTCCATCCCGCGTATCCGGCAAGCGCGGGATAGATGTAGGCGTACTGCGCGCCGGAGGTGGCCTTGAGCTTCGGAGCCCATTCTGCGAATTCCTGCCATGTGGCCGGTGCACGGTCCGGGATGCCCGCGGCCTTGAAATGGTCCTTGTTGTAGTAGAACAGCGGGGTGGACCTGCCATAGGGGAGGGCCCACTGCTTGTCGTCGTACTTGTAGTCGTCCACCAGCGACTTCTGGAAGTCATCGATCTTGATGTCCAGCTGCTTCACCAGTCCGTCCAAGGGGATGATGCTGCCGTTGGAGAAGTAGCGGAACCACCACACGTCCGAGAGCACCACCAGGGCCGGGAGACCGGTCTTCGCGGCCTGCGACGTCTGGAACTTCTGTGCAATTTCCTCGTAGTTCGCGCCGGCCGTGACCAGGTTGACCTTGATCTCCGGGAACTTGGCGTGGAACTTCTCAATGATTGCCTTCTCCACGTCCTGCGACTTGCCTGGGTGGTTGGTCCAGAAGTCAATGGAGGCGGCCGGCTTCACGCCATTGAAGTCGATCCCTGCAGTGTCGACGACGCCTGCCGGGCCCGCCGTCGAAGGCCCACCGCAAGCGGCAAGTGCTGCTGCTCCGGCGCCGAGTCCGGCCAGGCCCAGGAAATGTCGGCGGTCAAGGTTGGTATGCATGGTGCTTCCTCTCAATAACTCTTTACTGGTGTTTCGATGCGAATGGTGCGGAAGGGAGAAATCAGCCGGTGACGCTGCCTTGGGTCAGGCCGGCCACGATGTAGCGCTGGAGTGCTGCGAACACCAGGAGGATGGGGACGATCACCAGTACGGCTCCGGCCATGAGGATTCCCCACCCGGCGCCATTGCTTTCGGAGTTCTGCAGCAGCGTCAGGCCCACAGGCAACGTCATGGTTTCGGGGCGGTCGGTGATGATGAGCGGCCAAATGTAGTCGTTCCATTCGCTGACCACTGTTACCAATGCCACGGTGGCGATCGACGGCACCGAGACCGGCACAATGATCTGCCACAGCCGCCGCCAGTGGCCGGCCCCATCAATTTCCGCGGCTTCCAGGATCGACGGCGGCAGCGTCAGGAAGTGTTGGCGCAGCAGGAAGGTGCCAAATGCCGTCCCGAGGCCGGGGAGGATGATGCCCCATAAAGTGTTCTTGCCACCCATGCCTGCGATGAGGATGTAGTTGGGCAGGATGGAGACTTGGGCCGGGACCATGAGGGCCACCAGGATCAGCACGAAGATCACGTTCTTGAACGGGAAGCGCACGAACACCAACGCATAGGCGGTCAGAATGGCCAGGATGACTTTGATGGATGAACCGATCAGGGTCACGATCAGGCTGTTGGCGAAGAACTGCGCAAACGGGACAGTGGACAGCGCCGTCGCGTAGTTTTCCAGGTTGAGCGACTCCGGCAGCAGCTTCAGGTCCATGGTGACGATCTCGCCCGGCTGCTTGAAAGAGCTCAACAGCATCCACAGCAGGGGCAAAAAGACCACCAATGTGGCGATGATCAACGGAACGTAGCCGGTTGCCACAGTCTGGAGCAGGTTCGCGCTGGAGAAGGGACGCGGCCGCTGCTGCGGCTCCTGGCTCGCTTCCTGCTGTGGGTCCGGTGAAGGCGCGGGGTCCGGTGAAGGCACGACGGCGGTGGGTGAGGTTGCGCTCATGAGTAGTGGACCTTTCGCTCAACAAACCGCAGTTGGAGGACCGTGATGATCAGCAGGATGGCGAAGAGGACCACTGAGATGGCGGCCGAATAGCCGGCACGGTTATATGCGCCGAATGCTTGCAGGTAGGCCTCGTAGATCAACGTGCTGGTGCCATTGCCCAGCGGCGTCATGATGCGGATGAGGTCGAACGCCTGCAGGGAACTGAGCATGGTGGTGATCAGCAGGAAGAACGTGGTGGGAGAGAGCAGCGGCAGGGAGATGTTGAAGAAGCGCCGCACGCTGTTTGCCCCGTCAAGCGCTGCAGCTTCCATGACATCTTGGGGAAGGGACTGGAGCCCGGCGAGGTACACCACGGCGCAATAGCCCAGGTTCTTCCACACGTAAACGATGATCACCATCACCAAGGACAACTGGGGATCGTTGATCCACTGCGGGCTTTGCTGGCCAAACGCCTGAAGAATCCAGGCCAGCACGCCATAGCCGGGATCGAAAATGAACAACCACACCAACCCGACGCCCACCCCGGACAGTACATAAGGAGCAAACACTGCGGACCTCGCGAAGGTGGTTCCGCGGACTCTGGAGTTCAAGGCAAGGGCAACCAGCAACCCAAGGACCATGGAGCCACCGACCGTCACCAACGTAAAAATCGCCGTAGTGCCAAGAACCTTGCCTGCGTCCTCGCTGGTGAAGAACGTGACATAGTTCTGCAGCCCCACCACCGTGGCTGACGCAGAACCCAGCGTCCAATCCAGCGTGGAGTAATAGATGTTGTTGATCAGGGGCCAGTACGTGAAGGTGCCGATCAGCACGAGGTTCGGCAAAGCCATGGCAAGGAAGACCAGGAAGTCCTTCCGGCTGCGGCCTGACCAGCGTCTCCTGGCCGGGAGGTCCTTGGCCGGCTCAAGCGGCGGGGCCGGCGGTTTTGTCTCTGGCCTGCCGGCAGGCGCAGTGCTGCTGTGGATCTGTCGGGTAGTCATGGGTCACTTACGTTTTCGGGCGAACAGGGGCGCCAGCTCCCGGACCGGGGCGGCGAAGACAGGCTTAGCTCACCACATGCACAGCAGGGGATTGGGCCAAATTGGTGCCCCGTAGCGATAGTTGTCTTACACTTCCCAACCCGTTTACCCGGCGTTACTCGCTGGTTCGTATTCGAGGCCGGGCTCCCACTTTGCACCTGCGCCCACCCTGCGGTGGGGCCGAACCCCTCGGCGCGCTCGGTCGTTCCTCCCCAACGGCGCCCTAACCTCGCAAGCTCGGCCAGGGAACCCGGCCGTCGTGGGCCCACCTTGGACGCGCGCTGCCGGGGTCCAGCCCTACCGCAGTTTGTTTGGGTCCGCAGGGGGAGAATGGAGCCATGAATTCGATCACCGATGTTGCGGGCATACGGGTTGGGCATGTGCAGAGGGTGGGGGAGGGCTGGTTGTCCGGAGTGACCGTGGTGCTGCCTCCCGTGGGGACTGTTGGCTCCGTGGATGTTCGTGGTGGGGGTCCGGGGACTCATGAGACCGACGCGCTGGATCCGACCACCCTGGTTTCCACTGTGGATGCCGTGGTGTTGACCGGAGGCAGTGCTTTTGGGTTGGCCTCGGCTGGCGGGGCGCAGTTGTGGTGTGAGGAGCAGGGCAGGGGGTTTGCTGTTCCGGGGACTGTAGTGCCGATTGTGCCTGCCGCGGCCATCTTTGACCTCGGGCGCGGCGGCGACGTCAAGGCGCGACCCGACGCGGACATGGGTTACCAAGCGGCCGCCGCAGCGTTCGCCTCAGGTGACCATGCCGCCGTCGAACGTGGAAACGTGGGTGCCGGGACGGGGGCGGTGGTTGCGCGCGGCCAGTACAAGGGCGGGATTGGAACGTCGTCGATCACTCTTGATGGCGGAGTGGTCATTGGGGCTATTGCAGTGGTGAACGCGCTCGGCTCGCCGTTGTTTGGCCCTCCGGACCTGAAGTCCTCTGCGGGCTCGGTCGTTCCTCCCTTGGACGCGCGCCGCCGGGCTCCAGGCCCGGAGGGCCAACGGGAAGCGCCATTGACGGCCCCGCCGCAGGGACTCAACACCACGCTCGTGGTGATCGCTACCAATGCCGTGCTGGACGCGGCTGAGTGCAAGCGGACTGCCTCGGCCGGGCATGCGGGCTTGGCACGGGCCCTGGATCCGTCCCATACCCTGGCGGACGGTGACACCGTATTCGCCCTGGCGACCGGCGCCGTCGGGCTTGACCGCAGTACCGAACAGGCGCGGCAGATTTCGCTCATAACACTCCAAAGCGCCGCGGCGGAAGCCGTCAGGCTGGCGATACTCGACGGCGTCCGGGCTGCGGAAAGTGTCTCGACTACGGCAGGCGAATTCCCGGCTTTCAGGCCTGCGGGGGAGTGACGGCGGCCGACCCTTGCGCTACCATGGACGGATTTAACTTTCCGGCCTGATTGGCGTAGAGTTATTTGTTGGTTGTCTGTGCAGCCACGCCCTTTTTGGTGTCGTGGCTCCAAGGTGGCCAAGCAAACAAAAAACGTCCGCTGGATCTTCGGTGCCTACTGAAGGACGGCGGCAAACAACAGTTAGCGGAGGATATGGCCAAGAAGGACGGGGTCATTGAGATCGAGGGCGTTGTGACTGAGGCGCTGCCCAATGCGATGTTTCGTGTTGAGCTCACCAATAAGCACGTCGTTCTCGCACACATCTCTGGGAAGATGCGACAGCACTACATTCGAATCCTCCCCGAGGACCGGGTAGTGGTTGAGCTGAGCCCATACGACCTCACACGTGGTCGTATCGTCTACCGCTACAAGTAAATTGCTGGGCGGCCAGGCAACAGTGCCTAAGCCGCTCCAGCAGATCAACTGCAAAACACGCAAAGGAACGCCATGAAGGTCAAGCCGAGCGTCAAGCAGATCTGCGACAAGTGCAAAGTGATCCGCCGTAACGGCCGGGTCATGGTGATCTGCGAGAACCCGCGCCACAAGCAGCGCCAGGGCTAATTCCCCTTCCGGGAATCAGCGCCCGCAAGGGCAAACCTGGGTTGCTAGCCCACGCAAGTAAATAAAGGCAGCACAAGCTGTGCCAGGACTGCATTTCAGAGCCTGGTCAGCGAACCCCCGGTCGGAGGCTGGGGCCACACGGAACGTGTGGGTGTACTGCCTACGACCTCCGGTTTATTCAAGGAGTACCGCCACTATGGCTCGTCTCGCTGGCGTAGACATTCCCCGCGAAAAGCGGTTGGAAATTGCGCTTACTTACATCTACGGCGTGGGCAAGACCCGTGCACACGAAACCCTGGCTGCCACCGGCATCAGCGCTGACGTTCGCGTCAAGGACCTGACTGACGCCGAACTGGTCCAGCTGCGTGACTACATTGAAGGCAACTACAAGGTTGAGGGTGACCTTCGCCGCGAGGTAGCCGCTGATATCCGCCGCAAGGTAGAGATCGGCAGCTACGAAGGCCTGCGCCACCGCAAGGGCCTGCCCGTACGCGGACAGCGTACGAAGACCAACGCACGTACCCGCAAGGGTCCGAAGCGCACCGTCGCCGGCAAGAAGAAGGCCGGACGTTAATCCCTCGGGATTGACCTGGTTTTCCCCCGATAACTTTCTGTAGGAGAAACAATGCCCCCGAAGACTCGTGGAGCGGTTCGTAAGCCGCGTCGCAAGGATAAGAAGAATATTGCGCTTGGCCAGGCGCACATCAAGAGCACCTTTAACAACACCATCGTGTCCATCACGGACCCGAACGGTGCTGTCATCTCATGGGCTTCCGCCGGTGAGGTTGGCTTCAAGGGCTCCCGTAAGTCCACCCCGTTCGCTGCCCAGATGGCTGCCGAAGCTGCTGCAAAGCGCGCTCAGGAGCACGGTCTGCGCAAGGTTGACGTATTCGTCAAGGGCCCGGGTTCCGGACGCGAAACCGCAATCCGTTCACTTCAGGCCGCTGGCCTCGAGGTTGGCTCCATCCAGGACGTCACCCCCAGCGCCCACAACGGTTGCCGCCCGCCGAAGCGCCGCCGCGTCTAATTAGGTCTTCCCTGCCTGACCGGCCGGGCCTGCTATGGATGGTTTCGATCATCCATCAGCATGGCCCGGCTGGTCAGGCTGGAAACCGAAGCCGATTTCCACCACCTGTGTTGCGTCATATAGCGGATGCTCGCCGAAAGGAAACCTAAGTGCTCATTGCACAGCGCCCCACCCTGTCTGAAGAAGTTGTATCCGAGAACCGCTCCCGTTTCATCATTGAACCGCTGGAGCCGGGCTTCGGCTACACCCTCGGAAACTCCCTCCGCCGTACCCTGCTCTCCTCCATCCCCGGTGCCGCTGTAACCAGCATCCGGATCGATGGCGTGCTGCACGAGTTCACCACGGTTCCGGGTGTCAAGGAAGATGTCACCGAGATCATCCTGAACATCAAGAACCTTTCGGTTTCCTCCGAGCACGATGAGCCGGTTGTTGCGTACCTGCGCAAGCAGGGCCCCGGAGTCGTCACCGCCGCGGACATCGCTCCGCCGGCCGGCGTCGAATTCCACAACCCGGATCTGCACATTGCCACACTGAACTCGAAGGGCAAGTTCGAACTCGAACTGACCATCGAGCGCGGCCGTGGCTACGTTTCGGCAGCTCAGAACAAGTCCGGCGACTCCGAGATCGGCCGCATTCCGGTCGACTCGATCTACTCGCCGGTCATGAAGGTAACTTTCCGCGTGGAAGCTACCCGTGTTGAGCAGCGCACCGACTTCGACAAGCTCATTGTCGACGTCGAGACCAAGCAGGCAATCGCCCCGCGCGATGCTGTTGCTTCCGCAGGCACCACCCTGGTGGAACTGTTCGGTCTGGCTCGTGAGCTGAACACCGCAGCTGAAGGTATCGAGATTGGCCCGTCGCCGACGGACGCTGCCCTGGCAGCTGACATGGCTCTGCCGATCGAGGATCTGGACCTCACCGTCCGTTCCTACAACTGCCTCAAGCGTGAGGGCATCCACACCGTGGGTGAACTCGTTGCCCGCTCCGAGGCTGACCTGATGGACATTCGTAACTTCGGTGCGAAGTCCATTGACGAGGTCAAGGCAAAGCTCGTCGAACTGGGTCTGTCCCTCAAGGACTCCCCTCCCGGTTTCGATCTCGCAGCCCGCGCCGCAGCCATCGAAGAGGACGACGCCGCGTTCAGCGACGACGAGCTCTAAACAGCAGATCTTGGCCGCCGGGTCCAGCGATGGACCTGACCGGCTTACATAACAGGAGAAATAACTATGCCTACCCCCACTAAGGGTCCGCGCCTCGGAGGCGGCCCGGCTCACGAGCGCCTGATGCTCGCGAACCTGGCAGCTGCTCTGTTTGAGCACAAGCGCATCACCACCACGGTCACCAAGGCCAAGCGCCTTAAGCCGTACGCAGAGCGTCTGGTCACCTTCGCCAAGCGTGGCGACCTCGCTTCCCGCCGCCGCGTTCTCGGCCTGATCAGCGACAAGGGCGTTGTCCACGAGCTGTTCACCGACATCGCCGGCGCCGTTGCCAACCGCGATGGTGGCTACACCCGCATCACCAAGATCGGCAACCGCAAGGGCGACAACGCTCCCATGGCTGTCATCGAGCTCGTTCTCGAGCCGGTTTCCCCGAAGCAGGCCGTTGTTGCTGAAGCAACGGCTGCCGCTGCCAAGGCTGCTCCGGCTGCCGAAGCTCCGGCTGCTGAGGCAGAGGTCGTAGAGACCGAAGCTGCTGAAACCGAAGAGGCTCCGGCCGCTGAGGCAGAGGTTGCTGAAGCTGAAGCTGCTGAAACCGAAGAGGCTCCGGCCGCTGAGGACAAGAAGTAATTCACTGAATTCTTCACAGTAGACTTAGTCTATGAACGAACGAAAACCCGCTGCCCCCGTTTTGGGGGGCGGCGGGTTTTTGCGTGTCCGGCTTGATCTCTCCTACGACGGCGGTCCTTTCAACGGGTGGGCATTGCAGCCGGGTCTCCGGACTGTTCAGGGCTCTTTGGAAGAAGCACTGGCTCTCTTGCTGCAACGGCCGGTCCGTGTGACGGTTGCCGGCAGAACTGATGCCGGCGTCCACGCCCGCGGGCAGGTGGTTCACCTGGACCTGACCGAAGCCGAGTGGCTGTCACTGCCGCGCGGGCACGAACTCGATCCCGGCGTCGCGCTCTTGCGGCGGCTCCGTGGCGCCTTGAGCCGGATTCTCGGTGACCTTACGGGGGCCGTTGAAGTGCACGACGCCGGCCTGGCGCCCGAGGGCTTTGACGCCCGCTTTTCTGCCTTGTGGCGTAGGTACAGCTACCGCATCGCCGATGGCCCGGAGCGGTGGGACCCTGTCCTGCGGGGGATTACCCTGTGGCACAAGACTGCGCTGGATGTTTCGCTGATGAACCAAGGCGCTGCGGCTTTGCTTGGACTTCAGGATTTCCGTTCCTACTGCAAGCCACGGGAAGGTGCCACTACCATTCGTGAGCTGCAGAAGTTCACCTTTGACCGTGCCGGCGATGGTGTCATTGTTGCCACCGTTCAGGCTGATGCTTTCTGCCACAACATGGTGCGCTCCTTGGTGGGGTCTGCGCTGCGTGTGGGGGAGGGCTTGGAGTCCCCGGGCTGGTTGCACTCCCGGCTGCTGGAACGCAAGCGGGACGCCAAGTCCGTTCTGGCCGCACCCCACCCGTTGGTGCTGGAAGAAGTTGCCTATCCAACGGACGCCGAGCTGCTGGCCCGGGCTGAGCTGACGCGGGCGCGACGACAGTAGTTCTTTCCGTTGGGGTCCGGGCATTGGAGGACCCCCTCCCGGCTCTGGGTACCGGAAGGGGGCCGTTGTGGCACTCCGTGGTCTGGGATCCGCGAAGTGCCGGTCTATTTCCAGCGGGGGAGCCTTTACGAAAAGGCCTCTATGATCCTGATGACCGCTGGCCCCAGAAGGACTATGAACAGCACTGGAAAGATGCAAAACAACAGCGGAAAAAGCACCTTGACCGGCAACTTCTGGGCCTTTTCCTCGGCATTCTGCCGTCTTTTCACGCGGGCTTGCTTAGCCTGGGCGCGTAGTACGTTGGCTATTCCGATGCCGTACTTGTCCGCCTGAATGACGGCCAGGACGAAACTGCGAACGTCCGGTACCGAGCACCGATCTGCAAGAGCGTCATAGGATTCCTGTCGCGGGCGTCCTACTTGGATGTCCTGCAGTGTCCGAATAAGTTCCTCCGCAAGAGGGCCGGTTCCTTGTGCTGATGCGCGCTCCATTGCGGATTCAAAGCCGAGGCCGGCCTCTACGGAAATCAACATCTGATCGAGTGTGTTCGGAAATTCAAGCTTGATGGCATCCTGCCGTTTGATACCGACGTTGTAGATCAGGAGGTCCGGCAGGAAGTAAAGGAAAATGGTGAGGAACAGTCCAAGCCCAACGATGGCCGGGACCGGGCTCAGCAAGAACAGAAGAGTTCCGCCAACGGCTCCTGCGAGGGCCAGAGTCGGTTTCAAAGCGATGAGTTTACCCAGAGGCATTGATTGTGGACGCCCGGCGAGGGCCAGCCATTGATCCAGTTTCGCTTCATAACTGCCTGGAGTGAGCTTTCGGGCAACTTCGAGCAGGACCAGTGGGCGCCGCACGATGGAACCTGATCCTGAAGCGAAGCCCGAACCAAGGTTGGATTGAATCGCAACGATGCCTTTGCGGTCCGCAGTCGTTAGCGTCCAGATGAAATATGCCAAAGGCACAATAATGAGGGCGATAAGAGCCCACACAAATGGTGACATGACCGGGTCTCCTAGAACTTGATTTTCACAGTGCGGTTCATCCAGAAACCGCCGATGGTAAACATCAACAGGCTCAGGACGATCATGGCGATGCCTAATGGACGCTCAACGAAGAGTCGGATGTAGCCAGGGTTGATAACTGTCAGCACCAATGCCACGGCAACGGGCAACGCCATGAGAATCAGGGCAGACATTTTGCCTTCCGCGCTGAGAGAACGAACGTGCCCCTTAATTTCACTTCGTTCCCGCATGGTTCCCGCTACTTGTTCCAATACCTCCGCAAGGTCCCCACCAACTTCGCGATTGATCTGGATGGCTTGTCCTATCCAGCGGAAATCCTCGCTGTCCATACGCGCTGCGCACTCTTCGAGGGCCCGTCGAGGGTCCTTGCCAATCCTTACTTCGTTGACAATGCGGGCGAGCTCTTCCGATGTCGGCGCCTGTGATTCAAGGGCGGAAGCTTCCAAGGACCTCATGATGCTATGGCCTACCCGCAGGCCGCCGATCAGCATCTGGATCGTATCCGTTAGTTGCATCTCGAATTTGCCCCGGCGCTTCTCTGTCTTAAGGACAAGCATCAATTTGGCGCCAATAGGAGCAGCCAGGGCAAGGAGGATGCCGACAACGGGGCTGGCCAGTAACCAGCCCAGGGCGCCGAGGATCAGGGCTGCGATGACGACAATGACAGTCACGTCTGCGGGCGCCTGTTTGACGCCTGCCCTGTAGAGAACCTCGCGGTTGAAAGGACCGCCGGATTTACCGATGAAGATTTCAACGATGCGAACTGCGGACTCTGAGATGTGCCCTACTGCCGAACTGTCCTGCGGCAATTCGGCACGGCGGCGCTCGACCGGGATAGGGCCGTTCCGGGGTTTCAGTACGACGGCCACCAGGAGAACGAGAGCTGCCATGCACAACGCGATGGCTAGACCGAAGAGGGCTGGAGAATCCATCATTATCGCCTCCCTGCCGGTATTGACGTGACACCGAAGGTCGCCGGCGATACCTGGATGCCGAGTTCCCCAAAGCGGTCCAGGAAGCGGGGTCGAATACCTGTGGGAATGGCTTTGCCCAGGAAGCGGCCTTGGGCGTCCAAGCCTGCGGAGTAATCGAAGAGGAAAGCATCCTGCAGCGTCACGACGTCGCCTTCCATCCCTTGCACCTCCGTGAGGTGGGTTATCCGTCGGCTCCCATCGCGCAGGCGGGTCACTTGAACAATGAGGTCCACGGCGGAGGACACTTGCTCGCGGATTGCCCTAAGCGGGAGATCCATTCCGGCCATGAGCACCAGCGTCTCCAAACGGGCAATTGCATCGCGGGGGGAGTTGGCATGGACGGTGGACAGCGATCCGTCGTGACCAGTGTTCATTGCCTGCAGCATGTCCAAAGACTCGCCTCCACGAACCTCACCAACGATGATTCTGTCAGGGCGCATACGGAGCGAATTCCGCACGAGGTCCCGGATGGAGATGGCTCCCTTGCCTTCGATATTGGGTGGCCTGCTCTCCAAGCGGACGACGTGGCGTTGCTGGAGCTGCAGCTCCACCGCGTCCTCGATGGTGACGATTCGGTCGGATTCGGGAATGAAGGAGGACAGCACGTTGAGCAGTGTCGTCTTTCCGGTGCCTGTGCCGCCGGAGACGATGACATTTAATCTTGCCCGGACGCACGCACTCAGCAGCTCGGCGATTTCCTGGCTCATGGATCCCCATTCGATGAGGTTCCGCACAGTCAGTGGAACGTGGCTGAATTTCCTGATGGTCAGCGAAGGGCCATTGACAGCCAAGGGGGGAATGATCGCGTTGACACGGGAGCCGTCTTCCAGACGGGCATCCACCAAGGGGGACGACTCGTCAATACGGCGGCCGACCTTCGAAACGATCCTCTCGATGACTTTCCGCAGATGCTCATCTGAACTGAACTGCAGCTCTGTCAACGCCAGCTGTCCATGTCTCTCCACGTAGATCTGGTCAAAGCGGTTCACCATGACTTCGGTGACGGAGGGGTCCTCCAGCAATCGCTGCAATGGACCGTAGCCCATGACTTCGTCGGAAATCTCGCGAATAAGCCTCCGACGTTCCTCAGGGGATAGAGGTACCTGCTCATCATCGATAACGGCCGAGAGTTCCTCTACCGCAAAGGACCGCAGGTCCTCTTCAGTCGATGACGTATCGCCCATCCGGTTTCCGAGGCGTGTGAAGAGCGAAGAGGCGGCGCGCTGTTTGAGTCCCGCCAGTGCATCCACTGCCGGAGCGGTAGGGGTACCCCCCAGGATCGGTGACGAATTGGACGGTGATCCGCCCCCGTTTCCGCCTGAGGTGAAATCTCCCGATTCGGATACTGTGGAGCCAACTGCATGGAGTGGGTTGTTTTTTGAAAGCCTCTCAGACAGTTTCACGACACCACCACCCTCCGGTGCAGTTTGGTTTGGGGCGTTGATTCCAACTGAGGATCGAATCGTTGCACCAGTTTCCGCAGCCCTTTGATTGAGGCGTCCCTGGCGGTGCCTTGAAGGACAGGAATGCCGCGATTCGTGGAGTAGGGAAGTGTCTTTGAACGAGGTATCACGGTGTCAATGGGAACACCTATGGTGGCCTCAACATCCTGGACGGAAAGACCGCTCTTCCTGTCCGCGAAGTTCAGGACGGTGTGGCGTCCTTGAGGTAAGAGCTGGAGCTCCTTCAGCACACTGAAGCACTTCCGGAGACCCCTGATACTCGGAACATCCATCCCGCAGACCCAGACGCCGTCAGTAGCCAACTCCAGGGTCGCCAGGCAGTGTTCACCAAGACCCGGTGCGGTGTCCACCACGACGTACTTGAACTCGGTAGCCAATTGGTTAAGGAGCCGGGTCACGTGTTCGGCGGTGATGTAGTCCGAATCCGATGGCTTTTGAGGAGCACACAGGGCATAGATTCCAGCGGGATGGACTGTCAAGAACGCCTTCAGCACCATCGAGTCCTGGGCTGCTGCTCCGTGCACGGCTTCGGTGATGGAGTGTTCCGGTTCCAGCAAGAGGCCGGAGGCAACATCTCCGAATTGCAAATCCAGGTCCACGATCACCACGCTCATAGGTGCGACTGTGCCCAGCCCGATGGCCAGGTTGGTGGCAACGGTTGTCTTGCCTACGCCACCTTTAGGCGACATGACGGCAATGACCCGGCCACGCTCCTGCCCGGATTCGGCAGCAGGCTTCATTCCGCGTCGCCGGCTGGCAGCTGCCAAGCAAGCACGCTCCAAGAGGACGCGAAGCTCGTTGACGTCGGCTTCAGGTGCCACCACGTCCCGGACTCCGGCATGCATGGCTTTTAGGACAACGTCCGCAGTTGGTTCGGCGACCATCAGCAGGCTGATTTCGGGATACTGAAGGTCAATCACTGTGGCCAGTTTGAAGGCATCGTCGGGATTGACGCCAGGGCCGAGGATCATGACTTCAGGCGGGGCTCCAGTCAGTTGCTCGAAAATATCGTCGGTGCCGGCTTGGAGCACGGCGGGTGACAATGTTTGTAGCTCACCATGCAGGGCTCCGGAAATGGCTTGTCGAATCCGGGCTTCAAAGTCCCGGACGGCGGTGATGGCTACGAAGCGGCTCATTGGACCAGCCCTCCAAACGTGGTGGTTGGGGGATCGCTCTTGGCGGTCTTGTCTGTCTGCTTGGAAAGCCAAAGAGTGCCGAACTCTGCACCAAAAACCATCTTGGCGGCGTTGGCGTCGCTCAGGGCCACCGTGACGTACGCCGAACCGTTGGGAAGTGCGACGGCCTTTTCAGTGCCGGCTGACTTTTCGGCATCGGGGGCCGCCTGCTGAACCGCGGTGACCAGGACGTCGTGATAAAGGAGCTCAGTGAAGTCTTTCCAGCCCGTCATACCTGCGGGCAGATTGGCTCCTGCAGGGACAGCCTCGTCCAGTTTGAAGGAGGCGAAGACAGTCACTGTATCCCCGGCCTCAACCCGCCCTCCGAGCATGCGCTCCGGAGCAAGAACAAAGGTTGCTTCCTGCAAGCCCTCCGGGACAGGAACAGTTCCAGGGACAAGTTCCTTGGGGCTGACCAGCTTGACTCCCAACAACTGTTCCCCGGGTTGAAGATCCGAAGAGGTAACTTTGCCCTTTTGATCAGTGAGGGCGCTAATGGTGCCTGGTGCAACTGCTGACTGCGGCAAGGTTTCGGTTTTGAGCTTGGATTGAAGCTCCTCTGCCTTGGTGCCGGCGGGAATGCGTTCTTTAACAACAAGTACTGATACGGGATCAAGCCCTTGCTGCGCCCGCTTGTCGGCCCCCTGAACATAGGTGACCAGCAAGACGGTGCCAATGACTGCCAAAAGCAGTGCAGCAATGCCTCCCAGTAGGCGTGTTTTCACTTTGTAACTCCCTTCGAGTTCTCGTGAGGTTCCTTAGTAGACGCTCGTTGAGCATTTACTCGGTGAGCGTCACGACCGACGCTCCATAGTTGGGGATGCCGCCCGAAACCTGCGAACCTTCTTCGAGAGTCACGAAGCGGGAAAAGAATCCCTGGATAGCCCTGCAATTGTTGGTGCAGCTTGGAGCAGCCGGGTCCAGGTTTTGGCCGCCATCGAACTTGTACCCAGTCACTTGGAAGGCTGCGAAACCCACCAGTGTGTACTTCGTCTTGTTGCCGTTCTGGGCCGCCGTCTTGAAGAGCGGAATCAACGCGGGTTGATCCATGATGTGGGCAAGCGCGGATGCGCAGGTCGCCCCGTTGGGAAAGTGGTTCCCAGGTTGACCCTGGACGGCAGCACTAATGGAGATATCCGTGGTGCAGCCGGAGTTGGTTGCCAGCCATCCAAAGCCCCCGGGCTGATAGCCGTTTTGAGCAACACATCCACCAACTGCGGGTGCATTTGTGTCATATCTTAAGGTCACGTGTGTTGGAACGGGGTCACCTGAGAAGTTCCCGGTTGAGTTCAATGAGGCCAACTGGGCAGGCGACAAGTACTTCTTGAAGACACATTCGCTCACCGTCCAAGGCAACGTCGTTGCGCTGGTGGGCGCGCCCCACGAAGCCTCAGCCAAAGCCCCGACCTGTTCGGTTTCGACACCCAGAACCCGGGCGAAGAACAGTGAGAAGCTGTTTTGTCCGTTGGTGTCCCGGGCATTCGTCACAACGCGGACTGTCGTGGAAGCGGGAAATGTCACAGTTGCACCGCTGGTCGAATCGTTCGCGTTGTCATTTGCGAAGCTATTGGCAGTGGAGCTGCTGTTGGCGCAGCTGCCTTCGGCGCAATCTGTCGCAACGGCGAGGGCCGCAGCGTCCGCCCCGTTCTGGAGCTGTGCCTTCTCGGCATAGAGTGCTCCGACATCTACAGCCAGGGCTGCGAATCCCAGGAGTGCGACCATCATGCCGGCAACAATGACGGTGGTGGCGCCACGTTCACTACTGTCCTTGTCAGTTGTTGCGCGGATCCTCCGTGAAATTTGAATTAGCCACCGCATCTCATCACCCCGACCCCTGTCATGTTCAGTGGAAATATTCCGGAAGGACCGAAGAAGCCTGAGTCCAAGAATCCTGACATGGAGGGAAGTGACACGCTGGTTGTTACTTCGACGTTTGATCCAGGTGCACAACTGGACGCATTGTTGGTGACGGTGACGCCCAGGCCTTCAAGAGCCGGCGCTCCGGCCAGGGCTGCTCCTGTAACGTCCAGGGCACCTTCGTCATAGTGAACTGCGGCGTAGCGGGCGCCTTCGCGAGCTGCTTGTGTCAGGGAAACCTGGACATTGTACGCGCGCCCAAACTCCATGATTCCCAGGAGAATCAACAACAGCAGGGGAAGCACAATGGCCATTTCGACGGCAGCCGCCCCTCGTTCCCTTGTCTCCGATTTCATGTTCTCTCCAGTCCCAGATCCGGGTAGAAACCGTGTTAAAGAAGTTTGGTTGGTCTCGACTCATCGATGCCGAGACCAACCAAAGTTGATACCGCTACGGGGTGAGGTCGAGGCCGTTGAAGAGCGCCAGTACCTGGTTGCCGAGGGCAAATACGGCGAAGATGCAAAGTGCCGCGATGCCGGCGACCATGATGCCGTATTCAACCATCGTCGCGCCCTTCTCTTCGGAGGTGAGGCGGGCCTTGACGCCGGCAATGTACGAGGTAACAGAAAGCATAAAAGCAGACATTGGAAAATCCTTCCCAGAAAAATGATTTGCGAAACAGGTTATAGGTCCAGCAAATTATCGGAATTTGCTTCGACTTCCGAACTACCCCCATGTTGCCTTTAGCGGTCCGGAATTCGATGAGATAAGAATTCACCCTGGGAGGCAGCTGCGACAATGCGTAGCCGTACTCGACTTGCGGGAGGGCTCGCTACCCGCGGCCACTCAAAGAAGGTGGCCAGTACTCAGTTCTGGAGTAAAAAGGGGTCGAAACTACTTGGTTTCGAAAGCTGCCTTATTAATTGGGGGAGTGGCAGACCCGGAGTTAAGTGCGTACCCAGTCAGGTCAGTTCATGACCAGGGCAACGCTGATGGCCGCGATGATCATTGCCGGTCCGTGGGCTGTTTCCTTAGGCTTTTCCGCGCGTCGCAAGCGCAACATCAGTACCGTGAGCACCCCGCCCACCACGAATCCCAGTAGTCCCCCGAAGAGTACTTGCTGCCAACCCAAGTACCCCAAGTACAGTCCCAGGGGCGCGGCGAGCTTCACATCGCCCATTCCGATGCTTCCGGGCGAAAGAAGGCCAAGAATTAAGTAGCCTGCGAACAAAATGGCCCCTCCTGCGAGGGCCCGGA
This sequence comes from Arthrobacter sp. StoSoilB20, assembly GCF_019977295.1. Lineage (NCBI taxonomy): Bacteria > Bacillati > Actinomycetota > Actinomycetes > Micrococcales > Micrococcaceae > Arthrobacter > Arthrobacter sp. StoSoilB20. Next base: position 3,370,319 of record NZ_AP024651.1, on the reverse strand, counting down.
AGAGTTCCGGCCATCCAGGGGCAAGGGCCGCGGACGCCGCAAGGAGCAGCAGCCCGCCGCCAAGAAGCATCAATATAAGGGTGTTGGGCAGCAAATGCAGGGCGAAGTCGATCCGCGAAAGTTGCACGCCAAGAACGGCCAACAAAAGGAAAGCCGGCAACTCGGGAGAAAAGCCAAACCGCCATGCGAGCAAGCCGAACAGCAGCGAGGTGACAGCCGCCGTCGTGGTCCGGATCCTTAGTGGAGGGAGGCTGCCGAGCCGCGGCAGCCTCGCCGAGATGAGCCACTCGGCGGCCGGGCTTAGGAGGAAGCCGGCGAGGGCGATAACGAAGGGAAAGGCGGCCCCGTCGGTCATGTGCTCTCCCTTAATCAGCGCGCTGCCCCCAGGGGCGGTTACCCCATTTTGACCCGGACGCCCCGTTGAAGGTATTGTTTAGAGTCGTTGTGCGTGTCCTATCTCGATGACACATGCCTTGCGGGGGATCCAGTTGCAGGATCGCTAACTCCTGGGGCATATCGAGATCCTGGGATGACTGGTACATAGAGCCCTCACCTCTGCTCCGGTAGCGCATACATAGTAGGTACACGCCTCACTGCGTGTCGCCTAAAACATGAACGCCAGAACAAGAACGAGGCAAAACCGTGCGTACGTACACCCCGAAGCCCGGCGATATCAACCGCCAGTGGCACGTCATTGACGCCACCGACGTTGTCCTTGGTCGTCTTGCCAGCCAGACCGCAACACTGCTGCGCGGAAAGCACAAGCCGACCTTTGCGTCCCACATGGACATGGGCGACTTCGTCATCATCATCAACGCTGAAAAGGTTGCCCTCACCGGCGCCAAGCTGGAGCAGAAGCGCGCATACCGCCACTCCGGTTACCCGGGCGGCCTGACCTCCGTCAACTACGCCGAGCTGTTGGAATCCAACCCGGTTCGCGCTGTTGAGAAGGCCATCAAGGGCATGCTCCCCAAGAACTCTCTCGCTGCACAGCAGTTGGGCAAGCTCAAGGTCTACCGTGGCGCTGAGCACCCCCACGCTGCACAGCAGCCGAAGACTTTCGAAATCACCCAGGTCGCCCAGTAGTCCTGGCCACCAACTAAACTTTTTATTACAAGGAGAACCGTGGCTCAGAACGAAGAACTGACCGCCGAAGCCGTCGAGGCTGAGGAAACCCTCACCAGCTACACCTCTGAAAGCACATCTGCTGAAGATGCGCCCAAGAAGGAGCGCCCGGCACTGACCGTTGCCGGTGCAGCTGTTGGCCGTCGCAAGGAAGCCGTTGCACGCGTTCGCGTTGTTCCGGGTTCCGGCAAGTGGACCATCAACGGCCGCACGCTGGACAACTACTTCCCGAACAAACTGCACCAGCAGGATGTCAACGAGCCCTTCAAGATCCTTGATCTTGAAGGCGCTTACGACGTTATCGCCCGTATCCACGGCGGTGGCATCTCCGGCCAGGCCGGTGCACTGCGTCTCGGTGTTGCTCGCTCGCTGAACGAGATCGACGTCGACAACAACCGCGCCACCCTCAAGAAGGCCGGTTACCTGCGCCGTGACGCCCGCGTCATCGAGCGTAAGAAGGCTGGTCTCAAGAAGGCACGCAAGGCCCAGCAGTACTCCAAGCGTTAATCTGCTTGGCCCCCTTGCGGGGGTATCGAAAGCCCGTTCCGCCACTTCGGCGGGGCGGGCTTTCGCCGTTAAACACCCACCGTTGAAGCCCGTCCATATGACGCTCCGACACGCCCCTGAACTGATGGTGTCCCGTAGTCGTCTAAACTTGAGCCGATGTCTAGATTATTTGGAACAGATGGCGTGCGCGGTCTCGCGAACGGATTGCTCACCGCCGAGCTGGCTATGCAGCTCGCACAGGCCGCCGCCGTCGTACTCGGCCATGACCGCACAACCAATGGCAAGCGGCCGCGCGCCGTCGTCGCCAGGGACCCCAGAGCGAGTGGCGAGTTCCTCGCAGCCGCCGTGGAAGCCGGGCTTTCCAGCTCCGGAATCGACGTCTATGACGCCGGTGTTCTTCCCACCCCTGCGGCCGCTTACCTGGTGGCAGACCTCGACGCCGATTTCGGCGTCATGCTCTCGGCCTCCCACAACCCCGCGCCGGACAACGGGATCAAGTTCTTCGCCCGCGGCGGCCAGAAGCTCCCGGACCACGTCGAAGACGCCATCGAGGCACAGCTTGGCAAAGAGCCGCAGCGCCCCGTGGGAGCCGACGTCGGACGCATCCAGCGCTTCTCCGACGCTGAGGACCGCTACATCGTGCACCTGCTGGGTACGCTGCCCAAGCGCCTGGACGGCCTCAAAGTAGTCCTCGACTGTGCCCACGGTGCAGCGAGTGGTTGCTCGCCCCAGGTGTTCAAGGACGCCGGCGCTGATGTTGTAGTGATCGGCGCTGAGCCGGACGGCCTGAACATCAACGAAGGTGTGGGCTCCACACACCTGGGCCCGCTGAAGGAAGCCGTGGTCAAGCACGGTGCAGATCTTGGGGTAGCCCACGACGGCGACGCCGACCGTTGCCTTGCCGTGGACCACGAAGGCAATGAAGTGGATGGTGACCAGATCATGGCCATCCTCGCGCTGGCCCTCAATGATGCAGGGAAGCTCAAGGACAACATCCTGGTGGCCACGGTCATGAGCAACCTCGGCCTTAAGATTGCCCTCAAGAACGCCGGCATCACCATTCGTGAAACCGGCGTCGGCGACCGCTACGTCCTGGAAGAAATGCGCGACGGCGGCTACAACCTTGGCGGGGAACAGTCCGGCCACGTGATCTTCTCCGACTACGCCACCACAGGCGACGGCGTCCTGACCGGCCTGCAGCTCGCGGCGCAGGTCGCCCTGACCGGCCGCAGCCTCAAGGAACTCTCCACGGCCATGACCAAGCTCCCGCAGCTGATGATCAACGTCAAGGGCGTCGACAAGGCCCGCGCCGGCACCGACGAAGGCGTGGCAGCGGCTGTTGCTGCCGCCGAGCTGGAATTGGGTGAGACCGGCCGCGTGCTGCTCCGCCCGTCAGGTACTGAAGCTTTGGTCCGTGTCATGGTGGAAGCCGCTGATATGGAAACAGCTGAGCGCATCTGCAACAGTCTTGCCGCAGTGGTCAAAGAACGACTGGGCGTGTCCAGCGAAATGACCGTCTAGGAAGTTTGAATGAGCATCGGCCCGCACCCTGGACGCCAGGGGAGCGGGCCGACGCTGTTTAAGGGCTTAGAGGTAGTCCGGGGCTGCTTCGAGCCCGAAGTACTCTTCCAGGGTGGCAATGCCGCGCGTGGCCATGTCGGTTGCCGCTTCCACGCCGATATACCGCAAGTGCCAGGACTCGTAGAAGTACCCGGTGGTGTCGTGGAGCATCCAGGGATAGCGGACCACAAAACCGAACCTGTGGGCGTTGGCCTTGGCCCAGACCGCCGAGGGCTGCTCAGCAAAGCACGGCTGGAAGCTGCAGGCTCCACCCCCGTCGCCGATATCGAAGGACCAGCCCGTCTGGTGCTCGGAGTGACCCGGGCGGGCTGAGGCGCGGTCCGCAGCCGCCTGCCCCGTGCTGGCGACGTACCCTCCGTACGTGGCCACTTGGGTGGAGTAGGAACGGTAGCCCGAAGCCAAGGTCATGATGATGCCCTCTGTTGCCGCCGCGCCGAACATCTTTTCCGCGGCAGCCGCCGTCGTGCTGTTAAGCAGGGAAGCTTCGCCGCTGACGGCGAGTCGGACCTTCGGCTGGACCAAATCGGCCGGGACGAAGTCCTGAGGGATCAGTGGGCGGTGCTTGTTGACGATCACCCAAGGGCTGGCGGGGTCAGTGAGGGAATGCTGGGGTGCAACGGCGCTGGACGGTGCCGAACTGGATGGTGCCGCGGTGGGGGACTCCGCGCTGGGGGACGGGGAAACAGCCGCAGACTCCGTAGCGGGGGCGCTGGAGGGGGCTGCAGACGGCGCAGCGGCTTCACTGGCGGCGTTTGCAGCTACGGGGGAGGGGACAGCCTTCTCAGGTGTGCACGCAGCCAATGCCGCCATTCCAGCTCCGGCGGTGAGCAAGCCTGTAAAAACGCGCCGGCTCGGGAGCTTATGGGAGTCGGCCACGCTAGACCTTCCTCAGCAGCATCCGGCGGATGGAGTGGTCTGCGTCCTTGGTCAACACCAATTGGGCGCGCCCGCGTGTTGGCAGCACGTTTTCTTCGAGGTTTGGTTCGTTGATGCGCTTCCAGATGCCGCGTGCGGTGGATTCGGCGTCGTCATCGGACAGCGTGGCGTAGCGGTGGAAGTAGGATTCCGGCTGCGCGAATGCGGTGGTGCGCAGTTTGCGGAAACGGTCCACGTACCATTCCTCGATGTAGGAGGTTTTGGCGTCCACGTAGATGGAAAAGTCGAAGAAGTCGCTGACTGCCAGTCCCTGCTTGCCGTCCATGCGGGGACGGGCGGGAGCCAGGACGTTGAGACCCTCGACAATCAGGACGTCGGGACGCCGCACCACGACTTCCTTCCCCGGCACGATGTCGTACGTTACGTGGGAATACCACGGCGCCCGCACTTCTTCCGCGCCACCTTTGACTTCGGAGACGAAGCGAAGCAGTCCGCGCCTGTCGTAGGACTCGGGAAAACCTTTGCGCTCCAAAAGGTGCCGGCGCTTCAGCTCGGCCAAAGGATAAAGGAATCCGTCCGTGGTGATGAGTTCCACATTGGGGGTCCCGGGCCAGCGCCGCAGCATTTCGCGGAGCACGCGGGCGATGGTGGACTTGCCAACGGCCACTGAGCCGGCGACGCCGATCACGAACGGTGTGCGCTGGGTCTGTTCGCCCAGGAACGTGGTGGTGGCTGCATGGAGCTGGTGCGAAGCCTGTACATACAGGTGCAGGAGCCGGGAAAGGGGGAGGTAGACCTCCCTGACTTCCTTCATGTCCAAGGGGTCGCCGAGTCCGCGGAGACGGAAGATGTCCTCTTCGTTGAGGGGCTGCTCCATCTGCGCTGCAAGCCTGGACCACGTTTGACGGTCCAGCTCTACAAACGGGGAAGCGCCGTCGCCATTAGCTTCGGTGCGTTGCAAAGTCACGCTCATGATTCTGCCCTCCGCGAGGCGGAACAGGAAATGCGCGACGACGGGAGGGTGAATTGTGAGGGTTGGACATCATACTGGCAAGGGGAAGAGCTGGGATGTCCCACGTCAGTTGTTTGCGCTAGCCGTTAGGCTAGTACCCATGTGTGGAATCGTAGGCTATGTTGGCAATTCGTCTCGCAAGGCAGCTGGTCACAGCGCCCTTGACGTCGTCGTGGAAGGGCTGCGTCGTCTTGAGTATCGCGGCTATGACTCCGCTGGCGTCGCAGTGGTGGCTGACGGGAAAATCTCATCCCGTAAAAAGTCCGGCAAGCTGAGCAACCTGATCGGTGAACTGGAAGCAAATCCAGTTCCTGAATCCCTGACCGGCATCGGCCATACCCGTTGGGCTACCCACGGTGGCCCGACCGACCGCAACGCGCACCCGCACCTTTCCGATGGCGGCCGCCTTGCACTTATTCACAACGGCATCATTGAGAACTTCGCTGAACTCAAGCAGGAGCTCCTGGCAAAGGGCGTTACCTTCGAGTCCGAAACCGACACCGAAGTTGCCGCCGCGCTTGTTGGCGATATCTTCCGCACCCAGCTCAATGGCGACGGCGGAAACCTCACCGAAGCGATGCGCCTGGCCTGCCAGCGCCTTGAAGGCGCCTTCACCCTTCTTGCAGTCCACGCAGACCAGCCCGACGTCGTCGTAGCTGCCCGCCGCAACTCCCCGCTGGTGGTTGGCCTGGGCGAAGGAGAGAACTTCCTCGGCTCGGACGTCTCCGGCTTTATCGACTACACCCGCCGCGCCGTGGAACTGGGCCAGGACCAGATCGTCACCATCACCGCGGACTCCGTGGAAATCACCGACTTCTTCGGCGCTCCTGCCGAAGGCAAGGAATACCACGTCGACTGGGACCCGGCATCGGCCGAAAAGGGTGGCTTCAACTCCTTCATGGAGAAGGAAATCCACGATCAGCCTGACGCTGTTGCACAGACCCTCCTGGGCCGCTCGGACCTCGATGGCAAGCTGACGCTGGACGAGGTCCGCATCGACCCCGAACTCCTCAAGCAGGTTGACAAGATCATCGTGCTCGCTTGCGGCACCGCGGCTTATGCCGGCCTGGTGGCCAAGTACGCGATTGAGAACTGGTGCCGGATCCCCACGGAGGTGGAGCTCGCCCACGAGTTCCGCTACCGCGATCCGATTGTGGACTCCAACACCCTGGTGGTTTCCATCAGCCAGTCCGGTGAGACCATGGACACCCTGATGGCCGTCCGCTACGCCCGTGAACAAGGCGCCAAGACGATCTCCATCTGCAACACCAACGGTTCCACCATCCCGCGCGAATCCGACGCCGTGCTCTACACGCACGCCGGCCCGGAAATCGCGGTTGCCTCCACCAAGGCATTCCTGGCGCAGATCACGGCCGCTTACCTCCTGGGCCTGTACCTTGCCCAGCTGCGCGGCAACATCTTCTCGGGCCAGATCAAGGACGTCCTGGCGGACCTCAACAAGATCCCCGCCAAGATCCAGCACATCCTGGACAACGCAGGGCCCCTGCGCGAGCTCGCGCGCAGCATGAAGGACGAAAAGTCCGTGCTGTTCCTTGGCCGTCACGTGGGCTACCCGGTTGCCCTGGAAGGCGCCTTGAAGCTCAAGGAAATCGCCTACATCCACGCTGAAGGCTTCGCTGCCGGCGAGCTCAAGCACGGTCCGATCGCCCTGATCGACGATGGCCAGCCGGTCTTCGTCGTGGTTCCGTCCCCGCGTGGCCGCGACTCCCTGCACTCAAAGGTCGTCAGCAACATCCAGGAAGTCCGTGCACGTGGTGCGCGCACCCTGGTCATTGCCGAAGAAGGCGACGAGTCGGTCAAGGATTACGCAGAGCAGGTCTTCTACGTACCGGAGACGCCCACCCTGTTGATGCCGCTGCTCACCACTGTTCCGCTGCAGATCTTTGCCGCTGAATTGGCCGGCGCCAAGGGCTACGACGTAGACCAGCCGCGCAACCTCGCCAAGAGCGTGACCGTAGAATAACGCCATGATTGTTGGCATTGGCGTAGACGTCGTAGACATCGAGCGGTTCGGCAGGCAGCTGGAGCGGACGCCCGGGCTCCGGGATCGGCTGTTTGTTCCTGCCGAACGGGAATTGAACACCCGTTCCCTGGCTGCCCGTTTTGCGGCCAAGGAAGCCGTGGCCAAGGTTCTGGGTGCCCCCGCGGGCATGAACTGGCAGGACTGCTGGATTGGCCTCGATGAGAACGGCCCCACGGTCCAGGTCAAGGGCACGGTGCTGGCAGTGGCTGAGGCCAAGGGCGTCAAGCGCTGGCACTTGTCCATGAGCCATGACGGTGGCATTGCCACGGCCACTGTGCTCGCCGAGGGCTAAGCGGACTCTCAAGAACAATGATCAGCGCCTTCACCGGACAACAGATCAGGGATGCGGAACAACCGTACCTGGACGCCGGTGGGGGCGCTGTTCTCATGCAACGGGCAGCCTATGGGCTGGCCCAGGCCGTAGCACGCGAAGTCAGGACACGGCGCCGGCTGGCCGGTGCCAGCGTCACCGTCCTGGCAGGCAAGGGCAACAATGGTGGCGATGGCCTCTTTGCGGCAGCGCTGCTGGCACGCCAGGGAATGCGCACGACGGCGGTCCTCGCCGCTGCTGAAGTCCATCCCGAGGCGTTGGCAGCCTTCAAGGCAGCCGGTGGTCGGACCCTCTACCTCGAGCCGGGGAACGCTGAGGAACTCGCAGTCGTATGCGCAGGAAATGACGTGATCATTGATGCCCTGCTTGGCACGGGTGCCCGTGGAGGCCTCCGTGGGACCTCCGCGGAACTTATTGCTTCCCTTCAGGAACTGCGTCCCGCCTTGGTAGTGGCCTGCGATCTGCCCAGCGGGCTGGATGCCACCACAGGCGAAGTCCACTGGCCTGTGCTGGATGCGGACGTTACGGTGACGTTTGGCGGCGTCAAAGCAGGCCTCATGACCGACCCGGGGGAAGGCTGTTCGGGCCGGGTCCAGGTGGTGGACATCGGCATTGAAGAGTTGCTCGAATCCACCCGGCCGGAGCTCCGCCGCCTCACTTCTGCAGAAATTTCCGCAGTGCTGCCCCGTCCCGGACGCCGGGCACACAAATACACGCGGGGTGTCCTGGGCGTTGTGGCGGGCTCGGTGCGGTTTGCCGGTGCCGCTGTCCTGGGCGTCCATGCGGCGGCCCTCGCGGGCGCCGGGATGGTGCGTTACGCCGGTCCCCAAGCGGTAGCGCAGTTGGTGCTGGCCAAAACCCCGGAAGCTCTGTGGGAACCGGAGAAACCCGGCCGGGTCCAAGCATGGTTGCTGGGCTCCGGCGTCGATGGGGAAGAGCAGCTTGAGCGGGCCAGGTCCGCTGCTGCGACTGCCTTGGCCGCGGATCTGCCCGTGGTAGTGGATGCAGGTGCTTTAAGCCTCCTGCCGGACCACTGCCCGGCCCACTGGATCCTGACGCCACACGCTGGAGAACTGGCCACTCTCCTCGAGTCGCTGCCCTCAACCGGTGAGATGGCCGTGACGCGGGAGGACGTGGAATCGCGACCGCTGCACTGGGTACGTCAGGCCGCACAACAAACCGGCGCCACGGTGCTCCTGAAGGGAGCCACCACACTGGTGGCGTCGCCGTCGGGCGTTGTTTTCAGCCAGTCCGAAGGCACGGCCTGGATGGCGACCGCAGGCAGTGGCGATGTCCTGGCCGGTATCCTGGGCGCTTTGCTCGCCCAAAGCGCGGAATCCATCAAGGACGACGACGGCGCATATGCCGGCCTGGGCCTGGACGTTGAGGACCGCTGGGCTGCATTGGCTGCCGTTGCTGCGAGCCTTCACGGGCGGGCTGGATCGCAGGCTTCGGAAGAATTCAACGGAGGGCCCCTTACAGCTTCCGCGATCATGTCGGCGATACCGCGTGTGATTGGTTCGCTCAGCGCGGAATACGACCGAACAAGACCCTAAGGTTACTGTCGTTGTCGGGGTCATGAGTAGGCTTGCAACAGTTGTTCGCATCATCAAGAGGAGAACGCATGGAAGTCTGGCCTGGATCGGCTTATCCGCTGGGTGCCACCTTTGACGGCACCGGCACCAACTTCGCGCTGTTTAGCGAGAAGGCCGAAAAAGTGGAATTGTGCCTCTTCGACGACGACGGCGGGGAAGTCCGCGTAGAAGTTACCGAGGTTGATGGTTACGTATGGCACTGTTATCTGCCGCAGGTCCAACCCGGACAAAAGTACGGCTACAGGGTGCACGGTCCTTACGACCCCGACGCCGGCCAAAGGTTCAATCCCAATAAGCTGCTGCTGGATCCTTATGCAAAGGCCATCCACCGGCAGATCGACTGGGATCCATCCTTGTTCTCCTACAACATGGATGACCCGGACTCCCGCAATGACGAGGACTCGGCACCGCACATGATGCTGGGTGTCGTCATCAACCCGTTCTTCGATTGGGACGGCGACAAGCTGCTGCGGATTCCATATCACAAGTCCGTGATCTACGAGGCCCACGTCAAAGGCCTTACCCAGATGCATCCCGAGGTGCCGGAGGAGCAGCGCGGCACGTATGCCGGCGTCGCGCACCCGGCGGTTATTTCCCACCTGCAGAAGCTGGGAATCACGGCGATCGAGCTCATGCCGGTGCACCAATTCGTCAATGACGGCATCCTGCAGGACAAGGGCCTGAACAACTACTGGGGCTACAACACCATTGGGTTCTTTGCCCCCCACAACAGCTACAGCTCCAAAGGTGACACTGGCCAGCAGGTCCAGGACTTCAAGGCCATGGTGCGGGCACTGCACACCGCCGGAATCGAAGTCATCCTTGATGTGGTCTACAACCACACAGCCGAAGGAAACCACCTTGGACCGACCCTCTCGTTCAAGGGAATCGACAACTCCGCGTACTACCGCCTGGTGGAAGACGACCAGAAGTACTACATGGACTACACCGGCACCGGCAACTCACTCAATGTCCGCAGCCCGCACTCCCTGCAGTTGCTGATGGACTCCCTGCGGTACTGGGTCACCGAGATGCACGTGGACGGGTTCCGTTTCGACCTCGCATCCACGCTTGCCCGCGAATTCTACGATGTGGACAAACTCTCCACATTCTTCGAACTCATCCAGCAGGACCCCGTGGTTTCCCAGGTGAAGCTCATCGCCGAACCATGGGACGTTGGTCCCGGCGGCTACCAGGTGGGCAACTTCCCGCCGCAATGGACCGAATGGAACGGCCAGTACCGCGACACCGTGCGTGACTTCTGGCGCGGCGAACCCTCAACCCTGGGCGAATTCGCGTCCCGGCTCACCGGCTCCGCGGACCTTTACGAGCACTCGGGCCGCCGCCCGGTGGCATCGATCAACTTCGTCACTGCCCACGACGGTTTTACCCTGGCGGACCTCGTCTCCTACAACGAGAAACACAACGAGGCCAACGGCGAAGGCAACAACGACGGCGAATCGCACAACCGCTCGTGGAACTGTGGGGCCGAAGGTCCCACGGATGATCCCACTGTCCTTGGCTTGAGGGCGCGCCAGCAGCGCAACTTCATCGCCTCGCTGTTCCTGTCTCAGGGCGTCCCCATGCTCCTGCACGGCGATGAACTCGGCAGGACCCAGAACGGCAACAACAACGGGTACTGCCAGGATTCGGAACTGACCTGGATCAACTGGGACAACGTGGACCAGCCCCTGATCGAGTTCACGGCCGCCGTCAGTGCCCTCCGGGCCAAACATCCGAGCCTGCGTCGCAGCCGCTTCTTCGACGGCAGGCCGGTCCTGCGAGGCGAAGGCGAGCGACTGCCCGACATCGTATGGCTTGACGCGGACGCCAGCACCATGAGCCCGTCGGACTGGGATGAAGCCTTGGGTCGGTCCGTTGGCGTATTCCTCAACGGTGATGGCATCCATGGCCAGGACACGCAGGGCCGTCGCATCACGGACGTCAACTTCCTGCTCTATTTCAACGCAGACCAGGAAGAAGTCGGCTTCCGGATTCCTTCGGATGAGTACGCCGCAGCCTGGGACGTCATGATCGACACCGCCGGAGAAGGTGCTGAAGCGGGAGTGGTCAAGCCCGACCAGATCCTGATGGTCGGCGGGAAGTCCTTGGTGGTCCTGCGGGCCCACAGCACTCCGGAAATTGAACCCGACCACTCCGTGGCGGCCTCCCTTGCTGCCCTGACGCAGACCAGCACACCGGAAAACGCGTCCATCACGGCTCCTGCCGTGACATCGCTGCCTTTCGACTACAAGGACTCCGCACCCGAGGGGACCAATGACGAAGGTGACGGGAAGAAGGCGGATTCATGAAGACACCCGTCTCAACCTACAGGCTCCAAATCCGCGCTGGTTTCACTCTCCAGGACGCAGCGGATCTCACCGGATACCTGCGTTCGCTTGGCATCGACTGGGTTTACGTCTCCCCGATCCTGACCGCGGAAGAGGGTTCGGATCACGGCTATGACGTGACCGATCCTTCAACCGTCGATCCTTCCCGCGGAGGCCCTGAAGGGCTTTCGGCGCTGTCCAAGGCGGCGAAGGAAAAGGGCCTTGGCGTCCTGGCTGACATCGTGCCCAACCACATGGGTGTTGCTTCACCGAAGCAAAATGCCTGGTGGTGGCAGTTGCTGAAGGAAGGCCGCGGTTCAAAGTACGCGGAGGCCTTCGACGTCGACTGGGACTTCGGCGGAGGCAAGATCCGCATCCCTGTACTGGGAAGCGATGACGACCTTGACGGGTTGTCGGTGGTGGACGGCGAACTGCGCTACTACGATCACAGCTTCCCCCTGGCCGAGGGGACCTATACCTCCGGGGACAACCCGCGGGAAGTCCATGCACGGCAGCACTATGAACTGGTGGGTTGGCGCCGGGCGGACGCTGAGTTGAACTACCGCCGGTTCTTCGCCGTCAACACCCTCGCCGGGCTGCGTGTCGAAATCCCTTGGGTCTTTGACGAGTCCCACGAGGAGATCGTTCGCTGGTTCCGCGAAGGACTGGTGGACGGGTTGCGGATCGACCACCCGGATGGGCTCGCCGACCCCGAGGGTTACCTCGCCCGGCTGCGGGAAGCAACCGGTGGGGCCTACTTGCTGGTCGAAAAGATCCTTGAACCCGGAGAAGAACTGCCGGACACCTTCGAGTGTGAAGGGACCACCGGCTACGACGCCCTTGCCGACGTCGACAGGCTCTTCGTGGATCCGGCCGCAGAGGAATACCTGAATTCCCTCGACGCCAGGTTGCGGGACGCGGAATCCCCGGCGAACTACGCTGCGATGATCCATGGGACCAAGCGCCGGATCGCCGACGGAATCCTGCGTTCGGAAATCCTCCGGTTGGCGCGATTGGTGCCACCGTCCATGGACTTGCCGGCGGAGAAAGTTGCCGATGCGATCGCCGAAGTCATCTGCTGCTTCCCCATTTACCGCACCTACCTTCCTTACGGCAAGGATGTCCTGGCCGAATCAATCCGTCGTGCCGGGGAAAGCCGTGCTGACCTCAATGAGGTGCTGGAGCTCCTGACGCCACTGCTGATGGATTCCTCCGGTGCTTTGGCACAACGTTTCCAGCAGACCTCCGGAATGGTCATGGCCAAGGGGGTGGAAGATACCGCCTTCTTCCGTTACAGCCGGCTGGGGACCCTTACCGAAGTGGGAGCAGATCCGACGGAATTCGCGGTATCCACCGACGTCTTCCATAGGCGGATGGCCCGCAGGCAGCAGGCTTTGCCGCTCTCCATGACCACACTGAGCACCCATGACACCAAGCGGAGCGAGGACGCAAGGGCCCGTATCTCGGTCATCTCCGAGGCCGTCCCTGAATGGGAACTGTTCCTGGGCACCGTCCAGGAGTTGGCCCCCATCCCTGACGGTCCCTTGGCTGCCCTTGTATGGCAATCGATCGTCGGTGCCTGGCCTGCAGATCGCGGACGCCTGCAGTCCTACGCCCTGAAGGCTGCACGTGAGGCGGGGAATTCGACCAACTGGACCGACCCCAACCAGGAGTTCGAACGTCACCTGGCGGCCGCCGTCGACTCCGTCTTTGATTCGCCTGAAGTTGGAGCAGCCTTGACCAACTTTGTCGCTGAGCTGGAACCCCATGGAACATCCAACTCATTGTCGGCCAAGCTGGTCCAGCTGACCATGCCCGGTGTGCCGGATGTCTACCAGGGCACCGAATTCAGGGACGGTTCCCTCACCGACCCGGACAACAGGCGCCCTGTCGACTTCCAGGCTCGTATAACCGCGCTGGCGGAGTTGGACAACGGGGCCTCACCGGCTTTCACGGATGAGGCGGCCAAGCTGTTGGTGGTGTCACGGGCACTGAGGTTGCGGCGTGACCGGCCTGAACTCTTCAGCGGATACACGCCGGTAGGAGTGCACGGGGCCGCAGCCGGCCACGTGGTGGCCTTTGATCGCGGCGCTGCCGGCCGCGGTGCCCTCACTGTGGCCACGCGCCTGCCCAAACGGCTTGCCCGGGAAGGTGGCTGGCGGGGCACCGCAATCGAGGTATCCGGAAACGTCCGTGACGAACTCACCGGAGCCACGTACGGTGCCGGCAACATCTTGTTGGAGACGCTGCTGGAAAAGTATCCCGTGGCCTTGCTGGTCCCCACCGACTGACCCCACATCAAACCATCACTGCAACGCACGCTTGAACACGCATAAGGGAGCATGATGCTGGAGCACGCTGCTGGAAAAAACCGCTACGACGTCTGGGCGCCGAACGCTGATTCGGTCCGGCTTCTTGCCGACGGGCGCGAATACCCGATGGAACACCACGACGCCGCCGCCCCCGGTTGGTGGCGGGCGCCCGCTGAGGCGCCCGGCCAGGAAGGCGACGGCGTGCCCTATGGGTACATCGTGGACGGCGAGGGGCCATTCCCGGACCCGCGTTCGAGGCGGCAACCGGAAGGCGTTCACGGTTTGTCCGTCACCTTCGATCCCTCCGTCCACCAGTGGCAGGACTCCGGGTGGAAGGGCCGGCCGCTCAAGGGAGCTGTCATCTACGAGTTGCACCTGGGCACCTTCACCCCTGAAGGGACACTGGATGCTGCCGCCGCCAAACTGGACTACCTGGTGGACCTCGGTGTGGACTTCATTGAGTTGCTGCCGGTCAACGGCTTCAACGGCGTCCACAATTGGGGTTACGACGGCGTTCTTTGGTACGCGGTCCACGAGCCCTACGGCGGCCCGGCAGCGTACCAGCGCTTTGTTGATGCCGCCCATGCTGCCGGCTTGGGCGTCATCCAGGACGTTGTCTACAACCACCTTGGGCCAAGTGGGAACTACCTGCCCAAATTCGGTCCCTACCTGAAGTCGGGGGAGGGAAACACCTGGGGTGACTCCGTTAACCTCGACGGCCCCGGCTCGGACGACGTCCGGCGCTACATCCTGGAAAACGCGGCCATGTGGCTGCGGGACTACCACGTGGACGGGCTCCGCCTTGATGCGGTACACGCTTTGCGTGACGAGCGCGCCGTGCACATCCTCGAGGAGTTCGGGGCACTGGGTGATGAGGTCGAAGCCGAAACCGGGGTTCCCCGGACAATGATCGCCGAATCGGACCTGAACAATCCGCGGCTCATCTACCCGCGCAAGGACAACGGTTACGGGCTCGAAGGCCAATGGAGCGATGATTTCCACCACGCAGTGCACGTCAACCTCAGTGGCGAAACCACTGGCTACTACGCGGACTTCGACTCACTGGCCGTGTTGGCAAAGGTCCTGGAACGTGGGTTCCTCCACGATGGCAGCTACTCCAGTTTCCGTGGGCGGCATCATGGCCGGCCTATCCGGCGGGACCTTGCCCACCCGTCGGCACTGGTAGTCTGCCTGCAGAACCACGACCAGATCGGCAACCGGGCAACCGGTGATCGGCTCACGGCGTCGTTGTCATACGGAAAGTTGGCCATTGGGGCAGTGCTGACCATGACGTCCCCCTTCACGCCTATGTTGTTCATGGGCGAGGAGTTCGGAGCTTCCACACCGTGGCAGTTCTTCACCTCCCACCCGGAACCTGAGCTTGGAAAGGCCACAGCGGAAGGGCGGATCAAGGAGTTCGAACGCATGGGATGGGACCCCGCTGTGGTGCCCGACCCACAGGACCCGGAGACGTTCCAGCGTTCCAAGCTCAAATGGGATGAAGCAGGCGAGGGAGACCACGCCCGCTTGCTGCAGCTGTACAAGGATTTAGCACAGCTGCGCCGGGACACTCCCGAGTTGGTGGACGGCGGCTTCGGTGAGACTTCGGTTGAGTTCGACGACGACGAACACTGGCTGCAGATGTCCCGAGGCACTGTCCGTGTGATCTGCAACTTCGGCGACGATGCACTCGGGACGCCACTGAGCGGCAGCATCCTGCTGGCTACTGACGGCGAAGCAGTCCTGGACGAGGGGACGCTGACGCTTCCCGGCGGAAGCGCCGCCGTCGTGCGCGTCCAGTAAGTCTTCCAAACTGAAGGTGACGGCGCCCACATAGCGGACGGCGCCGTCACCCCGGTTTGCGCAGTGGCAGGATGGTACGTATGACTTATTCGGCTGCGGAAAACCGCTACGAAACCATGCCCTATCGCCGTGTTGGACGCAGCGGACTCAAGCTCCCTGCCATTTCGCTGGGCCTCTGGCACAACTTCGGCGATGACAAGCGCTTTGACGAACAGCGTGCCATCCTGCGCCGGGCGTTCGATCTTGGTGTGAACCACTTCGACCTCGCCAACAACTATGGCCCGCCCGACGGGTCGGCGGAGACCAACTTCGGGCGCCACCTCAAGGATGACTTCAAGCCCTACCGCGATGAACTGGTCATCTCCACCAAAGCCGGCTACTACATGTGGCCCGGCCCGTACGGTGAGTGGGGATCCCGGAAATACCTGATCTCCAGCCTGGACCAGTCGTTGGAGCGAATGGGCCTGGACTACGTGGACATTTTTTACAGCCACCGCCCGGACCCGGAGACGCCGCTGGAAGAGACCATGGGCGCGTTGGATTACGCGGTCCGGTCCGGCAAGGCGCTGTATGCCGGAATCTCGTCCTACACACCCGAGCAGACCATCGAGGCTGCCCGGATACTGAAGGAACTCGGCACGCCACTGCTGATTCACCAGCCCAGCTACTCCATGCTGAACCGGTGGACCGAGAACGGATCCCCCAATCTCTACGAGGCCTTGGACCAGGTGGGGGCAGGCTCCATCGCGTTCTCGCCCTTGGCCCAGGGCATGCTGACCAACCGCTACCTCAACGGTGTTCCGGCCGACTCGCGGGCGGCGAAGGAACGATTCCTCTCCGAATCCCAACTGACCGAGGAAAAGCTGGACCGGGTCAGGGGCTTGAATGCCATTGCTGAGGGACGTGGGCAGACCCTCGCCCAGATGGCCATTGCCTGGATTCTGCGTGACCAGCCCAAGGGCTCCCCGGTGACCTCTGCGCTTGTTGGTGCGTCCAGCGTCGCCCAGCTTGAAGACACGCTCAGCGCCATCAGCAACTTGGAGTTCACCACGGATGAATTGACGGCGATTGACGAATTCGCTGTGGAGTCGGACATCAACCTTTGGGCGGGGAAGTAGCCTCCAAAGTACCGCCATAAAACTGCAGGGGCCGGCCGGGAACAAAGCCGGCCCCTGCTGTGTTGGTTACAATGCAAGAGTGCGCCGAATGGCGCCGTGCCAATCAGTCGTGCCCTGGACTCAGTCAGGGCTGCGCCTGGCATATGAGGTTTAGTCTCAAGAGGAGTTCCGTGTCTTCACATCCGATTCGTGTTGCCATTGTCGGCGTAGGTAACTGCGCTGCATCGTTGGTCCAAGGTGTTCAGTACTATCGCGACGCTGACCCCAAGGCCACGATCCCGGGTCTGATGCACGTCGAGTTCGGCCAGTACCACGTCAACGACGTCCAGTTCGTTGCTGCTTTCGACGTTGACAGCAAAAAGGTTGGACTGGACCTGGCCGACGCCATCGGCGCCAGCGAAAACAACACCATCAAGATTGCCGACGTTCCCGCCACCGGCGTAACGGTCCAGCGCGGCCACACGCTCGACGGCCTGGGCAAGTACTACCGCGAGACCATCGTTGAGGCACCCGAGGAAGCCGTGGACATCGTCGCAGCGCTGCGCGAGGCCAAGGCCGACGTCATGGTCTGCTACCTGCCCGTTGGCTCGGACCAGGCTGCAAAGTTCTACGCCCAGTGCGCGATCGACGCCGGTGTGGCGTTCGTCAACGCCCTGCCCGTGTTCATCGCAGGAACCAAGGAATGGGCTGACAAGTTCACCGAGGCCGGCATCCCGATCGTGGGCGATGACATCAAGAGCCAGATCGGTGCCACCATCACGCACCGCGTCATGGCCAAGCTCTTCGAAGACCGCGGCGTGACGCTGGACCGCACCTACCAGCTCAACGTCGGCGGCAACATGGACTTCAAGAACATGCTGGAGCGCGACCGCCTGGAATCCAAGAAGATCTCCAAGACCCAGGCTGTGACCTCCAACGTTGAGGCCGAACTGCACGCGGACGACGTCCACATTGGGCCGTCGGACTACGTGGCTTGGCTGGACGACCGCAAGTGGGCCTTCGTGCGCCTCGAGGGCCGCAACTTCGGCGACGCACCGGTGTCCCTTGAATACAAGCTTGAGGTCTGGGATTCCCCGAACTCGGCAGGTGTCATCATCGACGCCATCCGTGCGGCCAAGATCGGCCTGGACCGCGGCATCGGCGGCCCGCTGCTTTCCGCGTCCAGCTACTTCATGAAGTCGCCCCCGGAGCAGTTCAACGACGACCTCGCCCGCGATAAGGTCGAAGCCTTCATCCGCGGCGACATCGAGCGCTAAACACTCCCGTTTTACCAAACGCCCCCGTATCCATTACGGGGGCGTTTGTCGTTTCCCGAACCTTCTCTCACGTCCTTCCGGTTTGGGGCCGACGCTCGCTCCCTTTTCTCAAGAGAGTGAGAGAGCGTGGGGCTGGAGGGCAGGGGGATGTGAGAGAGCGTGGGGCTGGAGGGCAGGGGATGTGAGAGAGCGTGGGTCTGGAGGGCAGGGGATGTGAGAGCGGGTTAGAAGAGGCCGGTGGGTTGACCGTCGGCGTCCACGTCCATGCGCATCGCGGCCGGTTCCTTGGGCAGTCCCGGCATGGTCATGACAGCACCGGTCAACGCCACGATGAAACCGGCGCCGGTCTTGGGAATCAGTTCGCGGACGTGCACCGTGAAACCCTTGGGAGCGCCGAGCCTGGAAGCGTCATCGGTGAAGGAGTATTGGGTCTTGGCCATGCAGACAGGGAAGTCGGACCAACCGTTTTTCTCGATCTCCGCCAGTCGCTTCAGGGCCGGAACCGAGAAGTCGACGCCGTGCGCCCCGTAGATCTCCTGCACAATGGTCCGGATCTTGTCCTCCACAGGCATCTCCAGCGGGTAGAGGTGGTGGAAGTCCGACGGCGCGGACAAGGCGGCTGCAACCTTCCCAGCAAGACCGTCACCGCCGTCGCCTCCTCCGCCCCGGCCCCAGACATCGGCGACGGCGGCCTCGACGCCTTCCGCGGCGCACCAGTCGAGCAGCCACTCCAGTTCCTCCGGGGTGTCCGTGGCGAATTTGTTGATGGACACAATGGGGGAGATGCCGAACTTGGACACGTTGCGGACATGCCTCTGAAGATTCTCCACCCCGGCAGCAACGGCCTCGACGTTGGGTTCGCTGAGTTGGTCCTTGGGGACCCCGCCCTGCATCTTCAGGGCGCGGATCGTCGCCACCACTACGACGGCGGATGGCGCCACCTGGGCGATTCTCGCCTTGATGTCCATGTACTTTTCCGCGCCGAGGTCTGCCCCGAACCCGGCTTCTGTGACCACGATGTCGGCTAACTGCATGGCCGTGCTGGTGGCGATCAGGGAGTTGCAGCCGTGGGCGATGTTGGCGAACGGGCCACCATGGACCAATGCAGGGGTTCCGGCGATGGTCTGGACGAGGTTTGGTTTGATGGCGTCCTTCAACAGCATGGTCAGTGCGCCTTCGACACCGAGGTCCGCTACGGTGACCGGCGAGCGATCGTAGGTGTAGCCAAAAGTGATCCGGCCCAGCCGTGCGCGGAGGTCGTCCAGGTCTTTAGCCAGGCAGAAGACCGCCATGATTTCGGAGGCCACGGTGATGTCGAAGCCGTCCTGCCGCGGTACGCCCTGAACAGGTCCGCCGAGGCCGATCACCACTTCCCGCAGCGAGCGGTCGTTCATATCCAGCACGCGTTTGAATGTCATGCGGCGGGGATCGATATTGAGTTCGTTGCCTTGGAAAATATGGTTGTCCACCAGGGCCATGAGCGCGTTGTTCGCGGAGGTGATCGCATGGAAATCGCCGGTGAAGTGCAGGTTGATGTCGTCCATGGGAAGCACCTGGGAGTACCCGCCGCCGGTGGCTCCGCCCTTCATCCCCAGGATCGGCCCCAAGGAGGGCTCGCGAAGGGCAATCATCACGTTGTGCCCTGCGCGGGCCAGGGAGTCGGCCAGCCCCACGGTGGTGGTGGACTTGCCTTCGCCTGCCGGGGTGGGGGACATGGCGGACACCAGTACTACCTTGCCGGGGGTCTTCCCAGCGGGAAAAACCAGCTTTGACGGATTGATTTTGGCCTTGTAGGGCCCATACAGCTCAAGGGCGTCCTCGGTGATGCCTGCGCGTCGGGCAATGTCCACGATGGGCTGGATAGTGGCTTTGCGGGCAATTTCAAGATCGGACAGGACCTTGTTTTCAGACATCGTCGTCCTTTGGCTGGGTATGCCGGCAGCGGGGTGGTGCTGCAGGCGTTGGTTCGCTGTGCGCGTCAATCTACCAGTCGAGACGGCCGAACCGGCGAAGACTCAGCGCCGGGGAACCAGCAGGCCGCCCACTGCTTCGCGGTAGCTTTCAAGCGTGATGGCTGCTGTCCGTTGCCATCCGAAGGATTCGGCGTGGGTTGCGGCCAACCGTCCCATGTCTTCACGGGTCTGGACGTCGTCGTAGAGGTCCTCCAAGGCGTCTGCCCAGTCGGAGGGGTCGTGCCCGTCCACCAGCATGCCCGTCCGGCCATCGGAAATGGCCCGTGACAGTCCGCCCACGTTGGTGGCCACCACTGGTGTACCGCACGCTTGTGCTTCCAAAGCGACCAAACCGAAGGATTCGCTGAAAGAGGGCATGACCACGACGTCTGCGGAGCGGAACCAACCCGCCAGTTCAGGTGCCACCACAGGCGGGCGGTGCGTCACGACGTCGGCCAGTCCGGCGTCGTCGATGATGTGTTGGAGATTGAAGTCCTTGGCACCGCTGAGGGAGCCCAGAATGGTCAGCTCGAGATCGATGTCGGGTCGGCGCTTGCGCAGGATCCCAGCGGCCTTGACGAACACCTGGGGGCCTTTGAGCCGCTGGATCCGCCCGGCGAAGAGGATATGGAAACTGTCCGGCCTGACTCCGCGCAGGGACCGTGACTTCCGCCGGAACGAGGGCGTAAAGACCTTGAGGTCGACGCCGGGCGGGGCCACGTCGATCCGGTCAAGATCGGCACCGTAGTGCGAAACCAGTTCCTCGGCCTCGGCTGGAGTGTTGGCGACCAGCCGGGTAGCGCCGTCGACGATCCGCTGTTCGCCCTCTTCGCGGCGCCGGGGCTCGGGGCGTTCGCCGGATTCGAGGACAAGATTTTTGACCTTGGCCATGGTGTGCATGGTGTGCACCAGCGGCACGCCCCATAGCCCTGACAGTTCCAGCCCGGCCACGCCGGACACCCAATAGTGTGAATGGATGGCATCGTAGCGGCCGTGCAGTTGGCTGCCGCGGATCATGTCGATCTGTTCCACCATCTGGTGCAGGAGGGCCGGCAGCTCTTCCTTGGGGACTTTGCGGCGAGGCCCCGCCATGACGTTATGGACGCAGACGCCGGGACCTGGATGTTCGACGGCGGGTTGGCCGGCTTTGGTGGATCGGGTGAAGATCTCCACTTCCACCCCGGTCTCCGCCAGCGCCATGGCCAGGGCCCGCACGTAGACGTTCATCCCACCGGCATCTCCGGCACCTGGCTGCTCCATGGGGGAGGTATGCAAGGACAGGAACGCCACACGACGGATCAACGGCACCGCATTCCTCCTGACACGAACAGCAAAACAGCAAACACGCCTTTGCCCTGCAGAAAACACTACTCCTGCCGTCCACTGCCTCCGAAGGTGCCAACACACAGCTGCGGGCAGCACCACCGCTGGACGGGGCTGCTAGCGTGGCGGCTGTGAGCGAAGAACAGACTTTCGACATCCGCCAAGCCATCCCCGCGGACTGGCCCGGGATCTGGGCCATCCTGGAACCGGTGATCCGTGCCGGTGAGACCTTTACCTGGGACCGTGACACGTCCGAGGAAGCGGCCCGGAGCAAGTGGATCAAAGACGCTCCCGGCCAGACGTTCGTGGCCGTAGCCAGGGACTCGGGCGTGATCCTTGGAACAGGAGAGTTCCACGCCAACCAGGCCGGCGGCGGCAGTCATGTAGCCAATGCCGGGTACATGGTGGGAGCCAACCACTCAGGCCAAGGTGTTGCCCGCGCCCTTTGCGCCTATTCGTTGACTGAAGCGAAGGCTGCAGGCTTCTACGCCATGCAGTACAACGCCGTGGTGGAGAGCAACGTCCGGGCGGTGTGGTTGTGGCAGTCCATGGGCTTCCGGATCCTGGCGACGGTGCCTGAGGCATTCGATCATCCGGAGATCGGCTACGTGGGCCTGCACGTCATGTACCGGAAGCTGTAGGCCACCTCCACAGCCGGGCGAGTTCGGGAAACGCTGCCTCGTATCCGGTGAGGAGTTGTTCTCCCAGCTCCGCCGTTCCGATCAAAGGGTGCGCCGCGAAGGCATCAACGGCAGCACTGCGCTCGCCGTGCACCACAGCACGGATGGTCAGCCGCTCCACCTCTTTGACGTGCTGCATGAGGGTGAGGAATTGGCCGCCCGGCCGTTCCTGCGCAAGCGGCCACGCGCCGTCGGGCGTCACCTCACAGGGAACCTCGACGACGGCGTCGGCCGGCAACCCGGGCACGGCCACCTTGCCCGCCGGACCAGCAGGCGAGACCGGCGCGTTGGGAACGTTCAGGATCAGCTGGGCAGATCCACCCCCGGACAACGCCCGCATCACGGACAGTGCTACCCGCTCATAGCCACCGCCGGCCAAGTCGGACTCGTCCCGTTGCTCACCGTGCGTACGGGCTTCAGCCAGGTAGCCTTCCTCCCGGGACCTGCGGGCACTGTCCCACAGCTCAAAGGGATGAGTTGCCCGCACCAGGGCAGGGTAGAGGGAACTCTGCTGGTGGTGGATTGATGCACCCCGGGTTTCCTGCTGCCGGCGGATCGCATCGGTGGCCCGGGCTGTTTGGTAGTAGTAGTACAGGTATTCGTTGGGCAGGCAGCCAAGCTGCAGCAGGGTGTGCTGCCCAAACAACCTGCCTTCTTCGATGGTCTCGAGCGCAGCGTGGTCCGCCAGCAGCCCGGGCAGCAGGTCCCGCCCGCCGGGAGCCAGCCGATACAGCCAGCCGAGATGGTTCAACCCGAAGTAGCCCACGCCGTCGAGACTTCCTTCTGCCACCGGGGTGCCGGCAGCACGTGCCGCCCGATGGACCAGGCCCCCGGCGGAATCGCAGATGCCCACCACCTTGCGTCCGAACACCGGGCCCAAAGCTTCGGTCACCATGCCTGCGGGGTTGGTGAAATTGATGAGCCATGCCTCGGGGCAATGCTGCCGCATCGCTTCGGCGAGTTCCAGCATGCGGGGAATGGTCCGCAGCGCATAGGAGATCCCGCCCGCGCCGGTGGTTTCCTGGCCCAGCAGGCCAAGATCCAAGGCCACGCGTTCGTCGGCGATCCGCCCGGCAGTGCCGCCGGGACGGATTGCCGCGAACACCGTGTCCGTTCCGGCCAGGGCCTCCGGCAGGTCAGAGGAAACCACGACGACGGGCGCGGAACCTTCCTCGGAGGCCATGTCGCGGACAACCGCTTCAATGGCTGCCAGGCGGGCCTCGTCCACGTCGTAGAGCACCAGCTCGTCCACCAGCCCCGCGAAGGGACCCACGCACAAGGCCCTGTAGATAAGGGGTACCCGGAAGCCGCCGCCACCGGCGATCATGAGCCGCATGACCGAAGTCTATGCAGGCCTTACGGATCTATGCAGCCCCGCGAGGATCGGCGTAGTCTGCGATGCATGGACGCTATGCCCCAGCGACGATTTGATCCACTGGCTTCCCTGCGCTCCGATGCCGACCAGCACTGCGACCTCCTCCTGACAGGAACGGTCTTCCAGGACATTATTTTCACTGGCCTGCCGCACTCGCCCGAACCCGGCACGGAGGTATGGAGCGAGGGGATGGGCAGTTGCCCCGGCGGGGTGGCCAACCAAGCCATCGCCGCTGCCAGGCTGGGTTTGCGTACAAACCTTGCCGCGACCTTCGGGGATGACGGCTATGGCGACTACAACTGGCAGATCCTTGAAAGCCAGGAACACGTGGACCTGTCATTGTCGCGAAAGGTTCCGGGCTGGCACTCGCCCGTCACCGTTTCCCTGTGCGTGAACCAGGACAGGTCCATGGTCACCAACGGGCACCCGGCGCCCATCAGTTCCTCCGAACTGATGGGCAAACCACCCAAGGCGCTCGCCGCCGTCGCTGACCTCGGCGAAGAACTGGAACCGTGGATGCTCGCGGCAAAGGATTCCGGCACCAAACTCTTTGGCGTAGTGGGGTGGGATCCTACGGGGGAGTGGTCCGAACGCCGGCTGGATTTGCTGGAGAACTTCCATGCCTTCCTGCCCAATGCGCCCGAGGCCATGGCCTTCACCGGCAAAGCGGACCCGTGGGCTGCGCTGTACTCCCTGGCAGACCGCGTTCCCGTAGCAGTGGTGACGCTCGGACCGCAGGGCGCCGTTGCCGTGGACTCGGAGACCGGCGAGGAAGAATGGGTGCCCTCCCTCCCGGTCTCCGCCTACGATCCCACCGGCGCGGGCGACTGCTTCGGGGCGGCGTTCATTGTGGGATGCCTGGCGGGGTGGAGGCTGGGGGACCGGCTTCGCTTCGCCAACCTGTGCGCCTCGCTGGCGGTCCAGGAGGTGGGCGGCTCGTTGGCGGCCCCCGGGTGGGGGGACATCGCCGACTGGTGGCAGCGGGCCAACGCGCGGAAGGAACGCCAGTCCAGCCAGTGGCTGCGGCGGTTCGCGTTCCTGGAACCGATCGTGAAGGACATCCCGGCCGAAGCCCAGCGCCGGGCCAGGGCAACGATCGCACATTTGTCGGACGCACAGTAGCGAGGGCCGGGAAAGCGCGCAGTTAACCCGAATTCACCGGCCCTACTAGAATCTCTAGGGTGACTTACGAAGCAGCTGCAGATATCGGTATCGGGTCGAAAGCCTCCATAGCAAAGTCGGCGGTGCTGGAACGCTCCGCCGTGATCGACCTCGAAGCCGTGCGGCACAACGTTCGCCAGTTCGTCGCCATCGCATCTCCCGCTTCGGTCATGGCTGTGGTGAAGGCTGACGCGTATGGCCACGGGGCCGTCCAAGTAGCCCGCGCAGCGCTCGACGCCGGGGCCGCCTGGTTGGGCGTCGCGCACATTTCCGAGGCACTCGCCTTGCGCGCCGCCGGGGTCGATGCTCCTTTGCTGGCCTGGCTGCACACCCGGGAGAGCAACTTCCAAGCGGCAGTCGCCGCCGGCATCGACGTCGGAATTTCCGGCTGGGAGCTGGACGCCGTAGTGGCGGCAGCGCGTGAACAGGAACGGCCTGCGCGGGTTCATTTGAAAGTGGACACCGGGCTGGGCCGTAACGGATGCACCATTGCCGACTGGGACCAGTTGGTGGGCCAGGCCATGGAATACCAGGACCAAGGCCTGCTGCGCGTGGTGGGTATCTTCTCGCACCTCGCAGTGGCTGATGAGCCGCACCGTCCCGAAACCGATGAGCAACTGGCCGTCTTCCGCGAGGCGATAGCCATGGCCGAGGATGCAGGGGTGGACACGGAAGTACGGCATATCGCCAACACTCCGGCCACACTGTCCCGCCCGGACTCACACTTCGACCTGGTCCGTGTTGGCCTCGGCATTTACGGACTTTCGCCTTTTGAGGGCGCTACCTCCGCGGAACTTGGCCTGCACCCGGCCATGACGGTCCGCACGCTGCTCTCCAACTGCAAGAAGGTGCCGGCAGGCCAGGGTGTCTCCTATGGCCTGAACTACCGCACCAGCGGGGAAAGCACGCTGGGCCTGGTCCCGCTGGGGTACGCCGACGGAGTTCCGCGCGTTGGCACCGGCGGTCCTGTCCGCATCAATGGCGTCAACTACCCTGTGGTGGGCAGGATTGCCATGGACCAGATGGTGGTTGACCTCGGAGCGCTGACGCCGGAAGAGGCAGCAGGGTTCAAGGGTGCCGAGGCCGTCATGCTTGGCGACGGTGCCGACGGCGGACCCACGGCTGACGATTGGGCTGCGGCCGCGGGAACCAACAACTATGAAATCGTCACCCGCATCAGCCCCCGGGTCCCGCGCAGCTACGTCAACGAATTGCCGCCCCCGGCCGAGGTCCACAAGGACGCCAACCAAACCAAGGCTGCCAACCAAGCCACAGAGACGGCAGCGCTGTGAGCGAACCGCAGTGGGAGCGCACTCTGACGGTCACGACGGCGGAGCAGACGCACGCCCTCGCGGCAGCCTTGGGTGAGGTACTTGAGGCCGGGGACCTCCTGGTCCTGACCGGCGAGCTGGGTGCAGGCAAGACCACGTTCACCCAAGGACTGGGCGAAGGCCTGGGCGTACGTGCGGGCATCATTTCCCCCACGTTTGTGCTGGTACGCATCCACCCCAACCTTGCTGACGGACCGCGGCCCGGTGGTCCGGACCTGGTCCACGTCGATGCGTACCGGCTGGAATCCTCAGCCGAAATCGACGACATCGATCTGGAGAACACTTTGGACACGGCTGTCACTGTGGTGGAGTGGGGCCGGGACAGGGTGGAGCACCTCTCGGACAGCCGCCTGGAGATTGACCTGCACAGATCTGTTGGTGGGGAGAGCCAGGCAACAACAAACCCACCAGGCGGCGACGTCCTGGACTTCGATACCGATGACGACGACGAGCCCCGCACCCTCGTCTTCCGTGGATACGGACCCCGCTGGGCCGAGGCCCCGCGAGTCCTTGAAACCGCGTCACAGGAGAGGAGCAACTGATGCTGATCCTGGCCATTGATACCTCAGCGGTTGCAAGTGCTGCGCTGATTTCCGACGACGCCATGGAGGGCGTGGTGGATTCCTTCGCTACGGAGGACACCCGCAGCCATGCCGAAGTCCTGGCTCCCAGCATTGAAAAGCTCCTGGCCGGAGCGGGCGTCACGGGCGCCGATATCGACGCGATCGTCACCGGCGTAGGTCCTGGCCCCTTTACGGGATTGCGCTCCGGAATCGCCACTGCCAGAACCTTGGCTTTCGTCTGGAACAAGCCGTTGCATGGCGTGATGAGCCTTGATGCGATTGCCTTGGAGGTGGCGGAGTCCACCGCTGCAGCTGCCGAGTTCCTGGTGGCCACGGATGCCAGGCGCAAGGAGGTCTACTGGGCGCGATACACGCTGGCCGACGGCCAGCTGCCGGTGCTTGTTGACGGACCGCACGTGGGGTTTGCCGCCGACCTTCCGGACCTGCCGGTTTTTGGTGCCGGAGCAGGCTTGTATGCCGATGTCCTGAAGGCCAACGAGGACTTCTCCACAGCCCAGCCTCACGCAGCCTCACTGGGCCAGTTCGCCTTGGCTAAGCTCGCGGCCGGTGAGCCGTTGCTGGACTCCACTCCGCTGTACTTGCGGGAATCCGATGCCCAGGTGCCCGGGCCCCGGAAGCGTGCGCTCTGATGGGACGAATAGTCTCACCCAAGCTTGAGCTCTCAGGGGTTTCCCTGCGGGACATGACAGAGGCCGATATCCCGGTAGTGGAGTCCTTGGAACGCCGGCTGTTCCCTGTGGATGCCTGGCCCCTGCAGATGTTCTTCGACGAACTCGCGCAGCCCGAAACCCGCCGTTATGTAGTTGCCGAGGTCGCGGGGGAGATCGTGGCTTACGCCGGATTGATGTGCATCGAACCGATCGCGGACGTCCAGACGATCGCCGTCGTGCCTGAATTCGAAGGAAAGGGCATCGGCTCCGCTGTCCTGACCGAACTCATCACCGAAGCGCGGCGCCGGCGTGCCGCTGATGTGCTGTTGGAGGTTCGGGCGGACAACCCCCGAGCCCAGCAGTTGTACCTGCGCTTCGGTTTCGAGCAGATCCATGTCCGTCCCCGCTACTACCGGGACGGCACCGATGCCCTGATCATGCGGCTTGAACTGAATAAACCCCACGAAGGAGCAACAGCGTGAGCGGCGCTAATCCGGAACTGCCCAAGCAGCCATTGGTGCTCGGCATCGAGTCCTCGTGCGATGAGACCGGCGTCGGGATCGTGCGGGGCACCAAGCTGCTGACCAACACCGTGTCCTCGTCCATGGAAGAGCATGTTCGCTTCGGCGGGGTCATCCCCGAGATCGCCTCCCGCGCCCACCTGGACGCCTTTGTGCCCACGTTGCAGGAATCGCTGCAGGAAGCCGGCGTCACCCTGGACGAGATTGATGCCATTGCTGTCACCTCGGGTCCGGGCCTTGCCGGTGCGTTGATGGTGGGTGTCTGCGCGGCCAAGGCGCTGGCCGTTGCCACCGGCAAGCCGCTGTATGCCATCAACCACTTGGTGGCGCATGTTGGTGTGGGGCTCCTTGATCGCAAGTCGGCGCAGGATGGCAAGCACGACGCCGGTGCTGCCGCCGGCCTGGGTGCCGGGAGGTTGCCGAAGAACCTCGGGGCACTGCTGGTATCGGGTGGGCACACGGAAATCCTGCGTATCCGGAGCATCACTGACGACGTGGAGCTGCTGGGTTCAACCATCGATGATGCCGCAGGGGAGGCCTATGACAAAGTGGCCCGCATCCTCGGCCTCGGGTACCCGGGTGGACCGGCCATCGACAAGCTGGCACGCCAGGGCAATCCCAAAGCCATCCGTTTCCCGCGGGGCCTCTCGCAGCCGAAGTACATGGGCACTGCCGGGGAGAAGGGACCGCACCGCTACGACTGGTCCTTCAGCGGCTTGAAGACCGCCGTGGCCCGATGCGTTGAACAGTTCGAGGCCCGGGGCGAGGAAGTGCCCGTGGCAGACATTGCTGCGGCTTTCCAGGAAGCCGTGGTGGACGTCATCAGTTCCAAGGCCGTCCTGGCGTGCAAGGAACATGGCATCACTGATGTCCTGCTTGGTGGTGGAGTGGCAGCGAACTCCCGGCTAAGGGAACTGACCGGGCAGCGCTGTGCTTCAGCCGGGATCACCCTCCACGTCCCTCCGTTGGACCTGTGCACGGACAACGGCGCCATGGTGGCTGCCCTTGGGGCCCAGCTGATCATGGCAGGTGTTGGGCCGAGCGGAATTGGCTTTGCCCCCGATTCCTCCATGCCGGTAACCACGGTGTCAGTGCCCGCTTAGGTTCCGCTCCCTCGCAGGACGGTACCGGCGGCCGCGTGATCCGGATAATTACGCGTCCGGGCCCTTGCGCATCTGCTGTACCAGGTCCATGACCACGGCCTGCAGGTCGCCGTTGTGTTCAGCAGCGACGCGGCGTTGGCGCTGGTAGCTGGCTCCGCGTTCGATGATCTTCAGGACGTCGGCGAGCTCTTCGGAACACCCGAGCTTTGCTGCCACCGGTTCCAGCCGGGCCACCGTTTCCGCGAGGTGTTCGGTGACCAACTGCTCGTTGCCTTGGGCATCCAGGATGATGATGGCTTCCATGCCGTACCGGGCGGCACGCCATTTGTTTTCCTGCACATGCCAGGGCGGCATGGTGGGGATGCTGCCGCCGGCGTCCAGGGTGGAGGAGAACTCGTCCACCAGGCACTGGGTCAGCGCGGCAATGGCGCCCACTTCTTCCAGCGTTGCCAAGCCGTCGCAGATGCGCATTTCGATGGTGCCCAGGTTGGAGACGGGCCGGATATCCCAGCGGATCTCGGACGTGGAGTCGATCACTCCCGTGGTGAACATGTCCTGGACGTAGGACTCGTACGCCTCCCAGGTTTCGAACTGGAAGGGCAGCCCGGCGGTAGGGAGCTGCTGGAACATGAGGGCGCGCTGTGAGGCATACCCGGTTTCTTCCCCTGCCCAGTACGGGCTGGAGGCGGACAGTGCCTGGAAGTGCGGGAAGTAGTTGACCAAGCCGTCCAGGATGGGGAGGACTTTGTCGCGGTGGTCGATGCCCACGTGGACGTGGACGCCGTAAATGACCATTTGCCGGCCCCACCATTGGGTCCGTTCGATCAGTTTGGCGTAACGCTCTTTGTCCGTGACGGGTTGGAGCAGCGGCGGGCTGAAGGGGTGGCTTCCGGCGCAAAAGACTTCTACGCCCATGGGATCCGTGACTTCGCGGACCGCGGCGAGGGACCTGCCAAGGTCTTCCTTTGCGTCCTTGACGGTCTCGCAGATGCCGGTGACCAGTTCCACGGTATTGAGGAGAAGCTCGCGCTTGATGTGGGGGTGTTCGTCGTCCTCATTGAGGTCCGGGTGGTTGGCGGCGACGCCCTTCAGGACATCGTTGGCTACCGATACAAGTTCTCCGGTGCGTGCATTGACGAGCGCCAACTCCCATTCCACACCCAGTGTCGATTGCCTGGATGGCGCAAAATCAATCTGCACGTAGTCCCCTCAGTCCTTCAGTCCCCGCATTGGTTTGTCACAGCCGGGCACGATTCCCCGCTGTGGGGCCGCCAGCGGTCGGATCAAGTCTAATGCAGCGTGAACCCCCGGGATATCGGCGTGAACCAGCCCGAAATCCTTGACTATTTGCTAATGAGAACAATTAGCAATACACTCGACCCATGCACCTCACAGTCGTCAGTTCCCTGGACAGCCAATGCCGTGAGGCCGCCACCATCCGGCTTGGCCGGACCCACCAGAACTCCGTGGTGGTCCTCCACGATCTCCTTGACGGTTCCCTTGTCCTCCGACGCGTCTATCGGGACGGACGCCTCTTCGAGCGCGAAACCACGGTGCTGGAGCACGGTTGCCTCAGCTGCACCGTCCGGCTTGATGTTGTTCCGACGGCGGAACGGCTCGGCGCGTGCGGCTTCGACCACGTGGTCCTTGGCCTGCCCCCGGGAGTTGCCGCGGGGATGGCCGTCGCAGAGCTGCACCGTGGCCTCAGCCGGCCGGCCGTGATCGACAACGCGGTGCTCGCCATTGATGCGGCGGACCTGGATGACCACATCTGGGATCGCCACACGCTCTACGAATCCGGCTTTACGTCCACGCCCCAGGACGAGCGCACCAGCGGCGAATTCCTGATCGGTGAGTTCGGCCAGGTCGATACCGTAATGGTCTTCCCGGGACTCGGAGCGGTGCTGACGGGAGATCAGCGTGAAGGATCAGGCCCTTGGCGTGTTGGTCTGGAACTGCTGGGGCAGTTGGCACCCCACGCCAACGTCGTAGGGCCGGCCGGGGAATTCCGGCCGGGATGCTTTGACCATGCCGAAGCAGCGGCACGCAACCGGCCCGGCGTCGTGCGTGTGCCGTTGGACGAAACGCCGGGTCCCTTCCGGACCGTGCTTCACAAAACCGTCCGCCCCCTGCACCCGGGGCGCTTCCGGGACGCACTGCCGCAACTGGCGATCGGAACCCACTGGCTGCGTGGCCGCCTGTGGATCGCGTCCGCACCCACGCGGCGCATCGCCGTCCAGGGGATAGGACCCAGGGTCTGGCTGGAAAGTACCGGAAACTGGCTGGCCGATTCTGTTGATGCGGCCCGTGGCACGGAATCCGCCAAGGAAACCGGCGACGTCGACGCCTTCCTGGACTGGCACCCTCACCACGGTGACCGCGGCACCGTGCTGGCCATCACCGGACGCTCCGAAGACATCGACCCGGCGGAAATCCGCGGGCTTCTGGACAGATGCCAACTGACGGAAGCCGAAATGGAGCTGGACTCCGGGGTCTGGGAGGACCCCCTGGAACTCAGCGACGCCCTCTGAACCAAACACCCAACAGAAGGAGAAACACCATGAAGGTCAAGAACTCACTGCGTGCCCTCAAGAAGATCCCGGGCGCACAGATTGTGCGCAGGCGGGGACGTACATTCGTCATCAACAAAAACAACCCGCGGATGAAGGCGCGTCAGGGCTAACCCGGCCGCGGGATCAACGCGGGAGCGTGAAGGCCGTTGTTTAATGGGGGAATGCCAATCCTGAACAAAGACATGTCCCTGTGCATTTCGCTGGCGGCCAGGCCCAGCAACATCGGGACCAGGTTCCATAACTATCTCTACGATCTGCTCGGCCTGAACTTTGTCTACAAGGCATTCGCCCCGGCGGACATCACGCTCGCAGTGGCTGGCATCCGCGGCCTCCCCATCCGGGGTGCCGCGGTGTCCATGCCCTACAAGGAAGCCGTCATCCCCCTGGTTGACGTGATGGACCCATCAGCCAAAGCGATTGATTCGGTGAACACCATCGTCAACAACGACGGCGTCCTCACCGCCTACAACACCGACTACATCGCTATAGCCCGGCTCCTGAAGGACCATCAGGTCCCCAACAGCCACACCGTGCTGCTCCGCGGTGCCGGGGGCATGGCCAAGGCCGTCGCCGCCGCCCTCAGGGACGCCGGGTTTACTGCAGTGACCATCGTGGCGCGCAACGAAACCAGTGGCCGCGCGCTCGCGGACCTTTACGGATTCGGCTGGCAGGACGACGTCAACGGCTCAACAGCGGATCTCATCATCAACGTCACCCCGCTGGGCATGGCTGGTGCGGACGAAATGGCCCAGGCCTTCGACGACGCCACCATCGCCGCAGCGCAGGTGGTATTCGACGTCGTGGCACTGCCCTCGGAAACGCCGCTCATCACCGCCGCACGGAACACCGGCAAGAAGGTCATCACCGGGGCCGAGGTCATCGCCATCCAGGCCGAAGAACAGTTTGTGCTTTACACGGGTGTACGCCCCAGCGCCGGGCAGGTCCGCGAGGCCTCGGAGTTCTCGCGGCGCTGACGGCTCAGGCTTTTACCGGGTCCACCACGACAACCACTTTGTCCTCGCCGATCCTGGTGAGGACCAGGGTGGCTGTTTTCGCGCCCTTGCCCTTGACGGGTTTGGCTGGAAGCAGTTGCTTTCGCAGCTCTTCGGGAGTCACGGCCGTGCCGCGCTTCTTGATGTCCAGCACGGTGATGCCCTTGGTCTTCACCCAGGCTTTGAGGGCCTTGACGTTGTAGGGCATCACTTCGAGGACCTTATAGGCGCGGGCAAAAGGAGTGTCGTGCAGTTCCGGCGCGCAGATGTAGGCGATGTGCTCGTCCAGCAGGTGCCCGCCCAGGCGTTCGGCGACGTCGGCCACCAACCCTGCGCGGATCACCGCACCATCAGGTTCGTAAAGGAATCCCTCAACGGGCCCGACGCCGGCTGCCGGGCCGCCGTCGAACTCCTCGCCGCTGGTGATTTCCGCGGCGCCCTGGCTGCCGATGACCAGTGCCGCCCGACGCACGCCGGGGCGGGCCACGGCATTGAACCACAAAGTCACTTCGGTGACGTCGCCGCCTACTGAAACCCACTGGGCCTCACAACCGGAGGGAACGGAGTCATGGGGGATGCCGGGCCCCATTTTGACGCCGATGGCGCGTCCGGTAGTTGCCAGCTTTTCAACGAAGGACAGCGGGGGAGAGAAAGCCTCAGGGTCCCAGATGCGTTTTGTTCCCGAGGTTGAGGTGGTCCGGCGGGCAGGGTCCAGCCACACGCCGTCGATCCCGTCCATCTCTACGGACGTCGCATCCGAGTGCACCACCGTGGCGTGCGGGAAAGGCATGAGGTTGATGGTGGCGCAGGCAGCCGTGGTTTCATCCATTTCAACGGCGGTGACAGCAATGTCCATGGATGCCATGGCCATTGAATCAGCGCCGAGCCCACAACCGAGGTCTGCAACGTGGGAGATTCCGGCTTTCACGAAGCGTTCGGCGTGCCGGGCGGCCACGTTCAACCGCGTTGCCTGCTCCAAGCCGGCCTGGGTGAACAGCATCTGCCGGGCAAACTCTCCGAACTTTGCCTCTGCCCGGGTGCGCAGCCGGGATTGCGTGAGGACTGCGGCCACCAATTCGGGGGAGTGGCCGGCCTTGCGGAGGTCGGCGTTGACACTGAAGGCATCAGCCTCGCGGTAGGGCCCCAACGAGGCCAGGAGTTCCCATCCTTCAGTAGTCAGCAAGGGTGCGATCTGTTCCTGCGGTGCGTGGGGCATGCCATCAAGCCTAACGGCGCGGCACTTGGGAACGTGACGGACGAATCAGCCGGATAGGGTTGTTTGCATGGAAGATACCGCAGCCCCGCAGCCCTCCACCGTGATGAAGTTCGCGCGACCCGCCCTGATAGCGGGGGTCGTGATTGCCGTGGTCTGCATCGGCCTGCTGATCATCATCTTTGCGCTGGATTCCTTCAACGCGGCCACCTATTCGGTTGCGGGCAAGAGCGTCAATGATGCCACGGACGAGGCCCGGGGCATCCGCGAGCTCTACAGCGGCGCCCGTACAGGCGGGATTATCACCCTGGTGATTTCCGGCGTCGTTGCTGTTGCGGCCGGAGTGCTCCTGTACCTGAACCGCGGCAATACGCCGCTGGATGAGGATGACGACGGCCAGAACTACGATTTGGACGACCTCACAGGCCGGTGACCGACGTTCACCCATGACGAAATGCTGGCACTCACCTTGACCGAGTGCTAACGCTTACATAGAGTCTTGTTAGCACTCTCCCCCGGAGGGTGCTAATCACGCCAAGCGTCTTCCGGCACCGCGACGACGGTTGTACGCTCCGGCACCCTAGTTCTTAGTCCATGAATCAGCTCATGAAAAGGAGAGTCCGAGTGTCGGTCTCGATTAAGCCTCTTGAGGATCGTATTGTTGTTCGCCCGCTCGAAGCAGAGCAGACCACGGCTTCCGGCCTGGTCATTCCGGACTCCGCACAGGAGAAGCCGCAGGAAGGCGAAGTTGTTGCAATCGGCCCCGGCCGCTTCGATGACAACGGCAACCGCGTACCGGTTGACGTAGCTGTTGGCGACGTCGTCATCTACTCCAAGTACGGTGGAACCGAAGTCAAGACCGGCGGCAACGAGTACCTCGTTCTGTCCGCCCGCGACGTCCTTGCGATCGTCGTAAAGTAACTTCCCGGAGCCCCGCGCCGCCGTCACGTTGGAAATCACTTCCGACCGCCGGCGGTGCGGGTTTTCTGTCTTGAAAGGACACAACCATGGCAAAGCAGCTTGCTTTTAACGATGCTGCCCGCCGGTCTCTTGAGGCCGGTATCGACAAGCTCGCCAACACTGTCAAGGTGACGCTTGGCCCGCGCGGCCGCAACGTCGTGCTGGACAAGAAGTGGGGCGCTCCCACGATCACCAATGACGGCGTGACCATCGCCCGCGAAGTCGAACTTGATGACCCCTACGAGAACCTTGGCGCACAGCTGGCCAAGGAAGTAGCCACCAAGACCAACGACGTCGCAGGCGACGGCACCACCACGGCCACCGTGCTGGCACAGGCCCTGGTCAAGGAAGGCCTGCGCAACGTTGCTGCCGGCGCCGCTCCGGGCGAGATCAAGCGCGGCATCGAGGTTTCCGTTGAAGCCGTCGCAGCCCGCCTCCTGGAGAACGCCCGCGAAGTCGAAGGCACCCAGGTTGCCAGCGTCGCAGCCATCTCCGCGCAGAGCGACGAAGTCGGCGAGCTCCTCGCCGAAGCGTTCGGCAAGGTTGGCAAGGACGGTGTCATCACCATTGAAGAGTCCTCCACCACGCAGACCGAACTGGTACTGACCGAGGGCATGCAGTTCGACAAGGGCTACCTGTCCCCGTACTTCGTCACCGACGCAGAGCGCCAGGAAGCCGTCCTCGAGGACGCCCTCATCCTGATCAACCAGGGCAAGATCTCCTCGCTGCAGGACTTCCTGCCACTGCTGGAGAAGGCCCTGCAGGCCAACAAGCCGCTCTTCATCATTGCCGAAGACATCGAAGGCGAAGCCCTCTCCACACTGATCGTCAACCGCATCCGCGGCACGCTCAACGTTGTTGCCGTCAAGGCTCCGGGCTTCGGCGACCGCCGCAAGGCCATGCTCCAGGACATCGCCACGCTCACGGGCGCACAGGTTGTTTCCCCGGACCTCGGCCTGACCTTGGACTCCGTTGGCCTGGAGGTACTCGGTACCGCACGCCGCATCACGGTCACCAAGGACAACACCACAATCGTTGACGGCGCCGGCTCGGCCCAGGACGTGGCTGACCGTGTTGCCCAGCTTCGTGCCGAACTCACCCGGACGGACTCCGACTGGGACAAGGAAAAGCTGCAGGAACGCCTGGCCAAGCTTGCCGGCGGCATCGGTGTCATCAAGGTCGGCGCAGCCACTGAGGTTGAGCTGAAGGAAAAGAAGCACCGCATCGAGGACGCCGTTTCCTCAACGCGTGCAGCCCTTGAAGAAGGCATCGTTTCCGGTGGCGGTTCCGCTCTCATCCACGCCCTCAAGGCATTGGACGAGTCCCCGGCCGTCAAGGCACTGGAGGGTGACGCAGCAGCAGCTGTGGGCATCGTCCGCCGCGCCCTGGTCCAGCCCCTGCGCTGGATCGCCCAGAACGCCGGCTTCGACGGCTTCGTTGTTGTTGCCAAGGTCTCCGAGCTGGAAGCCAACCACGGTTTCAACGCCAAGTCCGGCGAGTACGAGGACCTGATCGCCGCCGGCGTGATCGACCCCGTCAAGGTCACCCGCTCCGCACTCCGCAACGCCGCCTCCATCGCTGCCCTGGTTCTCACCACCGAGACCCTGGTTGCCGAGAAGCCGGCTGAGGAAGAAGACGCACACGCAGGCCACAGCCACTAACAGCCTGTTTTACTGAAGCCCCGGTCACGTTTGTGGCCGGGGCTTCGTGCGTTTCCGCCGGCAGCACCCCTCCCGCCTGGTGAGACTATTGTGGGCGTTCGACGGCGGCGGTAACCTGACGCTACCAAGGCGGCTCGGGCATCTACCGGGCAGCCACCACCCGCAGGGGCGGGCCATGACAGCTCCGGACACAAACTTGGACCTGGGGCGCTCCGCATTCCGTGAGCGCCGCTGGAGCGATGCACTCGATTGCCTGGCCCGCGCCGATTCCGAGGCCGGCCTCCCGCCCCAGGACATCGAGCTGGCGGCTTCGGTGGCCATGCTGCTTGGCTTGAACGCCCAGAGCATCGAATACCTGGCAAGAGCCCACGACGAATTCCTGACAATGGGCGACACCGACAGCGCTGCCCGCTGTGCTGCCTGGCTGGTCATGTTCCTCATGGACATGGGTGAACAAGCACGTGGCAACGGCTGGTTGTCCCGTGCCCGGCACCTGCTGGACGGCATGGCCGGACCATGCGCGGCGGAAGGGTACCTCCTCATCCCTGCCGCGCTGGCGTCGCTTCGTGCCGGCAACCCCCAGACCGGCCATGAGCTGTTCAGCAGGGCCCTGAATCTGGGCCAATCCTTCCATGACAACGACCTCCAGGCGCTCGGGCGGCTCGGAGTGGGTACCTCATGCGTTTCCCTTGGACAGGTGGAGGAAGGACTGCTGCTCCTGGACGAAGTGATGGTTTCGGTCACCTCAGGGGAGGTCTCTCCCATCCCTTCGGGCATTATCTACTGCGCGGTCCTGGGCAGCTGCCGACTCTCGCATGATGTCCGGCGTGCCCACGAATGGACTTCGGCGTTGGAACGTTGGTGCGGGGAACGCCCGGACATGGTGATGTTCAGCGGACAATGCCAGGCCTACCGGGCTGAGCTGCTCATCTTGCATGGCGCATGGGACGAGGCGCTTTCTGTGGCGCGTTCGGCCGAAGGCAGGGTCAGGAAGGGCGACCCCGATGCGACGTTCGGGGCCTGGTACCAGCAAGCCGAAGTCCTGCGCCTCAGAGGATTCTGGGATGAAGCGGCCAAAGCATATGCCACGGCGGCGGGGACTGGCTTTGAGCCGGTACCGGGAATCGCGTACCTGCAGTTGGCGCAGCACAAGGAATCCCAAGCCCAAACCACTATGCGGCGGGCCTTGGCCGGCGCGGACACGGTCAATCGCCGCCGTTTGCTCCCCGCCGCGGTGGACATTGAACTGGCACTGGGGGACGTGGGTGCGGCCAGGGCCCTGGCGGACGAATTATCCGAGCCACTGCATGACGAAAGCCGGCCGTTGGAATTGGCGCTGGCTTCCCACGCGGGCGCGCAAGTATCCCTGGCCGAGGGCGACCCCACAGCTGCCCTCCGTCAGTCAAGGAGTGCTTGGCGGATCTGGTACAGCCTTGAGGCCCCCTACCAATCAGCCCGATGCCGGGTGCTTGCCGGCCGTGCCTGCGCCATGCTGGGCGACCCCGACTCGGCGGCCATGGAGTTCGAAGCGGCAAAAACCGAGTTCGCGGATCTGGGAGCAACACCGGCGTTGGCGGAAGTCCTGGAACTGGCCGGCGAAAAACCCAGAGGACAGTCCTCACTGACGGGCAGGGAGATGGAAGTCCTGCGCCTGGTGGCCGCTGGACACTCGAACCGCGCCATCGCCCGGGAGCTGTACCTCAGCGAAAAGACCGTAGCCCGGCACATGGGCAACATTCTTTCCAAGCTTTCCGTGCCATCCAGGGCAGCTGCCACCAGCTATGCCTTTGAACACGGCTTGATCCACTGATCCCTCTCTCATTTCCCCTGCCGTTCGGCCGGACGCTCTATCACCTAATGCGCAGAATTACCCATGTCGTTGGGAAGCCAATGGGCCATTCTGCCGACGCGGAGGGAGGCGCTGGGATCGTAGCTTGGCTGTATCAGGACCCCCAAGATCCAAGAACGGAAGGAAGACCAGCCATGGACTCGCAGCAGCAACCAGACCAGACGAACACAGTCCAGCAGCACACCGACTTGGACACCGTGATCGTGGGCGGTGGCCAGGCCGGACTCGCACTCGCGTACTGGTTGGCCAGGGAAGGCCGGAACTTCCTCATAGTGGATCAGAACCCACGGCCAGGAGATGCCTGGCGTCAGCGCTGGGACTCCCTCAAGCTGTTCACACCCGCCAAATATGACGGGCTTCCGGGCTGGCC
Source organism: Arthrobacter sp. StoSoilB20 (assembly GCF_019977295.1). Lineage (NCBI taxonomy): Bacteria > Bacillati > Actinomycetota > Actinomycetes > Micrococcales > Micrococcaceae > Arthrobacter > Arthrobacter sp. StoSoilB20. Next base: position 3,332,131 of record NZ_AP024651.1, on the reverse strand, counting down.
CTTCCCCGGAGACCGCCTTGCTTTCCCAACAAAAGACCAACTGGCCGATTATCTGGAGGACTATGTCCGCCGCTTTGACCTTCCTTTCTTGGCCGGCGTTCACGTAGAGGAAATCAGGGCCGAGGGTGGAGGTTTCGTTGTCCGGGCGGCCGAGCATACGTGGCGCTCGCACAATGTGGTGATTGCCACCGGCGGACACCGTCTGCCTCAACGGCCTGCGTTCGCAGGAGAGCTGGATCCCGGGGTTCTCCAATTCCATTCACAGGACTACAAGAACCCCGGGCAACTGCGGGACGGAACTGTGCTGGTGGTGGGTCTTGGGAATTCCGGCGCGGAGATCGCCCTGGACGTTGCCGGTTCGCACCACACGGTGCTGGCCGGAAGGCCCAGCGGCGAGATGCCTGTGAAGCACGGCCGCGCAGCAGCCCGTTTTGCCCTGCCGGTGGTCAGGTTCCTTGGCGTCCACGTCCTGACGCTCAACACGCCGATCGGGCGAAAGGCTGCTCCGGGGTTCAAGTCCATGGCTGCGCCGCTGATCCGGACCAAGACCAAGGATCTGCTGGCCGCCGGGGTTGTGTTGGGCCCGAGGCTGGCAGGGATTTCTGATGGTGTCCCGGTTCTGGATGACGGGACCCGGCTGGAGGCCGCGAACGTCATCTGGTGCACCGGCTATCACGAGGATTACTCATGGGTGAAGCTGCCGGTCTTTGACGATCGTGGCGAGCCCCTGCAGACAAGGGGCGTGGCCCACGAGGTTCCCGGCGTCTACTTCATCGGCCAGGAGTTCCTGTTCGCGGCAGCCTCGGCAACGCTGCCTGGGGTATGCCGGGACGCCCGTTACCTGGCCCGCCGACTGGCTATGGAACGTCGTCCGGAGCGGGATGGCCGCCGGGGCAGTGAAACCCGCTTGCCGATGACCCGGTAAAACAGCAACACGGCAGCGGCTGCTGAGACGATGCCCACCAGGTTGAGGACCAGTTGCATGGCGGAGCCGGCCGCCTGGCTGTATTCGCCCAGGACCAAGGCCACGGCAACGTACCCTGCGGCGGGCACAGTGGTGACAGAGATGAAGACGCCCACCAGGGCCGAGGACCTGTGGCTGATCATGGACAACATGCCTGCTGCTCCCGCCAATGCGGCCACGATCAGTGAGTACGGACCTGGATGGTAGATGAATTCCACCGCCGAACCTTGCTCCAGTGTGTTGTCCGGGAACAACCCAAGAGGCACGGAGACCCATGCGGCCAAAGCAGCAACCACCATGGCCAGGGGAAAACCCACGGCCAGGGCGAGCAGTGAGCCGCGTACCAACCGCCACTTCCGTTCCACCAGCCCCACAGCCAACGCGGCGAGCGGCCCGAACTCGGGACCCACCACCATGGCGCCCACAATGGCGATGGTTGAATCGGTCACAATCCCGATGGCGGCCAGCTGAGTCGCAATCACCAGGAACGCCAGGAAACTCCATGTCAGTTTGGAGTCTTCGCCCGTCTGCGTGGACACTTCGTCCCAGATAACGGAGTCGGCCGATTCACCGGGAGCCTCTTCCTCGGCGTGGTCGGCCCGCTCGGACAGAACGAGGTCCGGTGAGGAGATGGAGATCGACCCGTAGTCGGGCACTTTGAGGGCGTGCAGCCGTTCTATCAGTTCTTCCGCGGATTCCCGGGCAATTTGGACAGTCATCACGTCGCCGGGAGGGATCACCGAGGCGCCCTTGAAGACGGCTACCTCCGCAGTTCCGGTCTGGCCGGAGCAGCATTGAAGGACGGCATCGGCCAACTCCTCCGGCACGCAGATGCGCAACTGTACGATCATGGGGTTCCTTCCGTCGACCCGGCTCCAGCGTAGTTGCGTCCGGTTCCCTTTCCAGCCATTCAGGCACAGGCCACGCACACGCCACGCACAGGATGGACAGGGAAAATGCAGAGCGGGATCGGTCCTGATTGACCTATGAAGACCGGTCCCGGGAAGGGTCCCGACTGGGTTGGGGCCGCCAACCCGCGTATGATTGATGCTTTGTGCCACAGCTTTTGAGGAACTGCCTAACGTGACTATGCCAACGCTCCCAGCACCTGCCCGCGCCGGCAGGCGGCCTTCCGGACCCGTTGCAAAGTCGAAATTCCGCCCTGAGATCCAAGGTCTGAGGTCGCTCGCCGTCCTGATGGTGGTCAGTTACCACATCTGGATCGGCCGGGTTTCCGGAGGCGTGGATGTCTTCCTCCTGATCTCTGCCTTCCTTATGACGCTGCAGTTCACCGGCCGTTTTAAACAGGGCCGCCCCATGGATCTTGTGCGGCACTGGCTGCACCTGTTCCGGCGGCTGCTTCCCGCCGTCGTGGTGGTACTCCTTGCTACGCTGGCGGCGACGTTCGCCTTGCTTCCGCCCACACGCTGGGTGGAGGTGGTCCACCAGGCGTGGGCATCGCTGTTCTACTTCGAGAACTGGCTCCTTCAGGGCCTGGCCGTCAACTACTACGCAACCGACCACAGCCTGGCCAGCCCGCTGCAGCACTTCTGGTCCCTTTCCATCCAGGGCCAGGTGTTCATTCTGTGGCCTGTCATTTTTGCCACCGTCGCAGTTCTTTGCCGCCGGTTCAGCCTCAGGTACAGGGCCACCCTCGCCTACGTTTTTGCGGTCATCTTTGCTCTTTCCTTGACGTACTCCGTCATCTTCACGGCCACCAACCAGGCAGTGGCGTACTTCGATACCTTTGCGCGCCTCTGGGAGTTCGCCCTGGGCACGTTGCTGGCGCTGGTTCTCCCGGGTTTGAACTTCGCCAAGCCAGTGCGCGTGGTCATGGGATGGGTTGGCGTCGCGGCCATGCTCAGCTGCGGTGTCCTGCTTCAGGTGCAGACGGCATTTCCCGGGTTCGTTGCGCTGTGGCCTACGCTGGCCGCGGTTGCCGTGATTGCTGCGGGCCAGAGCGGGAGCCGTTTGGGCGTGGACAGGATCCTCAGTTCAAAGTTCCTGGTCCGGCTCGGTGACAATTCCTACGCCCTGTACCTGTGGCACTGGCCCATCCTGGTGATCGCCTTGGCCTGGAGTGGCAAGGACCATGCCGGCTGGCTCTCGGGAACAGTGATCATTGCTTTGTCCCTGGTCCTGGCGTTCCTGACCACCAAGTACGTGGAGAAGCCGTTCCGGGAATGGAAATGGCCTGAGGTCAAGCGCCGCCGTTCGGTCATCGCGATTGCAGCGTGCCTGGCCGTGGCGTGCGCACCACTGCTGGGGTTCCAATACAAGCAGGACCTGGACCTCAAAGCCGCCCAGGCGCAGGCATTCAATGACAACCCCGGCGCCCACGCGCTGGTTCCCGGTTACGTGGACCTGGTCAGCGATGGCGCCAAGACACTGCCCACCGCTGAGCAGCTTCCGGAAGACTGGGCAACGTTGTCCGGCCCGTGCGAGGGCGATGCCAAGCCCGGGGACAAGCAATTGCAGGACAAGTGCCAGCAGAACGATGTGGGGGAGGACGCTGACCGGGAGATCCTGGTGTTGGGCGACTCCCATTCCCAGCAGTGGCTTGCTGCCCTTGCTCCGCTGGCGGAGGCGGAGCACTGGAAAGTGACTGCGCTGTTGCTGGGCGGATGCCACTTCATGCCGGAGAACCCGGACGCCGACGCCGGTTGCAATGACTTCAATGCTGCCGCTTTCCGGTACGCGGCGGAAAAGTCTCCGGACACAGTTTTCATGGTGGGAACCATGGCGTCCCCGTCCTCGCCGGATGAGCAGTTGATCTACGGCTTTGACCAGACCGTGACCAACTTCAACGATTTGGGCATTGAGGTGGTGGCCATCCGCGACAACCCCCGTTACGACTACAACGTCACCGAGTGTGCCTTGTCCAAGGGCGTGGACAGTGCCGACTGCAAGTCCGACCAGCCAGAGGTCCTTGCCGCTGAAAGCCCCTTCGCGGCAGTGCAGGGAACATTCGGCAACGCGGCCTTCCTGGACATGACCGACCTCCTCTGCGACGGCATCACTTGCCCCAGCGTGGTGGGAAACGTGTTCGTGTATCTGGACGACAACCACCTGTCCAGGACATACGTCACCAGCATGGCTGAAATGTTTGAGGAAAGGTGGTTTGCCGCTACGGGGTGGCAGCGATGATGGACACGCCTACAGCGGCGGCACCCGCCGGGAAGAAACGCACGACGCCGAAACCCGGCTTCCGTCCGGAAGTCCAGGGCCTGCGCGCCCTGGCTGTGGTGATGGTTGCGGCGTACCACATCTGGCTTGGCCGCGTCTCGGGTGGAGTGGACGTATTCCTGCTCATCTCGGCCTTCCTGCTCACCCTGTCCTTTACGCGCAAACTCGAGAACGGGAAGCCATTGAGGCTCCTGCAGCATTGGCTGCACGTCTTCAAGCGGCTGCTGCCCGCCGTCGTCGTGGTTTTGTTGGGAGTCCTGACCGCCACCTGGGCCTTCATTCCGCAAAGCCGCTGGCCCGATGTCCTTGCCGAGGCGTGGGCTTCGCTGCTGTACCGGCAGAACTGGCAACTGGCTGACACAGCCGTTGACTACTACGCACAGGACCATTCAGGGGCGAGCCCGCTCCAGCACTTCTGGTCCCTGTCCGTCCAAGGACAGGTCTTTGTCCTGTGGCCGCTGGTCTTCGCCGGTGTTGCGTTGCTGCAGCCGCAGCTGGCCAGGCTATTCCCCGCCCGGAAGGCCGTCTCCCATCGGACCATCCTCTTTTGGGTGTTCGGGCTCATCTTCGCTGCGTCCCTGATGTTCTCCATCGAGGAAACCACCAACAACCAGGCGGTAGCGTACTTTGATACCCGTGCCCGCCTGTGGGAATTCGCCCTTGGTTCCATGCTTGCCCTTGCTCTTCCCTACCTCAAGCCCGGACGACGACTCCGCGTTTTCCTTGGCTGGGCAGGAATCACAGCGATGCTGGCCTGCGGGCTGGTCCTTACCGTTGACCGTTCATTCCCTGGTTTCATTGCGCTTTGGCCTACCCTGGCCGCAGCAGCGGTGATCATTGCCGGACAGAGCGGGAGCCGTTTCGGCGTGGACCGGATCCTCAGCTCACGTCCGCTGGTTGTGGTGGGGGACAACTCCTATGCCCTTTACCTGTGGCACTGGCCGGTCCTGGTGTTCTTCCTGCTGGTTTCCGGCACCACATCGCCGAACCTCCTTCAGGGGTTGGGGATCATGGCCGCGTCCATGGTGCTCGCCCTCGCGACCACCAAGTACGTCGAAGTTCCCCTGCGCCGCTGGGAGTGGCCTGACGTCCGGTCCTGGCGTGCCGCCGTCGTCATTGCCGCCTGCGGTGCGTTGCTGGCGCTGCCCGTCACCGCCTGGCAGGGGGCCATCGCCTCCGAAAGTGCCGCGATCGCCGGCCAGCCCAAGGAACTGACCCCAGGCGCGGCCGCGCTGTCTCCGGAGTTCGTCGGCGAACCCACCCAGGAGGCGATGATCATCCCGGCGCCGGCTGCGATGAAGGACGAATGGGCTGATATTGACGGGCTGTGCACGGGGGACAACGTGCCCTCGGATCCCTTGCTGGAGGGATGCCTGCAAAACGACGAACCCGAGGAAGTTACCAAGGAGATCGTGGTGCTTGGCGACTCGCACGCCCAGCAGTACATGGCTGCGCTGGGGCCGATCGCCAAACAGCACGGGTGGGAAGTAGTGACGCTGTTGAAGGGCAGTTGCCGCTTTGGCGCGGAATCTCCCGAACGGACCGCCGAATGCAACGAGTTCAACAAGGCGAGTGCTGCCTACGTCATGGAACACCGGCCCGATGCTGTGTTCACTGTGGCCTCGCTGACCCATGCCACGGCACCTTTCGAGACTGAAGTCCCTGGCTACCTCGAAGGGATCCAACCCTTCACCGATGCCGGAATTGACGTTGTGGGCGTCCGCGACAACCCCCGGTTCAGCATCAACATGCCAGAGTGCGTGCAGAAGAAGGGCCCGGATTCCCCTGACTGCAATGCCCCGCTTGAGGAGTCCCTGGCCGCGTCCTCGCCCCTGGACGACTACGTGGGCAAAGTGGACCGGCTCTACCTGATGGATATGAGCGACTTCATCTGCGAGCAAGGCACCTGCCCGGCAGTGGTGGGCAATGTCTACGTCTACAAAGATGACAACCATCTGACCAAAACCTACGTGCAAAGCATGATCCCCATGTTCGAGCAGCGGCTCCTGGCTGCCACGGGGTGGTCCGGCAGCTAAGTCCAGTGCCGTTGCTCACACTGGGCCTTCGCGGAATATGGCGATCGGCGCGAAGGTTCTAGTATTTATCCAATACCTTCTGCACACGCAATTTCCGCACAGGTACCTTATGCACAGGCCAGTCCCGTAATGACGGGCTGGTCATCAGTTGCAACCCCTACCAGTTAAGCCCCCGGAACCCAGGTAAGAGGCGCACACTCATGACCCAGCCCGAACACGATCCCTTTGGCTTTGTTGGCCTGACGTACGACGACGTCCTGTTGCTCCCGGGCCACACCGACGTCATCCCGTCCGACGCCGACACCTCCTCCCGGATCTCCAAGCGAATTTCCGTCCAGACGCCGCTGTTGTCCGCAGCGATGGACACGGTGACCGAGTCCCGCATGGCCATCGCCATGGCCCGCCAGGGCGGTTTGGGCGTGGTTCACCGCAACCTGTCCATCGATGACCAGGCCGAGCACGTGGACCGCGTCAAGCGCAGCGAATCGGGGATGATCACCAACCCGCTGACCATCGGCCCGCAGGCCACGTTGCAGGAATTGGATGAACTCTGCTCCCGCTACCGTGTTTCGGGCCTCCCCGTGGTGGACACCGACGGGCGCCTGCTGGGCATCGTGACCAACCGCGACACCCGCTTCATTCCGGAATCGGAATTCCCGCTCCGCAGCGTCAGCGACGCCATGACCAAGATGCCCCTCATCACCGGGCACGTGGGCATCAGCCGCGAGGAAGCCTCGCACAAGCTCGCCACCAACAAGATCGAAAAGCTCCCCCTGGTTGACGAGCAGGGCCGCCTGAAGGGCCTCATCACCACCAAGGACTTCACCAAGGCAGAGCAGTATCCGCTGGCCACCAAGGACGACGAAGGCCGCCTCCGCGTGGGCGCAGCAATCGGCTTCTTCGGCGACGGCTGGGAGCGCGCCATGAAGCTGATCGACGCCGGCGTGGATGCGCTGTTCGTTGACACGGCCAACGGCCACTCGCAAGGCGTGCTGGATATGATCCGCCGGCTGAAGTCCGATCCGATTGCTGCCCACGTGGACATCATCGGCGGACAGGCCGCCACCCGTGAGGGTGCCCAGGCACTTATCGACGCCGGTGCCGACGGCATCAAGGTGGGCGTGGGCCCGGGCTCCATCTGCACCACCCGTGTGGTGGCCGGAGTCGGTGTCCCGCAGATAACCGCGATCTACGAGTCCGCCAAGGCTGCGATCCCTGCCGGCGTTCCGCTGATCGCCGACGGCGGCCTCCAGTACTCGGGCGACATCGGCAAGGCGCTGGTTGCCGGCGCCGATACCGTCATGCTCGGATCCCTCCTGGCCGGCTGTGAAGAGTCCCCGGGCGAACTCATCTTCGTCAACGGCAAGCAGTTCAAGAGCTACCGCGGCATGGGCTCCCTGGGCGCCATGCAGTCCCGCGGCAAGAACACGTCCTACTCCAAGGACCGCTACTTCCAGGCCGACGTCTCCGGTGACGACAAGCTCATCCCGGAGGGCATCGAAGGCCGTGTGGCTTTCCGGGGCCCGTTGGCTTCGGTGGCTTACCAGCTGGTGGGCGGACTCCGCCAGACCATGTTCTACACCGGTGCCCCCACCATTCCCGAGCTCAAGGCCCGCGGCAAGTTCGTCCGCATCACCCCGGCCGGCCTGAAGGAATCGCACCCGCACGACATCCAAATGACGGTGGAAGCCCCCAACTACGGCTCCCGCTAAACAGATACTGTTCCCCGCGGAATTTCCGCGGGGAACAGTTGTTTAACCTAGAAGCATCAATGTCGGCGCACGGGAATAGGCTGGGCACATGTCAGAGAAGCCCGCGCAACCGCGGCACCCGGAGTCACTTCGGGTGACCCCTGTCCAACCCGGCAAACCGCCGCCGCGCAAGCTGGCCTTGCGGCCGTACGCACGCGCCGTCGGGCAGGTCCTGAAGGTCAGCTTCAAAGCCTCACCGGTGGCGGTCATCATGAAAGTCCTCGGTTCGGTCATTTCGGCCACCCTGCCGCTGGTGACCACCTACTTCGCCGCGTTGACCACTACCGCCCTGGCGGCCGGTTACGCAGGGGATCCCGACGCCGGTCCGCAGGCCATCCTGTACGTCATCATCACCGCTGCGCTGGGGTTGTTCTGGGGTGCCTTCAGCAGCGTGGACCGCTATATCCAGCAGCTCATGAGCTTCAAAGTCGGCGCGATCGTGGGCGACATGATGTACCAGCGATTCCTGGCCCTTGAATTCTGGCGCTATGACGACAAAGAGACGGTGGACCTCTACGACCGTGCCAAGCGGTTCTCCGACTCCTATGCCCGCGTCCTGGACCGGATAGCGGCCATCTTCACCCAGCTCGTCTCGGTGATCCTCGCCATCGGTGCGTTGTTGTTGGTGAGCTGGTGGATCGCCGTGATCGTCCTGGTCGCGATCGTTCCCAGCGTCTACCTCCAGTTCAAGCTCTCCCGTGAACAGATCGCCCACTGGAACACCCAGGTTGATTCCCGGCGCCAACGGCGGATGATCGAGCAGAACCTCCTGCGGCCCCAGCACATCGCCGAGATGCGGCTGTACGGCATCGTTGGATATCTGATGGACCTTCGCTCCCGGTTGAGGGACGCCGATGAGCGCAGGCGCCTGGACTTCCAAAAACGGTACATTCCCAAACAGCTCGCGGCCGATGCCCTCCAATATGGTGCCGAGGTGGTGTCGCTGATCTGGGTGGTCGGGCAGATTATCGCCAGGGCCCAGCCCGTTGGCCAGTTCCTTTATGTCCAACAGATCGTCAGCCGCGCACTGTCCACGGCCAACAACCTGGTGTCCTCGCTCAGCTCCATTGACGAAGATCTGGCCAACCTCAAGGACTACGAGTTGTTCATGGCCTTGCCGGTACCCAGCGGGCACGAACCACCGCTTGCATCCTCGCCCTCCATGGTGGAAATGCGGGACATCCGGTTCAGTTACACGGGCAGCGAGATCGAGGTCATCAAGGGCATTTCGATGACCATCAGGGCGGGCCAGCACATCGCAATCGTGGGGGAGAACGGCGCCGGCAAGTCCACGCTGATCCGGATCCTGGCCGGTTTGTACAAGCCTGATTCCGGTCAGGTCCTGTTGGACGGCAAGGACCTGGCCGGGGTTGATGTGACCAGTTGGCACCGGCACCTGGCGGTCCTGAGCCAGGAATTCCTGAAGTACGAATTCGCCACCGCGGCCGAAAACATCTACCTCGGGGACGTGGACCTGCCCCGCGATGACCTTCGTATCCGCAGGGCAGCTTCAGACGCCGAGGCCATGGAATTCATCAACAAACTGCCCAATGGACTGGAGAACCACGTCAGCAACTGGATGGAGGATCCGCGCGGGCGCAAGGGAAGCGGGCTCTCAGGCGGACAATGGCAGCGGCTGGCGATGGCCCGCAACTTCTATCGTGACGCCTCGTTCATGGTGATGGATGAGCCCACCTCTGCCATTGATGCCCTGGCCGAACACCGGATCTTCACAAGGCTTTTTGCTGACCGCAGCAGCACCATCATCGCCATCAGCCACCGCCTCGCCACCATTGAAAAGGCGGACATCGTCTACATGCTCGAAGACGGACGCATCGCCGAGCAGGGCACCCACAAGGAACTGGTTGCGCTTCGTGGCCGGTATTTCCGGATGTTCGAGTCCCAGCTATCAGTGGACGAGACCAGCCGGACGGCTCCTGAGACCTAGAGAGGTCCGTATCCTGCATCGCCGTAAGGATCACGCCACGTAGCGAGGTCCTGTTCCAGCAGCGCCCGGAAATGGGGATCGGCTGCAGCTTTGCGGCGAAGCGACTCCCTCGAACGGCCCGCGATGGTGGCCGGGACGATGATTGCCGCCACAAGGAGGCACACCATGAACGTAATAACCGCGGCCAGGGTCAGCAACGCGGCAGGATCCTGCCATGTGGACGGTTTGGCCGTGAAGGCGAACAGTCCGATGAAAACGACCAGGACGAACCCTGCGAATGACAACGCGCCACGCAAGTTCCCGGGCCCACGATTGACGATCAACCGGCCAGTTCGCGGCAACCGGTCGCGCACCCGTGCGTAGAAGACGGAGCAGAGTACGGTGATTGCCGCTCCGGGGAGGCCGAAGGAAGGAACTGGCACCAGCGTGCCCAACCGGATGGCGAGGATGACGCCCAGGAGGATGAGGACTGCCCCCATGCCAATGCCGGCGGCCCAAGCGCCCATGTAGGAACCTCTCGCATCAGCGATCTCCCGAAGCCGGGAGCGGGCACCGGCAGGGGTTATTGCCGCGAGTTCGGTCGATAGCCAATAGTCCAGGGGCCGGGCGGCGTGGGGGAGAGGGGCTGGGCCTGTCTGGTAGCTCACGCGGGATACTGCTCCAGGGCTGCCCGGAGTTTTCCGGTCGGCAATCCCGGTGGCTCAATGCCGGCTCGGTAGAATCCAGGCGTCATGGGTCCCCCTTCAATGATGTGCTTGGCACACTTTATGAAGTTTTTACTTTATTTGCCGAATCGGGGTTCCGGGAGGGGTCCAGTAAAGTAAGAGCCGTGACTTATGAGATAGAGATTGGCCGAGGCAAGCGTGGGCGTCGTGCCTACTCCCTGGATGACATCGCAATCGTCCCGAACCGCCGTACGCGTGACCCGAAGGACGTCTCTGTCTCCTGGCAGATCGACGCCTACAAGTTTGACACCCCCGTGATCGCTGCTCCCATGGACTCCGTGATGTCCCCGGACACAGCCATCGCTTTCGGCCGCCTCGGCGGCCTTGGCGTCCTGGATTTGGAAGGCCTGTGGACCCGCTACGAGGACCCGCAGAAGGTGCTCGACGAGATCGCCGGCCTTGCCGACGAAACCAGCAGCCCCGCCGTTACCCGCCGCATGCAGGACCTTTACAAGGCACCCGTCCAGCCGGAACTCATCAGTTCCCGCCTGGCCGAAATCCGTGCCGCCGGCGTCACTGTAGCCGGCTCCCTGACCCCGCAGCGCACCCAGGAACACTACAAGACCGTGGTGGCTGCCGGCGTCGACATCTTCGTTATCCGTGGAACCACGGTTTCAGCTGAGCATGTCTCGAAGAATCACGAACCCCTGAACCTCAAGCAGTTCATCTACGAACTCGACGTCCCCGTGATCGTTGGCGGTGCGGCCGGCTACACCCCGGCGCTGCACCTCATGCGCACCGGTGCGGCCGGAGTCCTGGTGGGCTTCGGCGGCGGCGCTACCACCACTACCCGCCGGGCCCTGGGCATCCATTCGCCCATGGCATCTGCCATCTCCGACGTCGCTGCGGCCCGCCGCGACTACATGGACGAGTCCGGCGGCCGTTACGTCCACGTCATTGCCGACGGCGGCATGGGAAGCTCCGGTGACATCGTCAAGGCCATCGCCATGGGGGCCGACGCCGTCATGCTCGGCAGTGCCCTTGCACGTGCGGAAGAAGCACCCGGCCGCGGCTGGCACTGGGGTCCGGAAGCCCACCACCTCGAATCTCCCCGCGGCGACCGCGTCAACGTCGGAACCGTCGGTCCGTTGGAAGAGGTCCTGTTCGGCCCCGGACACCACACCGATGGCACGTCCAACCTGATCGGTGCGCTGCGGCGTTCCATGGCAACCACCGGCTACTCGGACCTCAAGGAGTTCCAGAGGGTCGACGTCGTTGTCTCGCCTTACGCGGGCAACTGATAACCAAGCGCTGAAAGCCCCTGTTGACTGCCGATTCCGGTCGGAGCCAACAGGGGCTTTCTTGGTTGTCCGGGATTCTGCCTTCCTGGCCGGCATTGCCCTGCCCAAGGCGGCGGGCAGCAAGTAGGGTAGGGGATTACCAGCTGTTGCGTTTGAGGAGGGGTCCGATGAGCAATGCCGCAGGCGGTCCACAGGCGGGTTCTCCGGGAGCGCTGAGCCCGGAATCCCGTGCCGCATCGATCGAAGTCCTGAAATCCACTGCCGAGGCCGGCAAGGAGCTGGACATCCTCATCGTTGGTGGGGGCGTGGTGGGAGCCGGAGCTGCCCTGGATGCCGTCACACGTGGGCTTACCGTGGGTATCGTGGAGGCCAGGGACTGGGCGTCAGGTACTTCCTCCCGGTCTTCCAAGCTCATCCACGGAGGCCTCCGATACCTTGAAATGCTTGATTTCGGCCTGGTCCAGGAAGCCCTCCAGGAAAGGGGACTGCTGATTCAGCAGATCGCACCCCACCTGGTGCGCCCAGTGCCCTTCCTATACCCGCTGACGAGAAGGTTCTGGGAGCGTCCCTACGTCGGTGCGGGCATCATGCTTTACGACACCCTGGGGCTGACCTCCGGGCACAGCCGCGGCGTTCCCATGCACAAGCACCTCTTCAAGCGCGGAACCCTGCGCGCTGCCCCCAGTTTGAAGGACGACGCGTTCGTGGGTTCCATCCGCTACTACGACGCACAGGTGGACGATGCCCGCCTGGTAGTGAACGTGGTCCGGACCGCGGCCCACTACGGAGCCCATGCCGCCAACCGGCTGCGCGTGGTGGACTTCCTTCGCGAGGGCGAACGCGTAGTGGGAGCCAGGCTCGAGAACCAGGAAGACGGCAGCGTTTTTGACGTCAGGGCAAAGCAAGTGGTCAACGCCACCGGAGTCTGGACCGATGAAACACAGGCCATGGTCACCGACCGGGGCCAACTCAAAGTCCGCGCCTCCAAGGGCATCCACCTGGTGGTGCCCCGCGACCGTTTCCAGTCCACGGTTGGCTTGATCCTGCGCACGGAGAAATCCGTTCTCTTCGTTATCCCATGGGGCCGCCACTGGATCATTGGCACCACGGATACGGACTGGAAACTGGACAAGGCCCATCCGGCGGCCTCCAGCAAGGACATCGACTACGTCCTGGAGCATGTCAACAAAGTCCTCAAGCGCCCGTTGACCCGTGAAGACGTTGAAGGGGTCTACGCCGGCCTGCGGCCATTGCTTGCCGGGGAGAACGACTCCACTGCCAAACTCTCGCGTGAGCACGTGGTTGCCCATCCCGTGCCCGGGCTCGTGGTGGTGGCCGGCGGCAAGTACACCACCTACCGCATCATGGCCAAAGACGCAGTGGACGAGGCAACAAGGGCCATGGACGAGCGGGTTCCCCCGAGCTGCACGGACACCATCCCCTTGCTGGGAGCGGAAGGCTTCAAAGCCGCCTGGAACCGGCGGGGGCGTTCGGCCGAGGAAGCCGGCGTCCACGTTGCCCGGGTTGAACACCTGCTGAACCGGTACGGATCCATGACGCCGGAGGTACTTGAACTGATCTCCGCACGCCCTGAACTGGGAGAGCCCCTGCCCGGTGCCGATGACTACCTCGCCGCCGAGGTCGTCTACGCAACAACGCACGAGGGCGCCCGTCATGTCCACGACGTTTTGACGCGACGAACACGGATCTCGATCGAATCGTGGGACCGGGGTGTGGCAGCGGTCCCTGTAGTAGCTAAGCTGATGGGAGAAATCCTTGGCTGGAGCGAGAATCAGCGCGAAAGCGAAATCAAGCACTACCTGGCACGCGTGGACGCTGAACGGCTCAGCCAGCAGCAACCCGACGACGAATCGGCCGATGCCGCGCGCATGGGAGTGGATGACATCGTGCCCCTTCGCTGACCAGCTCAGGAAAATGGGGCCGGAAGGCCACACTGGAGGGAACACGACTTGGCAGAACCACTTGACCGGTATGACGCGGAACTGACCACCCCGGACACCGTCATCCTTGAACTCGTCGCAGAGGACAAGATCGACGCCGCTGCCCAGCTGGCCCATAAGCTCCACGCTGCCGGCAGGATCACCAACCTCGAAGGCTTCCTGGAACAGGTGCACTCACGCGAGCACCAACTGGCCACAGGACTTCCCGGCGGAATCGGGCTTCCGCATGCCCGAAGCGAATTCGTGGACAGGATCTCCATCGCAGTGGGTGTGACCAAGTTCGGCCACGCCCTGGACTTCGGGGCAACTGACGGTCCGGCGACGTTGATCCTCCTTATCGCCACCCCTGCCAGCTCGTTCTCCGACCACCTGGAAGTTCTGGCCACGCTGGCGCGATCCTTGTCCAAGGAATCCTTCCGCGAGTCACTCCGGCGCGCCCATGATCCCGAGGTCATCTCCGAGCTCATCAACTCCAGCCTGGTGTTCTTCGACCACTAGAGATTGGGGCAGGCCCTTTCGTGTCGACTCCGTTGCCACGCAGGGACCCGCCTGCCCCACTCTAGGGCAGGCCCTTTCGTGTCGACTCCGTTGCCACGCAGGGACCCGGCTGCCCCACTCTAGGTCAGGCCCTTTCGTGTCGACTCCGTCGCCACGCAGGGACCCGGCTGCCCCACTCTAGGTCAGGCCCTTTCGTGTCGACTCCGTCGCCACGCAGGGACCCGGCTGCCCCACTCTAGGGCAGGCCCTTTCGTGTCGACTCCGTCGCCACGCAGGGACCCGCCTGCCCCACTCTAGGGCAGGCCCTTTCGTGTCGACTCCGTCGCCACGCAGGGACCCGGCTGCCCCACTCTAGGGCAGGCTGACCTACCTCGTTTCGTTGTTCTACAGCCGGACGAAGTACGGTTAAGGGGTGTTGAAAACCGCGTTGAAACCCCGCTGGATCGCAGGACTGGTCTTTGCGCTTCTGCTGTCCGGGGTGTTTGTGCTGCTCAGCCAGTGGCAGCTCAGCCGGTCCGCCCAGCACGAGCCCCCGGCGCCGTCCAGTGTTGAAGAAGTCAAACCGCTGGTGGACGTCCTTAAACCCGGGCAGTTCTTTCCCGGTTCCGTTTCGGACCAGATGGTCACGGCTACGGGAACCTACGATCCCGCCAAACAGGTTCTTGTGGAAGGTCGCCTTTACAACAACCAAAAGGGCTTCTGGATCGTCTCGGCCTTCGCCGTCAACAACGCTCCGGCCCTGAGCGGTGTTGCGGCCTCACCCCAAACGTGGATTCCTGTGGCCCGAGGCTGGGTAGCCGACGCCGCCCAAGCCGGCCCGCCGCCGTCGGGCATCATCACGGTGACCGGCCGCCTTATTCCCTCTGAAGCTCCAGTTCCAAACGTCGACGCCGGTCCAGGCCGTGCGTCAGCAGTCTCTTCCGCCGAGCTCATCAACATCTGGGAAGTGTCCAGCTACCCGGGGTTCGTCGCAGCGACGTCGGAAGTGTCGGGCGGAGTCACCCTGCCGCTCGGCGACGACGTAAAGGCCCTCAACATCCCGCCTCAGCCGCCTGCAGAGAAGGTCAACTGGTTGAACCTTTTCTACGCCGTGGAATGGGTTGTCTTCGCCGGGTTCTCCCTCTTCATCTGGTGGCGCCTGGTCAAGGACGACTACCGTCGCGACCTCGAAGAGGACGAGGACTTCGAAGACTACGAGGATGAAGAAAGCGGAGAAGGCGACGGGCACGAAGACGGCGAACGCGTCTCCTATCCCTCGGAGCGTCCCGGGGCCACCACAGAACCTACAAGCCCAGAGCCAGAACAAAAGGTGCAGCAATGATTGAGCCAAAACCGGCCATCCAGCCCGAACAATCCGGACCCAAGCCCAAGAAGCGGCGGTTTGGCGGAACGGAAGCCCAGATCCGTTCGGCGCTGAAGTTCTACAAAGTCATGGCCTACCTCACCGGTGCCATGCTGCTGCTGCTGTGCGCCGAACTCATCGCCCGTTACGGGTTTGGAGTTTCGCTGTTCGCAGGCGGCACCAACGCCGTGACGGGTCAGCCCTTTGGTTTTGGCTTCGCCGAATCCGAGCCCAAGGGAGTGATTGGCGGATTCAACATCTCCACCTCGGTGTTGATCGTGCACGGTTGGATGTACGTGGTCTACCTGGTCTCCAACTTCCGCTTGTGGTCGCTCATGCGCTGGCCGTTCTCCAAGATGGTCCTGCTGGCCTTGGGCGGTGTGATTCCGTTGCTGTCCTTCATTGTGGAGAAGAAGTTCCACGCCCAGGTGGAAGCTGAACTGGCCGCCAACCCCCAGGCATCCAAGCGGTACTAGGACACCGCCGGCCCAACGTGCAGCAATGCATGTGAGATGCCTTACGGCAAGGGGCGTTTTGGCCCCCTGCAGGCTTCGCGGACGTGCACCGGGACGGCCCGGCAAAGTAGTCTTGTCTGGTGACTACTCCCACCGCACCCCAAACTTCCCAGAAGCCGGTGCTGGTTGTTGACTACGGTGCCCAGTACGCGCAGCTGATTGCCCGCCGCGTCCGCGAAGCGAATGTGTATTCGGAAATTGTTCCGCATACCTTCACCACCGAGCAGCTTCTGGCCAAGAACCCGGCAGCCATCATCCTTTCCGGAGGGCCCTCAAGCGTCTACGCAGAGGGTGCCCCGTTCGTGGGTGCTGACCTCTTCGAGGCCGGCGTTCCCGTGTTTGGCATCTGCTACGGATTCCAGGCTATGGCCAATGCCCTGGGTGGCAAGGTAGCCCAGACCGGTTTGCGGGAGTACGGTGCCACCGAAGCCCTGCTGGTAGGTGACGCACGCTCCATCCTCGATGGCGTCCCGGCGTCCCAGAACACCTGGATGAGCCACGGCGACTCTGTTCACGAGGCCCCCGAGGGCTTCGAGGTCCTGGCTACCACGGCCGGAGCTCCGGTAGCTGCCTTCGCCAATGACGAGAAGCGCCTTTACGGTGTGCAGTGGCACCCGGAAGTGAAGCACTCTGTCCTTGGCCAGCATGTTCTGGAGAACTTCCTGTTCAAGGGGGCCGGCCTGAGCCCCAACTGGACCACCGGCAACATCCTCGAAGAGCAGGTGGAACGGATCCGCGAGCAGATCGGGGACTCCAAAGTTATCTGTGGCCTCTCCGGTGGCGTCGACTCCGCTGTAGCTGCGGCTTTGGTCCAGCGCGCCGTTGGCGACCAGCTGACCTGTGTCTTCGTTGACCACGGCCTCCTGCGTGAAGGCGAAGCCGAGCAAGTCGAGCGCGACTTCGTGGCTGCCACGGGCGTCAACCTCTACGTCGCCAATGAGCAGGAGCGCTTCCAGTCGGCTTTGGCCGGCGTCAGCGACCCCGAAACTAAGCGCAAGATCATTGGCCGGGAATTCATTCGTGCTTTTGAAGAAGCCGAGCGGGCCATCATCGCCCAGGCTGCTGCCGAAGGCGAGAAGATCAAGTTCCTGGTTCAGGGAACCCTGTACCCGGACGTCGTCGAATCAGGCGGCGGCGAAGGTGCTGCGAACATCAAGAGCCACCACAACGTGGGTGGGCTTCCTGAGGATTTGCAGTTCGAGCTCGTCGAGCCGCTGCGGGCCTTGTTCAAGGATGAAGTGCGCGCTGTTGGTGCCCAACTTGGCCTGCCGCAGGAAATCGTCGGACGCCAGCCGTTCCCGGGCCCGGGCCTCGGAATCCGTATCGTGGGCGAAGTAACCAAGGAACGCCTGGACCTGCTGCGCAAGGCCGATGCCATTGCCCGCGCCGAACTCACGGCCGCAGGGTTGGATAACGACGTCTGGCAGATGCCGGTTGTCCTCCTGGCCGATGTCCGCAGTGTTGGTGTCCAGGGTGACGGCCGTACGTATGGCCACCCGATCGTGCTGCGTCCGGTGTCCTCCGAGGACGCCATGACGGCGGACTGGTCGCGGTTGCCTTATGACCTCCTCGCCCGGATCTCCAACCGCATCACCAACGAAGTTGATGGAGTGAACCGCGTGGTGCTGGACGTCACCAGCAAGCCACCGGGAACCATCGAGTGGGAATAGCATTCTAAAGTGGCCGGCTTCCTTTGGGAGGCCGGCCATTTTGCTTGGACCCCCGTAGTGCCGTGGTCCTCGGAATTTGGCAGGCACCTGTGAAATGACGGCGAATTTCGCGTCGGAACAGCGTTGCGGTCCGGACTGCCAAGGTATTCCCGCTACCCTCGAAGGTATGCCGGTATGGTCCAAGGCGTCTAAAGCTAGTACAGAAAAGAAGGCAGAAGTTGTGTCATTAGGTCAAGGCCAGGAAGAGGGCTCCGAAGAGCTCCGTAAATGGCTGTCTGGTCTTAAGCCCGTCACCGGGGCGGACACGATGCTGCGTTTCGTCAAGACGCCGGAGGGCGCCATCGATCTCAGCAACGCACACCCCTCGGGGTTGGCGCAGTTGCTGGCAGGTCGAAGGACGCGCCTGTCCACCTTGATCCGGGACAGGCAGCAGTACTTGGTGGCAGCCCGCGCCGCCCGAAATATCAGGTCCAAGATCTTCGAGCTGAGCAACGATCGCGGTATTGAGGCCGGATATTTGTCGGCAGGGACCGTAGTGTGGACCTCTGCTGTTGGTGGAAAGCCCCAACGCGTTTCCGCACCCGTCATGCTCGCTTCGATCATCCTGACCATCAGGCCGGGCGAAGACGACTTCGAGCTTCAGCTCACCGAGCAGGCACGGATGAATCCTGCCTTGGTCCGCCACCTGAAATCGGTCCATGGCATCGTCTTCGACGTCAACGCAGTGGCGCGCATGGCCTATAACACCGCGCGTTTCGATCCCCAGCCGGTGCTGGACCGGCTGGCAACACTCGTCCAGCCGATTCACGGTGCCGAGGTGGAGTTCAACTTGCTGGTCACCACCCTGGCTGACCTGTCGGGCAACCTCGATGATCCGTGGATCAACATGAACAATCCCACCGTTGCGGCGCTTGCTGTTGCAGCCAACGGTGGTGACATTGAGCCTGAGCCGATCAAAGCCGGCCGGTTCCCCAGCCTCGATCTTCGTGATCCGGCGGATGAACTCCTGCTGTTGGACGCCGACACGGACCAGCAGTACGTTGTGGATGCCGTCCGCGCCGGGGATTCCCTGGTTGTCAGCACCCCGCCGGGCAGCGGGCAGACCCAAACCGCCATCAATGCGATCGGTGCGCTGGTCAGCGAAGGCAAATCCGTGCTGGTGGTAGGTGACAGGCAGTCCAGCCTGGCAGGACTCTCCGCGCATCTGGAATCGCTCGGCCTTGACTCCATGCTGTTCCGCCCCGGCAACGGGACCACTCCGCAGCAGCTCAAGGGCCAATTGGTCCGGGCCATCATGCGCAACGAAAAAGCGCTTGAACCCCAGCTGGGCAATCTGCACCAGACGTTGACCGGGCACCGCCACGCCTTGATGGACCATGTGGCCTCGCTGCACAACGTCCGTGAACGGTGGGGGTGCTCTCCCTACCAGGCCATGCAATCACTGGCAGAGCTGACATCCATCCACCCCGCGCCTTCCACCACTGTCCGCCTCAAGCGCAGCGTCCTGGACAACATCAAGGACCGGGAGGAACTGGCAGGCCGCCTGCGCCGGGCAGCGGAGCTCGGCAGCTTCAGCCGGGCGTCCACTTCCAGCCCTTGGTACGGCGCACGCCTCGTCACGCGCAAGGAGACCGAAGAAGCCCAACAACTCGCGCGCCTGGCAGAGGAGAAGCTTCCTGTCCTGCGGGACAGGATGAAGCAGGTTTCCGACCACGCTGAAATCCGGCTGGGAGATACTTTCACCGAATGGGGTGCACAGCTCGAACTGCTCATCGCCGTCCGGGAAAGCCTGGATAAGTTCACCCCTGATATCTTCGACCGGCCGGTACACGACCTTATTTCCGCGACCGCCAGCTCCGCCTGGCGCCGGGAGCGGAACCTGGAGATGCCCTCCATGCAGCGGTCCCGCCTGCGCCGGGTAGCGAAGGAATACGTGCGGCCCGGCGTGCACATCGCCGATCTGCACAGTTCCCTTGTCCTGGTTCAGGAGCAGAGGGCCCTGTGGGCAGGCTACGCCACCACGCAGCGCCACCCCGCAGTGCCTTCCGGGCTCGCTGATCTTGGTGTCCTTTACAGGGAACTTGACGATGTCTTGCACCGCCTCGGTGCCTCGCTCAAGCACACCAGCGCCGGTGGCTCCCTGCACGGCACCCCGTATCTGGAACTGATGGAGCGGTTGGAACGGCTTGTTGCAGACACGGCAACACTGGAGACCCTTCCCGAGCGGACCCTCCTCATCGAGGAAATGCGCGAGCACGGACTCGGTGAATTGTTGTCCGACCTGGCTGCCCGCGAAGTTCCTGCCACTTCCGTGGCCGCCGAACTGGACCTGGCCTGGTGGCAGTCCGCTTTGGAAGCCATGATCAGCGGGGACGACTACCTTGCGATGTCCGACGGCGATTCCCTGCGTCGCCTTGAAGCCGAATACCGGCTTGCAGACCAGGCGCACATCGCCAGCGGTGCCGCCCGCCTCCGGTGGCAGTTGGCGCAGAAATGGCGCCAGGGGCTCCAAGAGCACCCAAGGCAGGCGGAATTGCTGCGTGCCCTGCTGAAGGACGGCCGGGTCACGTTGCCTGCGCTCAGTGCCCAGGCGCCGGACCTGGTGCCGCTGCTTGTGCCTGTGTGGTCGGTCAGCCCCTATCTCCTGACCGGTGTTCTTCCGGCCGAGCAAAAGTTTGACGCCGTGGTGGTGATTGACGCCGAATCCACCTCGCTGCAGGCTGTCCTCCCGGCCATTGCCAGGGCCAAGCAAGTGGTGGCCTTCGGTGATGCGAAGATTGCCCATGCACGGACCTTCAGCGTTGCCGTGGAGCCGCCGGTTGCCGGCGTTGCAAGCCACGAGAACGTCGACAGCGCCTTCAAAGCACTGGCAAGGGTCCTGCCAACCTGGCAGCTGAACTGGGTGTACCGCGCAGTGGACGAGGACCTGATCCTTCAGCTGAGCAAAAACTATTACGACGGTGGCCTGCGCCGCCTGCCCGACGGGAACTCCGTCACAGGGCTGGACCGCTCCATCCTGGTTGAGTACATTCCCGATGGCACTGGCCTTCCCGGGGCTGACCACGAGGGCGTCGAATCCGTGACAGCAGAGGTCAACCGCGTGGTGGACCTTGTGTTCGAACACGCCAGGCTGCGGCCCCGCACGTCGTTGGCGGTTGTGACGGCCAGCCTGCGCCATGCTGCCCGCATCGGCGAGGCGATCAGGCTGCAACTGCCCAACCATCCGTTGCTGTCCACCTTCTTTGGCGCCGGCCCTGAGTCTTTCCGTGTGGTGGACCTGGAGCGTGCCCAAGGCCTGGTGAGGGACCACGTGATCTTCTCCCTCGGATACGGGCGCACCCCGCACGGCCGGGCACTGCACTCTTTCGGGCCGCTGTCCGCTGAGGGTGGCCGTAACCGGTTCGCCTTGGCCATGACCCGCGCACGGCGTTCGATGCATGTCCTGAGCTGCTTCCGTCCCGAGGACCTTGACCTTGACCGGCTGGCTCACGGCGCCGTGGACTTCTACGAGCTGCTGGACAGGGAGCTTTCGGGAAACAGCAATCTTGGTACCCCCGCTTCCCGTGCGGTTGCCAGTGAGCAGGCTCTTGGCGAGGATCCTTTGGTGGCTGACCTTGGAGAACGACTGAGGGCCCGCGGTGCCCGTGTTTGGCATCTCTATGATGGCGTGCTGGACATTGCTGCTGCCGCTGATCCCGTTCATACGATTGGCCGGGAGGGCGCGGAAATCCCGACACCTGTTGCCATAGAATCCGATGGAACCGAGCGCTATCGCCGGATGAGTGTCCGCGAACGCAGCCGGCTTCGTCCGCAACTGCTGGAGCGCATGGGGTGGCGGTACATGTCCCTGTGGACCATTGAGGTCTTCACGGATCCTTCATCCTGCGCGGATCGCATCGGTTCCTACCTTGGGCTGGAGAACCACATTCCGCGGTCGACGTCGCCGGAGCATGGCTTCCTGGACATGGACGTTGAACAATTGAGTGCGGACAAAGGGCAGCCCACATTTGCTCCGAGTCCGGCGCGGGAGGACCAGGGTCAGCCTGGCGAAGCTGCCGGAAACGAAGACAGCTACGCAGACAACGGGAAAGAAGCAGTACTGATGGAACAAGCAACCGGTCCCGAAGACGAGGTTGGGGTCGAATCTACAGAACCAGTCGCCGATGCCGATGATGAGGCCTCGGAGGCTAGGAGCGCGGCAGCCAAGCCCGGCTTGAGTGGCATTCTTCCCACCAAAGCCGCGGAAGATGATCCCCGCCGATGGGGAGACGAGTCCGGCTACGACCATGAGCAGTGGTTGAAGGAACAAAAGCCTCCGCACTGGGGCTGATCTTCCACCACCATGCGGCTCGCCCGTCACGGGGTGACCAGAACAAAGAAAAGCTTGCCTTGCGTAGATGCGCCGGCAAGCTTTTCTGCTTGTTGGGGATCCGCGGCTACCACCACCAGTCCTTCCGTGTCGTTGGTGCCCAACCATTCGCCGGCTTTGCCGCCGTGGGCTGAGGTCCAGAGCACAGGTAACGGACCTGCCAGTACCTGGGGTTGCCGTGATTCGTCATAGGAACCGGACGCTGTCAGGACCACGGTGACCAACTGGCCGGGGGAGAGCAGCTGGATGGAGGACGGGTCGGCCATCCGCAGGGGAACGGCCGCCGTGCCCACCGGTGATCCGGTGAGGAGCCCGGGGCCCAGAAGGCTGGATTCCGTGGGAATCTGACCCCGGTTCAAAGGTGCAGCCAACTGGCGGCCAACAAGGGCCCCGCCATCCGAGATCGCCCCGGTTAGGGCGAAGTCACGGGGTATGCCCATGGTGGTGAAGTCAGACTCAGCGAGAGTAGCTCCCGTTGGGAGGTCGCGGGCGGCTACCAAAACGCTGACCCGCAGCTCCGGGGCCGGGGTCAGCTGTTGGACTGCGATGCCGGCGGCCAAGCACAGCAGGAGGGCAACGGTGAGGCGCCTGTTCCGGGCAATCCACGAGCCAATCCTTCGCCGCTTGCCCCGAGGGGTGGAATGATCCGGCGGGCGATGGAACCTCGTGGGCCTGTTACGGCCCGGAGATTGGTGCCCAGGATTCGCGGAGGGAACCGGGCGCGAAGGACCGGTGGTTGCTGACGCTGATCGACGGGCGCGGGCAAGGAGGGCGCTTCGAGACTGTTGTGGCATGACGCCACGCTAGCCACTCGCCGGGACGCCTGACAGGGACCCAGCGGCGTATGTGGAAAAGGTGGGGAGTCAGCTCGCTGCAGCTGCGGGGGCCGGGGTGGCTGCAGGGGCAGAGGATGCCGCAGCGGGTGCTGCCGGTGCCGCTGAGACGGTGCTTCCCTTGGCGTCACGGGAATCAGTCCGGTAGAAACCCGAGCCCTTGAAGACGACGCCGACGCTGTTGAACTTCTTGCGAAGGGCGCCTTTGCACTCAGGGCACTCCGTCAGGGAGCTGTCAGAGAATGACTGGACGATGTCAAAGGCATGGTCACAGTCTTTGCAGGCGTATGCGTATGTGGGCACTGAGTTCCTCCTTCAGGACAAAGTTCAGGTCCTGTGCAGCGTGGCGAAGATTGTACTTCGCATTAGCAGTCGCAGGGCCTGAGTGCCAATTCTATCATCCGGCTCCGTCCCGTGCGCCAGCAGATGTGCCGGACCTCACCAGCAGGCAGTCTCCTCAGGCTGTTCCTCCAGCGGTGCCCGGGTCCGCCGCGCTGCTGTGCTCTTCCCTGCTGTGGAGTTTGACCACGCCGGATGGCGTCAACACCTCCCGCACGGGGCGGTCGAAGGCCTCGGCGGGAATCGAACCTGCCGGCAAGAGGTCGTCGTCGTACACCACCGCAATGGTGGGCGGCCGCGAGCCCGAAGTGTCCAGGCCCTGGAGGAGCCGATCGTAGTAGCCCCCGCCCTGGCCAATCCGGTTGCCATCCCTGTCCACAGCCGTGGCGGGCATGAAGATTCCGGCGGCTCCTGCCACAACCTGGCTTTCCAGGCGTTCACCCTCGGGTTCGTCAATAGGGGCATAGGACGAACGGACAAAGACGGTGGACGGCGTCCAGTAGACCCAGCTCAACTGCCTGCCGGGCTCGCAAACGGGAAGGAGGATCCGGTGCCCTGCCTCGTACAGGGAGTGGATGAGGGGCTTGGTGGGCGGCTCAAATGCGACGCCCACGTAGACGGCAAAAGTGGCCGGTGCGCCGGAAGTGGCTGCTGCGGCCCATGCCGTTCCATGCTGTGCAAGGGACGTGCCTGCGGCGGCAATCTGCTCGGGGGTGAGGCCCCGCCGGTGGAGGCGCCGGGTGCTGCGGATGTCTTCCTTCGATGCCATGGGTGTCCGATCGTGAGGTTCGCCTGGTGCTGGTCCGGCAACAGAAGCTGCCGTCGGGTCCACAGAAAAGTCTTCCCGGCGCGGCGAGGGTTTAGCCGATGATGTGTTCCTTCCGTTACATTAGTCCGGTGACTCTCGATAACAATGCTGTCCGTAAGGCCGTCATCCCCGCAGCGGGTCTTGGCACCCGGTTCCTGCCTGCAACAAAGGCGATGCCGAAGGAAATGCTGCCCGTGGTTGACAAGCCAGCCATCCAGTACGTCGTCGAAGAAGCGGTCAAGGTTGGCCTGCACGACGTCCTGATGATCACCGGGCGCAGCAAGCGCGCCCTGGAGGATCATTTCGACCGCGTGCCGGCGCTGGAAGCGACGCTGGCTGAAAAGGGCGATACCGCCAAGCTTGAGGCCATCCAGTCCGCCACCAACCTCGGTGACATCCACTACGTCCGCCAAGGCGACCCCAACGGCCTCGGCCATGCAGTCCTTCGTGCAAAGCAGCACGTCGGCCACGAGCCCTTTGCTGTTCTCCTGGGTGATGACCTCATTGACGCCCGCGACAACCTCCTGAGCGACATGATCGCCGTCCAGCAGAAGACCGGCGGGTCCGTGGTTGCGCTCATCGAGGTGGAACCCTCCAAGATCAGCGCCTACGGTTGCGCCGACGTCGAAGAGATCGGCGAGGACGGCTACGTCCGCATCAAGCAGCTCGTGGAGAAGCCTTCCCCGGAAGAAGCGCCGTCCAACCTTGCCGTGATCGGGCGCTACGTGCTGCACCCGGCCGTGTTTGACGTCCTGGAGAATACAGCTCCAGGCCGTGGCGGGGAGATCCAGCTGACTGACGCCCTCGAGGTCCTTGCGGCCGGTGAAGGTGAGGGCTACGGCGTGTACGGCGTTGTCTTCCGCGGCCGCCGTTACGACACCGGCGATAAACTCAGCTACCTCAAGGCCTGCATCGAGCTTGCCTGCGAACGCGAGGACCTTGGTCCTGAACTGCGTGAGTGGTTGCCGACCTTCACTGCCTCGCTTCCCAAGTAACCTCAGGATGTACGGCTCTGCGATCTGGCCGGTGACGCTGGAGAGCGGTGACCTGCTTCTTCGACCCATCCGATACCGCGATAAGCGGGAGTGGTCCGAAGTCCGTTCGCGGAACAGCGAATGGCTTGCTCCCTGGGAGGCGTCCAACCCGGCACCGGGTGGGCGCCTGCCCAGTTATCGGCAGATGGTGGCCTCGCTGAACTACCAGGCGCGTCAGTCCACTGCGTTGCCTTTCCTCATTGTTGAAAGGACCCCGGGATTCCGGGAGCCGCTCATCGTCGGGCAGCTGACCGTTTCTTCCATTATTTGGGGATCGGCCATGATGGCCACGCTGGGTTACTGGGTGGATAAGGGCCGGGCGGGGCAGGGTATTGCTCCGACAGCGGTGGCCATGGCAACCGATCACTGCTTCAAGGTGTTGGGCCTTCACCGGATGGAAATCAACATCAGGCCCGAAAACAAACCCAGCTTGCGGGTAGTTGAGAAGCTCGGTTTCCGCGATGAGGGGTATCGGGAACGGTACCTGCACATCAACGGCGAATGGGCTGACCACCGCTCCTTCGCCTTGACAGCGGACGAGGTTCCTGAAGGCCTGCTACGTCGGTGGCTCAGGGGATAAACGGGCAGGTCATGGGCCGTTTTGTCCGTATATCCAGTCATTTGCGGACTCGACGACGACACACCGGCCGCAATGCCGGTGCACCCGGTGATTTGCTTCTACGGTTTTGAATGTGGACTTCCCTCTCAGCAGCTCAGTGATACTCGTGGTCACTGTTGCGCTGTGGATGGTCTGGGTGGCGCCCTACGTTCTCCGGAACAGGCGCCAACAAGTCCAAACGGCCACTGTTCCAGCAGAGGCGATCGACGACGAACCAGACGAACCGCAGGCAGGGGTGGTACTGACTTTGGCACCTCAGCAGGAGAAACCGATGGAGACCATGCACAGCAAAGCACAGGCGTCGCCCCAGGAATCCCGCGTGGCTGAATCGTCGCTCCGGCCAGCGCCCACCACTCCCTTCACCATCCGCTATGCCCGCCTGACCTTGGCGTTGGCAGGGCTTGCCTTGCTGGTGACTGCGGCGGTTTCGGGCATCCTCCTCATTTTCGGTGCGGGGTCGTTCTGGCTGCCGTTGGTGTCCTTCATTGGTGCGGTCCTCGCTGTCGTGACTTTGCGCAAGCTCGCCCTCAGGGATCTTCGCGAACGCCGGGCCCGCCGCGCCGCACAGGCAGCGCCCATCCCGACGCCCGCACGCTACTTGCCGAAGGAACCGGTTCTCGAGGCGAAGGAAACAACGGTCTTCGACGCCGAAGCGGCCAGCCGTGAAGCTGCGCGTTTGTCTGCTGTCGAACTCCGCCAGGCCGCGCTGGCTGTTGCCGTCGCCGCAGGGGACACCTCGGCGCAAGCCGCCGAAAACACCAAAGGTTCCAGCTGGGAGCCTGTCGCCGTCCCCAAGCCCACCTATGTTGAGGCCGCGAAGGCGCAGAGGCCTGCGCCCGAGCCCCTGGACCTTCCGGAAGCTCCCAAGCCTGTAGGCAAGCCGGTCCTGAAGCAAAGTGCGGAACCAGCGGAGCCCACGGCAGCGCAGTCCGCAAAAAGCCAGAGCGCGCTCAGCAACCTGGACGACGTCCTGCAGCGCCGCCGCGCCTAGTCCCGCATGGCCATCATCTGTGTCGCGGGCGGTACAGGCCAGGTCGGAAAGGAAGTTGTCCGGCTTGCTTCTGCTGCCGGTCACACGGTGATCTCCTTGTCCCGCCACGTGCCGCCTCCCGGTTCTGCGAAGTATTACGACGGCGTCACCTACCTTGCGGGCGACGTCACCACCGGCGAAGGGCTGGCAACCGCATTGGCGGGCGCCGACGTCGTGATTGACTGCCTTGAAGGTCAGTTCGGCAAGGCACAGCGAAAATTCGCCGACGGCGGTGCCCGGCTTCTTGCCTTGGCACACCGTGCGGGGGTCGGAAGGGCGGTGGTGCTGTCCATCATCAACTGTGACAAGAGCACCTACTCCTACTACGCTTCCAAGGCTGCCAAAGAGCGCAAGTACTCTGAGTCACCGCTGGAGACGGTGGTGGTCCGGGCAACTCAGTTCCACGGCTTGGTTGCGGCGATTTTTGCCGCTGGAGCGAAGGTGCGCCTGATTCCTGTGTTCAGGGGCGCCAGCTTCCAGACCATCTCTCCGGTGGACGTTGCCGTAGCCCTGCTCGATGCCGCTTTGGAGAGCGCGTCTCCGGAGCGTCACCGTCTTCGAACAGTAGTTGGCCCGGAATTGCTCACCATGCGGCAGATGGCGGAGTCATGGAAAAGGGTCACCGGCACGCGTGGCCGGATCCTGGAAGTGCCGCTGCCCGGTGCGATGGGCGCGTTCCTCCGTGTCGGCAACAACCTGATCCCGGGGCGGAAGGACGGCAAGGAGACGTTCGTGTCGTGGTTGGAAAAGCGTCGGGAAAGTTTGTAGCCTAGGGACACTGGCCGGTCGGATACGGACTGGTCCAGGGGCTATAGCTCAGTTGGTAGAGCGCTTCGTTCGCATCGAAGAGGTCAGGAGTTCGAATCTCCTTAGCTCCACAGATGGCGGTGCTTCTTGACCTGTCACCAGTTACGAATCCCGGAGGTCTTCGACGCGGCATCCGTGTCGGAACATGCCAGCGCCCTTCTGCTCTGTGTGCCTGCCGTCGAACCTTCCGTGTTGTGCGTCGTCGCCGTAGCGCTCACCCACAACAAGCTTCCGAGACTGTGGATGCCCCGCTGCAAACTCCGAGCGTCTGTCGCTCATCTTCAAATATTGACACTAAGCCCCACGACTGTAGGGTTTAGTGTATGTACAAGAAGGAGATGACTGTCGCGGAGGTCGGGGGCAGGCTTGGCATTACTCGTGCCTCAGTTCATGACCTGGTCGACTCTGGACAGTTGACGGCCAGTGGCAGGGCTGGCCGTATGTTGCTCATCGATCGGTCGTCGGTGGAGCGCTTGGCCATCGCCGGCACCCGTCGTGGCCGTGCTTGGACGGCCAGGACTGCCTGGGCTGCCTTGGCGCTGCTCTCTGGCCAGAACCCCACTTGGATCAGTGCCTCGGAGAAGTCCCGGTTGAAGGGCCGGTTGCGTGAGTTGGACGCCGACGCCGTTTTTGTTCTTGCCCGGAACAAGGACAAAACCCATCGCTATAGGGCGACCCCGGACGGGCTGGCGGCACTTAACGATCACCTGATCCCCAGTGGTGCATCGGCCATGCGCGAGGAGTCCATTGCAGGGACCTTCGGGATGGCAGGTGGGAGCGGGACTGCCGAAGGCTACGTCATGAGCGGAGACGTCTCCGCCCTCGCGGACGCGTTCGGCCTGGTCGAAGATCCCGACGGCAACGCCATCATTCATGAAGTCGATTTGGGCGAACCCTTCGTCGACGGCCGGGCCCCGGTGGCGGCGATCGCCGTAGATCTCATGTGCTCGCTGGCGACCCGCGAACGCAGCGCAGGGCAACGTGTCATCAATGGCCTTCTCCATGTCTGAGGCGGGACTTGACGCCGCCGAACCAGCAGGTGTCCGCGAGTCCTGGGACGTGCCCGTTCCTCCGGGAGGTTGGGGGACTCCGTGGCCACAGTGTGTGGAACTGGCCAGGGCACTGCCGTCCACTCACTGGACTTTGGTCGGTGGGCTCATGGTGCAGCTGCACGCCGCGGCCGCTGGTCTTGCCGTCTCCCGGCCAACAGCGGATGTCGACATCGTGCTGCACATTGAGACCGGCGCGGCGACGACGGCGACAGCCAGTGCGGTCCTGAACCAGCTCGGGTACACCCTGGAGAAATCCATCTCTCAAAGCGCACCAGCCCACCGTTTCCTCCGCGGCCAGCAGCAGGTCGACGTGATGGTGGCCGACCATCTGGCCCCGGCGAAGATCCCGACGCTCGGCGGTCGTAAACCGTTCCAGGTATCCGGCGGCACGCAGGCGCTGCAACGGACGGTGAACTGCCGGATGACCGTCGACGACGACGGCGAACCGGCCCTCATCAGTATCCCGAACGCCCTCGGGGCGCTGGTCTTGAAGGGAGCGGCCTACCGCGAAGACTCCCGGGAAAGGGAGCGGCACCTCGATGATGCCGTCGTTCTTTGCGCGACCATCAGAACACCCCTGGTCACGGCGGCCCAGATGAAAGGCAGCGATAGGTCACGGGTTCTTTCCCTGCACAAAGAACTGGCCGACCCGGGGCACCGATCATGGCAACTGCTGGACCCAGCCGACCGGACACCGGCCATGGACGCACTCCGCATACTTGCCGCCAATCACAGCCTCCCGCCGGCCAACCGGCTTAAATTCGGCTGATGACGTCGAGGAGCGGCTGTCGAATAGCTATGGTCAGAAAATCCCGGCCATTGCGATTTGACGCGCGGATTATCTGCCCCTGAGTTGACACCAGGTGATGAAAGTAGGCGGTCAAGGCATCCCGACCATTGTCACTCAGGAACTCCCGCGACCAGAAGGTGCTGGTGGCATCTAACCTGCGAACTCAAAGTCGATGGTGATGCTGGGATCGATGCTTGCGATGATTCCGGAATAAAACCCCCTGGTCTGTTCCTTAAGCGCTGCCTCGTTTTGTGTGATGTATTCCTGCTTGTTCTCGTCACTGAGGATGTTATTGATCATGCGAGTCTGAACAGCTGGAGGTGTCAGCCAGCTAAGCGCGTTGCTGCTCTCTAAGGGGTCCTCAAAAGCGGGATCTTCGAAGCCGATGCCAATGAATTTCGGGACAGTCACCCGGTACGACGTTGGGCCACTGGGTTCGATCTTCACCTGTGTCCCATCAATGCCTAATTTTGCGTCGAACTTGTACTGGAGCAGTGTTGTTTTCTCGCTCGCGGGTACAGCCACTCCAAAAATCTCTCCATTGCTTTCATGCCTCGCGACACCCTCGATATGAAGGGTGAGCAATGCGACCTCTTGCACACGCGTGACGGCCTGAACCACTTGCGAATCGCGTTCGTTCGAGCTGCTGGTAAACAGCGACTTGAGAGCAAGAACGTTAAGCCCACCGGATGCAAAAGATGCCCCTGTTGCTGCGACAATAATCGCGACGAGCAGCAGGACTGGCCAAAGCAGAACTTTTGCTTTGAAAAAGTTCTTGATTGCCCTAAGGAAGTTCATGTCGATTCAGTCTCCAGTTTCGTTCGACGTCGAAACGCCTTCGGAATTGAGCGGGGGAACGGCAAAAAAGATCACTGTTTGAAGTCACCTCGAACCATATACGTCAGCGGGAACTGCTCTGTCATGGCGCCCCGTTGGCCCCTGAATATGAAGCTGCGAGCCAACACTTGTGGTAGCCGGGCAACAATCGTTGGTATGGGAAGTTCGTCTCTGCAACGGCACTCCAAGCGTGAGGTCTTGGACCAAGGAAACTTCAATCCCGTGGGTAACCACTGAGGTGTGTTTGCACCGGGAAAGAGGTCAGGAGTTCGAATCTCCTTAGCTCCACATTCAGCCCTCCGGCTTTCATGCCCGGCAAGTAGTGGCCCCTTCCCAGGCAAGCAAAAGACGAGTACCAACTACTCGTGTGCCCACCCCTCCGTTTCGCCTTTACTGAACCCAGCGGAGCCCACGCAACGGC
Source organism: Arthrobacter sp. StoSoilB20 (assembly GCF_019977295.1). Taxonomy (NCBI): domain Bacteria; kingdom Bacillati; phylum Actinomycetota; class Actinomycetes; order Micrococcales; family Micrococcaceae; genus Arthrobacter; species Arthrobacter sp. StoSoilB20. The sequence goes on along the minus strand of NZ_AP024651.1, from coordinate 3,301,355 downwards.
CAATGATCCCCCTCGTTCGCCGGGGCTGCCCCAAGGTTCCGCAGCGGGGGCCGGACGGCATCACCCCAGAAGTGCTGTCCGGCCCTGCCCACAAGAGCCTGAGGCTTGAGCACACGGCCTCCTCATTTCCCATTGATGGTCCTTTTCGTTGTTTTGGAACCGCGCGGGGGTATATCGTTAACTATCGTTTAGTATCGTTCGCGATTGATTGAGGTGAGCTTGATGCACAATTCATTCCCTGCAAACGGATTTATGGGCAACAACCTGGACGGCATGTGGCAGGCCGTTGAAGAGTTTCGATCCCGGTTCGAGAAACGTTCAGGAACCCGCGCCGGCCGCGGCGAACTGCGAACGGCGATCCTTGCCCTCCTCGCTGAGCGTCCCATGCACGGTTACCAGATCATTCATGAAATCGAGGACCGCAGCGGCGGCAGTTGGAAGCCGAGTGCTGGTTCGGTCTATCCCACACTGCAATTGCTCGCAGACGAGGGCTTCGTCAGCGCCGAGGAATCCAGCGGACGCAAGATCTACTCCCTGACCGAAGCCGGAAGGGAAGATGTGGCAGGTTCTGAGACCTCTGCACCCTGGGATTCCCTGGGTACCCCATCAAGCCCGGGCTTCGCCGCATTGCCCAAGGCGGGAGTGGACCTGGCACAGGCTGCGGCACAGGTTGGCCGTACCGGAACGCCGAAGCAAGTCCAGGAGGCTGTGACGGTGCTTGAGGAGGCCCGCCGCCGTCTGTATTCGATCCTCGCCCAGGACTGAGGGGGTGACGTCGGTTCGGCCCGAACGGATTGATTCCACGAGGGGCACAGGGAATCCCCGTGCCCGCTATCGTCGGATCCTGCGATTCGCCGCGTGGCATTTGGCGGTCACATGGTGGTTTGAGCTGTTTCTGCCCAGGGTGGGCTTGCGCCGCCTGACCGAACGGAACCGCGCTGCCAGGATGCGCCGCTTCGCCCGGCGGTTTCATGGCCTTGCGGTGGACCTCGGGGGACTGATGATCAAGGTTGGCCAGTTCATGTCGTCCAGGCTTGATGTGCTGCCACCGGAAATTACCGCAGAGCTGGAAGGGCTTCAGGACGAAGTTCCGCCGGTTCCGTTTCCCGCCATCCGGGCCTTGGCCGAGGCCGAACTTGGCGCGCCCTTGGAGTCGGTCTTTGCCTCGGTCGAGGAGACGCCAATCGCGGCAGCATCACTGGGACAGGCGCACCGGGCCAAGCTCCTGGCCGGCAATGCCGAGGACACCGGCCTCAGCAGTGTGGTCTTCAAGGTGCAGCGGCCCGGCATCGCCGGGATTGTCGACGTCGATCTCGCTGCGTTGCGCAAGGTGGGAGGCTGGCTGAGCCGTATCCGCCTCGTCTCCAACCGGGCAGATGTGCCCGCCCTCATCAAGGAATTTGCGCAGACCAGCCTCGAGGAAATCGACTACTTGAATGAGGCAGCCAACTCCGAGCGTTTTGCTGCTGACTTCGCCCACGACGCACGGGTGACGGTCCCTGCCGTGGTCTGGGAGCGGACCACCCGCCGTGTGCTCACCCTCGAAGATGTCACTGCCATCAAGATCACCGACGCCGGTTCGCTTCGCCTGGCCGGCATCGACCCGTCCGAGGTGGCACCGGTATTCGCTTCGGTGATGTTTGAGCAGTTGTTCACCAACGGTTTCTTCCATGCCGACCCCCATCCCGGCAATATCTTCGTCACGCCGTCCAATGATCCATCCAGCGAACATCCCTGGAAGCTGACGTTCATTGACTTCGGCATGATGGGCGAGGTCCCGGTCAAGACGCGCAGCGGCCTCCGGAAGCTCCTCATCGCCGCTGCCTCAAGGGACGGCAAGGGCATGGTGACGGCCATCAGTGATGTGGGAGTGCTGATGAAGTCTGCCGATACCGCGGAGCTTGAACGGGCCATGACGCAGCTCTTTGCCCGGTTTGGCGGCATGGGTTTCGCCGAGCTTCGCGATGTTGACCCGCGGGAGTTCCGCGAATTCGGCAATGAGTTCGGCAGCGTGATCCGCTCCCTTCCCTTCCAGCTGCCCGAGAACTTCCTGCTCATCATCAGGGCCATGTCACTGACCTCGGGGGTGTGCAGCTCGCTGGATGCCCGCTTCAACTTGTGGGACTCCGTGGAACCATACGCTGCTCAGTTGCTGCGGGACGAGCGCGGCAACCTGATAAACGATGTCGCATCCCAAACACTCGAAGCCGCCGCCATTGCCCTGCGCCTGCCCAAGAGGCTGGACGGGCTGGTGACGCGGGCCGAAGAAGGTTCGCTCCAGGTGGGCAACCGGCGCCTGGAGCGCCAGATCGCGCGGCTTCTCCTGACGGCCCGGCGGGCAGTCGCGGCGCTGGTTTTCGGCGCGTTGCTGATTGCCGGAGCCATCCTTCGGGCGGACGATCCCGGATTGGGCAACGTGCTGATGATCGGCTCTGTCCTTCCCTTGCTGTACGGGTTATGGTCGGGCCGGAGCCGGCCCTGAATCCAAGTCCGCCGCCCATCGGGAGTCGCGCGGCCTTGGCTCTGCATCGACTCCTGACCAGGCAGCATTTCCCTCACCGGGCAGCGTAGAACCACGCCGTAGACTTTCCCTGTGACAGAGACTCCTGCTCCGCGTTCCGAGGCCCCCACCAGTGCGGCCGGCCCCATCCTGGTTGGCGTCATGCCGGGGCAACACCCAGTGGTCCTCGAACAAGCGGCAAGTGTTGCAGCCAGCGCCGGGCTTCCGCTGGTGTGCGCCTACGCGGACGTTACGGTGTATCCGGTGGACGGCACCACTGGGGGGCCGGCCGCGCCGATCGACCCCGATGGGGTTGATGAGGATCCTCACGCGATTCCCGAATCCCTCACCAAAGCCCTCCACGATTATTTGGACGGCACGCCAGTTCAATGGTCGCTGGTCCATCTGGCGGGGGAGCCTGCCCGCGCCTTGGCCCGTGAAGCGGAGGACACCGGAGCGTCCATGATCGTGGTGGGTACCCGTGAGCACAAGCTGGCCGCGGCGATGAAGGAACTGACAGCTGGCTCGGTGGCCCGCCACTTGTTCCACCGCCAGGAACGGCCCGTGCTGGTTGTCCCCGTCAATCCCCGGATCCCCACCGACGATGCCGAGGACTAAAGAGCACAGCTCCGTCCATCTCCGGGGCAAGTTCATCGCGATCGTGGCAGCAGGCGGGGTGTTCGGAGCATTGGCGCGGTACGGCCTGGGGCTGGTGATTCCCGCGCCCGGTGCGTGGCCGCTTCCCACCCTGCTCATCAACCTTTCGGGCGCCCTGGCCTTGGGCGCGCTGCTTGAGGGACTTTCCCGAAGGGGGCCCGACGTCGGCAACCGCCAGGTCCTGCGGCTCGCCTTGGGTACGGGTTTCCTGGGTGCCTACACCACCTACAGCACGCTGGCCTTAGACGCAGTGCACCTGTTTACTGCCGGGGCGGCTGTTGCCGCCGCAGGGTACCTCGCGGCGAGCTTGTTGGGCGGGGCCGCAGCAACCACTGCCGGTATCTGGGTGGGCGCCTGGCACCACAGGCGCGGAATGGGGCCTCGATCGTGACGGTCATCCTTCTTGCCCTGGCAGGTGGGCTGGGCGCGGCGGTACGGTTCGTCGTCGATGGCTTCCTCCGGTCACGCCTGAAGACTGCCTTCCCGTGGGGCACGGTGGCCATCAATGTCTCGGGTTCGCTGCTGTTGGGTTTCCTGGCTGGACTGGTCATGCGCGGGCAGGCACCGGATTCCCTCCTCCTCATTCTCGGAACAGGTTTCCTGGGCGGCTACACAACCTTCAGCACTGCCAGCCTTGAGACGATCCGGCTGGTTCAAAGCGGGCGCACGGCGTTGGCGGTCATCAATGGGTTGGGGACCATGGCGGTGAGCGTCCTGGCGGTCGCAGCGGGTGTGTGGATCAGCGTGGCGCTGCCCTGAGCAGTGGCGAACCTCACCACCGGAAGAGGCATGGTCCGCCTGTAGGATCGAGCCATGGCTAAGAAGACTTTCAATGAGCTGTTGTCCGCCCAGGTCGCGAACGAGTTTGCCGCCTCCCAGCAATACATCGCAGTAGCTGTGTACTTTGATGGTGAAGACTTGCCGCAGCTCGCCCGGCACTTCTACCGTCAATCCCTTGAGGAGCGCAACCACGCCATGATGATGGTCCAGTACATGCTGGACCGCAACGTGCACGTGGAGATCCCGGGCATCGCCCCCGTCCGCAACAACTTCACCAACGCCAAGGAACCCATCGCGCTGGCCCTGGAGCAGGAAAAGGAAGTCACCCGGAACATCGAGGAGATGTTCCGCGTTGCCCGCGCCGAGGGAGATGCTTTGGGCGAGCAGTTCATGCTCTGGTTCCTGAAGGAGCAGGTTGAGGAAGTAGCTTCCATGACCACGTTGCTCAACATCACGGAGCGGGCCGAGAACCTCTTCGACATCGAGAACTATGTCGCCCGCGAAACCGTCGGCGACGGCGGACAGGACGCTGGCGCCCCGTCCGCAGCCGGCGGCGTCATCTAAGAGCAAGACCGGCATCGTTCGAAGGGGCCGCCGGAAGCTTAGCTTCCGGCGGCCTTTTCGCTGCCCGGGAGAGTGCCATGGCCACCGCCCGGTAAATTGCCCGGGGAAGTGTCCGCACCATGGTGGTCCTGGAAACGATCCAACAAGGACAGCCGACTCGCTATCCGTGCCAGGTCCACCGGCAAAACAGATGAATCACCACCGGACGCCTCGATATCCCAGTCCAAAGGTCCTTTGCCGATCAGGAACAGCGTGATGTCCTGGTCGTGCAGCACGTCCACCACGTTGCTGAAACGCTGCCAGGCAGGTGCCGAGGCCGGGTCATTCCCTGCAGGGGAGGGGACGTTATCGATCACCCAGGTCTTGTAGGTCCCGGCCAACACCAGGAAGTCCGCTGTTGAAGTCAGCCCGCCGCAGAGTTCCTCAAAATCCACCCAGAGGAGATCGGGGTCCGAATTCCTGACCACCACCGGTTGCGTGGTGGGGCTCAGCACGCGGCTTTGTGACGGTGCCGGCCTGAAAAGGCCCAGGCGCCCCAACTGCCCGGCCGTGCCGGGGGAGATGATCCGACCCGAGCGGAACGCATCAAACCCGGTGGCGGGAGCCGTTCCCTTCGCTGGAAACCGGCGGAAGTCCGAGGCGCCGCTGATTTCCACGATGTCCATCATCTCTTTGATGGCCTCGATGGTGGGAAGGAAATGCTCATGCCAGAGGGGATTGGGCAGGAGTTCCTCCGGGGCGTAGTTCGAGGTCACCACCAGGGGGACGCGACGCTGCGCAGCAGAACGCAACAACCGGGCAATAAACATGCCATCGCCAACGTCATGGACATGGAATTCGTCGAAGAAAAGCACGTCGATGCCATCGAGCAGCGCATCCACGGACTGCTGGATGGCTGTTCCGTTGCCGGTCTCCAAACCATGGGTTCCGGCATGCAGCCTGCGGAAGAAGTCGTGGAAGTGGACACGCCGTTTCCGTGCGTCCAACCGTCCATGGAAGCTGTCCATCAACCAGGTCTTGCCCCGGCCCACCGGTCCATGAAGGTACAGGCTCCGCGGCGCCTTCCGGGAAAGCGCACGACGACGGCCCGTCAGTTGGGCGCCGAAGGCCGCCAACCGCTCGGCTGCCTGCCGCTGACTGGGCTCAAGCGCAAAACCCGCCCGTCCGGCGTCGTGCTCCATGCCCTCAAGCAAGGTGCGCAGGGTGTCCCGGGCCGAACCCGGAACTGGCCTCAACAGAGGCGTCACAGCCAGCCTTTGCGCTTGAAAATGAGGTACATGAGCAGGGCTGCACCGAACATGAGCCCCACCGCCAAGGGATAGCCATAGTCCCAGTGCAGCTCGGGCATATGGTCGAAGTTCATCCCGTATACACCTGCCACGAAGGAGGGTGCAAAGAGGATGGCAGCCCAGGAGGAGATCTTCTTGACTTGCTCGTTCTGCGCGGCGCTGGCCTCGTTTTGGCGGTTGGCAGTCAGTGTGCCATCCAGGGTGAGCGCGTTCTGCAGCAGGTCCCGGAACGAGTTCACGCGGGAGATAACCCGCTGAACGTGGTCCTCGACGTCGCGGAGGGAGCGCTGCAGCTCAATGTCCACGCCATACTTTTCGAATCCCTTTTCCAGAAGCGCCATCATGTCCGGGAGGGGTTGGATGGCCCGCTGGAACTGGATCACTTCACGGGCAAGTTCGTAGATGCGGCGGGAAACGGCGCTGTCGCCGCTGAAGAGCTGGTCTTCGATTTCGTCGATGTCGTTCTCAAGACCCGCCACAACCGGCGCGTAGTCATCCACTACCTGGTCCAGGAGCGCGTACAGCACAGCTTCAGGCCCATGGCAGAGAAGGTCCGGACGCGTCTCCAGCCGGTGCCGGACCCGGGCGACCCCTCCGGTTTCAGCGTGCCGGATGGTCACCACGAAGTTTGGCCCCGTGAAGATGTGCAGCTCGCCGAATTCCACCGTCTCGGTGTCATCGAGGTATCTGGCCGGGCGGAGAACAGTAAACAGGTTGTGGTCGTACCGCTCAAGCTTTGGCCGCTGGTGCGCGGACACAGCGTCTTCGACGGCGAGGTCGTGGAGCCCGAATTCCTGGGCGACGGCGGCCATCTCGTCTTTCGTGGGACGGTACAAGCCGATCCAGGCCATGCCGCCGTGTTCCGCCAAGGTCTCGAACGTTTGCTCAAGACTGTGCGGTGTGGCTGTGCGGACGCCGTCTACATATACGGCGTTGTCAATGATGGTCACTGGTTGAACGCTACTGCATGGCTCCGATGATGGCGCCCGCAATGGTCATGGCAACGAGGTCGTGGCCCGAATCAATCACTGTTACTGCGGTGGGTCGGCCCGCGAAGCCATTGTGGATCACGTGGCCGCCGGCGCGGAAGACGAGGGCGGCGATGAGCGCGAAGAAACCGCCGGCCCAGAAAGTGTTGAGTTCCAGGGCGCTGATGAGCACAGCCAGGAGGATGCTGGTCAGGGCAGCGGCCACCATCATGGGAACCCAGATTCCTGCGCCGCCTTCAATGTTTTTGAGGTCCTCTTCGGTTTTGCCGATGGCTTGCATCCACCTGCGGCCCAGCACGGCCGGCATGTACCAAACGAAGCCGATGACCATGCTTGAGACGAAGGCCAGAAGTACAGCGAACCAGTTGATTTGGGAGATGTGTGAGAGCCAATCCATTCCTGAAATCCTAGTCTGTTCGAGCCTGGGAACCCGGGCTCTGGCTCTCCTGCCTTGTCCGTGTTGGCGCTGCGGACATCCGTTCGATCAGCGGCTCTGTCCGGTACGGAATGTGGGTATGGAGGGCGAGCACGGTTTCCGTGCGGATGACGCCTTTGGTGCGAAGGACAGACCGCAGCGCCGACTGCAGGTTGTGCGTGTCCGTGGCCACGACGCGGCACCACAGGTCGCCGCGCCCTGAAATTTCGTGGACTTCAAGGACCTGGGGGATCAGGCGCAAGGCGCCTATGACGCCGTCGAGCTCGCGGTGTGTCACCTCAATGGTGACAAAAGCGACGACGTCGTAGCCCACCTTCTCGAGGTCCACCTCCCTGCCCGCGGCATGCAGCACTCCGGACCGAAGGAGGCGCTTCACCCGGCTCTGGGCTGTATTGCGGGCAATGCCCAAAGTATCGCTCAACTCGGCGATTTGGATGCGGGGGTCCTTGATGAGTTCCAGGAGGATTTTCAGGTCCATGGGGTCGAGGGTGTTCAAATGGTCACTCCAGCTCACTTAGGTGGTCCTACTTTGATTCTTTTGCTCAATCTTTGCATCTTTTTATCGCGCGGAGATCAGCACTATTAGATTCTGTTGCCACTAATACTTTGCCGGATTGTGCTTCCCACAAGGAACCCACCATCCGGCCACCGAGCCCGAAGGCATGGAAATGACTGTCTTGAGCGAACTCCGCATGCGTCCGGTTACCGCCGACCGCTGGGGATGGGATGCCTCCACCACCGCCAGGCTGGTCCTGACCGGCGTCGTGATCTTCACCTTGCTGGTGGGCGCCAACTTGGCCACTCCGCTGTATCCGCTGTTGCAGGCCAGGCTCGGCATGACGTCATTGGATGTGACTGTCGCATTCTCCAGCTACGTCCTGGCGCTGGTCGGTGTCCTCATGGTGGCCGGCCACTGGTCGGACCACATCGGGCGCCGGGCCGCGTTGGTCCTGGCCGTTCTTGTGGGACTGGTGGGTGGCGTGATCTTCGCCAACGCCGGCTCGCTGGTTGCCTTGTCCTTGGGCAGGGCGCTTCAGGGAGTTGCAGTGGGACTGGCAACCGGAGCCAGTTCTGCGGCTTTGCGGGAGCTTCTCCCACAGCGACCCGAGTGGGCCTCACGGTTTACGTTGCTTTCCTCTGCAGGCGGCGTGGCCGCTGGTCCCGCCATCGGCGGACTCTTGTCACTCCTGCCGGACCCTACCCGGACTCCCTATTACGTTCACTCGGCGGTCCTGCTTGCAGCATTGATTCCCCTGTGGCTCTTGAAGGCCCGCCCCGCGATAGCTCCGGCGGCAGGTCCAAAGCCATTGAAGGTCCTCGCCCCGCGGAAGCCATCGATCTCCCACGATGCCCGTGGGGCATTCTGGATGGCCGCCGCCACCGGGTTCCTGAGCTTCGCAGTCTTCGGATTTTGCCTGTCGTTGGCACCCGGGTACTTCGCCGGTGTGGTCCACGTGGACTCGCGGCCACTGATCGGGTTGCTCGCAGGAGTCACACTGGGCGCTTCGGCGCTAAGCCAGTTGCTTGGTACCCGTGGACGCTTTGTGGTTCCAGTGGCGCTGGCCGTCCTGGGTGTCTCGGTTGTCCTGGTGGGTGCTGCCGCCGCCTGGACAAGCCCGTGGTTGCTGGTGGCAGCGAGCATCACGGCAGGCATGGGCCAGGGCATTGCGTTCCGGCAGGTCTTCAACGAGGTCGCCGGGAAGGTTGAAGCCGCCCGCCACGCACAGGTCATCAGCACCGTCTACGTCATCACCTACTTGGGCAGCGCAGTTCCGGTGATTGGGCTGGGACTGGCTGTCTCGGCACTTGGCCTGCAGGCCGCCGTCGTGGGCTTCACGCTCCTGTGCGGAGTTGCTGCGTTCACGCTCGCGGTCATCTCGCTGCGGAGCGCTGTTCGTTCCTGACGGTTTGCGCCGCCACGGCGCACTACTCAGGCAGCGGTCCGCGGTTGCCTGGTATGTGCTGGAAGACCATGGTGGTTTCCGTGTGGCCCACTACGGGATCCGTGGCGAGGTTGTCCAGGAGCCAATTGCGGAGGTCGTCAGTATTTGCGACGGCGATGTGCAACAGGTAGTCCACGGATCCAGTGGTGTGGAACGTGGAGATGACCGCCGGAAGTTTGGGAACGCGGGCCGTGAAGCGGTCGATCTGGTCGCGGTCGTGGGCGCGAAGACGGACAGCGATGAGGGCCTGTACGGAGCGTCCGATCGCAGGCAGGCTCAAGACGGCTTCAAAGCCTTCAATGATGCCGCGCTCGGAGAGGGCCCTGGTCCGCATCAAGGCCGTGGAGGGGGCGATTCCCACGAGCTCAGCCAACTGCTTGTTGGAGATACGGGCGTCATCGACCAATGCTGCGAGGATTCGTTCATCGATCGCGTCCAGCGGCTCTGCGCTGCCCGGGCTTGACCGAACATTCTTCGTGGGGTTGGACACCGATCCTCCTGAAATTGCCTTTCATCCATCCTAATCGGTGAAATGTTCAGCGACTATCGTGAGGCGGGCGTGGGGTGGACGTGCGGCGGACCCATCGCCGGTCCAGCCGTTGGAGTGGCTCACTGAGCAGCATCAGCAGCAGGGGCCAGTTTCCTGCACCCGGGATGACCAGGGACAGGATCAGCGAGGCCAGGAACAACGCCGAGACGATGCCGCTGGCTCGAATCCCTGATACTGCCTCGGCTTCGTCCATGGCGTGGAGGTCCGGGTGGGACCGCAAATAAGTACGGGCCAAGAGGAGCACGAAGCTGGTGGCAAAGAGCGTCCCGATGTACACCAGCGGCTGGGCCCAATCGGAGGCCATCTGGGTGGACAGCGAGGTTGCCACCGGCATCACCACGATGGTGAACATCCAAGCGACCGTCAACCACAACAATCCTGAATCCACGCGCTTGACGCTGCGGAAAAGCTTGTGGTGCTGGACCCAGAACACTGCGATGAGGACAAAACTCAACACGAAGCCGAGCACAGCGTACTGTTCTTCCTCCAGCCATTGGGCAGTGGTGCCCTGGTGGTCGGCCAGTTCACCGACGCTCTCCATCAACGGAAGAATCAACAACGTCAAGGCAATCGCCACCACGGCATCCGTAAACGCCTGCAAACGCTCCGGTGACGACAACTCCCGGCTTTTTGGGACCTGTGTCATGCCTCCGATTGTAGGGGCAGGCCGGCCGAAATCACGGGGAGTGGCGCGGCGGGCGGTGCACCACCCAGGTGACCGCCGCCGTCGTAGATGAAAGGGCGATCACTCCCAACGCCAGGGCCGGCCAGCCGAACGCCTGGAAAGCGAGCCCCCCAGCCCAACCTATGACGCTCGAACCCAGGTAATAGGAAAGGTTGTAGAGGGACGCAGCCTGAGCCCGGCCTGTGGTCGCCAAGGCTCCGGTCCACCCGGAACCAACGCTGTGAGCGGCGAAGAAGCCGCCGGTAAAGATCACGAGCCCGGCCAAGGTGGCAGCGAGGTTCTCCACCAAGGTCAGTGCCAGGCCCGCGGACATAACGCCGATTCCGGTCACCAGCATGTTGCGCCTGCCAAACCTGGTAGTCAGTCCAGCGGCACATCGTGAACTCACGGTCCCGGACAGATACGCGAGGAAGATCAGGCTCACAACGGTGGCCGGAAGTCCGAAGGGTTCGGCGTGCAATCGAAAACCCAGGTAGTTGTAGACCGCCACGAAACCGCCCATGAGAAGGAAGGCCTGCAAGTACAACGAGAACAGCTTGGGATTGCTCGAGTGCCGTTTAAGGGTCCTGAGCGCTCCCCGGAATCCCAGGGCCGGGGCGGGAGTGAAACGTCGTTGCCGGGGGACGAGTACCAGGAACAGCACAGCGGACACGGTGGCCAGCAAGGAGACAGCCAGGGTCGCGGCACGCCAGCCCCAAAGTTCCCCCACCGGGCCGGCCACCAGCCGTCCCGCCAAACCGCCCAGGGTTGTCCCTGCCACGTAGGTTCCTGCTGCCAGAGCCGTGTGTACTTTGGTCACTTCCTCATTGAGGTAGGCGATGGCTATGGCCGGTATGCCGCCCAGAGCCATGCCCTCCAAGGTGCGCAGAGCCAGCAACAGGGGCACGGTGGGCGCCAAGGGCACCAGCAGCCCCAGCAGTGTCGCTGCTGCAATGCCGATGGCCATGGCACGCACGCGGCCGATCCTGTCTGCCACAAAGGACCAGGGCAGCACTGTGACGGCAAGGCCTGCAGTGGCCAGGGAAATACTGAGCGCCGCCTCAGCGGCAGTGATGTTCAGCTCTCCGGCCATCAGGGGCAGGACAGCCTGGGTGGAGTACAACTGGGCAAATGTCGCGACGCCGGCAAGCGCCAATGCTGCAAGGACACGCCTGTAGCCACGGGAGCCTTTGGCATGGCCGTCCCAGGTTCCTGCATTGCCAGTGGCGATGGTGTTGGTCACCCGGCAAGGTTAGGACCATGGCAACTCCGCATTCCAATGCATGGTTTACCTACAATTGATGCAAGAGAGCATCAATTGAGCCTGTTGAGTCATGAGCCGGGCCGCCGGCAAAGGGGAGAACACCATGGAGCCGGACCATCATCAGCTCATCCAACTCCTTCCCCTGCTGCCGGTACTTGCCGAGCTGGGCCGCACAGAGCACATGACAGAAACCGCCGAGGTCCTCGGCGTTCCACAGTCAACGGTTAGCCGTGCGGTGGCGCGGGCCAGTGCCATTGTGGGGGCCGATCTCCTGGTTCGCGACGGACGGGGCATCCGGCTCACCCCTGAGGCCAGGACCCTGTTGCCCTACATCGAAGCCGCGCTGGAGAATTTCCAGGCCGGGCTGGACAGGGTCAGGCACGAGTCGGACGTCGTCAGGGGACGGATCGGCGTTTCCTTCCAGCACACCTTTGGCGAAGCGACACTTCCGCTGCTGATCAGTGCCTTCCGTGGGCGCCATCCGCATGCGGTCTTTGAGCTTTGGCAGGGTCCGCGTGACGATTGCCTGAAGCAGTTGGCCGGCGGTGGGATGGACTTCGCCCTGACTGCGCCCATAGCCCCCGAAGGCAAGGGCATCCGGTCCCTTCCGCTCTACCGCGAGCCGCTCAGGGTGGTCCTGCATTACCGGCACGCTTTGGCTGGGCGGACCAGTGTGCACCTCAAAGAACTGCGACACGACCCCTATGTGACACTTCCTGCCGGAGTTGGTCTGCGCGCGCTGGGCGAGACGCTCCTGCGCGAGGCCGGTTTCCGCCCGCGGATCGCGTTCGAAGTCCAGGAATCCACCTCCGCACGCGGCCTTGTTTCGGCGGGCCTGGGGTTCGCCATCCTTCCCCCTGCCGGCCCAGGGTCAGGAACAGGTCAGCTCCTGCCCGAAGCCGAACTGGGGTTGGTAGAGGTGCCCATCGAATCGGACCTGGCCTTCCGGCAGATCGGCATTGCCTGGCGGGAGAGAAGTTTCGAGCCCGAGGCCGTGCGGCTTTTCCGTGAACTGGTGGTTGCCGAGGGCGGGGAACTGTTGGCGGAGCTCGTCAGAGCCCGTTCAGGTACTCCCTGACCACGTCAGTGGCCGAGCCTTGCCGCGCCCGCTGCCAGCCGGTGCCCGCCCACAGGTTCAGTCGCTGCGGATCCCCGGCCGCCGACGAAGCCGCCCTGACCGGTGCCGTGAGGTGATGGATGGCAGGGTATCCCTCAGGGGCGTCCTGGTGGTCACGAACAAAGTCATTGACCAGTGATCGGGCCATCCTTCCGGTGAACGCACGGGTCATGGCTGTTTGCGTAAACGCAGGGTCTCCCAACGCGTCCTTGTGCGGTTGCCGGGCGCCACTCTCGGTGGTCCGCACCAGTGCCGTGCCGATCTGCGCGGCCGACGCACCGGCCTCCAGCACCTCACGCAGACCTTGGCTGTCCATGACGGCCCCGGCCGCGATCAGGGGAAGGCCGACGGCGCCACGCACCTGGGCGAGCAGTTCCGCCGTCGTGCGGGCTTCTTGTCCCCGCCGGGCAGGCAGGAAGGCCGCAGTATGCCCTCCGGCAGAGTTGTGTTGCACCGCAAGGGCGTCAGGGCCTTCCTCTGCAGCAGCAAGAGCTTCCTCGGCACTGGTAACACTGGAAATGACCCGGCTGCCCGCTTTTTGCAAGGCCCGGACCACCGGCTTTCCCGGAAGGCCGAACGCGAAGCTGACAAACTCCACGGGGTCCGCGATCAGGGCATCGATCTTGTCCTGCCAGGCGTCGTCATCGTCGAGGCGGAGGGGTGGCAGCGCCACCCCGTATCGGGCAGCCTCAGGTTCCAGCTCTGCACGGTAGGCCTCGATCCGAGCCACAGCCTCCCTGTCGGGTGGGAGCTGCCGCAGGTCAGGGACAAAGACGTTCATGCCAAAACGAATGCCCAGGGCCCTTGCCGCAGCAATCTCGGCAAGCATGGCGTCCGCTCCCTTGTAGCCCGCGGCAAGGAACCCGAGTCCGCCGCCCTCATGAACGGCGCGCACCAACGCCGGCGTCGACGTTCCGCCCGCCATGGGAGCTGCAATAAAGGGTGTATGGAACAGGGAATATGGCATGTGCAGTTTCTCCTCCGGACGCTCCAAGCTAGTCTTTCACGGTGAACAATCTTGACTCGGCCCAGCATTCCCCTGCCCCCGCGGAAACCTTGAGCGGAACGGTGATTGGGCTCGATATCGGCGGCACCAAGACCCGTGGCGTGCGGTTCCAGAACGGCACGCCCGTCCGGGATGAAAGCGCCGGCAGCTCCAATGTGCAGAACGTCAGCAGGGAACAGGCAGCAGCCAACCTTGCCGAACTGTTCGGCAAAATCGGTGGCGGCGGGATCGACGAGGTTTACGCCGGTGCCGGCGGGATCGATACGGACGAAGACGCACAGGCGCTCGCAGACCTGATCGCCCCCCATGCGCCCGGGGCCCGCATCACTGTGGTCCATGATTCCCGCTTGCTGTTGGCGGCCGGTGGCGCCAGTGCCGGTGTTGCCGTCATCGCCGGTACAGGCTCAGCCGCGTGGGGAAAGAACGACGCCGGCGAAGAGGCCCGCGCAGGTGGCTGGGGCTACCTCCTGGGCGATGAAGGAAGCGGCTATTGGCTGGGGCGTGAGGCCGTACGGCACAGCCTGAAGCGCATGAACCAAGGTCTGGAGCCCGATGAGCTCAGCCAGGCCTTGTTGGACGCGTGCGGGGTGGATGAACCCGGCAAGCTGATCGCCTTGTTCCATTCGCCGGACACCGGTCGCCGCTACTGGGCACAGCAGGCAAGGATCGTGGTGGAAGCCGCCGCTGCCGGAGACGGGGTCAGCAGGGCAATGGTGGCCCAGGCAGGCCAGGACCTGGCTGATCTTGCCGAACAGGCCGTTCGGCAACTGGGCCTGGACGGTCCAGTGATTCTCGGCAGCGGACTGGGCATGAACGTCCCGCTGCTGCAGGAAGCCTTCAAGGCAAAGCTGGCCGAACGTGGCATCACTGATGTCCGCATCCTCCAGCAGGATCCTGTGTTCGGTGTGCCGCGGCTGGTGGCCGAGCAGCGCCGTTAGGGGAGTTTTGTACCGCCGATACCCAAACATCGCGTGGGGTATCGGCGGTAGTGTGACTCAGCCTGGGACTCAGTCCTGGACTCAGCCGCGGGTTCTGGGGCGCAGCTTGACGCCTGGCAGCGGGGGAGCGGGAATTCGTCCGGCCTCCGGTCCGGCGTCGGGCCCGTGGCCTTGGACGTGCCCGAAGCGTGAGGTGGCGGCAGCGGCGTCGTCGAGCAAACCCTCTGCCTCCCATTGTTCGCGGGCCTGTTCCACTTCCTCGTGCGTCCGCCCAACGAAGTTCCACCACATGAGCAGGTCTTCACCGAACGGCTCGCCGCCCAGGAGCATGAAGCGGGTGTCGGGTTTTGCTTCCACGCTCAGAAGCGATCTACCTGCGCCCAAGTAGGCCAACGGGCCGGCCTCGACATCCTGGCCGTCAATGACAAGTTGGCCGTCCAGGACCAACACGGCGTGTTCGAACTCCGGTTGCAAAGGCAGCTCAAGGGTTCCAGTGCCGGTGATATCGGCTCCAAGAATGGGGCTGAACATGGTGGCGGGGGAGCGCTGGCCCGCAAATTCCCCCACCATCACTGTGGCGGTGAAACCCTGGCCCACCGCCACGGGCAGGTCCCGGACCTGCTCGAACGACGGCGCCCGGTGGCGATGCTCTTCGGGCAATGCAACCCACAGTTGCAGCCCACGGGAGACAGGCAGCTGTTCCACCAGCGGGCTTGAACTTGATCCGCTGGTGGCGGGCAGGACTGAGAACTCCGAGTGCGAGATTCCATGGCCCGCGGTCATGATGTTGAGCTCGCCTGGCCGGACCACGACATCGCTGCCCACGCTGTCCCGGTGCCTGACGGCCCCTTCGAGGGGCCACGTGACAGTTTGAAGGCCGCTGTGCGGGTGGGGCAGGACGCTCATGGCCACCCGGTCCGGGCCAAAACTGTCCAGGAAGCACCACGCACCCACAGTAGGCAGCCCACGTTGGGGCAGGGTCCGCATGACGTTCATGGCCCGGACACCGCCGAGGGGAACTTCGCGTTCGGGCCACAGCTGCACGCATGGCCCCTGACCTTCGTGGGCCGCCGGACATACTTCCTGGGCGGGGGAAGTATCAAGATTGGTCATGTGATCATCGCCTGTGCATAAATGTTGGAAATTGAGCTAATCTGTTCCACGTGAACAACGCCCTCCTGAGCTACCACGACGCCGTCCTTTACCGTTCGGGTGAACCGTATCGCATCCTCGCTGGAGCCATCCACTACTTCCGCGTGCACCCGGACCTGTGGCAGGACCGGCTGCGTCGCCTCAAAGCCATGGGCGCCAACACCGTGGACACTTACGTTGCTTGGAACTTCCACCAGCCTAAACGCGACCAGGCCCCGGACTTCAGCGGCTGGCGTGACATCGGGCGTTTCATGGACCTCGCTGCCGGGGAGGGCCTGGACGTCATCGTCCGTCCGGGGCCCTATATCTGTGCTGAGTGGGACAACGGGGGTTTTCCGGCTTGGTTGACCGGCATTCCCGGAATCGGCCTGCGCTGCATGGACCCCATGTTCACTGCGGCCATCGAGGAATGGTTTGACCACCTCCTGCCGATCGTGGCAGCACGGCAGGCTTCGTCAGGAGGCCCTGTGGTGGCCGTGCAGATAGAAAACGAATACGGCAGCTACGGTGACGACCACGAATACATCCGATGGAACCGGCGGGCCCTGGAAGAGCGGGGCATCACCGAGATGCTCTTCACTGCCGACGGCGGCACCGACTACTTCCTCGACGGCGGCTCGATCGACGGCACCTGGGCCACCGCCACGCTGGGAAGCCGGGGCGATGAAGCCATAGCCACCTGGCAGCGGCGCCGCCCCGGAGAGCCGTTCTTCAACGTTGAGTTCTGGGGAGGTTGGTTCGATCACTGGGGCGAACTCCACCACCGCCGCGACGCCGATGACGCGGCAGCGGAAGCACGCAAGATGCTCGATGCCGGCGGATCGCTCTGCGCTTACATGGCTCACGGAGGGACCAACTTCGGCCTCACCTCGGGCAGCAACCACGACGGCACCATGCTCCAGCCCACGGTCACCAGTTACGACTCCGACGCTCCGATCGCGGAGAACGGCGCCCTGACGCCGAAGTTCCATGCTTTCCGAAAAGAATTCTTCCGTGCCCAAGGCATCGAAGAACTCCCGGAACTCCCAGTGGAATTGCTGGCGGATTCTCCCGTTATTCCGGCCCAGTCACTGCCACTGGGTAGCGGGCAAGGCCTGCTTTCGATCGTCCGGAACGCGGGGATTGCCGTTGCCAGCGTCAAGCCGCTGAGTTTTGAGCAGCTGGGACTGGACGCCGGCTTGGTGTTGTATTCAGCTGAAGCCATCCTGCCCGGACAACCCGGGATGCCCGTTGAAAGCCGGCTCAAGATCACCGGCCTTAATGACCGCGCCTATGTATGGGTGGATGGTAATTTTGCCGGTGTCCTTGATGACGTCACCGGTGCCGAAGGGCTGTTGGTTACCGGCACGGGTGTTGCTGCCAGGCTTGAGATCCTCGTGGAGAACCTGGGTCGGATCAACTACGGTCCTTTGACCGGACATGGCAAAGGCATCCTCGGCGGCGTCCTCATCAACCAGCGATACACCTTCCACTGGACGCAGACTCCGGTGCCATTGGCCGAGTGGACGCAGGACCACCTGGATGTCCTGTCCGGAGTCGAGTTCGAGATTGGCGAGGCGGCCGATACCTACATCGCTTTGCCGGATTCGGAGAAGGGCTTCGTCTGGCTCAACGGCTTCCTGCTCGGCAGGTACTGGAACAAAGGCCCCCAAGTAACCCTTTACGCACCCGCTCCGTTGCTTAAGCCCGGCCGTAACAGCATCAAGGTGCTCGAACTCGGAAAGCCGGGGACCGTCGTCGAACTTCGCGAGGCGCCGGATCTGGGTCCGGTGGAAGCCGGCCCCATCGAGGCGGCCGAACTTCCCTAAGGGAGCCGGACAGGCAATTATGCTGGCACCATGACCCTGCAGTTCGACACCCGCCCAGCCGCGTACGCCGTAATGATCCGGGAAGGGAAGATCCTGCTGGCCTATTGGAAGCAGGATGGCAAAGAAGGGTGGACACTTCCCGGCGGAGGGTTGGACCTCGCTGAACATCCTGTGGACGGCTGCCGGCGCGAAGTTTTCGAGGAAACCGGCTACGAAGCGCGTATTGATCGCATGCTGGGTATCGACGTCGGCCACTGGCCCGGCGATGTCCGCCCGGATGGCTCAGTCAGGGACTTCCAGGCCTTGCGCCTGGTATATGAGGCCACGGTGGTGGGCGGCGAACTGACCCACGAGGTAGATGGAAGCACCACCCATGCTGCTTGGGTTCCGCTGGACGACGTCGGCAAACTCAACCGGGTTTCTTTGGTTGACACTGCCTTGCGGCTCCACCGGGAGCGCCCGGTAAATGGGAAGCTCGACTAAAACCGCGGAGCCTGGGACTAGCCAAAGTTGCGCGCCTTGGCTACTCTGAACAACGTTGCCGGCTTTTTGGTTGCCGGCCTGGATGCCGAGGAGGTGGATTTGATGATTGCCATGATCTTGCGTGCCCCGCTGCCCGTTGCAGCGCGCCGTCATCAGCCCATCATTCCTGTCCCGGCATCAGCCAGCCAAAGCTAGGCGGCCGGACCTCATCAGAGGCTTCCATTGAAAACTTACGCTTCAATAAGCGACCCATCTTTCAGCCCGGCATCAACCAAGCAACGTCCCGCCAGGGGACCAGTAGAGTACGGCTACACCGATAAAACCGCGGAGCTCTTCCGCGTCCACACTCCACCGGAACAGCAGGAAAACTCCAGCCCGGGCCGTATTGTGCGCCTGGACCGCAACCGGGTGCTCGTAGCGTCGGCCGACGGTCTGCTGCACTTGCCCTATCCAACACAGGGTCCGGTACCTGCTACCGGTGACTGGGTCTGGCTGGGCCATAACACCGCGGGTGAGCCTGCCGTCGTCGAGGTTCTTCCCCGGCAGTCGGCGCTGAGCCGGAAACGCGCCTTTGAGGCCTCCTCCGAGGAACAGGTCCTTGGCAGCAACATCGACATTGTGGCCGTAGTGGTGCCGGTGGACCGTCCCCTGACCCACAACCGTCTTGAGCGGACGTTGGTTGCGGCGTGGGATTCCGGTGCTACGCCGCTGGTGGTCATCACCAAAGCCGACCTGGCCGATCTGGCTGACGACGTCGTGGGGGAGGTCATTCTGCAGGCTGCAGGAGTGGAGGTGGTGACCACTTCTGCAGAGCAAGGGGACGGGCTCGATGAACTCCTGCAACACATACCCACTGGTGCAACCCTTGTCCTGTTGGGTCCTTCCGGTGCAGGAAAATCAACGCTCATCAATGCCCTTGCCGGCCATGAGGTCCAGCAAACCGGTGCGGTCCGGGCAGGTGACGGCAAGGGCAAACACACCACAACCTCACGTGAACTGGTGCCACTGCCCGGCGGTGCGGTGCTGATGGATACCCCGGGCGTCCGTGGTTTTGGACTCTTTGACGCGGACGAGGGCATGGAGGAGATGTTCGGCGATCTTGAAACTCTCTTCGCCCAATGCCGCTTCGGCGACTGTGCCCACCAAGCGGAGCCGGGCTGCGCGGTCCAGGAGGCGCTGGCGGAGGAAACACTGGATCCCCGGCGTTGGGCCAGCTACCAGAAACTGCAACGTGAGTTGGCTGCGCTGGCCCGGAAACACGACGCAGCAGCCCGGCGTGCGTACCAGCGCGAATGGCACCAAAAGGTCATGTCGGCGGACCGCGGCCAGCGCGCGGCGGAAAGGTACAGGCACGACCAAGCTGAGGCACGGGGAGGCAAAGCAGGCAAACGGCGGAAGCGATGAACATTGCCGATTCATTACAGAACTCGTGGCGGCGCTGACATCGTCGGTGGTGCTGGCTACGCTGGGTGAAGATTGCTTTGCAGCCAAGTAATAAGAGTGCATATGATCATGTGGCTCTACCGATGTTCTCCACCACAGATAGGTAAGCCCGGGTATGGCCGAAGCCATGATTGAGTTCAAGAGCGTCACCAAGCAATACCAGGGTGGGCAGCCGGCCGTGGACGCTCTCAGCATGTCCATCGACAAAGGCTCCATCACCGTGTTTGTTGGCCCTTCGGGCTGCGGCAAGACCACATCCCTGCGCATGATCAACCGGATGGTGGAGCCAACCAGCGGAACCATCACCGTTGGGGGCAAGGACGTTTCGCAGGTTCCCGCCCCGGAGCTACGCCGCTCCATGGGCTACGTCATGCAGTCATCGGGCCTGCTGCCGCACCGGTCGGTGCTGGATAACATCGCTACAGTCCCGCGGCTCAACGGGGTATCCAAGTCCGATGCGCGCAAACGCGCAGAGGAATTGCTCGACGTCGTGGGGCTGGCTTCGGTTCTTGGCAAGCGCTACCCGTCCCAGCTCTCAGGTGGCCAGCAGCAGCGCGTCGGGGTTGCCCGGGCGCTCGCTGCTGATCCACCCGTCCTGCTGATGGATGAACCCTTCAGCGCGGTTGATCCAGTGGTCCGTGACGAACTTCAGCAGGAGCTCCTTCGCCTGCAACGGGAACTGGCTAAAACCATCGTCTTTGTCACCCACGACATCGATGAGGCAACTGTTCTTGGCGATAAAGTTGCCGTCTTCGCCGTGGGAGGAAAACTGGCTCAATATGCTGCGCCGGAAGAAATCCTTCGGGCGCCGGCCAACGACTTCGTCGCATCCTTCGTCGGGCGCGACCGCGGCTTCAGGCACCTTGCTTTCAATACAGCCGATGCCGTCACCCTGCACCCGGTAACCATGGTCAGCCCTTCGGCTGGTCATCAGGCGGGCCGGGCATCGGGGGAGTGGGCCTTGGTAGTGGACGCCGACTCCCGCCCGCTGGGATGGTCCTCTCCGCGTGACGGCGCGGGTTTGATCCCGGGCGGTTCGTTGTTCCGCAAGGGAGACACCCTGCGCCGCGCCCTGGACGCGGCGTTGTCCTCGCCGTCGGGTCTTGGCGTAGCAGTGGACGACGACGGCCGCGTTGCCGGAGTCCTGAAGGCGCCCGAAGTCCTGGCCCTCATTGAAGAAGTCCGGCACCACAGGGAGGACGCCACCTGATGGAGTGGTTCCTCGGCAATACCGGCCTGGTTTTCGGGTTGGCTGGGCAGCATATGGTGCTCGCCATCATTCCCATGGTCCTTGGCCTCCTGATTTCCATCCCGTTGGCCCAGCTGGCCCGGGCCAACAGCACGCTCCGCTCCGTAGTGGCTACTGCCACCTCGCTGCTGTACACGATTCCTTCCCTGGCTTTGTTCATCATCCTTCCCACCATCCTGGGCACCCGGATCCTGGACCCCCTGAACGTGGTGGTGGCCTTGACGATTTACGCCGTAGCCCTGCTGGTCCGTGCAGCGATGGACGCCTTTGATTCGGTGGACGACGACCTCCGGAATGCAGCCGTGGCCATGGGCTTCAAACCCCTGGCGCGCTTCTTCCAGGTGGACCTGCCGTTGTCGCTGCCGGTGCTGTTTGCCGGACTCCGGGTGGTCTCGGTCAGCAACATTTCGCTGGTCAGCGTCGCGGCGCTGCTGGGCGTGGGAAATCTCGGCGTCCTTTTCACCGACGGGCTGCAGCGGACGTTCGTCACCGAGGTAGTGGTGGGCATCATTGCCATTCTGGTGCTGGCACTGCTGATGGATGCGGTGCTGGTGGTTCTGGAAAGGCTTCTGACTCCCTGGACCCGCGCAGCCGGTGGACAGTCCTCCCGCACCGACGCCAACACCCTGCTCACTGAGCCCAAGGCCGGACCCCGCGTGGCGAAGTCGGGCCTCCGCCCGGATCCGGGGGCGTCCGCATGAATATCTTTGCCGAGACGATTGCCTGGCTCATTGACCCCAAGCACTGGACCGGCAGCGGTGGCATTCCCACCCGCGTCCTGGAACATCTCCAGTACAGCGCACTGGTCCTCCTCATTGCGGCCGCCATCGCCGTCCCCATCGGTCTCTTCATCGGGCACACAGGCCGTGGACGCGTGGTCGCTGTTGCCGTGGCCGGTGCGCTCCGGGCGCTCCCCACGCTCGGGTTGCTGGTGCTGTTTGCGTTGCTCGCCGGCAGCGGTTTGATGCCACCGGTGTGGGCGCTCGTGATCCTCACAGTCCCGCCGCTGCTTGCAGGTACTTACGCCGGTATTTCCAGTGTGGACGCCACGGTGGTGGATGCTGCCAGGGCCATGGGCATGACCGAGCTGCAGATCCTCTTCCGCGTGGAACTTCCCAACGGCCTGCAAGTCATGTTCGGCGGAATCCGTACTGCGGTGTTGCAGGTCATCGCAACCGTTTCCGTGGTGGCTTACCTGCCCCTCGGCGGGCTGGGCCGCTATTTGTTTGACGGACTCGTCCTGCAGGATTTCCCCAGGATGCTTGGCGGTTCCCTGCTCATCGCCGGCCTGGCCATCGCGGTGGACCTGATCCTCGCCGGCGTGCAACGGCTGGTCCTCTCCCCGGGCCTTACCCTCGACTCAAACGGCAGCCACAAGGCAGCCGACGATCTCACAGCCGCGGCTCCAGCCGGGGCTGCCGTTCAAGGAGGTACACCATGAAGAACCCCGTCCCCATGACCCTTACGCGCCGTGGTCTCGGCGGCCTCGCAGCCGGACTGGGTGTGGCCCTTGCGTTGAGCGCATGTGGCGGCAGCCCGTTGGCCACACCGTCCACTTCGGCTTCGGGCGGTTCCGCTGCCGGTGGCTCGCTGGTGGTTGGATCGGCTGACTTCCCGGAAAGCCAGGTCATCGCCGAGATCTATGTTGGCGCCCTCAACGCGGCAGGACTCACTGCCACGTCCAAGCCCAACATCGGCTCCCGTGAGATCTACTTCAAGGCTGTCCAGGACGGCTCCGTGGACCTCGTCCCGGACTACTCCGGCAACCTCCTCTCCTTTGTGGATACCGAGGCAGCGGAAGTATCAGCCGAGGACGTCTACAAGGCCCTTCCCGGCAAACTTCCGGACGGCTTGGCAGTGCTGGATGCTTCCAAGGCCGAGGACAAGGACGCCATGGTAGTGACCAAGGCGACGGCCGAGAAGTACCAGTTGAAGTCCATCGAGGACCTGGCCAAGGTGTGCAAGGACTTCACCATGGCAGCTCCGGCCACGTTCGAGACGCGCTCGTACGGCTTCCCGGGGCTGAAGAAGAACTACAACTGCGAGCTCAAGGGACTGCAGCCGTTCAGCGACGGCGGTGGCAACCTGACCCTGCAGGCGCTGCTTGAGGACAAGGTCCAGGTGGCCGATATCTACACCACCACCCCGTCCATCGTCGACAACGACCTCGTTGTTCTTGAGGATCCCAAGAACAACTTCAAAGCCCAGCAGGTCCTGCCGCTGGTCAAGGAGGACAAGATGACGGACAAGGCCAAGGAAGCGCTCAACAACGTCTCCAAGATCCTCACCACCGATGACCTGATCAACCTCAACCGCGCGGTCAGCGGTGACCAGAAGCAGGCTCCCAAGGATGCCGCCGCTGCGTGGCTCAAGGACAAGGGCATCGTTAAGTAACGCCTTTTCAATACCGTGCACGACGGCGGTGACGGACCCGTGCGGGCCCGTCACCGCCGTCGTCGTATGTGTGAGTTAAGTCTCAACTGAAGTGCATCACCCGTGTGGCATATTTGAGGAATGGCGAAATTCAAGCAGTCCACCAAACTTCATAATGTCCTCTACGACATCCGTGGACCGATTCTTCAGGCCGCCCAGCAGATGGAGGCGGAGGGTCACAGGATCCTCAAACTGAACATCGGAAACCCAGCCCCGTTTGGTTTTGAAGCGCCTGACGCCATTTTGGTGGACATGATCCGCCACCTTCCCAATGCCCAGGGTTACAGCGATTCCCGCGGAATTTTCTCGGCCCGGACCGCAGTCTCGCAGTACTACCAGACCCGTGGCATCCAGAACATCCACGTAGATGACATCTACCTCGGCAACGGGGTCAGCGAACTTATCACCATGTCCCTCATGGCCCTTCTTGAAGATGGCGACGAGGTCCTGATTCCCACCCCGGACTACCCCTTGTGGACAGCTTCCGTAGCCTTGGCCGGTGGCCGCCCGGTGCACTACCTCTGTGACGAGGATTCCGGCTGGCAGCCCGATCTTGAGGATATGGAAGCCAAAATCACGCCGCGAACCAAGGGCATCGTGGTGATCAACCCCAACAATCCCACCGGCGCCGTGTACCCGGAAGAGACACTCAAGAAGATCGTCGCCCTCGCAGAGAAACACGGACTGGTCCTCTTCGCCGACGAAATCTACGAGAAAATCCTTTACGAGGACGCCGTCCACATCAACCTGGCCGGCCTCACCGGCGACGATGTCCTGTGCCTGACATTCAGCGGGCTCTCCAAGGCCTACCGCGTCTGTGGCTACCGGGCCGGTTGGATGGCCATCTCAGGGCCGAAGAAGGACGCTGCGGACTACCTCGAAGGCATCAACCTGCTGGCCAACATGCGCTTGTGTGCCAACGTTCCCGCGCAGCACGCCATCCAGACTGCCCTGGGCGGGTACCAGAGCATCAACGACCTCATCCTGCCCGGCGGCAGGCTGCTGGAACAGCGCAACAAGGCCTATGACCTCCTGAATGCCATTCCCGGAGTGAGCACCCAACAGGCCAGGGGCGCCCTGTATCTGTTTCCGAAGCTGGACCCCGAGGTCTACCACATCCGCGATGACGAGAAATTTGTCCTCGACCTCTTGAAGGAACAGAAAATCCTGGTTTCCCACGGACGGGCCTTCAACTGGGTGCGCCCGGACCACTTCCGAATGGTCACCCTGCCCAACGTCAAGGACATTGAAGAGGCCATTGGCCGCATGGCGGACTTCCTGTCGAGGTACCCGGGGAACTAGCCTGAGGTCCATGGCCGTTCCACGAGGGCGCGGCCCTGCGGAAAGGCATGCCGGTGGCTGCAGTTGAGTTTGCCAAGAGTCCTGCTGAGGTATTGAGGGTCGGGCCAGGATTCACGCTCGCCAGTGTGGACCCTGGCTCCACCCCCGGATATCCGGGCGCGAAAGCTGATGGCAAGGCCTTGCTGGGAGCCCAGGACGCACGGCTGGCAGAACTGCAGGAGAAGCTCTTTGCCCAAGGCCGGTTCGGGAGCACCAAGAGGCTGCTGCTGATCCTGCAGGCCATGGATACGGCAGGCAAGGGCGGCATCGTCAGCCACGTAGTCGGCGCCATGGACCCGCAGGGTGTTCAACTGCGCGCCTTCAAGGCTCCCACTGACGAGGAAAAATCCCATGACTTCCTGTGGCGGATCGAAAAGGAAGCTCCCGCTGCCGGGATGGTGGGAGTTTTCGACCGTTCGCATTACGAGGATGTCCTGATCCATCGGGTGCACGGATGGGCCGACGCTGCGGAGCTGGAACGCCGCTACGCCGCCATCAACGACTTCGAGGCCCGGCTCGCGGACCAGGGCACCACCATCGTCAAAGTCATGCTCAACATCAGCAAAGACGAGCAAAAAGAGCGGCTGATAGCGCGCTTGGATGACCCCAGCAAGCACTGGAAGTACAGCAGTGGAGATTTGGCCGAACGCGCGTTCTGGGACGACTACATGGATGCCTACAGCGTGGCGTTCGAGAAGACGTCAACGGACATAGCGCCCTGGCACGTGGTCCCGGCCAACAAGAAGTGGTACGCACGCATCGCTGTGCAACAGTTGCTGATCGATGCCCTTGAACGCCTCCAGCTGGACTGGCCAAAGGCCGGGTTCGACGTAGCAGCCGAACGCGCACTGGTGGTGGATTCCTAGGACTCCCCTCCGAGGGCTGCCCGGTGCTGCGCGGCTTGGCGTTAGTGCGCTGCTTGGACGTTGCTGCGCGGCTTGGACGTTGCTGCGCGGCTTGGACGCTGCTACGCGGCTGGGCGTTACTCCGCTGCTTGGACGTTAGTGCGCGTTACTGGGCGGCAGCACCGGCGTCGTTGCTTGCGTCCCGGGCTGTGGCCAGGCGTTTGCGGGCGCCTTCCAGCCAGTCCTCGCAGCGTTTGGCCAGGGCTTCGCCCCTTTCCCAGAGTGCCAGGGATTCTTCCAGGCTGGCACCTCCGGCTTCCAGGCGGCTAACAACGCCCATGAGCTGTTCGCGTGCTTCCTCGTAGCTCAAGGAATCCAAGGATTCCGGTGAAGATGCGGATGAGTTGTTCTCGGTCATGATGTCCTTTTGTGTTCGGTAGTGACGATGGTGACCGATTCATCAACGGTCCACGATGTGTCCTTGGCCTGTGGACACTGCCCTGAAGCGACCTTCGGCTACTCGAATGGCCAGGGAGGTTCCTTCAGGGGCTTCCTCAGGACTGCTGACCACTGTGTGCCCGGCTTGGTCCTCGCCAACAATCTGGACCACGGCATAGCCACGGTCCAGTGTCTTTTGCGGGGAGAGGGCCCTGACTTGTGCGCGCAGGTGATGGACCTGGTCCAGGGCGCGGGCAACGGCAGTGCTGACGGCTGAATGGGAGCGGCGCTGCAGGCGATGGATGTCTTCGGCCCGGGCGTCCACCATCGAGGCCGGGGTGGCCAGCACCGGCCGTGACTTCAATGACTGCAGCCGGTCCGATTCCCGGTCCACCATCCTGCCGATGCTCCGGCGCAAGTGGTCCCTTGCCTGCCTCACCATGGCCAGTTCCTCGGCCACGTCAGGAACTATCCGCTTGGCGGCATCGGTGGGCGTCGACGCCCGAAGGTCCGCCACGTCGTCAAGGATGGGGCGGTCGGCTTCGTGCCCGATCGCGCTGACAACCGGAGTGGTGGCCGCCGAGACCGCACGGATGAGGTCCTCGTTGCTGAACGGAAGGAGGTCTTCCAACGCGCCGCCCCCGCGTGCCATGACAATGACGTCTACCTGGGGGTCGGCGTCGAGCTTCTTTAACGCCGCGATGATCTGGGCGACGGCGGTATTGCCTTGGACGGCAACCTCACGGACATCGAACTCGACCGCGGGCCAACGCAGCGCGGCGTTGCGCAGGACGTCCTTTTTGGCGTCGGAGTCGCGGCCCGTGATGAGGCCGATCCGGTGGGGGAGCAGGGGCAGCTTGCGTTTACGGGAGTCGGCGAACAGTCCTTCGGCTGCCAGAGCCTGCCGGAGCCGCTCGATCCTGGCCAGCAAGTCGCCCAGGCCCACAGGGCGGATGTCTTTGACGGACATGTTCAGCCGGCCCGTCTTGACCCAGAAATCCGCCTTGACCAAGGCAACTACGCGGGAACCGCGTTCGAGGGGGACCTTTTGGCGATCAAGCACCGTGGACCACACCGAGGCAGGAAGGGAAATTTCGGCGTCAACGTCCCGCAAGGTCAGGAAAGCGTTGCCGCCCCGGCGGTTCAGTTCAATGACCTGCCCCTCGATCCACGCCGCGGGTGCCCTTTCAATATGGGCTTTGAGCTTCCGGGAGAGCAGTTGCAGCGGCCACGGGTTGTCCGGGCTTGTTTCAGCCGCTGTTCCCGGCAAGGTGGATTCGGGTGTGGCTTCAGCGGACATGCGTGGTCCGTGCCCGTTCCGGTCTCCGTGTCTGTTGCTGCATGATGTGTCCTTGCTCGGGGATGCGGCTTTGGTGGCGGCCGCTTTCCAACTCTATCCATAGCTTCCCAACCCGCCCCGACATTTTTCCTATCATGTGGACAGACCTAGGATGGTGGCACAGCCGACGACCCTGAGGATGACCTTGCGTACATTTGTTTCAGCATTGGGAGTGATCCTCGCCGTTCTTTTGACAGCCGTCGCTGTCCCCGCGGCCTGGGTGGACCAAAACATCGTCAAAGAAGAGGGTTTCGTCCGGATTGCCGGCGGGCTGGGCAATGATCCCGAATTCCAGAACCGTCTGGCTGCCGCGGCGGTTGGAACCTTCGAGTCTTCCGTTGATCTGCCTGGACCTCTTCAGTCCCTTGCGGCCGGAGCACTTCGGAACGCGGCCACGGGGATGCAGTCCTGGAGCGATTATCCCCAGGCCTGGGAGGAAACCGTGCGGAGCAGCCACAGGCTGAACTTTGGGACCGCGGCCCCTGGCGACGGGTCGGCTGCATCCACGACGCTCGTCCTGGATATCGGGCCGCTTGTCAGGCTGATTCGCGACCATTTCGCCGAAGCGACACGCATCCGTCTTGATGTTCCCGCCGAGAGCCTCGAATCCCTGGGCGAACCTTCACATCGGCAGCTTGTGGAGCGTGTGGCAGCCTATGCACCGTTGTGGTGGGTGGCTGCTGCCGGGGCGCTGGTTTCTGCCCTCCTGGCTTTGGTTGCTGCCCGACGACGCTCCCTGGTGTTGGCTTTCCTGGGGCTTGGCGGCCTGGCTTTGGCGGCGCTTTGGTCCGTGGGTGCAGATATGGCCGGTGGCATGGTCGGAAATCTTGCCAGCGCCAACGATGTTGCAGAACTCTTCAAGAACGAGTTCCTCACCACCGCGCGCAACGGCTTTGGTCAGTGGGTGGGGGTCGCGGCCCTGATCTCCGGAGCCATCCTGGTGGCGGGCGTCATAGCGGCAGTGCTCACAGGGCGACGAGGGTCACGTTCGGCCCGAAGCTAAAGGCTGGGCCGGTAGCATGGATGCATGACCAGCACAGCAGTTTCCATTCCTATGCCCACGGTGCCCCGCAGACGGCGATCTCCGGAAGAGGTACAGGCAGCGGCGCCCGTGACGGGTCCCAAGAAGGTTCTGCTGGCGGCCCCGCGAGGGTATTGTGCCGGCGTGGACAGGGCAGTCATTGCTGTTGAGAAGGCCCTGGAGCACTACGGTCCTCCGGTCTACGTCCGCAAACAGATCGTGCACAACGTTCACGTGGTCAGCTCCCTTGAAGAACAAGGAGCCATCTTCGTTGAGGAAACAGACGAGGTCCCGGAAGGCGCCTTGGTCATTTTCTCTGCCCACGGCGTATCTCCGGCCGTGGTCCAGTCCGCTGAAGACCGTGGCCTTCGGACCATCGACGCAACCTGCCCGCTGGTGACCAAGGTCCACAAGGAAGCCGTCCGCTTCGCCAAGGACGACTACGACATCCTGCTGATTGGCCACGAAGGCCACGAGGAAGTCGAAGGAACCGCCGGGGAAGCGCCGGAACACATCCAGATCATCAACGGGCCCCACGAGGTCGATAAGGTCACCGTGCGCGACCCCGAGAAGACGATCTGGCTTTCCCAGACAACCCTGAGCGTGGATGAAACCATGGAGACGGTCCGACTCCTGAAGGACAGGTTCCCCACCCTCCAGGATCCGCCCAGCGACGATATTTGCTACGCCACCACCAACCGCCAAGTGGCTATCAAGAAGATTGCGCCCCAGGCAGACCTCGTGATCGTGGTGGGTTCAGCCAATTCGTCCAACTCCGTGCGGCTGGTTGAGGTTGCCCTGGAGTACGGTGCCAAGAGCTCCTACCGCGTGGACTTCGCCAACGAGGTAGACGAAGCCTGGTTCGAGGGTGTCGCCACAGTTGGCGTCACCTCCGGTGCCTCCGTTCCGGAAGTGCTGGTTCAGGATGTCCTGCGGCTGCTGGCTGACTACGGCTACGGCGAGGTCCAGGAAGTGGTGACGGCTGAGGAAGACCTGCTGTTCTCGCTTCCGAAGGAGCTGCGGGCCACCCTGAAGAAGGCCGGCGACGTTACACGTGCGCTTGGCGGGCGCGGAAACCGCTCCACGACCTAGAACAACAGATGTAATCTGGCCAGCCCGTAGTGGTTGCCGTCCTAAGGACGGGAACCACTACGGGCTGCTTCGTTTAAGCGGCAGACTCGCGGTCTTCTTCATCCATGTCACTGTGATGGCCGAGCGATATCTGCTGTTCGTGGGGTTCCACGGCCAGAAGCTCCGGTGCAGCCAGAGTGCGGGGGACTGCCTCTACTGACATGGGCGCGGCAAGACCGGCTTCGTCCATGGTGTTGAGCTTGCGTGCTGTCGGAAGGACCCGTGCCTCCAGCGTTCCCACCATTGCGTTGTAGCGGTCCACGGACGTTTTCAGGGAGCTGCCCAGCTTGCCCACATTTTCGCCCAGGGTGCCCATGCGTTCGTACAGTTGCTTGGCGAGCTCGAACAGTTCATGCGCGCTGTCCGTGAGGACGTCCTGGCGCCAAGTGAAGGCTACAGACTTCAGGACCGCGAGCAAGGTGCCAGGCGATGCCAGCACAACGTTCCTGGACAGGGCATATTCCAGGAGTGCCGGATCTGCCTCCAGGGCTGAGGCCAGGATGGACTCAGCAGGGAGGAAACAAATCACCAGCTCAGGGGAGTTCCCGGGGATGTCCCAGTACTTCTTGCCCGCCAAAGCATCAATGTGGGCCTTCAAGGCTTTGGCATGGTTGGCCAGCAAAGTCTTTGAATCATGGTTATTGGCCGGCGCTACGGACTCCCCAAAGGAACCGTCGCCGTGCATCTGTTCCTGCGCGGCCAGGTAGGAAGCCAGCGGGACTTTGGCGTCAACCACCAATTGCTTTCCCCCCGGCAGCTGGACCACCAAGTCCGGGCGAAGCGTGTTCTCGGTCCGGCCCGAATGGACTTGCTCGTGGAAGTCCACATGTCGCAGCATTCCGGAAGCCTCCACCACCCTGCGGAGCTGAACTTCGCCCCACTGGCCGCGGGCACTGTTGGAGCGAAGGGCCGAGGCCAAGGCATGCGTGGACCGCAGGAGTTGCTCGTCGGACAGCCTGGCATCCTGGAGTTGCTGGGCAAGCTGGCCGTATTGTTCCACCCGGTCCCGTTCCAACAGCGACACTTGCTGCTGAACGGCCGTCAGCTTCTCAGCGACCGGAGCGAGGGCACGCAGAACACTGCCGTCCGAGTTCCTGGACGCGGTCAACTCGCGGTTCTGTGAGAACAAAAGCCGCCGTTCGGCGTCGGCTGCTGCAAGCTGCGCCGTCACCTCCGAGAGGCGCGCCGAAACGGCATCGAAGTCTTCCTCCAAGCCTGCGCCCCGGCGCCGAAAGACAACGTAGCCCGCTGCCAGGCCTACGGCGGCGCCGATCAAGAGCATCAGCAGGGCCAAAACCAATCCAAATCCATCCATGAGGCAACCCTGTCACAGGGCTACGACAGTTTTAGTGAGGCTGCATGGGTGACACTGCCCTCGTGGGCGCCCTTCGCGGCCACCAACACGCGGCGATGAGGTTCCAACGGGTAGAATCAATGCTCGTGGCTCTTACTATTGGCATCGTCGGACTGCCCAACGTCGGCAAATCAACTCTTTTCAACGCACTGACCCGCAACCAGGTGCTCGCAGCGAACTACCCGTTCGCAACGATCGAACCCAACGTCGGCGTCGTGAACCTTCCGGATCCCCGCCTGGCAAAGCTGGCTGAGATCTTCGGTTCCCAGAAGTTGCTGCCCGCTCCTGTGTCCTTCGTTGACATCGCCGGCATCGTCAAGGGTGCCTCGGAAGGTGAAGGCCTGGGCAACAAGTTCCTGGCGAACATCCGCGAGGCCGAGGCCATTGCCCAGGTTGTCCGCGTATTCGACGACCCCGATGTCATCCACGTTGATGGCAAGGTGGATCCGCGTTCCGACATGGAGACCATCAACACCGAGCTGATCCTGGCCGACCTGCAGACCATCGAAAACGCCATCCCGCGTATCGAAAAAGAAGTCAAGATCAAGAAGCGCGAAGCTGCCGAGCTCGCCGCGATCAAGGCCGCCCAGGCAGTTCTGGAACGCGGAGACACCATCTTCTCCTCGATCAAGAGCGACAAACTGGAGATGGAGCACCTCAAAGAACTCGGCCTCCTGACCGCCAAACCCTTCATCTACGTCTTCAACGCCGATGAAGGCATTCTTGGTGACCAGGAAAAGCAGGATGAACTGCGCGCTTTGGTCGCCCCGGCTGATGCTGTCTTCCTTGATGCCAAGCTTGAGTCCGACCTCGTTGAACTGGACGAGGAAGAAGCCCGCGAGATGCTGGAAATGAACGGCCAAAGCGAATCCGGCCTGGACCAGTTGGCACGCGTTGGCTTCCACACCCTTGGGCTGCAGACCTACCTGACGGCCGGCCCCAAGGAAACCCGCGCCTGGACCATTCGCCAGGGTGACACTGCGCCCCAGGCCGCCGGCGTGATCCACTCCGATTTCCAGCGTGGCTTCATCAAGGCCGAGGTTGTCTCCTTCGATGACCTCATCGACGCCGGTTCCATGGCCGAGGCAAAGTCCCGCGGCAAGGTCCGGATCGAAGGCAAAGAGTACGTGATGGCCGACGGCGACGTGGTGGAGTTCCGCTTCAACGTGTGATTTAGCCCGTTTTCCCGCTTGTTTGCTGGGGTCAGGCTTGTCGAGTCCGCAGGGAGTCCGCAGAAATGCCGAGGGCGTCATCCATCATGGCGCCGGCTGCGGATCTGGTGCGGTCTTCGGCGGTCGGCCACAGGTGCGCGTAAGTGTTTAGCGTGGTGGTTGCCTTGGAATGGCCCAATGCCCGCTGCACTGTTACGACATCGCAGCCGGCAGCAATCAACCCTGATGCATAGAAGTGCCGCAGGTCATGGAGTCTCACAGCTTCAAGACCTGCGGCCTTTACTGTTTTGCGCCACCAATAGCCCGATGTGTTCTGATGCGGAGGCAGGCCCTGATCCCCAATGAACAACCACTGCTGTTCCCCGTGGATTCCAACGTGCTGCACGTGGGCGGCGAGGATCTGCACGAGCCCGTCAGGAATGTGCACAAGGCGCTCAGAACCGTATTTCGGCAACGTGATGGTCACCTCGCCCTTGCCTGCCCGCTGGACTTGCCTCTGAACGGCCAGGGTGCGGCGCAGGAAATCAATATCTCCGAGTTGAATTGCCGCCGCCTCGCCCAAGCGCAGGCCTGCGAAAGCGCACATTGCAACGAACGGCTTGAACCACGGCTCCGCAGCTCTTAGGAGGGCGCCGACATCCGCGGGGGAGGGAATGCTCATTGCGTGCTCGGCCTTGCGGGCACGGGGCAGCGAGACGCCGTCAGCGGGGTCCGTGGCAAGCATTCTGTCATTGCGTGCACCACGCAGCACAGAGCGGACATTGTTAAAGCGTGTCTTGACCGTTCCAGGCGCCAAGCCGTCCTGACTCATCTTCTTCACCCACGCCTCAACGTGTGAGCGTTTCAGGTTGCGGAATTCCACATCAGCGAACGAGCACGAGCGGACAGCTAAGCTCATGGCCTTGGATGTTCCAGCAGCCCAGAGCTGCCTAGTGGACCAATCTTCAAAGAACGATGCTAGGGTGACGCGGCCCGACTTCGGATCCACATAGCTGCCAGTGACGACGGACGCGGTTACCTCGTCCAACCAGCGCTGAGCGTCGATCTTCCGCGGGAAGTGCCGCGCATGTTCCTTGCCGGCTTCATCTCTGTAACGGGCTCGCCAGGAGCCATTTTCACGCTTCTGGATGCTCGCCATCGGACACCTCGTCTTCGCCTACCGACACGAGCCCTGTCACAAAGCGCCGGATGAGATCCTTGAGGGCATCCGCCTCCGCTTGGTTTTTAGCAACAACAACTTCGGTGTCAGGCCGTGCATTTATCTGCTCCATTCGGCTGCCGACCCAATCAAGGTACTCATCGGCGTTTGCGGGGCGTCCCAGGTTATCGTCATCCAACTCGACCAGCAGTTCCGGATGTGCTTGAAGGTAATCGTTTACGTGCCCAAATGCCGCAAGGAAGTCTAGGGCTGCATCTGAAAGCTGTCCCATCATCAGGTTCGCGTAGCGCCGCCTTGTCCTGAACTCCTGCTTCTCCGTCCTTGCTCCGCTAATGAGTAGATCTATGTCCACATTCAGGACATCAGAGATGATTAGCGCCTCATTGAGTCGAAGGGCGCGAGACCCGCTCTCAATCCGCGAAACAGCCGACGCATCAATCGCCATGCCCCTGTCCGTTAACTTCTTCGCAAAAGCCCTTTGGCTCATGTCATTAAGGGAACGTAAACGGGCTACCTCAGCGCCAAAAGTTTGCTCAACGGTCGGCCCGGTAGTGGTTGCTTCTGATGGCTGTTGCATGTTGAACATCGTATTGCGTTGACAGCATGATTGTCCACGTGTCACCATGTTGTTAGGGGGAACATGGTGTTTCCTTTTGAACATGAAGGGGTAACTGTGGAGGTCGCAAAACTATTGACTCTGACCGAGACCGCAGAGCGACTGAGGAAAACACCAGCGTCACTTCGCTGGATGATCCATGCCGGCACGGCGCCCAAGTCAGCTCTCATCGGAAACCGCCGATTATTTCGCGAGTCCGATATCGCGGATTACATCAGCCAAGCATTCGAGCAAAGCGCCGCGTGATGTTCGATGGCTACCACGGTCAGGAGCACCACGGGGACAAGCCCCATCACTTTTGACCTCGTTGGCCCAGACCTGGTGATGATCACGTTGGAAGACCAATCCACTCAGATCTATCGGACCAGCGAAATACTCGCGGCTATCAGCCCACCAAGCTGACGCGAAAACACCTGACCGCCCCCTGCGGGGAGCGGAACAGAATGCTTTACCAAACCACCAAAAAAATCTGATCGACAAGAGAGTTTTTTATCAAAATGAATATTTCCACGCAGCACGAAGTCACCGCGGTCCCGGCTGGATACGAACTCAGCTTCGACCACACCGAGCCCGTCTGGTACGGCCCCGAGTACGGCAGCACCTCTGCCTCCTGGGACTTTTCCGGGTTTTCCATCCAGTTGGTCGCGGAACGCGGGGAACACATCGAAACCCTCACCCTCGAACAAGCGAAAGCAAAGCTGCTGCGCATCGACGAGGAAAAGGAACAACTGACAGGAATCCTCCGACTCATGGGCGAGATGGTGGCCTAACGATGATCAGCAAGAAAGTAGTTATCGACGTAGCCCGCTTCGATAACAGCATTCGCGGTTCAGTGTCCTACAACCCCACAGAACTTGACCGTCAACATGCCTGGGACATCTCGCGGCTCCCACGCGGGGCAGTCCTGGAACTCCTGGTTCACAGCTACAGGCCATTCCGGTACCCCACCGACTACGGGCCGGCGATGTACCCAAACCCCCATGCGTGGGGAAGGGCCGGTGATCTTCATTTGATCATCACCGCTGATTCGAACGAAGTTGCCAGCGATTGGGAATCCCTTTTCCTAGACCAGATAGCAAGTCCGCAACTAGACAACCAGGCCGGTGTGAAAGCGGCCTAACAACTCACCGTCCGGCCCCTGGGAGCAGCAGGGGCCGGACACCAAGACAAACCAATAGACGGTCACAACCACGACTAGGACTGCTATGCACCCGAAAGACCACCCGCTGCTCCCCGAACCAACCAGACCCCAAGAAACGCCGGACTACTTCCGCCGCGAAGCATTCGAAGACGAATCAACATCCAAGCTCAAGAGCTCCTTTACTGGCGCGTGGCTGTTGGAACAGGTCTTTCCACTGCTTGTCTATGTTGTGGACGGCATCATTCCCGAAGGGCTGACGCTCCTAGTTGCTGCCCCCAAGATCGGTAAGTCATGGCTTGTCCTTGGGATCGCCATCGCAATCAGCACGGGACAGAAGGTTCTAGGCTGCGTCGCAACCAAAGCCGCGCCCGTCCTATATCTGGCGCTGGAAGATGGTCCGAGGCGGCTGCAATCGAGGCTCCGGACATTGGGCGTGACAAGCCTCAGCAATAACCTGACGTTCCTAACGGACGTTCCCCGCGGGGACATGGTTGAAACCATCCGTGAATTCATGGATCTGCACCCCGGTAAGAACCCTGTGGTCATCCTCGACACGCTAGGCAAGGCCATGCCTTCCGCTGTGGCAGGAGAAACCCAGTACGACCGCGACTACCGGGTTATGGGAGCCCTCAAGCGTCTAGCGGATGATAACCCCGGCTCAAGCGTCATCATCGTGCACCATACCCGCAAGATGGACGGCGCCGACTTCCTGGATGCAGTGAGTGGAACCCAGGGCATCGCTGGGGCTGCGGACACAATCCTGCTGTTGAAGCGCTCCCGCCACGAAACGCAAGCGCAGCTACAAGTAACCAGTCGCGATGCAGCGGAAGGCGAATACATCTTGGAGCAGGCCGGCACCGGTAAGTGGGTGCTAGCTGGCGGATCCCGAGCTGAGGCGGCGAAAGCAGCTACCGACGCTAAGACAACCGATGGAGTAAATGACCGCATGGCCGAGGTCATCCAACTGGTCAATAGATACCCGGAGGGGATGAAGGCAAAAGACGTTGCGACACTCTTGCACCTCGAAGACTCGACAGCGCGTGTATACCTCCGAAGGGCGTTCGAAGCAGGACGGATCAGCAACCCATCAAGAGGCCTCTATACCCCTGTTACATCTGTTACAAGTGTTACTTCCGAGCCTGAACTGTTCGAAGAAGTAACACAAGAAACACATGTAACACCCCTATCTGGGGAGGTTGCGGCGTGACTAGATCCTCAGCTTCATACGAATCCGAAATCCGGTACTGGCGGGAAATGGCGCTCATCTACCATCAGCAGATTCAAGCCGCCAAGCGAACACCGGAACGCCACTACGGCAGAACCGCGCTTCATCGCGATCCCACGGGAAACGCCGCCGTCAATGCAGTCGAAAAAGAACGCAAAAGGAAGAACTGACCATGCCCTACGACTACAGCCACAAACAAATTTCCCAATACGACTGGCCGGCGATGGCGACCACTTACCGGCTTAAGTTCGAGCACGCCCAGCAGGAAGCAACCCACTGGATGCGCCGTGCACAAGCCGCCGAAGCCCAACTGTCCATGTACCAGCAGCGAGAGAGGCAAGCATGACTGAATGCACCCCCGCAGCCGGCAACCCGTGCCAGGAGTGCCCATTCCGGCAGAGTAACGCCGGCAGGGAACACACAAGCGGCAACTATGACGACCAGTTCATAGCTGACTGGCGCGGCATCGCGAACGGCGGATTTTTCGCCTGCCACGTCTTCGCCCCGGACATTCACCTCCATGACGAAAGCACGAAAGCCATGGGATACGTGACACCCATCGAAACAGGGGCACGTCCAGAATGCGCAGGCTCGACCCTAGCTATCGCACGGGAGCTGGAAGTAGCATCCACCTACAGCAGCCATGCTGAGTACATCCAGGCACGCCCTACCGGCCTCTCCCAGACAGCCCTAAAAACGCTGAGCAGCCGAATCAAGGGCGAAACCGGGCCGGAGTTCATCACCCCCGAAAGCTTCGATGCTGACCTCATCCGAGACCCAGCAACAGACGTTGACGTGACCTCGCCCTACTGGGTGTTCGGCATCGCAGGCGTGGAACGCATGTTCAATGTCATGGGTGAACCGCCAACATACGAGGCTATGCACCGGGCTAGTTCACTACGGCTGGCAGATGGCACAGATACCACCGTGGACACTCGGATACGTCCACTCCTGGCAGCGATGAGTAACGCCGGTATTCAGACAATCAGTTCATGCCAGAACTTCCGTGAAGTCATAGACGCGAGATTCCCCGAGCGGCTGCCGTTCCTCCTGGAACCCGACCCACAGGAATTCCAGGTGCACTACAAAACGGCAATGGAGACAGCCGGCGCCTATGTACGCTTCCAGATCAACACAACGGCAGGCCAACAATTCCTCGCAGCATCGAAGCAACGAGAAACAGTCACTTCCCAGCAGTCAGGCGACGTGGCACAAATCGACTTCCCACTCACCGAGCTACTGCCCCTCACGGAAATCGTGGCGGCCCATCGGAGAAGGAAATGACAAGGCGAACCCACGTTGACCCAAGCACCCCCGATAAGCCGCCCGCCGCCGAACCCTGCTACGAATGCCCATTCCGGACCACCAACGAACACAAGCAGATCACCTACGAGGTAGATGGCATCAACGAATTCGCCCGCATCTGGTGGGAGATCAGCCGCCAAGGCAGAACCTACGGATGCCACATGGCCGAACGCGACTGCGCAGGCGCCGTCAACATGATCGCCAACGAACTCGAAAAGCTTCAACGCTATGCAACCTGGGATCAGTACCACGACGCAAACCCTCTCGGACTAGCTCCCGAACTGATTGGCCCTTTTCTTGCCAAGTTCAGCGGTCGGGACAAGGGGAAGATCCCTGTCGCAGACCCCAACAGGATCATTTTGCAGATACTCGCAACTAAGCAGAAAGCCACTAACTGATGTTTACCAGCCAGCCCGATTTCTTTGACCGCAACACCCAGGACGGCAAACGCATGGCCGTGCGGCCTGCAAAGCTCACCGCACCAGACGGGCAGCAAGTCCCAGGCGTAGCGATCTTCAACGGCAAACACCTCAAGTTCTGCATCACCGCGACAGACGCCATTCGCCTCGCCAACGACATCGCAGACACCCTCGAAAACAACTAAGGACACACATTGCTTAACCCGAACCTCACAAACGTCGTCATCGCATCCCTACGGGCAGCCGGCATCACACCGCCAGAGCTGACCCCCATCCGACCATTCCCCAAATCCCAGGCAACGATGGAAGACCTCATTGAGATTCTTCTTGCCAGCGAGTACGAGGACCCCTACCAGGATCCAAAGGCCATCGCCCTCGCATCCCAGCTCTACATCCAGTCACTAGGGCACCTCGACCAAGGGCACTACCAGCGAGAACGGCAACGCCAAGCCTCCGACCTCGAAGCCCACACAGACACCTTGCTGCGGCAGCTACAGGAAGCGTTCAACAAGACGGCAAAGAGCCTCACCAAGCACGCCGAACACATCAAGGGCGCAGAACACCCCGCAATCATCGACGTGCGCACCGCCGACCGCGGCACCGCAATGGCAGCAACCAACGTCATCCAAGAACTCATGGCCCTTGAGAACATCATCAAGGCATGGGGTGACCTGTGGACCGCGCTAGGCGAGAACTCCTACGGAGTTGAACGAGGCAAGCCCTTCACATTCATGAACCCCAACGCGCAACAGTGGGAAGACCTGCGACGCAAACCCACCATCTGGGAAGCAGTCCGCAGCGGCATAGCCCTCACCCTTGCAGACAGCCCCGCACATGTCAGCGAACGCTTCCAAGCCATGATCAACAACGAACAGGCAGCACTCGAAGCACTCTGGGAAAGCAAACACACCAGCCTGCTGCCGGCAGAAGGTTACGGAACATTCAAACCCTAGCCTGACCAATTGAACCCCACCCCGGGGACCCCCCAAGCCCGTCTCTTCTGCCCCTCTGGGTGTAGGCACGGTCTCTCTCCGGGGTTTTTTTCCCAAATGAACCGGCCTCTTGGCTGTCTGGTTTGAGGCCGGTTCTGCATATCTGAACAAGCATCACCCAACGGAGCCCGCACGTGGCGGGCTTTTTAACACCCAAAATCAGAATTGGAGACATCTTAAATGGGTCAGATCAACGACCTCAGCCAGGGCAACCTTGGCGACATTTGGCGCGCGATTCGCGCGTTGCAGTATGCGACCCCTCAGAACAACATGGCTATTGGCCGGGGTAAAGGCCTGTCAATATATGACGGTGGTTCGATCACGATTGAGAATGGTGGGCTAAGTGTTACTGGCTCGGCTACTATCTCTGGGACGCTGAATGCGGACGGCGTTATTGACATGTCGGGCACGTTCACGGCCACGGGCGAGGTGAATCTGAATGGCCCTACTGACATCAACGGGCCGACGACTGTTGCCGGCAACATGACTTCGACAGGCACGTTTACTCAGAACGGCCCGACGGACCTCAACGGCATAACGACGGTTGCGGGTGACACAACCGTGGCGGGTGACTTCAGCGTAAATGGGCCGATGAAGACGACCAGCACGCTGTCTGTGGAGGGTGTGACCACGCTCAAGAACGATCTGAACGTGACAACCGGCAAGGTAAATGCAGGGGGAATGACAATCGATCCCGGATTGTTCGGTGGCAGTGTGCAATTCAGTGAAGGCGGTTACCTGTCAGGTACAGCATCAGGACCACAGCTCACTGGTCCCGCGGGTAACTCGTTCGTCTTCACCAGGAGTGGCAAAGCTGGACTGCAAGCCGCAGCCATCGACCTCATAGGGGCCGTGGAGGTTCAAGGCGCATTGAAGGTCACGAGTCCCGGCACGGTCACGGGCGTCACCCCGAATGTCTACATGGACAGCGCGGGAAACCTGCGCAAGATCAACTAAAGGTTGTCGGTGTTGTATTCGGTGCAGAAGTTCCGGCTGGCATATACGGCTACGGCGACACCGTTAGTTCGCTGAATGTCGTTTTCACCGGCCAGCGCGCCTATCTCGGTGTAGGTCATTCCTTGCGCGAACAGGCTGCACGCCTGAGCTGCACCTACAAGCAGTGTTTCGTCTGAGGGGCGTACACCGTCGCGCCAAGCATTGAGTGAGTTTTTCACGCCGTTGAGGTATTTGGCTTTGGTGCTCTCGTCCGTAAAGGCGGGCGGGAGCGCCGTAGTCGGCACTGGCGCGGCAAGGAAGGGCGCCGCAGTGGCAGTTGGTGTTGGGCTGACTGTCGGTGCAGGTTCGGGCATTGCCGGCGTAGAGACGGCGGGTGCTGCTTCATTTCCGGCAGTTGAACATCCTGTCAGGGCAAGCGACACGAGCAGGATGAGCCCCCAAGTTTTCCTCATGTTCCGAATATTAACCGGAACAGCCACCAATTAAAACCAGAAGGATCAAAAAGACATGGCGTACATCATTTACCAGGGCCAGAACATCGCGATTCCGGACAACGTGAAGATAGACGAGCTAGCTGACGGACTCAAGGCGATGCAGAACAGCGTCGCCTACTCCTGGCTGACTCTCAACCTTGCAGGGACCGAGCCAAAGCGGGTCCGTCTCATGGTTGGTCCCGGTATCCCCATCGGAATCGTCGGTGACCCCTTAGACGGTCATGAACCTAATCTCTCAGATGACAGCCTCGCTGAATTTGTAGCAGACTCCGAGGGCTAATCCTCCCTGACCGCTGGGGGAAAGCCCTCTTGGTCCGTAGCTGAGTTAAGGCTGCTACGGGCCAAGGCGGATCAGCTAGAGTGCAATGGCATCTGTAAATCTTGGGGAAAGGACCCGTCCATGCAGAAATTCACGATCAACAAAGGCTTCGACGAAGAGCAAACCGTAGAAGCAGAGACCTACGGTATCCAGGATGGGTACTTTCACTTCGCTGATGAAGAAAGGAAGCGCGTTTTCTCCATCAGGACCGAGCGCGTAGCCACAGTGGAACGAGCACAGTCCTAGTCGTCCAGACAGCAAGAAGCCCCCGCCTACAGCTACAAGGCGGGGGCTTCTTGCTCTTAAAAGGGCAACCGATTCCGGATACGCGCCCGCAGGCTCGCTGGCTTTGGGTTCCTTTTGTCGTGTTCGGCCTTGAGCGCGTCGTAGTCCCCGTTGAGTACTTGCATGCCGGCCTTGTCCCATTTGCCGCGGTAGTTCTTCCGGCCCGTGGTTACCACAGGAACGGCATGCTTGGGTTTGCGGCCATGCTCAATCAACTTCTCCGCTAGACCTTGAGAGCTGACGACGTAGGTGATACTGGCGTCAGGGGCCATCGTCGCCGGAAGCGTGACAGTGGGTTTGAAGCTCTCTTCCGTATGGACGAACACCTTTCGAGCGATCCTGAAATGGACTCCATCAACGACTGCGGAACCGGTGAGGCCCCTGTTTGTGGCACGGATGCCAATGTTCCACTGTTGACGGCCACTTGTTGTTACGAATGACGTGGCCTTCACTTTCAAGTTCGCCCTATCTCTGCGCCGTGACCACCACGTATAAGCAAACGTCGCTACTGAGATGACTATGGCTGCGATGGGCAGCGGATCGTCCCACCAAGGTTTTCCTACAAGCTCGACTTGTATAACGTCTGTCCACATAAGGCATCACTTTAACGGACCAGGGGAAAGGTGGCTGTCGTACCCCACATGTATCGTCCCAGCCATGGCGAAGTTTGATCGGGATAGTTTCCAGAAAATGATGGATGAACTCAACGCGGAGGACCGCGGAGCCGTGGTTGTGCGCAGCCCGTTTGAGGACATGGAGCCGGATCCGGAGTACCTACCGCGCAGGGAATGATGCACATTTTTGCAGATCGACTTGCGCGAGTGTGCAGATGTGTTAATGTTATTGCAGATCAGACGTGGTGGTTTGATGAAAACGCTTTGAAGGGTCCGTTGCCGTGGTAGGCGCGGACCCTTCGGCGTATCCGGGCATACTAGTTCCCGTGACTCTCCTAGACGCCCGTATCGGGTATATCATCAGACGCCAACGCAAGTACTTGAAACTGAGCCTCAATGAATTGGGGGCAATGATTGGTGTTGATCACTCGACGCTGACGCAGTACGAGGGGGGCACTCGCCGCGTACCGTACGAGCGGGCCGAACTACTCGCCCTGGCGTTGGGGTTAGACATAAGGCTGATCGACCGGACGGAATTACAGAGCGGGCCGCCCCCGAAGCTTCACCGTGAATCCAAAGTAAACGTGGGGCCTATTCACAAGGGTTGTGTGTGCAAAGGTGAGTGCACTCAGGGGGAGGTGCCCGAATTCTTGCTTTGATGGTTGCGGCAGTCCGCAGAAAGTCCGCAAGAGGTCCGCAAAAGGACGATTCCGTGCAGTCGGAGCCAACTACACGAAGCCCTAGAATCCGCGGTTCCCAACTCCCCTCAACGGCGGACCAATATATAAGGTACGTTCCGCTTCAACGTCTAAGGTCATGAGCCGCGACAGGAATCCCCGATCCACGGCTGGCCGCCGCCAGCACTCTTCGGGCACAGATGAAGTAGCTGGCTGGGCCTTCCGTGGGAGCTCCGCGATAGGCACGGCCCTGCCAGCGGTGACTACATTGCCTCCAGCGCATTGGTGGTTCTGGTCATATTTGTGGCGGTATTCCCTGCGCATATGCATCCCAGGCAGTGCCATGGGAATGTTCTTCGGGTACCTGGACAGCACCGGCTACAAACTACACACGGATGCGGAGATGGTGGCCAACATTGGCATGTTCGGCCTCATGTTCGGAAGCCTTAGCCAGATCATTGCCTTCGTGGTTGCCTTGATTGCGTTTTTCGTGGGGAGGCCCGCCCGTCGGCAGTGGGCTGCTTACCGGCGAGCGGGTTGGACCACCACCGAGTGCCGGTCCGCGTACTTGCTTCAAAAGCAGGAGGCGGCCGCTCTTAGGCTGAATTCCCGTCTCCGCGGACCCGGGCTGGCCCCTGCACAGGCTCCGCGTCCAATGACGCCTCGGCCGCGCAGGAAGCCGTCATTGATGGGTCGGGTTGGGCTTGGGCTCGCCATTCTCATGCCAGCACTCCTGATCTTCATTCTTCTTGGTCCTTGGTTGGACTCGAAGGATGTCCAGACATTGGAGTGCGAGGTTGTGGCCGCAGAGCCGGCAACGAGTTCGGGCGGGACCAGAGGGGGAGCCTCGACTGCCTCCGTCCTGGTAAAGACGTCCAACTGCGGGACGCTTGGAGTATCGCACGGCGTTACTTTCGAGAACCGGGACGAGGTGGCGTCGAGTTTCACTATTGGCGCGACCTATGGTTTCGATATCGGCTGGTATAGCCGCACGTTCTTCAGGAATGGGGTTCAGTCGGTTCGGGGGTACCGGCTCATCTGACCTGAGCCGGCACAGCACAACTGACAAGGCATTCGCAACATAAGCCACGCGGTATCTCAAAGGACCTTGGTTCGACAGAACCAGGGTCCTTTTTCGCGATTAAAGCGTCCTGTCCTGCTGTCAGACAGCGAATGCTACCACCGGGTAACGTTTGACTTGAAATCCGCGGCAATTTAGGCATGTGTAGGTTGCGGAACGGTTACAGTTTGGCCAGCAAGTCCCAATATCCGGACACAATGTGGGTAGGCTTACACTCACATGTAGGCAACGTCACAGTAGGAAACTGTGCCTGTGCCTGGGGGATGTCACGAACTTCCCCTGCTCAACTCCACGACTCATAGGAGGCGGAATGCGTTTCTCGCGCACTTCCAAAGCTCTAGGCGTAGCGGCGATCATCGCCCTCGCAGCTACCGGTTGCGGTGGCGGCGGCAGCAACGACTCCGGTACATCGGCGGGCGACCCGAACAAGGTCATCATTGCCGACGGCTCAGAGCCGCAGCGCCCGCTCATGCCGGCAGACATCAACGAAGTCGGGGGCGGCAAGATTGCCACGCTGATCTTCTCCGGTCTCGTCAGCTACGACCCTTCCGGTAAGCCCGTCAACGAGTTGGCGGAGTCCATCGAAGCGCCGGACGCACAGAATTTCACCATCAAGATCAAGAAGGACCAGAAGTTCACCAACGGCGAGGCCATCACGGCCAAGACCTTCGTGGACTCGTGGAACTACGGCGCTGCGGCTAAGAACGCCCAGTTGAGCGCCACCTTCTTCGAGAGCATCAAGGGCTACGACGAAACCAGCGCAGAGGGTTCCACTGTAGAGACCATGTCCGGATTGAAGGTTGTGGACGACACCACCTTCACCGTTGAGCTCAAGCAGCCTGAATCCGACTGGCCGCTTCGCCTTGGCTACACCGCATTCATGCCGATCCCATCAGCCGCCCTGGCCGACCCGAAGACCTACGGCGAAAAGCCGGTAGGCAATGGCCCGTACAAGATGGCCGAAAACGGCTGGCAGCACAACGTGCAGATCCAGCTTGTACCGAACGCGGACTACAACGGTCCCCGCAAGGCGAAGAACGGCGGCGTGACGTTCAAGATCTTCCAGAACGACGACGCTGCCTACCAGGATCTCCTGTCCAACAACCTGGACATCCTTCAGGTCATCCCCACGAGCGCACTGAAGAACTTCAAGTCGGACCTGGGCGATCGTTTCATCGAGAAGCCCTACGCAGGTAACCAGACCATCGCTATCCCGGAGTACCTTCCGGAATGGAGTGGCGAAGCTGGCAAGCTCCGCCGC
This sequence comes from Arthrobacter sp. StoSoilB20, assembly GCF_019977295.1. Lineage (NCBI taxonomy): Bacteria > Bacillati > Actinomycetota > Actinomycetes > Micrococcales > Micrococcaceae > Arthrobacter > Arthrobacter sp. StoSoilB20. The sequence goes on along the minus strand of NZ_AP024651.1, from coordinate 3,256,904 downwards.
CAGGCTATCTCCATGGCCATCAACCGGGAAGAAATCACCAAGGTGATCTTCAGCGGCGGCCGTCAGCCGGCAAAGGACTTCACTGCTCCCGTCCTGGACGGTTACAGCGACAGCATTCCGGGCTCGGACAACCTGAAGTTCGACGCCACCAAGGCCAAGGACCTCTGGGCCAAGGCAGATGCCATCCAGAAGTGGGATCCGAACACGGCCTTCACCATTGCCTACAACGCTGACAAGGGTGGCCACAAGGCTTGGGTTGAGGCTCTGACCAACCAGCTCAAGAACAACCTCGGCATCAAGGCAGAGGGACTTCCGTTCGCAACCTTCAAGGAAGCACGCGATCTTGCAACCACCGGCAAACTGACTGGTGCAATCCGTGCCGGCTGGCAGGCAGACTACCCGTCGCTGTACAACTTCCTCGGCCCGATCTACAAGACCGGCGCTGGCTCGAACGACGCCCGTTATGAAAACCCGACCTTTGACAAGGCGATTTCCGACGGACTGTCTGCACCTTCGGTTGCCGAGGGTAACAAGGCCATGAACAAGGCCCAGGAAATCCTGCTGCAGGACCTTCCCGCTATCCCGCTGTGGTACCAGGTATCACAGGGTGGCTGGAGCACTGGCGTCACGAATGTTGACTACGGTTGGGACGGCGTCCCGCTGTACTACAACATCACTGGCAAGTAACCGCGAAACGGCGGCGGAGGTGCTCAGCTGAGCGCGTCCGCCGCCGTCTCACGTTGCAAATCAATGACGCCCAACTCCGGTTGGGCGTCCTTGTGCAGGCCTACTTTGCCTCGGCATGGACCGTTTGCACATCAGACGAAAAGGTTCTTCGATGAACAACTCCGCTGCACCCCTGCACAGGGTGCCTGCTGATCGAGGTGTGATGCGCTGATGGCCACATACATCCTCAAACGATTCCTCCAGCTGATCCCTGTTTTCCTGGGAGCTACACTGCTGGTCTACTTCCTGGTCTTCAGCCTTCCTGGCGACCCCATTGCCGCGCTCTTTGGCGATAAGCCTGTTAATGAAGCGGTCGCGGCCAAGCTGCGTGCCCAGTACAACCTGGACCAGCCCTTCATCATCCAGTATTTGCTTTACCTGAAGAGCATCTTCACTTTTGACCTTGGACAAGACTTCTCCGGTCGGCCCATCGCGGCAGTCCTCGGCGAGGTTTTCCCGGTTACAGCCCGCCTTGCAGTGATGGCTCTCATCTTTGAAGCCGTCTTCGGTATCGCTTTCGGTCTTGTAGCTGGTCTTCGCAAGGGGAAGTTGTTCGACGGCACCGTTCTGATCGCTTCGCTGATTGTCATTGGCATCCCGATCTTCGTGCTGGGCTTCATTCTTCAGTTCTTCATCGGTGTGCAGTTGGGTTGGGCGAAACCGACTGTCAGTGCTGCCGCAACAGTGCAGGACCTGATATTGCCGGCAATTGTTCTTGGCCTGGCATCCTTCGCCTACGTTCTGCGATTGACTCGAACCAGCGTGATCGAAAACATGAACGCCGATTACGTTCGTACAGCGACCGCTAAGGGCTTGTCCCGTTTCAGGGTTGTCAACGTCCACATTCTGCGGAACTCGCTGATCCCAGTTGTGACGTTCCTGGGGGCAGACCTCGGCACCCTGATGGGTGGAGCAATTGTTACTGAGGGCATCTTCAACGTTCCCGGCGTGGGCAACAGGCTTTATCGGGCCGTCTTGTCGGGTGAAGGTCCCACCGTGGTCTCCATTGTCACCGTGTTGGTGTTGATCTACTGTCTCTCCAACTTGCTTGTTGACCTCCTTTACGCCTGGCTTGACCCGAGGATCCGCTATGACTCCTGAAAGTAACCTGACCGGGCAGGACACCTCCCGGCGACACATCGAGCACTTTGTTGCCGACCTGGACGAAACGCCCCTCCAGGCCACCGACAAGGTCAAGGAAGACAGCGCTCCGTCAAGCCTTTGGGGTGAGGCATGGAAGAACTTGCGCAAGCAGCCGCTGTTCATCATTTCGGCCATCATGATCCTGGCCGTCGTCGTGGTATCGCTCTTCCCTGGCTTGTTCTCGCAAATTGATCCCTCAAATGAGGCCTGCCAGTTGGCAAACTCGGATGGCGGACCTACCAGTGGGCACCCGCTGGGCTTCACACAGCAGGGCTGTGACGTCTATGCCCGTGTCATCTTCGGTACTCGTTCATCGGTTACCGTCGGTCTGTTCACTACTATCGGCGTCGTTCTATTCGGCGGCATTGTTGGTGCCCTCGCGGGTTACTACGGTGGCTGGGCGGATGCCCTCCTTGCACGCCTGACGGACATCTTCTTCGCATTGCCGCTGATCCTCGGCGCCATTGTGATGATGCAGCTCCCCGTTTTCCGTGCCAACCGCACAGTGTGGACGCTGGTGTTGATCCTGATTGTCTTTGGCTGGCCTCAGATCGCACGCATCACCCGCGGTGCTGTGATCGAGGTGAGAAACGCCGACTTTGTCGTAGCCGCTCGTTCGCTTGGTGTCTCGCGCTTCCGTTCCCTGTTGCGCCACGTGCTGCCGAACTCACTGGCTCCGATCATCGTCGTGGCAACGATTTCCCTCGGCACCTTCATCGTCGCTGAATCAACCCTCTCCTTCCTTGGAATTGGGTTGCCACCCAGCGTTATGTCCTGGGGCAATGACATTCAGGCAGCTCAGGCTTCCTTGCGCTCAAACCCCATGCCGTTGCTGTACCCGGCTATCGCGCTGTCGATCACAGTCCTGAGCTTCATCATGCTCGGCGATGCCCTCCGTGATGCCTTGGATCCCAAGGCCCGCAAACGATGAAAGGCGAAGCCATGAGCTCTCCGGTTCATATCAAGGAAGAAGTCGCCGGCTCGGAGCGTCCGCTGCTGGAGATCAGAAACCTCGCTATCAACTTCACTACGAGTAATGGTGAAGTCAACGCAGTGCGGAATGCCCACCTAACGGTCATGCCCGGTGAGACTGTAGCGATTGTGGGTGAGTCAGGCTCAGGAAAGTCCACATCGGCCCTGGCCGCGATCGGTTTGCTCCCCGGCAATGGGCGGGTCGCCGGCGGAGAGATTCTCTTTGACGGCGAAGACATTGCACATGCCAGCGAGAAGCGAATGATCGAGCTGCGTGGAAACTCAATCGGCATGGTTCCCCAGGACCCTATGTCCAACCTGAATCCCGTATGGAAAATTGGTTTCCAGGTCAAGGAAACTTTGAAAGCCAACGGGCTTCCCTCCGGGCCCGAAGATGTTGCCAAAGTACTCTCTGAGGCGGGCCTGCCTGATGCCTCACGCAGGGCTAAGCAGTATCCGCACGAGTTCTCCGGCGGCATGCGCCAACGTGCGCTCATTGCAATCGGGTTGTCGTGCCAGCCACGACTCTTGATCGCGGATGAACCAACTTCGGCGCTTGACGTCACCGTTCAGCGACAGATTCTGGATCACTTGGACAAGATGACTTCCGAACTGGGCACGGCTGTTCTGCTCATCACCCACGACCTCGGCCTTGCAGCCGAGCGCGCGGACAAGGTGGTTGTCATGTACAAGGGGCAGGTAGTGGAGTCCGGCCCGTCACTTGAGCTGCTCCGTAATCCGCGCCACCCTTACACGAAGCGACTGGTTGCGTCGGCGCCGTCGTTGGCTTCGCGACGAATCCAAGTGGCAAAGGAACAGGGCCTCGAATCGGAGGAACTGCTGGCCCCTACCGAGCCGGTAGTTGTTGAGGCGGCTCTTCCCGAGGAGGTTCTGAAGGTTGAAAACCTGACCAAAGTCTTCAAGCTTCGCGGAGGCATCGGCAAGGCTACGGATTTCACGGCTGTGGACTCTGTCTCCTTTGCCGTCAAACGAGGAACCACAACAGCGATCGTTGGGGAGTCCGGATCCGGCAAGTCGACCGTGGCGCAGATGGTTCTTAACCTGCTTGAGCCGACGTCAGGGAAGATCATCTTCGACGGCGTCGACACGTCCACGCTCAACAGCAAGGACCTGTTCAAGTTCCGCCGGCGCGTCCAGCCCATCTTCCAGGACCCTTACGGTTCGCTTGATCCGATGTACAACATTTTCCGGACCATCGAAGAGCCGTTGCGGACACACAAGATCGGCAACAAGGCCAGCCGCGAAAAGAAGGTCCGGGAGCTCCTGGACCAGGTGGCACTTCCGCAGTCCACAATGCGCCGCTACCCCAACGAACTTTCCGGTGGGCAGAGGCAGCGCATCGCCATCGCGCGCGCCTTGGCGCTGGACCCGGAAGTCATCATCTGTGACGAGGCTGTTTCGGCCCTGGACGTCCTGGTCCAGGCACAGGTGCTGAACTTGCTGGCTGATCTGCAGGACAACCTTGGCCTGACGTACCTGTTCATTACCCACGACCTTGCGGTTGTTCGCCAGATCGCGGATCACGTCTGCGTCATGCAAAAGGGCAAGCTTGTGGAGACGGGCAGCACGGATGACGTCTTCGACAACCCTCGCGAAACCTACACGCAAGCACTCCTGGATGCGATCCCGGGTGGTTCGCTGCTGTTGCCGCCGGAAGTGGCCTGACCGGCGTCGTACGTTCAAGAAGCCGTTCACAACAAGAGCCGGTGGGTTCCGAAAGGAAACCACCGGCTCTTGCCGTTAAAACGCTTGTTGCGGGGCCCGCTTTGCGCGTCTCAAGGCCCATGAACCGAGCAGAGCGGGCCTCACAACGCCAGCCGCGGACGACGCCACAACGCAGGAGACGACGACGCCGCGGGCTACTTCGCCGGGATGGCGCTGTCCGGGCGTGCAGTGAGGCCCAGGGCGCCGAGCTCCTTCGCCAGAACCCCACCAAGCTTGGCGTGGCCGGAGGGTTTGAGGTGCACCCCATCCTGGAGATCGCCTACGGCGTTGTAGCGGGTGAGCCAGTCGCCCGTGCTGACAAAGGGAATCCCGTGTTTCGCAGCGATACGTCCAAGGAGGGCATCGACTTCCGTCCGACGACCCCCACCATTGTCAGCCCCGCGTGCCAAGGTGCCGATCATGGCGACGGCTGCGCCTGGGTAGCGCTTCTTCAAGGCGGCCAGCAGGCGCTCGGCGTTACTGGTGATCTGTGCGTCCGTTGCCTTCTGGGAAGCGTCGTTGCCGCCGCCCTGCACCACGATCAACGGCGGATCTCCATAGGGGAGTATCCAGTCTCCGCGCTGCAGGGCGTCGATGTAGTTGCCTGTTTTGCCGTTGGAGGCCACAAAGCCCGTGCCGCCCATGCCCACTACCAGCAACTTGTAGCCCAGGGCTGCGATGCCTTGCTGCGGCCACGAGTCCTTGGGCATGGCCTGGGAGTCGCCGATCAGTACGGCCGTGTGGCGCACGTCGGCGAGCACCACTTCATTGCGGTTGTTCGCCGGGTTCTTGTAGAGCGAGCCGACAGGCAGGTCCAAGGCTCCGGGGGCCTGAGCGGCCCGCAGGGGCGGGGCAGCGGCTGTCTGGGCGGGCCCGGGCGCAGCAGATCGGGTGGGTGTGGAAGCGGGGTTAGTGGGGCTGGGTCCGCAGCCTGTTGCCAGAACGCCGATGGCGATCAATGGTGCGAGCAGGCGGAACGCGGCCGAAGATTGTCGCATCAATGGGTCTCCGTGTGGCACTGGTTCTGCAGCAATCATGAGGCACAACGAACAGAAAATCCAGCATCTGGAGTAGCGGTTACTAAAGCGTGACGATATGTGAGCAGCACCACATTCGGCAGGTCAATGGCTTGCTTTTTAGGCTGGGAAATGCAACTGCGTTTAGACTGGATGCAGGTGCCCTGTGTCCCGGGGTCTTTTCGCTGTGTGTTCCGATCAAGTCGATCAGGTATGCGCGCGGATACAAACAGCTGACTTCACCACTGAATCGAGTCATTAACGCATGTCTGAAACCATCACCAACACTGCGTCGCGGAGCGATCTGCGCAACGTCGCGATCGTCGCACACGTTGACCACGGTAAGACCACCCTGGTCGACGCCATGCTCAAGCAGACCAACTCCTTCGCTTCCCATGGTGAGGTTGAGGACCGTGTCATGGACTCCGGTGACCTGGAACGCGAAAAGGGCATCACCATCCTCGCCAAGAACACCACGGTTGCCTACAACGGCCCGTCGTCCAACGGCGAGACCATCACCATCAACGTCATCGACACCCCTGGCCACGCCGACTTCGGTGGCGAGGTAGAGCGCGGCCTGTCCATGGTTGACGGAGTCGTCCTGCTGGTCGACTCCTCCGAGGGCCCGCTGCCGCAGACCCGCTTCGTGCTCCGCAAGGCCCTTGCTGCGCACCTGCCGGTCATCCTCCTGGTCAACAAGACCGACCGTCCCGATGCCCGCATCGATGAGGTCGTCCACGAGTCCATGGACCTGCTCCTTGGCCTCGCTTCCGACCTCGCCGACGAAGTTCCGGACCTGGACCTCGACAAGGTCCTCGAAGTTCCCGTCGTCTACGCTGCCGCCAAGGTTGGCCGCGCGTCCCTGGACCAGCCCGAGAACGGCTCGGCACCGGAGAACGAGGACCTCGAGCCCCTCTTCAAGACCATCATCGAGCACATCCCCGCTCCGACGTACAACCCGGACGGCGTGCTGCAGGCACACGTGACCAACCTGGACGCTTCGCCGTTCCTTGGCCGCCTTGCCCTGCTTCGCATCTACAACGGCACGCTCCGCAAGGGCCAGACCGTTGCCTGGGCACGCGCCAACGGTGAGCTCAAGAACGTCAAGATCACCGAACTGCTCGCCACCAAGGCACTGACCCGCGTTCCGGCCGAGTCCGCTGGACCCGGCGAGATCGTCGCCGTCGCCGGCATCGAGGAAATCACCATTGGTGAAACCCTCACCGACGCCGAGAACCCGCAGCCGCTGCCGCTGATCACCGTGGACGATCCCGCGATCTCCATGACGATCGGTATCAACACTTCGCCGCTGGCCGGCAAGGTCAAGGGCGCCAAGGTCACGGCCCGCCAGGTGAAGGATCGCCTGGACAAGGAACTGATCGGTAACGTCTCCATCAAGGTTCTCCCCACTGAGCGTCCCGACGCCTGGGAAGTCCAGGGCCGTGGCGAGCTCGCGCTTGCCATCCTGGTGGAGCAGATGCGCCGCGAAGGCTTCGAGCTGACCGTGGGCAAGCCGCAGGTAGTCACCAAGACCATCGACGGCAAGTTGCACGAGCCGATGGAACACATGACCATCGATGTCCCCGAGGAATACCTTGGCGCCGTCACGCAGCTCATGGCTGCCCGCAAGGGCCGCATGACCAACATGGCCAACCACGGCACCGGCTGGTGCCGCATGGAGTTCATCGTCCCTGCGCGTGGCCTGATTGGCTTCCGTACCCGGTTCCTGACGGACACCCGTGGCGCCGGTATCGCTGCGTCCATCTCCGAAGGCTACGAGCCGTGGGCCGGTCCGATCGAATACCGTACCAACGGTTCGATGATCGCTGACCGTGCCGGTGTTGTGACGCCGTTCGCCATGATCAACCTGCAGGAGCGCGGTTCCTTCTTCGTCAAGCCCACCTCCGAGGTTTACGAAGGCATGATTGTTGGCGAGAACTCCCGCGCTGATGACATGGACGTGAACATCACCAAGGAAAAGAAGCTCACCAACATGCGTGCCGCTTCCTCCGATACCTTCGAAAACCTGACGCCGCCGCGCGACCTCACCCTCGAAGAGTCCCTCGAATTCGCCCGCGAAGACGAGTGTGTCGAGGTAACTCCGGAATCCATCCGTATCCGCAAGGTCATCCTGGACTCCAACGAGCGCGCCAAGGCCAACCGCGCCCGCGCCAAGTCCTAGCCCGCACTGACTGACGCAGTCAAAGGCAGCTGAATGAAGAGGGGAGCCGTTGGTACGGTTCGTGGCATTGCCGCGGCCGTACTGGCGGCTCTTTTCGTTGCCATTGCGGGAACAGGCCTGCACCGTCAGGTGGTGCAAGTGTCAGGCGTCGAGGTCCCGTGGGGTGTTGCAGCGGCCCTGCTGCTGCTGGCATCGGTGCAACTGTGGCTTGCTGCCTGGTCCCGCTCAATAGTCCCGACGGCGGTAGCCGGCGTGGTGACCTATGCCGCCGTCGGCGTCTTCTCATCAGCCGGAGCCGCCAAGCAGCTGATACTGGGCGACGCAGCAGGCAACGTATGGGTCTTTGGTATCGCTGCAGTCACGCTGGTCATGCTGGTGGCTGCGAGCCGCCTGCGTGCCGGATGGACTGCCGCCGGGGCGGTGGCGGGGGAACCTCTTTCGCCGCGATGACCATGGCCAAAGGAATTTCGACGTCGGAGGTGCGGGTCCGTACGGTGCAACTGTTTTCGCCGGCGTCCAGCAGGTAGCCCAGGGCGTCGGTCAAGCCGTCGTCGATCCTGTACCGGACCACCACCCGGATACCTGGCTCCGCGGTGAGTAGGAATTGTCTGGGCGGCAAATGCGGGGGAGTCACCGTTTCATACTAAGACGCGGGCTAGGTTGGCGTCATTGCACTGTTGGATAATAGGCTCGGAAGTTCAGTGCCCGGCATGATGCCGGCCGTATTACCCCGGTCATCGCCGGGACAAACTGTGGAGAGGTCTGGGACGTGACGTACGTAATCGCGCAGCCGTGTGTGGATGTCAAGGACAAGGCATGTATTGAAGAGTGCCCTGTCGACTGCATTTACGAAGGTGAGCGTTCCCTCTATATCCACCCCGATGAATGTGTCGACTGTGGTGCCTGCGAACCTGTGTGCCCGGTGGAGGCCATTTATTACGAGGATGACACTCCGGAAGAGTGGGCCGACTACTACAAGGCCAACGTTGAATTCTTCGACGACCTCGGTTCCCCGGGTGGAGCAGCCAAGATCGGCAACACGGGTAAGGACCACCCGTTCATCGCCGCGCTGCCCCCGCAGAACCAAGACCACTAAAGGCGGTAGCTTCGTTGATTTCCGCGGCACCGGCTTTCGGCCTGAACCTGCCTGACTACCCGTGGGAGGCCATGGCGCCGTATGTTGCCACAGCTTCGAAGCATCCGGGCGGCGCAGTAAATCTTTCCATTGGAACGCCAGTGGACCCCACTCCGGGGCTTATCAGGGATGCCTTGGCAGCGGCAGCGGACGCCCATGGCTATCCCACGGTGCATGGTACCGAAGCCCTGCGCCAGGCCGTAGTGGACTGGTTCGCCGGCCGCCGCGGAGTTCCGGGCCTGGATCCCAAGGACGTCATGCCAACCGTGGGCTCAAAAGAGCTTGTCGCGTGGCTGCCATTCCTGCTCGGCCTCAACGCCGGAGACGTCGTGGTGCGGCCTACGGTTGCTTACCCGACCTACGACATCGGCGCCTCACTGGCAGGCGCCACAGCCGTTGCTGCCGATGACCTGGATGAACTGGATCCGGCCACCCGTGCCAAGGTCCGCCTGATCTGGATCAACTCTCCGGGGAATCCAACGGGCAGCGTCCGGGATGTCGAGTCGCTGCGCAGGATAGTGGGCCAAGCCCGTGAGCTCGGTGCAGTGGTGGCATCGGACGAGTGCTATGCCGAACTGGGCTGGGGCGAGTGGGATGTACAGCGCGGGGGAGAAGCTGTCCCCAGCATTCTTGATCCCCGCGTCACCGGCGGTTCCACGGATGGCCTGCTCTGCGTGTACTCGTTGAGCAAGCAGTCCAACCTCGCTGGTTACCGTGCCGCCTTCGTCGCGGGAGATTCCGCCATCGTGGCCAACCTGGTCAACAGCCGCAAGCACGCAGGGATGATCGTTCCCTACCCCGTGCAGGAAGCGATGCGCGTCGCCCTCGGCGATGTCGGCCACGTGATGTCACAGAAAGACCTCTACCGCGGCCGCCGCGAGAGGATTGTCCCTGCCCTTGAGCAATTCGGGCTGAAAATCCACGAATCCAAAGCCGGGCTCTACCTCTGGTCCACGGCCGGCGAAGCCACCTGGGATACGGTGGCACGGTTCGCCGAACTTGGGGTCGTCGTGGGGCCGGGCGTTTTCTATGGAGATGCCGGGAACGGTTTCATCCGGGTGGCCCTGACGGGCACTGATGAACGGATTGACGCCGCAGTGGAACGGCTGGCCACAGCCTCATAACATTGCTGTGACTTGCGCCACTATCAGCGCCATTCCGCCAGTAACCCGACGGCACGGATTAGTTCCGGAGGGTTACTGGCGGTAGCTTTTAACTGACTATCAATGGTGGCCTTCTCTAAGAAAGCACTTCGGCCGTTGGAGCCCTGCAACAGCAGGGTCAAGGGCGGCGGCACCAGAAGTTGGTTGGACAAGCGTTCGATAGAGGCCCAAAGGCCTCATGAAGGGGACTCCATGACTGAGACCACCAGCGCAACACTGCGCCATGCCGGCGGCGAACTCGAACTGCCGCGCATCAAGGTTGTAGAAGGAAACGAAGGTTACGACGTTTCCAAGCTGCTGAAGCAGACGGGCGCCGTTGCCTATGACCCCGGCTTCATGAACACAGCGGCCACCACCTCGGCCATCACCTACATCGACGGCGACGCAGGAATCCTGCGTTACCGCGGTTACCCCATCGAGCAGCTCGCGCAGCACTCGAGCTTCCTCGAAGTTTCCTACCTGCTGATCTACGGCAACCTCCCCACTCCCACGGAGCTGGAAGAGTTTGACCAGAAGATCCGCCGTCACACCCTCCTGCACGAAGAGCTCAAGGGCTTCTTCGGCGGGTTCCCGCGTGACGCCCACCCCATGCCGGTGCTCTCCTCGGCAGTTTCCGCGCTGTCCACGTTCTACCAGGACTCGTTGGATCCCTTCAACGCGGAGCACGTGGAAGTATCCACCATCCGGCTCATGGCCAAGTTGCCTGTCATCGCGGCCTACGCCCACAAGAAGTCCATCGGCCAGCCGATGCTCTACCCGGACAACTCCATGAACCTGGTGGAGAACTTCCTTCGGTTGAGCTTTGGCCTCCCGGCCGAGCAGTATGAAATGGACCCGGTAGTCGTCAAGGCGCTGGATCTCCTGCTCATCCTGCACGCAGACCACGAGCAAAACTGTTCCACGTCCACCGTTCGCCTGGTGGGTTCGTCCAACGCGAACCTCTTCGCTTCGGTGTCCGCAGGCATCAACGCCCTCTTCGGCCCTGCCCACGGCGGCGCCAACGAGGCCGTGCTGAAGATGCTCCGCCAGATCCAGGCCGACGGCATCAAGCCCGAGGACTACATGGAGAAGGTCAAGAACAAGGAAGACGGCGTCCGCCTCATGGGCTTTGGGCACCGTGTCTACAAGAACTACGATCCCCGCGCCAAGATCATCAAGGCAACGGCCCACGAAGTTCTCGGCAAGCTCGGCGGCAACGACGAACTGCTGGACATCGCCATGCGCCTGGAAGAGAAGGCCCTGGCTGATGACTACTTCATCCAGCGCAAGCTGTACCCGAACGTTGACTTCTACACCGGCCTCATCTACAAGGCCATGGGTTTCCCGGAGAAGATGTTCACCGTACTGTTCGCCATTGGACGCCTCCCGGGCTGGATTGCCCAGTGGCGCGAAATGATCAACGATCCCCAGACCAAGATCGGCCGCCCGCGGCAGCTCTACACAGGGGAGCCGGAGCGCAACTACCCGGCCAACTGACACGGCAAAAAAGGTCAGTAACGACGACGGCCGCTCACCTCGCGCGAGGTGAGCGGCCGTCGTCGTTGGTAGCGGAGGCTTCTGCAGCCTAGGCGTTGTTTGCCGCGGACGTCGCAGCAGAAGCGTTGTAGCCGTAGGGGTTGTTCTTCTGCCAGCGCCAGTGATCCTCGCACATCTGGTCCACGGTCTTGGTAGTTGACCAGCCGAGGTCGGCCAGGGCAGAGGAAGCATCGGCCCAGAAAGCCGGGAGGTCTCCTGCACGGCGGCCGGTGATCTCGTACGGGATCGGCTGGCCGACTGCCTTTTCGAAGGACCGCAGGACTTCCAGGACGGAGGAGCCGCGGCCGGAGCCAAGGTTCCAACGCCGGACGCCGGCCCGCTCGGCGATGTAGTTCAGGGCTGCTACGTGGCCGTCGGCAAGGTCCACCACATGGATGTAGTCGCGCTGGGCGGTGCCATCGGGGGTGTCGTAGTCGCCGCCGAAGACCATGAGTTTCTCGCGGCGTCCCACAGCCACCTGGGCAATGAAAGGGACAAGGTTGTTCGGGATGCCCTGGGGGTCCTCGCCGATGCGTCCGGACGGGTGTGCGCCCACCGGGTTGAAATAGCGCAGCAGTGCGATATGCCAGCGGTCGTCCGCATTGCCCAGGTCCGAGAGGATGTCCTCGATCTGTTCCTTGGTCCGGCCGTACGGGTTGTTGGCGCCGATTTCCATCTTTTCGATGTAGGGGATGGGGTTGTGCTCGCCATACACGGTGGCCGATGAGCTGAAAACGATTGAACGCACGTCGTGCTTGTCCATGGCCCGGAGCAGGTTCAGGGTGCCCACAATATTGTTGTAGTAGTAGGCCAGTGGTTCCTGGACGGATTCTCCCACGGCCTTCAGGCCGGCGAAATGGATCACGGCGTCGATTTGGTGCTGCTCGAACACGGCCTCGACCGCAGGCTCGTCAACCAGGTCAACCTTGTGGAACGCGGCAGTCTTGCCGGTAAGCTCCGAGACCCGGCGGAGGGATTCCTCGCTGGAATTCACCAGGTTATCAAGCACGACGACGTCGTGGCCGGCTTCCTGGAGGGACAAAACGGTGTGGGAACCGATGTAGCCGGTGCCGCCCGTGACAAGAATTTTCATGGTCTCTACGCTATCGGAAAGTGGAGCCACGCCGCTCAGTGTTGAGCGGTGTTGAAGCACATTTGTGCTAAAAACAATTAGTGCCCAAAATTGTTGATGCCGAAGCCCGGCGCCAGGAAGTTGTCCAAGCCGTTTTCCGGATCATTGCCAGCGATGGCTTGGAACGGGCGTCCCTCCGGGAAGTAGCGGATGAGGCCGGTCTGGCCGTGGGCTCGGTCCGGCACTACTTTGCCAGCAGCGACGACCTCCTGGTGTTCTCCTTCGGCGCTGTCATTGACCGCATTGCTGCACGGCTGGAAGAATCCCTGGCACTCGTCGAACAGGAGCCGCAGGGAAGCCCGGAACAGCATTCTGCAGTGGTGAACTTCCTGGGCCAGTTCCTGCCCCTGGATGAGGAGCTCGCCGTGGACGCCTGCGTGTGGATGGCCTTCAGGCACGCAGCACGGATCAAACCTGTCCTGGCAGCCGAAGCCGAGCGCAGCCACCGCACCGTAGCTGCCGCCGTCGGGCGCTTGATCATGCTCCTGAACCCCGGAGGGGCCGATGCCCAACAAACCCTGGTTACCGAGGCTGAACGGCTCCTGGCCACGATGGACGGCCTGTGCATGCACGCCCTGCTGCAACCGGACTGGATGACAGCGGAGATGTGCAGCGATGTCATCACTGCCCATCTCCATTCCCTGTCCGGCGCACCCGCTGCCGGTTAGGGAGCGGGTGCCCATGCCTCAGCAAAGCAATGAAATCCGCCCCTGACGTCGCGTCCCAACGGGAATAGACTGGGAGATGTCGGCACCCTGCCAAGGGAGGAATTCGTATGCACGAGTCAGGTGGCCCGGGTTGGCGCATCACTATGGACACGTCCGGGCCGATGCTCATCGCCCTGTACCTGCGGGAGATTGCCGGCCTGGATGGTGCGGGAACGCCGAGCCTGTCACATGCAGCCCCCAAAGTCCGGCACGCAGACCATAGCCACCTCACCTCGGACGTCGGCGGCATCCACGCCCTCAAGACCGAATGGGAAGCCTGGTGGGAAAGCCTGCTCAAGTCCTACCCCAACCCCGCCTCCGAACTGGCGCCACCCAGCTTCAAGGCTTTCGGTAACTCCCCGGCACTGCAGCGGGTGCTGCAAGCCCACTTTGGCTCTGCTTTGGGTTGGGCCACTGACAGGATTGACGAGTACGCCGAGATCGAGGCTGCCCGTGAGGTCAACGGTGTGACCCAGGTCCTCAATGAAATGGTGGAGGACAGGCTCTTGGAAGTCGGCCGGAGTTCGCGTGACTTTGAATTAACCATCATTGAGTTGCCGCTGAACGAGCCGCGTGCCTGGTATCTGGAGCCCAGCACCATGATCATGAGCCACAAGCTCTTGTCCGAGCCGGATGTTTTCCGGAGCTATGTTCAGCCGGTGGTGGAGATCCTCGCCTAAGCAGCGGAAGTGCAAAAACCTACGTGGCAGGTGCGGAAACGGTAATGGTGACCGCCCCGGAAGGAGCCGGAGAAACCTGCCAGCCGTCACGTTTTTCCCGGTTCCAGGCCTGGCCCCCAACATCCACCTGGGTAATTGACAGCGTTTTGGCGTTTGCCACAGCCCAATGCGCAACGGCCCAAGCTTGAGTGCCGGTGATGTCCAGTTGCACCGAGCGGCCTTGGACGGTGGCCGGCAGGGTGCCGAAGGCCGTGCTGAGTTCGTCGACGACGGCGGCAGGATCGCCCGCCGCTTCGGGCATGCGCAGTTCGCAGCTCAGTGCCGCCTCGGAGTGCCCGGTAAGCGCAGAAGCGAAGGCCCTGCCCATGCCTTCGTGCTGGGCGTAGGCCCGTGGGAAGGCCGAGCGTTGAACGGCTTGGGCGGCCTGGGTGATTTCCATGGATTCATAGCCAGCGACCTTGACCAGACCGTCAAAGAACGCGTTCGCGGCGTAGGTGGGGTCCATGACCTGTTCCTCGGTTCCCCAGCCCTGGGAAGGTCTTTGCTGGAACAGGCCGCGGGAGTCAGGCCCGGCGTCGTCGCCGTAATTGATGTTCCGCAGCCTGGATTCCTGCATGGCCGTAGCCAACGCAATGGTTGCTGCCCGGGGTGGAAGTCCGCGCTGGACGGAGATGGCAGCGATCAGGGAGGCATTGGCGGCCTGATCCGTGGCCAGCTCATGGCTTTCAGTGCCGACAACAGCGAAGCAGCGCTCCGTGACCAGGGTCTCGGAGCGCTGCAGCACTGCGGCTATTGCGTAAATGGCACCTGCTACCAGTGCCAAAGCCAGCACCGCAACGATGCCGAGGCGGAACCGGCGCATTGGTTGATCTCCTGCTAGTTGGCGTGGAGGGCCTCGTTCAGCTCCACCGTCTGGCCCTTGCGCGGAAGGACTTCCACGCCGCCTGTGGTGGAGTTGCGGCGGAACAGCAGGTTGGGAACGCCGGAGAGTTCCACAGCCTTGATGATCTTGCTGGTGTCCTCGCCGTTCTCGTCCTTGGGGCCGGGAACGCGGACGCGGGTACCGGCGGTGACGTACAGGCCGGCCTCCACTACGGAGTCATCGCCGATGCTGATGCCCACACCGGAGTTGGCGCCGAGCAGCACCCGCTCACCCAAGGCAATCTTTTCCTTGCCGCCACCGGAGAGCGTGCCCATGATGGACGCGCCGCCGCCAACGTCGGTGCCGTCGCCGGCTACAACGCCGGCGGAGATGCGGCCTTCCACCATTGAGGTGCCCAGGGTGCCGGCGTTGAAGTTTACAAAGCCTTCGTGCATCACGGTGGTGCCTTCGGCGAGGTGCGCACCCAAACGGACGCGGTCGGCGTCGGCAATGCGCACGCCGGTGGGAACCACGTAGTCGACCATGCGCGGGAACTTGTCCACGCCGTAGACCACCACGTTGCCGCGCTTGCGCAGGCGTGCGCGGGTCAGTTCGAAGCCGTCCACCGCGGCCGGGCCGAAGTTGGTCCAGACCACGTTGGGCAGCTTGCCGAAGACGCCGTCCAGGTTGATGCTGTTGGGCTTGACCAGTCGGTGGGAGAGGAGGTGTAGACGCAGGTACGCGTCGGCAGTGTCTGCCGGGGCGGCGTCGAGGTCGATCTGCGCGAAGACAACTTTCTGCTCCGTACCGCGGTCAGCATCCTGGCCTTCCTCGGCAAGTGCGGTGAGCGCGGGATCGGCGTTCCCGACGTCGCGCAGGGACTCGGCGGCAACGCCCAGGGCAGGCGCGGGGTACCAGACGTCCAGCACGGTTGCTTCCCCGGAAGCCGAGGTGGCGATGGTGGCCAGGCCGAAGCCGTAGGCGGATCGGTGGTTGTCGGACGCGTTTGCGGGCGCAGCAGAGGAAGCAGTTTCAGTCATGGGGCAAGTCTATCCAGCAGGCAGAGGTCGGTTAAAACCCGTCTCATGCCAGAGAAGTCGCAATACGGGTGCAACTTGGTGGCCCGGATGACCAAGAATGGTAGATATTGTGGACGGGTGACCCTGAACCCTGCTCCCGCCCTCCTTGACCTGCGCCAGGACGTTGCCTTGCTGACGGCCGCGATCATCGACTTCAACAGCGTCTCCGGCAACGAGACTGAACTCGCGGACGCCGTTGAGGCAGCTTTGCGCGCCATCCCTGCCTACACGGTGATCCGTGACGGCGACGCCATCATTGCCCGGACCGAACTGGGCCGGCCCGAACGCGTCATCCTCGCCGGTCATCTGGACACTGTGCCCCTGCCGACGGTTGACGGTTCGCTGGGAACTGTCCCGGCCACCTGGGAATCCGGTGTTCCCGGTGAGGGTGTGCTGTACGGGCGGGGGACCACCGACATGAAAGGCGGCGTCGCGGTCCAACTCGCCCTTGCCGCAACACTGTTCGACGACGACCGCCAGCCGGACAAGGACGTCACGTTCGTCTTCTACGACCATGAGGAAGTGGAAGCGGTCAAGAGCGGCCTGGGAAGGCTGGTCCGGAACCACGGGGACAAGTTGGAGGCTGACTTCGCAATCCTCCTGGAGCCCACGCACGGTACGGTGGAAGGCGGCTGCAACGGCACCAGCCGGTTTGAGGCCACCACCATCGGCGAAACAGCACACTCAGCGCGGGCATGGATGGGCGTAAATGCCATCCATGCAGCAGCCCCCATCCTGGCCCGGCTCGCCGCTTACCAGCCGCAAACCATCAACGTGGACGGGCTCGATTACCGTGAGAGCCTCAACGCGGTGAAGATCAAGGGTGGAACCGCCGGCAATGTCATCCCGGACCGCTGCGTGGTGGAAATCAACTACCGCTTTGCCCCGGACAAGACACCGGACCAGGCCGAGGCCCATGTCAGGGACTTGCTGGAAGGATTCGACGTCGTCCGTACGGACGCTGCTGCCGGCGCGAGGCCCGGACTCAACCACCCCGCAGCCGCGTCCTTCGTTGCCGCAGTAGGTGCTGAGCCCAAGCCCAAATACGGTTGGACCGACGTCGCGCGTTTCAGCGAACTGGGTATCCCGGCGGTGAATTTCGGCCCCGGCGATCCCCTTCTGGCGCACAAGGACAACGAGCACGTCGACGCCGACGCCATCCGTGAGTGCCTCCGCGCACTGAGGACGTGGCTGGCGCCGTAGTCTGCCGGCTTCCTGAACTGGGCATAAAGAAGGTCCGCAGCCTGGTGGCTGCGGACCTTCCTAGTTTGGTCCAGGACTACTTCTTGTCCGGTCCTTCTACCGAATCCTTGGCGATGGGGTCGTTTCCGCCCACCATCAGGCCGGTGCGAAGGCTCGGGGCAGCAACGCCACCGGCTGCCTTCTTGGAACCGCGGCGCTCGATCATGATCGCAATCCGCGAGACGGTGAGGTTGATCAGGATGTAGATCGCGGCACCGACGAAGAAGGCCGGGAACAGGAAGTCCGGACCCAGGAAGTCGGCCATGATCTGGATCTTCCGCAGGAGTTCCTCATAGCCCACGATGTAGCCAAGCGAGGTGTCCTTGAGCAGGACCACCAGCTGTGCGACCAACGAGGGCAGCATGCGGCGGACAGCCTGGGGGAACTCGATGGACATCCGCGATTGGAAGCTCCGCAGGCCAATGGCGAGGCCGGCTTCGCGTTGACCCTTGGGCAGCGACTGGATGCCTGCACGGAGGATTTCGGCGAAGATGGCGGCGTTGTAGAGGGTCAAGCCCACCACTACGGCCTGGAACTGACCGGTTGCGAAGACCAGCAGCACGAACAACATCATGAGGACCACGGGCATGCCGCGGAGGAACTCAAGGACCACCTGGGTGGGAATGCGGACCCAGGCGATCAGGGAGATCCTCAGCAGGCAGAGCGCGATGCCCAACGGGAAGGCAATGACTGCTGCGACTGCGGCTGCGGCCAGCGTGGACAGGATGCCCTGGCCGATCAGGCTCCAGACATCCGGTGCCATGGGACCGTAGAAGATTTCCCAGCGGTCGGCGTCGAAAATTCCCTGCTGCGCGAGGGTCATGACCGCAATGGCAAGGATGCCAAGAATGATCAGGATGCCCGCTGCGGAGCCGATGAGCGAATAGAGGCGGGCCTTGGGCCCGGGGACGTCGTACAGGACCGAAGTCATCGGGCAATCGCCACCTTTCGTTCAACAAAGTGCGCCAGCAGGCCCAGCGGAACCGTGATCAGGAGGTAGAAGAAGGCCACCCCGAGGAGGATCCAGAGGACCTGGTCACCGTAGTCGTTGGAGAGCTTGCGGCCGTAGCCAAAAAGCTCGAGGACGAAGAACGCGCCGGCCACTGAGGAGTTCTTCACCAGTGCGATCAGGATGTTGATCAACGGCGGGATAACGGTACGGACGGCCTGGGGAAGGACAATGAAGCCCAGGACCTGGGTAAAGGTCATGCCGATGCTGCGGGCAGCTTCGGCCTGGCCCACGGGCACGCTGTTGACACCGGAACGGACGGCTTCGGCGATGAAGGCGGCCGTGTAACTGCTCAGCGCGATGATGGCGGCAACTTCGAACTGTTCGAACTTAACGCCCAGCCGGGGGAGAACGATGGCTGCGAAGAAGAAGATGATGGTCAATGGGGTGTTACGGGCGACTTCAACATAGAACATGCTGAAACCGCGCAGCGCAGCCACGGGGGAAACCCTCATGGCCGCCAGGAGTGTGCCGACAATGAGGGCAATGATTCCTGAAATTACGGAGAGATAGAGGGTGCGGAGAAATCCGTCCCAGTATTCGGGGAGGCTTGCTATGACGGCGTCCATGGCTTCCTTTGGCTGCAGCTAATCAGGGAACAGGGTCCTGGAGTCGTCAACTGCCGCCACCCGGGTGGGCGGCGGCAGTCAACGGATCCCGACTAGTAGCGGTTGATCGCAGGAAGTTCAGGAGTGGTCTTGATGACCTTGCCTGCAGTGGCTTCCCAAGCCTTCTTGTAATCGCCGTCCTTCTGGAATGCCTCGAGCTGGTCGTTGATCCAGTTGCGGAAGACGGTGTCGTCCTTCTTCAGGCCGATGCCGTAAGGCTCCTTGGTGAAGGTTTCATCCGAAGCAAGCTTGAAGGCATCCGGCTCCTTGTCCACGTAGCCGGCGAGGATCACGTTGTCCGTGGTGACTGCAACAACCTGCTTGTTGCGCAGCGGCTCCAGGCAAGCGGTGTAGGTTGCAGCGGGAACAACTTCAGCGCCGTACTTCTCCGCGATGGTCTTGGCGGGGGTGGACCCGGTGACGGAGCAGACCTTCTTGCCCTTGACGTCTTCAGGCTTGGTGATGGAGTTGTCGTCCTTGTTCACCAGCAGCGCCTGGCCTGCTTCGTAGTACGGTCCGGCGAAGGCGACCTTTTCCTTGCGGGCGTCGTTGATGGTGTAGGTGGCGATGACCAGGTCAACGCGGCCCTGCTCGATGAACGATTCGCGGTTCTGGGAGACGGTCTCTACCCATTCGATCTTGTCCGGAGCGATTCCCAGCTTGGCGGCGATTGCCTTGCCCATTTCAACGTCGAAACCGACAGGCTTGCCGTCCAGGCCCTTCTGGCCGAACAGGGGCTGGTCAAACTTGGTACCGATGGTGATCTTCTGCGCCTTGTTCAGCTTCTCCATCGTGGTGCCGGCTTCGAAGCTGGCCGAGGCAACAGGAGTGGTGGTGGTGCTGCCGCCGCCGCATGCGCTCAGCGAGAGGGCGAGGGCTGCGGATGCGGCCACCAGGAGTGATTTCCTCCGGGTAATGAAAGCCTTCATGACATTCCTTTCATAGATTGGCCGTCTTGCGGCCTGGGTGCGGTCTTTACGGCCTGGGTGCGGGCGGTAAAGAGCTAGTGGGTCAGGAGCTTGGACAGGAAGTCCTTGGCTCGGGTGCTCTTGGGGTTGGTGAAGAATTCCTCGGGGGTGGCATCTTCGACAATTTGGCCGTCAGCCATGAACACCACGCGATCGGCAGCCTTGCGGGCGAAGCCCATCTCGTGGGTGACGACGATCATGGTCATGCCCTCTTTGGCCAACTGGATCATGACGTCGAGGACTTCGTTGATCATTTCGGGGTCCAACGCGGACGTGGGCTCGTCGAACAGCATGACCTTCGGCTTCATGGCGAGGGCGCGTGCGATGGCCACACGCTGCTGCTGGCCGCCGGAGAGCTGCGCAGGAAGCTTGGGGGCCTGGTGACCGACCCCAACACGCTCCAGGAGGGCCATGGCTTCCTTGTCGGCCGTGCCCTTGGCCACGCCCTTGACCTTGATGGGACCCAACGTGACGTTCTCAAGAATCGTCTTGTGGGCGAACAGGTTGAAGGACTGGAAGACCATTCCGACGTCGGCACGTAGGTGTGCGAGGTCCTTGCCTTCTTCGGGAAGCTTCTTCCCGTCGATGGCGATGTCGCCGTCGTCGATGGTTTCCAAACGGTTGATGGCACGGCACAGCGTGGATTTACCGGAACCGGAGGGCCCGATAACCACTACCACTTCACCCTTCTTGACCTGAAGGTTGATGTCCTTGAGGACATGGAGTTGACCGTAATGCTTGTTGACGCCATTCAGGGAGACGAGGGCATCGCCGGACGCTTGAGTAGTCATACGACGAATCTAGCGAACAAAGAAGCAAATATGACCACGGTCACGGCAACTTCCCCAAGATCGTGACTGAACAGAAACCTGCCCCACAGCGAGATACCAGACTGCAATGCAAGAAGCGGGTCGCAGCAACGGGGCAGGCAGGTGAAAGCGCTAGCCTTGTGCGATGAGCATCAGCCAGCACCCAGTACCCCGCCCGGATGCCAACGGCCAGGTCAGGGCCACCCAAGTGCCCCTGCCCTCGGACATCGCTCCGGCCAAGCACAAGGGCTCCTTGGAGCTTCGCCGCAAACAAGCGGATACGGGGATGTCTGATCAACATTTGCTCGATACCAGCGGCGCCGGACAGTTCATCCACACCGATCCCTGGCGTGTCTTGAGGATTCAGAGCGAGTTCGTGGAGGGCTTCGGAGCCCTCGCGGACCTGGGTCCTGCGGTCAGCGTGTTCGGCTCTGCCCGGACCAAGCCCGGAACCGAGTACTACGAGATGGCCGTGGATGTGGGGCGCAAGCTCGCTGAAGCAGGCGTTGCCGTGATCACCGGCGGCGGTCCCGGCTCCATGGAAGCGGCCAACAAGGGTGCCGTGGAGGGCAACGGAATCTCCGTGGGCCTGGGAATCGAACTTCCCTTCGAGCAGGGACTGAACCAGTGGGTGGACCTGGGGATCAACTTCCGCTACTTCTTCGCCCGAAAGACCATGTTCGTCAAGTACGCACAGGGCTTTGTGGTCCTGCCCGGCGGCCTGGGCACCCTTGACGAGCTTTTCGAAGCCATGGTGCTGGTCCAGACCCGCAAGGTCACCTCGTTCCCCATCGTTCTTCTGGGGGTCCGGTTCTGGGGGCCCATGATCGAGTGGATCCGGGAGACCTTGGTGGCTGAGGGCATGGTGTCCGAAAAGGACCTCGACCTGATCCAGCTGGTGGATGACCCCGCGGACGCTGTGCACCGCGTTCTGCACGGCGAACCGCTGCCGCCCACCCCCAACGGAAACCAGCGCCCGGAATAGCCGGCCGTTTCTGGCACGATGGACCTGTGAGCTTTTTCCTGGTGTTTCTCGCGATCGTCATCGTCGGCGCTGTGCTGTACCTCGGAGCCGGGATCGTCCGGGGACGCCCCGTCGGGGCCGGCCTTGACGAGCCCGTACCCAACCTGCCCCCGGTGGTGCTGCCGTCCAAGGCCAAACCGTCCGACGTCGACTCCCTGCGTTTCGCCCTTGGCCTGCGCGGCTACCGCATGGACCAGGTTGACCAGGTACTCGATGATCTCCGGGACCAATTGCAGGCCAAGGACAGCGAGATCGAACGGCTCAGCGCGCTGGCACAGCCACGGCTTGAGGATGGCGGAACCGGCCGGATCAACCTGTGAACCGCCCGGCCGGGAGCAAAGCCGGGCTGGGGCCCGCGGAGCGGATCTCCCGCTCCGCAACAGCAGCCACCGCAAGAATGGCGGCATGGCCGTGGTGGGTCCAGGTGTCCTTGGTCTTCGTGGCGGCCAGGCTGGTCAGCGCGTGCATCTTCATGGCCGCGGCCATTCACCAGGGCACCAGTCCGTGGTTTCCGCCCGCACCGGATTATTGGAACTTCATCACCATCTGGGACGGGCGCTGGTACCAGGAGGCAGCGGACAAAGGCTATCCCGCAGAGCTTCCCGTGGACGCCAACGGCGTCGTCAAGGAAAACGCCTGGGCCTTCTACGCGTTGTTTCCTTTCCTGGCCAGGGGCTTGTCTGCCATCACCGGGATGGGGACGTTGCCCGCCCTGACGGCAATTGCCATGCTGGCCGGCCTCGGGGCGGCCCTGGTCATCTACCTGCTCTTCCGAGAATTCGCAGGCCGGCGGTCGGCAATGTGGGGCGTTATCTTCGTTTCCACCTTCCCGGTCTCTCCAATCCTGCAGGTCCCGTACGCGGAATCGTTGAACCTGCTGCTTCTGGCGGCATCGTTACTGCTCGTGGTCCGGCGCCGCTATCTTGCCGCCATTCCCGTGGTGCTCCTGATGTGTCTGTCCAGGCCCACGGGCGTGCCGTTTGCCGCGATGCTGGGTCTGTTGTTCGTTGGGCGGTTGTGGCAACGGTACCGGGAGTCGTCCACGGAGCTTCCAGGCAATGGCGCCACCGGAACAACGGGCAGAAACAGGGAATCGACGTCCACCCGCAGCCTGGTATCACTGGCCGTCCTCGTGGTCGCCACGGGCCTGGCGGCTGTGGCATGGCCGGCCATCGCGTGGGCCGTCACGGGAGATCCGACCGCCTATACGCGCACTGAAACGGCGTGGCGAGGCCATGATCTTGTGCCGTTCAAGCCGTGGTTCGATACCGGCCGTATGTTGTTCGGTCCGGTGCTGGGAGTACTGGCACCCTTCGTTTTCACAGGGCTCTTTGTCCTGGTGATGGTTTCCAGGCCCGTCCGGGCGATCGGAACGGAGCTGCGGCTGTGGTGCGCCTGCTACATGGGCTACCTGCTGGTCTTCCTGCACCCTCAGACCAGCACGTTCCGTATGCTCCTGCCGTTGTTCCCCCTGGCCCTCGGCGCGGCCCTGCTGTCCAAATCCAAGGCTTACCGGGGCACCGTGGCGACCATGTTCATCCTGCTCCAGATTGTCTGGGTGGTATGGCTGTGGGCATGGGCCCAGTTGCCCGGGGGAGGCGACTATCCGCCCTGACGTGGAGCTATGCCGGGGAACGGCAATATGTACAACGCCCGGACAAATGGCGTGCTGATTAGCTTACGGGCGGGTAAGTACGGGATAATGGTCTACGAGCAAGGACAAAGCACCTAAAAGTGCCCGGCCAAGGCGGCCTCCCAAGCGTTGCCGCCGGCTGCAATTGCGATGCGGATCCAGCCCGGACGGGTTGGGCGTGACTTGGGACAAATGGAGGGGATTTTCCTAATGGCGGCGATGAAACCACGTACTGGCGACGGCCCGATGGAAGTTACCAAAGAGGGACGCAGCCTGATCATGCGTGTGCCGCTCGAAGGCGGAGGACGGCTTGTTGTCGAACTCAACGCCGCTGAAGCGGAAAACCTCAAGGAATGCCTCGTAGGCGTCACCGAATAGATCTACCAAGCAGGGCCCGGCTGAGCCGGGGCCCTGCTTTTTGGTTTAAGGCAGGGCTGGTGCCTTACCTCTTGACAGCTACCAGCAGTCCATCGCCGGTGGGAAGCATCGCTGAAGCGAGCCGGTCGTCGTCGCGGATTGCCTTGCCGATCTGGCGCAGCACCACGGTTGTGGAATCGCGTGCTGCCGGATTGGCGACCCGGTCCTTGTCCAGGGCATCGTTGATCACCAGTGTCCCGCCTGACTTGAGGAGGCGGATGGCCTGTTCAACATACTTGGGGAAGTTGGGCTTGTCGGCGTCGATGAACACGAGGTCATAGGCAGAATCGGTAAGCCGCGGCAGGACGTCGGCCGCGCGGCCTGAAATGGTGCGCGTGCGGTTGGCAGGGCTGCCGGATTCAAGGAACGCCTCCCTGGCCGCCTTGAGGTGTTCGACGTCGACGTCGATGGTGGTCAGGACGGCCTGCGGGCTCAATCCGCGCAGGAGGCAGACGCCGGACACCCCGGCCCCCGAACCGACCTCGACCACGGTCTGTGCCTTGGACGCCGCAGCCAGGACGGTCAGCACCGCACCTACGCCGGGGCTGATGGGCGTGACTCCGAGCTCGAAAGAGCGTTCCCGGGCGCGCAACAAGACGTCATCCTCAGCAGGCAGATCTTCTGCATAGGACCAGCTGCTTGACTTGTCGGCACTCATGAAGGGTTTCGCTTTCCGCGGGTAGGGGTGGTTGTACCAAGACTACTGTGTAAGCACCGGGAAAGCCGCTGTTGGACGGCCGCCCCGGCCCTTGTGTCCGGGACAGTTTTCAGCCCTGCGGGAAAAACCAGCACCAGTCAGGAAATTCCCAGACAACCTTGGGATGATATTGCTCCGGCCACCCATGAGGCAGCCGGCGCCGAAGGACTCGGTGAACAACATTTTGAGGGGAGTGGACGATGCCGGCATCGCATGCTGCGCCAGTCCAAACATCGGAGAGCATTGAGGGCGTTGCCGACTGGGTCATGCCCAGCTGGGAGGAAGTGGTTTCCAACCACTCCGCCAAGGTTTATCGCCTCGCCTATCGCTTGACGGGCAACAAATTCGACGCCGAAGACCTTACGCAGGAGGTCTTTGTCCGGGTTTTCCGTTCACTCGAGAACTTCAAACCGGGGACATTGGACGGCTGGTTGCACCGCATCACCACCAACCTGTTCCTGGACCAGGCCCGTCGCAAGAGCCGGATCCGGTTCGATGCCCTTGCCGAAGACGCCGATTCCCGCCTGCCTGGCCGCGAACCGGGGCCCGAACAGAGCTTTGAACACAACAATCTTGACCTGGATGTCCAGCGTGCTTTGGAAGAACTGCCGCCTGACTTCCGCGCCGCCGTCGTGCTGTGCGACCTTGAAGGCCTCTCCTATGACGAGGTCGCAGAGGCGTTGGGTGTGAAGCTGGGAACCGTCAGGTCCCGCATCCACCGCGGCAGGACCATGCTGCGCGAGAAGCTTGCCCACCGCGATCCCCGTCCGGCAGAGGCCCGCAAGCCACGCCTGAAGATGCCGCGCATCGCAAGTATCCTCTAGGACGTCGATGCCTCGACATCCCCGCCGTCCGGGACTGTTTTCCCGGCACAAGCTGGCTGCCCTGCGCCACACACGAAATCCCGATCATGTCCGGGAATGCGCTGAGTGCCGCAGTGCCCTTCGCCGGGAACGGCAGTACCTTGAACGCCTACGGGGCGCTTCGGTGCCCGAAGCCAGCCAGGATCTTGCCACGCGGCTGATTCAGCATACTGAACGCCTCGCCAACGAGCCGGATGAACATCTGGAGGCCAGGTCAACGCCAGGCGAAATGCGCCGTGGACTTCGCGTTGCCGCAGCTGCGGCCGGTACTTTGGCTGTCAGCGCCGGCGCCCTGGCGTTGTCGGCCTACGTCGTGGCCGGCAACGACGTTCCCCAACTGAGCGCCGGCAGCGACGTCGGTGCCCTCGCCGGAGCCTGGACGGGAAACCCTGTGGGAAGCATGGCGGGCCCCACGTTCCGGGCAGGGAGCACGGTCAGCCTGGACGCTGCCCAACTGGATGCCCTGCGGGAAGAAGGGTGGGCATGCCCTGAGCTTGCGGGGATGGGCTTCACCGTGGTCTCTGCCCACAGCACCATGTACAACGGCCACCCTGCAGTGGAGATCAGGCTGGAAAACAACGGCCACTACGCCACGATCGTGGAGGAGCACCTGCCAGCCGCCCAGTCCGGGCAGGGCACCACCACGTCCGCGCGGTTATCTGTCACGCAGGGGAGCCCCTGGAAGGCCGTCTACACCATGCCTGCGGCCGTGATCAGCTACGTCTCCGACCTCCCAGCCGATGCCGCGGATGACGCCGTTCCTGAAATCGTCAGGGCAGGCGAATCCATGGCAGCTTCACACCCCAACGAAGGAACCGAGGCCTGGTACGCGCGACTGCTGCGTGGGCTCCAGACCCTTCTCCGTCCCGCTGGTTTATGAGCGGCACCACAGACAAGGTAATCTTCGTAGCGTGTTTGGAATCAACGGCCCGGAGTTCATACTCCTTCTGATTATCGGCGTACTCGTCATCGGTCCCAGCCGTTTGCCCGAATACACTCAAAAGCTTGCCAACTTGGTCAAGGAAGTCCGGCGGATGGCTTCCGGTGCGCGTGAGCAGATCAAGGAAGAAGTCGGCATCGACATCGATGAGGTCGACTGGAAAAAGTACGATCCGCGCCAGTACGATCCGCGTCGCATCATCAAGGATGCGCTGCTGGATGACGACACCAAGCCAGTGAGCGCCGGAGCGCCCGCCGTGGCCGCTACGGCAGCCGCCGCAGCATCGGTCGAGACCAAGCCAAAGGCTCCCGCCAGGGTGATTGAGCGGCTTGCAGAAGGCGAAGCTGCGCCCTTCGATACCGAAGCGACCTGATCAGAGCCATTCCCTGAGGCGAACAGGGGCGGCGGTCACCTGACTGCGGACACCAGGAAACGGTCGCCTGACTGCGGACACAGGTCCTAGCGGGGTTCGATGCCCAGCGACAATCCCGACAATCCCCGCGGCCGGGATGCAAGGCCCGAGGCGATGTGCTGCATGGCCTTCGCTGCGGCCGTTTCCGGGGCGGCCAAGACCACCGGGTTCCCGGCATCGCCGCCTTCCCTCAGCCGGATGTCCAAGGGGATCTGGCCAAGTAGAGGAACATTGCCGCCGACTGCGGCGCTCAAGCGCTCCGCCAGGATGGCACCGCCGCCGCTTCCGAACAATTCCATCCTGCCGCCGTCGGGCATTTCCAGGAACGACATGTTCTCGATCACCCCGGCCACCTTCTGCCCGGTCTGCGTCGCGATGGTTCCGGCACGCTCGGCGACGTCGGCAGCAGCAGCCTGGGGGGTGGTCACCACAAGGATCTCGGCGTTGGGCAGGAGCTGGGCCACGGAAATGGCGATGTCACCCGTCCCGGGCGGCAGGTCGAGGAAAAGGGCATCCAGATCGCCAAAATAGACGTCGGTGAGGAACTGCTCCAGTGCCCTGTGCAGCATGGGACCACGCCAGGCCACCGGCTGGTTGCCTGCCACGAACATCCCAATGGAGATGACCTTGACGCCATAGGCCACCGGCGGCAGGATCATGTCATCCACCTGGGTGGGCTTTTGCGTGATGCCCATCAGGGCGGGAACAGAGAAACCATGGACGTCGGCGTCAACTATGCCCACGCGAAGACCCTGGGCGGCCAAGGCACAAGCCAGGTTGACGGTGACCGAGGACTTGCCTACGCCGCCCTTGCCGCTTGCTACGGCGTAAACCTTGGTCAGGGACCCCGGCTTGGTAAAGGGTATGCCGCGCTGGCCGCCTGGTCCGCGGAGCTGTTTCTTCAGTGCCTCGCGTTGGGCCGGGGTCATGACCTTCAGTTCCACGTCCACGGCCGTGACGCCGTCGAGTTTGGACAGAGCCGCAGTGGCGTCCTGGGTGATGGTCTCCCGAAGGGGACAACCGGCGATGGTCAGCAGGACAGCGACGCTAACGGTCCCGGTGTGGTCGGAGGAGACCGATTCCACCATCCCGAGCTCGGTGATCGGGCGGCGGAGTTCGGGATCGATGACGGTTGCCAGGGCAGCATGGAGCTCCTCGGCAGATGGGGCGCTCATGTTCTCAAGCCCGGCTTTCAGGGGTTTCAGGCGAGGGTTTTGCCGTGGAGTGTTGTGGCCCAGTGGGCCGCGGCTGACGGACTTTGGGGATCTGTTGCGTGCGGGGACCGCGGGACTTGTCCCGTTTGTCCTTGAGTTTGTCCTTGACCTTCTCGCCGGGAGACTCAGTTCCATCACCGGCATCGTTCTCGCGCAGCTCTTCCTGGGCATCAATGATGTCCTCCAGGAGGCTGCGGAGTTCGGCGCGGACGTAGTCACGGGTGGCTACTTCGCGCAGGGCGATGCGCAGCGAGGCCAGTTCCCGGGTCAGGTACTCGGTATCGGACAGGTTCCGTTCGGCACGCTGGCGGTCCTGCTGGAGGGAGACGCGGTCGCGGTCATCCTGGCGGTTTTGGGCCAGGAGCAGCAGGGGAGCGGCATAGGAGGCCTGGAGCGACAACATGAGGGTCAGCAGGGTGAAGCCCAGCTCCATCCGGTCGAACTGCCACTCCGTGGGCGCGAACGTGTTCCAGACCAGCCAGAAGACACAAAAGATGGTCATGTAGACCAGGAAGGTCGGCGTCCCCATGAAGCGGGCGAAACCTTCCGTTGCGTTCCCGAATGCGTCCGGGTTGGGAGAGAACTTCGGCAGGATCCGCTGGCGGCCGCTCAGTGGCGTGTCAAGGCTGCTGCTGGAGCGTCCCGGCGACTTGGGGGATCGGGTGGCGTTGTTATCAGCCAATGCGGCCTCCAAGTTTCCTTATAGGGGCGTCGTCCTCATGGGCTCGCCAGTCATCCGGCAACAGGTGATCCAGCACGTCATCAACAGTCACCGCCCCGACAAGGCGGCCGTCGTCATCGACGACTGGAAGGGAATTGAGGTTGTAGGTGGCCAAGGTCCGGGCAACTTCGCTGATGTGGGCCTGGTCCGACAACGGTTCGAGGTTTTTGTCCACGAGGTTGCCCAGCGGTTCCGGTGGCGGGAAACGTAAAAGCTGCTGGATATGCACTACGCCCAGGAATCGGCCCGTGGGTGTCTCCAAAGGCGGCCGTGCGATGAAGATGGAAGAGGCCAGCGCCGGGGAAAGTTCTTCGCGGCGGACGTGGGCCAATGCTTCGGCAACAGTTGCTTCGGGCGGGAGGATGACCGGGACCGGGGTCATCAGACCGCCGGCGGTGTCTTCGTCGTACTCCAGGAGGCGGCGGACGTCCTCTGCTTCCTGGGGTTCCATGAGCTGGAGCAGTTCCTCTGCCTGGGCGGAGGGGAGCTCGGCCAGGAGGTCGGCGGCGTCGTCTGGGTCCATCTCTTCGAGGACGTCGGCTGCGCGCTCCACATCCAGGGCTGAGAGGATCTCCACTTGGTCGTCTTCCGGGAGCTCCTGGAGGACGTCGGCAAGGCGCTCGTCCTGGAGTTCGCTGGCTACCTCGAAGCGGCGTTTGTCGCTCATCTCCTGGAGGGCCTCGGCGAAGTCGGCAGGCTTAAGGTCCTCGTGTGTTGCCACGAACTGGGTTGCTGCCTGGGGTTCGTTGTGGGCCCCGGTCTGGGCGTCAGCCCAGTCAATGATCAACGTTTCGTTCCGGCGGAGCCTGCTCAGGGGCGACAACGAGTGGCCCCGGCGCACGAACAGCTTGCTGACAAACCAGTCCTTGGACCGGTGCTGGTCCATGGCGATGTCCTCGATGGTGGCGTCGCCGGAACCATCCGCCAACGTCACACGGCGGTCGAACATCTCGGCAACCACCAGTGTTTCCGCGCCGCGCTGCTCGAAGCGGCGCAGATTGACCAAGCCTGTGCAGATGATCTGCGTCTGGTCGATTGAGGTAATGCGCGTCATGGGCACGAAGACGCGTTTCTTGCCCGGTACCTCCACCACGATGCCCACCACGTGCGGAGCGCCCCGGGTCCCGCGGGAGAGCACCACGACGTCGCGCAAGCGGCCCAAACGATCACCCAAAGGGTCAAAGACGTCCAAGCCGAGCAGGCGCGCGACAAAGACGCGTGAAGGATGTGTGCTCATGTTTACAGGCTACCGAGTCTGCTCTCTTTTAGCTGAATTCCAGCCAGTTCACATGTCCATGGGACACAATGGGGCTATGTCTAACATTTTTGGTGGTCCCAAAGCCGTTGAGGAATCCCGCAGCGTCCCCCAGGGCGACACCGTGGGCTCATACACCTCGTATTTGGATGCCCAGAAGGCGGTGGACTACCTTGCTGACCAGCAGTTCCCGGTGCAGTTGGTGTCGATCGTGGGCAATGACCTCAAAATGGTGGAACGGGTGACCGGGCGCCTCAGCTACCCGAGGGTGGCGCTGTCCGGAGCGTTGAGTGGTATGTGGTTTGGCCTCTTCGTGGGTGTGATGCTGTCCTTCTTCACCCCGGCAGGCGGCCCTTTCTCCATCATCACCTCGGTCCTGATGGGTGCGGCCTTCTTCATGTTGTTCGGGATCGTCACCTACGCCACGCAGCGTGGGAAGCGCGACTTCACGTCCACCAGTCAAGTGGTGGCCACAAATTATGACGTCATCGTCGCCATGGAAGCCGCCCATGAAGCCCGCCGCTTGCTTCAGCAGCTGCCCATGAACCCGGCACAGGCAGCAACGGCGCAGGCCACCCACTACAACCCGCAGAACACGCCGGTGCAGCAACCCGGTCAAGCTCCTGAGCGGCCTTCCACGTGGAACGACCCCTACGGCCAGCGCGGTCCCGAGTCCACCGCTGGCGCTCCCCAGGGACAGAACGCACCCGCCGGGACACCGGGCCCTGCCGCCCAACAGCCCGTGCAGAACCCGGCACCGGCGGCTGTGCGCTATCCCGACCTCCCGGACGGCCGTCCGCAGTACGGCGTCCGCGTCACCGAAGGGCAGAACCCGCCGCAGAACGGGCCCCGGGAGGACGGACAGGAGTCCGGCCCGGAAGGCTCGCCCAAGCACTAGGCGATCACCCGGCAGGCCCGCCCAAGGGCTGCGTACAAG
The DNA here is from genome assembly GCF_019977295.1 of Arthrobacter sp. StoSoilB20. Taxonomy (NCBI): domain Bacteria; kingdom Bacillati; phylum Actinomycetota; class Actinomycetes; order Micrococcales; family Micrococcaceae; genus Arthrobacter; species Arthrobacter sp. StoSoilB20. The sequence goes on along the minus strand of NZ_AP024651.1, from coordinate 3,226,118 downwards.
AGCACAAAGGAAGGCCACCGGATAACCGGTGGCCTTCCTTTATGCGCACTGGAGCAGGGTCTTTAGCCCTGCGCGTCCTGGTAGATGCCTGCCATCCACGCCTCGACGTCCTCTGCCTTGCGGGGCAAAGCGGCGCTGAGGTTCACGGGGCCATCAGCAGTCATGAGGATGTCGTCTTCAATGCGGACGCCGATTCCTCGGTACTCCTCGGGGATGGCAAGGTCCTCGTTCTTGAAGTAGAGGCCAGGCTCGATCGTGAAGACCATGCCTTCGGTGAGGATGCCGTCGAGGTAGAGCTCGCGCTTGGCCTGGGCGCAGTCGTGCACGTCAAGGCCGAGGTGGTGGCTGGTACCGTGCGGCATCCACCGGCGGTGCTGCTGGCCCTCGGGGCTGATGGCTTCTTCCACGGAGACAGGCAACAAGCCCCACTCGGCGAGGCGCTCGGCCAGGACCGTGGTGGCGGCCGTGTGGATGTCGCGGAACTTCACGCCCGGCTGTGCAGCCGCGAATCCGGCGTCGGCAGCGTCCAGCACGGCCTCGTAGATCTTGCGCTGGATATCAGTGAACGTGCCGGTTGCAGGCAACGTGCGGGTGACATCTGCGGTATACAGGGAATCTGCCTCGACGCCGGCATCCAGGAGCAGGAGCTCTCCGGCGTTGACGGTACCCGAGTTGCGGTTCCAGTGGAGGACCGTGGCGTTGTTCCCTGAGGCTGCAATGGTGTCGTAGCCGAGCTCATTGCCTTCCTCGCGGGCACGGGCAAAGAAGGCGCCTTCAACAACGCGCTCGCCACGCTTGTGGGTCAGTGCACGGGGCAGGGCACGGACAACATCGGCGAAGCCCTCCACGGTGGCCGCCACGGCGACCTTCATCTGTTCGATTTCCCATTCGTCCTTGATCAGGCGCAGCTCGGAGAGTGCTTCACTGAGCTTTTCATCAAGGGCGTCGAGCTCGCCGAGGTCCAGGTTTTCGGGATCCTTGGCGGTGTTGTACCGAGCGGTGTCCACCAGTGCGTCAATGTTCTCGTCCACCTTGCGGACCAAGCGGATCGAGATGCCGCCAATCTCCGGGGCGCCAACGTTCTTGGTGATGGCCATTTCCAGCTCGGAGATGTGCGCGGTGGGCAGGCCCAGGCGCGCTTCGAACTCAGCCAGGGTGGGGCGGGCGCCGATCCAGAACTCGCCTGCGCGGGAGTCCGCATAGAACTGTTCGGTATCGCGGCCGGCCAGCGGCCGGAAGTAGAGCGTGGCAGTGTGGTGACCGCCGTCGTCGCCCTTTCCTTCAGCCACCGGCTCCAGGATCAGGACGGCGTCCGGCTCGTGGTCAAGGCCCAAACCGGTGAGGTGGGCGAATCCGGAGTGCGGGCGGAAACGGTAGTCGCAGTCGTTGGAGCGGACCTTCAAGGGACCCGCCGGGACAACAAGCCGTTCGCCCTTGAACAGTTCGGAGATGGTACGACGGCGGCGGGCGGCATGGTCTGCGACGGCGTCACGCGCAGGGGTCACCTGCGGGGCCGGTGCCCAATTGCTTGCCATGAATGCCTTGAAGGCATCCGATGTGGGCCTCTGTGAGCGGTTGTTGACGCGCTCTTGCAGCGGCTGGGAATTTGAGGAATCCATGTTTTGGGTGTTTTCAGCATCGTTCACCGTTACATCGTCCCACCAGTTCGGTGAGGAGGCCAACGGCGCAACCGGCCAAGAAGGCCCACATCCCCTAGGCTGGGAAAGTGAGGATAGACCTGCATGCGCACTCCAATGTTTCCGACGGAACCGAGACCCCGGCGGGGGTGATCATTTCTGCTGTTGCCGCGGGCCTGGACGCGGTGGCGCTGACGGACCACGATTCCACCGATGGCTGGGATCCGGCCGCTGCAGCCGCCCGCGAACATGGCATTGCCTTTGTTCCGGGCATGGAGATTTCCTGCCGGACCGAACAAGGCATCAGCGTCCACCTGCTGAGCTACCTGCATGATCCCTCACACGCGGGTCTCCTGGAGGAAATCACCAAGTCCAAGGATGCCCGGCTGACCCGTGCCGAGCACATGGTCACCTTATTGTCTGAGGATTATCCCTTGACATGGGACGACGTCATCCACCACGTGGCCCCCGGCGCAACAGTGGGACGCCCCCACATTGCCGATGCCCTGGTTGCCGCCGGGGTGGTCGCGGACCGTACCGAGGCCTTTACCTCCATCCTGACATCACACTCGCGGTACTTCGTGCAGCACTATGCGCCGGACCCCGCTGTCGCCGTCGAGCTTGTACGCGCCGCCGGCGGTGTTCCTGTCTTCGCCCATCCCGTGGCGTCGTCCAGGGGAAGGATCGTGGGGGAGGGGACCTACCGGGACATGATCGATGCCGGGCTGCTGGGCCTTGAGGTTGAACACCGGGACAACCCGGAGGACGGGCGGGCCTTCCTGCGGACATTGGCTGCCCGGCACGGCCTGCTTATCACGGGGTCATCGGATTACCACGGCGCGGGCAAGCCGAACCTGCTGGGCGAGAACACTACCTCGCCCACGGTACTGGCCCGGATTGAGGAACTGGCAACAGGCAGCACCGTTATTCGTTGAAAGGGGTCCCTGAGTGGATTTGCAGCTGCTCGCCTCGGTGATCGTCACGCTGTTCGTGATCATGGACCCGCCCGGGACGGTCCCGATCTTCATGTCCTTGACGGCCCAAATGTCGGCCAGGGACCGCAACCGCTCGGCCTTCCAGGCACTGCTGGTGGCCACAGGCGTGATTGTGGTGTTCGCGATTTTTGGCCAGTCGATCCTCAACTACATGCATATTTCGCTGGCTGCCTTGCAGGGTGCCGGCGGACTGTTGTTGGTCCTCATTGCCTTGCAGCTGCTGACCGGCTCCACCAGCGGCGAGGAAAATGCGGCCAAATACAAGAATGTGGCCTTCGTGCCGCTGGGCACCCCACTCATGGCCGGTCCCGGCGCGATTGTTGCCGTGATGGTGTTCGTGCAGCAGTCCGGCCAGCTATCTGAGTACCTGGCCGTGGGGCTTGGAATTGCCGTGGTGTTGGCCTCGCTGTACCTGGCCATGCGGTTCGCGGGCGTGGTGCAGCGCGTGCTGGGCGAGAACGGCGTGGAGCTTGTCACCCGGATTGCCGGTTTGCTCCTTTCGGCCATTGCCGTCCAGATGATCGCGGATTCCGTGACAGCTTTCGTGCAAGGCGCAGCCTGACGCGCTGAAACCCCGACTCAGCCTTGCCTAAATCGGCCTCGCCATAAATCGGCCTCGCCATAAATCGGCCTCGCCAAATTGGCTAGAGGCTGCTTGGCTGGACCTCATGGAACACGGCCTTGCTGCCCAGCCGTTTCCGCATGACCTCAATGGCCTGTTCATTCTGGTCCACGCAGACAAAGCTGCGGCCAAGCTTCGCTGCCACCGCTCCCAAGGTCCCTGATCCGGCGAAGAAATCGAGGCACCAGTCACCTTCGCGGCTGGAGGCCGAAACGATCCTGCGGACCAGGCCTTCGGGTTTTTGGGTAGGGTAGCCGGTCTTCTCGCGGCCCGTGGGGGAAACGATGGTGTGCCACCAAACGTCGGTGGGCAGCTTGCCGAGCTCGCGCTTGGCGGGGGTCACCAGGCCGGGGGCCATGTACGGTTCGCGGTCCACTTCGGCGTTGTCGAAGTGGTACTTGGCGGGGTTCTTCACGTACACCAGGATGTTGTCGTGCTTGGTAGGCCAACGGTTCTTGGCCCGGGCGCCGTAGTCGTACGCCCAGATGATCTCGTTCAGGAAGCATTCCCTGCCGAAGATGGCGTCAAGCATCACCTTGGCGTAGTGAACCTCGCGGTAGTCCAGGTGCAGGTACAGGGTGCCGTCGTCGGACAGCAGCCGCCAGGCCTCGACCAGTTTGGGTTCCAGGAAGGACCAGTAGTCGCTGAAGGCGTCATCGTAGCTGTGCAGGGCACCCTTGATGGTGTCGTAGGAGCGGCCCTTGAAGCCCACGCGATCGCCGTCGCCATCAGCGTTGCGCACCATGCGGGTTTCCTGGCGGCGCTGAACCCGGCCCGTGTTGAAGGGCGGGTCCACGTAGATGAGTGTGAAGGCGCCGTCCGGCAGCGTAGGGAGGAACTCCGCGTTGTCCGCGTGCACCACCAAATTGCCGCCGTCCGGCGCCCAAACAGTTTCAGTCATTGAGGTTTTTAGGCCTCGGCGCTGCCGGACTGGGCAGCTGCGGTTTCACCGGAAACCACTTCGCCGTTGCGGCGGCGCGTGCGCGTACGACGCGTCCGGGCAGGCTTTTCTGCCCCGTCGGTCGCAGCTGTGCGGCTTTCCGAGGCGCCGGCTGCGGGGGCTGCTTCAGCGTCGGAGGTACGACGGCGGCGCGTACGGTTGCGTCCGCCCTCACCCTTGGATTCGCTTGAGTCACTGGACTCGCCGGAGACACGGTCGTTGTTCCTGGCTTGCCGTCCACGGCCGCTGTCACGACCGCCGTCGCGCTTGCCGTCACGTCCGCCGTCGCGGCCCGAACGACCGGAGCCGGCGTTCTTCTTGCCGGTCTCGCCGAGGTCTTCAAGGACCTCCGCGTCGACGCCGGCGAGGACACGCTTATTGCGCGGCAAACGGCCCTTGGTGCCCTCCGGGATGTCCAGGTCGGAGTAGAGGTGCGGCGAGGAGGAGTAGGTTTCCACCGGCTCGGGAACGCTGAGCCCCAGGGCCTTGTTGATCAGGCCCCAGCGAGGCATGTCATCCCAGTCGACAAACGTCACTGCGGTGCCCTTGTTGCCTGCGCGGCCGGTACGTCCCACACGGTGCAGGTAGATCTTTTCGTCTTCCACGCACTGGTAGTTGATGACGTGCGTGACGTCATCGACATCGATGCCGCGGGCTGCGACGTCTGTGGCCACCAGGACGTCCACCTTGTTGTTGCGGAAAGCGCGGAGGGCTTGCTCGCGGGCACCTTGGCCGAGGTCGCCGTGGATGGCTGCGGCAGCAAAACCGCGGTCAACCAGTTCCTCGGCAACTTTGGCAGCGGTGCGCTTGGTCTTGGTGAAGATGATGGTCCGGCCGCGTCCGCGGGCCTGGAGGATACGGGCTACGACCTCAGTCTTGTCCATGCTGTGTGCACGGTAGATGAGCTGGCGGATGTCCCGTTTGGTGAGGCCCTCGTCGTTGGGATCAGCGGCGCGGATGTGGGTGGGCTGCGTCATGTAGCGGCGAGCCATCGCGATGACCGGGCCGGGCATCGTCGCCGAGAAGAGCAGCGTCTGCCGGACGGCGGGAGTACCGGCAATCAGGGTCTCGACGTCCGGGAGGAAGCCGAGGTCCAGCATTTCGTCGGCCTCGTCAAGAATGACCATCTTGACGTTCTTCAAGCTCAGGTGCTTCTGCTTGTAGAGATCGATCAACCGGCCAGGGGTGCCGACAACGATTTCGACGCCCTTCTGCAGGGCATCGACCTGGGGCTCGTAGGCACGGCCGCCATAGATGGTGGCGATGCGGGCGTTGCGCTTGCGTGAGGCGGTCTGGAGATCGTTGGCTACCTGCACCGCGAGTTCACGCGTGGGCACGATGACCAAGGCCTGGGGTGCACCCGGAACGGCAAGCTTTTCAAAGCCCGCATCGTCGCGGCCGACTACGCGCTGAAGGGCGGGAATGCCGAAGCCCAACGTCTTGCCGGTACCCGTCTTGGCCTGGCCAATGATGTCGTGGCCGCTCAGGGCCACCGGCAGGGTCATGGCCTGGATGGGGAAGGGGTGGGTAATCCCGGCGTCAGCCAGTGACTCTACAATGTCCGCACGGACGTTGTAGTCCGCGAACGACTTCTCTTCGATCTCGTGGGGCGTCTCATCCGAGGTGATCGTTTCCTCGGGCTCGATGGTTTCAGTTCCGGTGGAGTCCGTCAGGACTTCATGGGTGTGCAATTCACTCACAGGGAGTTTCCTTATTCATTTGGGCATTGGCGCTGCATGCTCAACGGGGGCGGCGGAGCCGTACCGGAGCACGAACGGGCGCGCAAGCAAATCCAGTGGAAGCCGATCGCGGGCTATCTAAGTACTGGCACTGGTGACCAGTTGGTACATCTCAAGATCGCGTAGGGGCGGGCTTGTTGAATTCAAAAAATCTACTGAATCAACGACCGGGCATCCATTACTACAGTTCCAGTCTATCCTCTGGGAGCCATAAAGCCCGGATCGCCCGTCCCAACGCGTTACTGCATCAGTTCGAACCTGATTTCCCGGCTGGCAATATCGGCCTTGACCAAGCGGACGCGAACCTTGGTTCCGGATTCCAGTTCGCCGTCGCAGCGGGCCGTGACGGCGGGTTCTGCGATCTGGACAGTTCCGTAGGGGCCACCGCCGTTGGTTCTGTTGCCGTTACTGCCGTTGGCGTTATTCCCGTTGCCGTTGGCGTTGTTCCCGTTGGCGGGCTTGGAACCTGAAATCACCACGGCATCGAATTCCTGGCCAACGTGGTTTGCTACCAGTGCCGCTTCCACGGTGTCCAGTGCTGCACGCTCAAGCCGCCCCGCCAGTTGGTCCGAGGATGCCATGATCTCGGGCAAGGAGGGCAAGGCTTCACGGGCCCAGCCTGGAATGTCCCTGTTGTTGCTCAGTGCCTCGCAGATCACCAGGACGAATCTGTCGATGAGGCGCCGCAATGGTGCTGTTGTGTGGGCGTAGGGAGCTCCAATGGCCGCCTGGATGACGGTGTCAGGGACTTCGCCGTCGAAAGGCGTGTAACCGGCACCCCTGAACAGCATTCCCGCAGAGTGCAGGATGGCCAGTTGCCGGGGGTCGGACGCATCAAGGGTCCGCAAATACTCGCCGTAGGTGACGTGGCCGTCCCACGGCTTGCCCAAGGCGGTGGTTTGCCGCTTGAAGTGCTGCAGCGAACGTTCGTCCGGGGCGGGCATTGTGCGAAGGATGCCCACTTTTCCTTCGAGCATCAGTTGGGCGGCGGCCATGCCGGTCATCAAGGAGATCTGGGCGTTCCAGTCCTCCACCGGCAAGGAGGGAGCTGCGACGATCCTGTACCCGCCGCCGTCGGTTGCCTGCACGATTTCCTGTTCCGGCATGTTCAGGCTCGCGCCTCCACGCTGCCTTTCCAGTTCAACCCGTTTCAGTCCCACTTCTTTAAGGAGCTGCAACACAGGCGGGGCCGTGTTGTCATCGATTTGCTGTTGGGCGCCCTTGTAGCTCAGTTTGGCCCGGCTGCGGACCGCAGCCCGGGACAGGCCCACGGAGACGACTTCGGCCGTTGCGTTGAGGTCGAAGTTCCACACGAAGGCACCGCAATCCTGGCCGGCCAGCAGGCTGCCGGCATTTTCGCTGATGACCTCCGGGTGCAGGGGAATGCGGCCGTCGGGCGCATAGAACGTCTGTCCGCGGTGCCGGGTCTCGGCATCAAGTGCACCGCCTGGAACCACGAAGGACGGCACGTCGGCAATGGCGTAGAGGACCTTGTAGCCTTCTCCGGCGCGATCGATGAACAGGGCCTGGTCCAGGTCAGTGGAGGTCGCGGGATCGATGGTGACAAACGGAATGTCCCGCAGATCCTGCTCCGGCAACCCATGGGTTTCCACGGCCTGCTGTGCCTCGGCCACTGCCTCCGCCGGGTAGGCAGAAGGGAGTTCCAACTCCGTCCTTAGGGCCGCAAGTGCTTCAGCAAGCTGGTCCGAGGAGTCGTCTACGTTTGGCGCTATCCGATGATGTGACACGAAAATCAGGGTAGCCCGAAACCAGCGGATAGTCTTCGCCGCCGCACGCAAAAGCCCGTTGCTCCGAGGAGGCAACGGGCTTTTGGCACGGCTGTTGGCCTGGTAGGGGGTTAGCCTGCCGGGGTCAGGGTGAAGCTGGCTGCTTTGTCGCCAACGTCATTATTGATGACCACGGTGGTGGGGCCGTTCTTGATGTCGAAGGCAATGACGCCCTGCTGGATGTCTCCGGCGGCGACCTCACCGGAATTCAGGCCACCCATTTCGCTGCCAAGCAGGATCCGGTCGCCCTTCTTGCCCTCAGCGTCGAAGGCTTCGAAATTGGTGAACGTGGCGAAGCTTGATCCGGCGGTGGTCTCCCAGGAAACCTCCACCAGGAGGAACCCTCCATTAAGAGGCTTCATAAAAGCCATTTCGGGAATCTCGGTGGTGTATCCGGAGTCAAGGACTGTGACTTTGACGTCGTTGCCCTTGGAGACGGTGATGTCAAAGGAATTTCCGGCAGTGGCAGCGCCCTGGGACGGGACCGGTGCCTCTTGGGAGGCCGATGGGACGGCGGGGAGGGGCGTGGACTGTCCTTGGACGGCGGCAGCCACCAAGGTCAGGGACAACACTGTGGACAGGATTCCAAGAATCAGGCCGGCGAACCAGACGACGAGCGTGATGATCCACGCCTTCTTCTTATTTTCCGGATAGCCCTGCAGCGGGCGGCCTTCCTTATCCCGTGCGTTGCCGGTCAGTGTGATGATGAGGTCCACGATGGACCAGATGCCGAGCCCACCCGCCGTGAGCAGCTTGGCAATGCCGGTGCCGATCTTGCCCAGGTAGAAACGGTCAACACCGAGGCCACCCAGAAGCAAGGACAGGATCCAGGTGACCATGAAGGACTTTGCCGGAGCACCCGTGCCGGGAACACCGTAAGGGCTGGAGGCCGGATCAGGCTGATAAGTGGATTGCGGCCCGCCCTGGTATTGGCCCTGGTATTGGTTGCCGTAAGCACCGGGTGCGGGCGGAACTGGCGGGGCAGCATTCCCGTTCCCGGGCGCGGGAGGGTAGCTCGGATTGCTCATGGATCATCCTTCGGGGGAGTGGGTGCGAGGGGAGGACACGTGGCCTGCGGGCAGGCTGGACAGTCAACTCACTTCGACTCAGCCTAGTAGGACCACCGTGGGCGGCAGCAAATCTTCGCCAAGGGGCTTGTGGACAGCCTTCCGGGACCACCCGCCGCGCAATGGCCGGCTCAGGCGGCGTCCAAGGCCTCCAGCAGCGACTTCGCGGCCGTCGTCGGATCCGTCGCTTCGGTGATGGCGCGGACCACAACGATCCTGGTGGCTCCGGCAGCCACTACCTGTTCGACGTTGCTGAGATCAATCCCTCCGATGGCAAACCAGGGCAGGTTCACGGCGCCGCCTGTGGTCTCCCCGGCCCGTTTGCCTGCTTCTGCGGCATATGTGACCAAGTCCAATCCCACAGCTGCGCGGCCCGGTTTGGTAGGTGTTGCCCAGAGGGGACCAACACAGAAATAGTCCAGGCCACCCTGGCCCGGCGAGGCTGCGATTGCCGCGTTCACTTGCTCGGGAGAGTGGGTGGACAGGCCGATCGTGACCGGCTGCGGCAGCAATGTCCTGGCCACTCCCAACGGCAGGTCCTTTTGCCCGATATGGAACACGGGAGCCCCGGAAACACTGGCAACATCGGCACGGTCGTTGACGGCCCAGAGCCGTCCGTGGCGTTCGGCAACTCCGCGCAGGACGGCAAGGAGCTCCAACTCTTCGGCAGCTTCCAGGGTTTTGTCGCGCAGCTGGATGATGTCCACCCCACCGGCAAAAGCGGCGTCCACAAAGTCTTCAAAATCGCCTTGCCGTCTCCGGGCATCAGTGCACAGGTATAGGCGGGCGGTGGCGAGGGCGTCAGTCGGGGTCATGGAAACCAGCGTAGTTCCTCTAAACTGGGCACGTACTGCGGGAGCCGCGACGTTCGTTATATGACCGTCCGGCTGAGAGGGCTTCAGCGCCGACCGCTTGACCTGATCCGGCTAGTACCGGCGTAGGGAAGGAAACGAATGGCAGATTCCGGCCATCCCCAACTCCAGGCAGACGTGGCCGTCATCGGCGCAGGCGTGATCGGACTCGGCATTGCCCACCAAGCACGCCGGCTGGGCCGCTCAGTGGTGGTCATCGATCCCGCGCCCGCTACGGGAGCCACGTATGCTGCCGCTGGAATGTTGGCACCGGTAAGCGAGTTGCACTACCAGGAGGAAGACCTTCTGGACCTGATGCTCGAATCGTCCCGCCTGTGGCCCTCCTTTGCCGCAAGCCTGGGTCACGGAGGACGGGACACCGGATACCGCACGACGCCGACGCTGGCCGTAGGTGCCGATGCCGCGGACCGGAAGGCGCTGGCAGATCTGCGTACGGTCCAGCTTGCTGCCGGTCTTGGGGTTGAGCCCCTGACCTTGCGTGAGGCCCGCGAACGCGAGCCGCTCCTGAGCCCGCAAATTTCCTGTGCCTTCGACATTCCCGCAGATCACCAGGTGGATCCCCGAAAGCTGGCCTCATGCCTCATCGCAGGGTTGGCAGACCACGCAGCCGGCGACTCCACCTGGGTCCAGGGCGCCGGGAACGGGTTTGCCGTTGCGGCCAAGGCGACACGATTGCTCTGGCAATCCGGTCGTGTCACGGGAGCCGAACTTGAGTCCGGGGCCACAGTCCTGGCCAAAGAAACCGTAGTGGCCAACGGACTGGGGTCATCTGAGCTTGAGGGCCTTCCGGACGGGCTGACCCTCCCTGTGCGGCCGGTATACGGCGACATCCTCAGGCTCCGGGTGCCCGGACACCTGCGCCCCCTGCTCAGTTCCACTGTCCGGGGGATGGTCCGCGGAGTACCCGTTTACATCGTGCCCCGCGACGACGGCACCGTGGTCATCGGTGCTACCCAGCGGGAGGACGGGCTCTCAGCATCCTCCAATGCCGTCTCCGCAGGTGGCGTCTACCAGTTGCTGCGGGACGCCCAGGTGCTGGCTCCCGCAGTGGCCGAACTCGAACTGCTCGAAGCAACAGCCCGGGCCCGCCCCGGAACGCCGGACAACGCCCCGTTGCTGGGACGCGCGGCCGGCCCCACCGGGGACGTTGAAGGTCTGGTGGTCGCTACGGGCTTCTTCCGGCACGGTGTCCTCCTGACACCGGTAGCCGCAAAAATCGTGGGCGGGTTGTTCAACGGTTCATCAGACCCCAGGTGGGACCCCTTCCGCCCCGACCGTTTCAGTGCAACCCGGGGTCACTTGTGGCCCTTTGAAGCCTCCGCAGTGGGCCATAAGTGACACTGCGTTGCCTTAATCCCGAGAACAAGGAAGCAGCATGAACATCAAACTCAACGGTTCCGATCACGCCGTGCCGGAGGACGCGTCCGTCAGCACCTTGGTCACCGCTGTCACCGGCCGCGCCCTGGACCACAGCGGACAGGCGGCCGACGGCGGCAAGCTGGGTATCGCCGTCGCCCGCAATTCCGAGGTGGTACCGCGCAGTCAATGGGCCGCGACGGCGCTCGCCGACGGAGACGAACTCGAACTTGTAACAGCAGTCCAAGGAGGCTGAACCATGACTACGACAAATACTGAGGTCCGTACCGACGCCCTGGTGATCGACGGCGTCGGGTTCGGCTCCCGCCTGATCATGGGTACCGGGGGTGCCCCGAGCCTGGACGGCCTTGGTGCCGCGCTGCTCGCATCCGGAACCGAGCTCACCACCGTGGCCATGCGCCGCTACTCCCCGGCGGAAACGGGATCGCTCTTCCAGCTCCTGGTGGACCACGGGATCCGTGTCCTGCCCAACACCGCCGGCTGCTTCACGGCCAAAGACGCGGTGATGACTGCTGAATTGGCGCGTGAGGCGCTGGAGACTGACTGGGTGAAGCTGGAGGTCATCGCTGACGAGCACACGCTTCTCCCCGATGCCGTGGAACTGGTCGAGGCAACGGAACAACTGGTCAACCGGGGATTCAAAGTCTTCGCCTACACCAACGACGACCCCGTCCTGGCCTTGCGCCTCGAAAATCTGGGAGCTGCCGCTGTGATGCCCCTGGGCTCGCCCATCGGAACCGGACTGGGCATCCTGAACCCGCACAACATTGAACTCATCGTCTCCCGGGGCTCGGTCCCAGTGGTGCTCGACGCAGGAATTGGGACGGCCTCCGATGCTGCCCTTGCCATGGAACTGGGGTGCGACGCCGTGCTGTTGGCCACCGCGGTCACCCGGGCGCAGAACCCGGTGCAGATGGGCGAGGCCTTCAAACATGCTGTGATCGCGGGCCGGCTGGCCAGGCTGGCGGGCAGGATTCCCCGGCGTGAGCACGCTTTGGCGTCCTCGGCCATGGAGGGCCGGGCGGAGTTCCTCTAACGGTGACTGCTTAAACAACAGTGAAGGATTAAACAACAGTGACCGGCGCCCCAGGGCGTCGGTCACTGTTGTTTGTTCTTGCGGCTGCTAGAGCCTGAGCGCCTTGGTCAGGGCAGCGGTATCGTGCTGCGTGCGGACCCGGCCCAGGTAGACCACAACGCCTGCAGCTGCGGCTGTTCCCAGAACGATGGGCAGCACCCACGGAATCCAGGTGGCCCCGGGCTGATAGCCCAGTCCGGCGCTGATGAACGCAATCCAGCTCAAGGTGCCCACAGTCGCCGAAACTCCGGCAGGCAAAGCGACACCGTATTTGCCGTGCCTTTTGTCGTTGGCCCACACGATGAATCCGGTGGCAACGGTGGCCAGGACCACAACGACGAGTGAAAGCATGAAGACTCCTTAGCGGACTGCGTTGGTTGGGCCGGTGCCCTAGAGGGCGCCGAAACCGACGCGGCGGACTTCCTCGGCGCCGATCTCCACATAGCCAAGGACGCTGCCGGGAACAATGATCTGGCGGCCCTTTTCGTCGGTCAGGCGCAGTTCCGAGCCCTTGGACACGGCCTCTGCCACGATCTTGGCCACGGCGTCTGCATCCAAAGCGGATTCGAGCACGATTTCACGGCCAACGTTCTGAATGCCGATCTTTACTTCCACAGCAAGGCCTCCAAGCCAATCAAGTTGTAAGTCTGTCCTCTATTTGTAGCCTAGGACTCTTTGGGGAATCGACTGATTCCGCGCCAAGCTAAACGATAGATCAGATCACTGGCCACATCGAGGTCAAGGTTTCCGTCTGTTTCAAGCCAGTAGCGGGCGCTGACCTGCGCCATTCCGGCCAGGCCGCGGCCCAGGAGCTGGGCCTCCAAAGGAGGCAGCTTGGTGTCCTCGGCAATGACGTGGGCCACCGCATCAGCGAACGTCTTGTTGAAAGTCTCCAAGCGGGAACTGACGTCGGGATCGTTGATGAGGTCCGACTCGAAGACCAGCCGGTGGGCCTGGTCGTCATCGGCGATGAACCGGTAATAGGCGCGCATGACGGCCTTCACGCGCTCTTTGTTGTCCGAAGTGGAGTTCAAGGCGCTGAGCATCAGCTCTGTCAGCGTGGCCAGGTGGCTGTCCAAAAGGGCCATATAGAGCTCGCGCTTGGACGGAAAGTGCTGGTAAAGCACCGGCTTGCTGACGTGGGCGGCTTCAGCGATTTCGTCCATGGCCGCACCATGGAAACCGTTGGAGACAAAAACTTCAAGTGCGGCATTCAGCAACTGTGCGCGGCGCTCGTCGCGCGGCAATCTTGGTGAACGGGTTGAAACAGCCCGTTCCTGCTTGGCCGGTACCCCGTCGTGTGCCCTTGTGCCGTCAGCCACAGTCTGCCGCCTTTCCTTTGCAGTTATGACCACTCTACCGGTGGGTAATATGACCGGGCGGCATCGGCGGGCATACATTGGGGTATGGCCTCAATTGTTGCTGCCCGCCCTGCTGCGCCCGCTGTCCTGCCGCCCTTGGTTGAACCTGCCGCCGAACTCACGCCGGCCGAGGTGGAGCGATACTCCCGGCATCTCATCATTCCCGAAATCGGCGCCCTGGGCCAACGCAGGCTCAAGAATGCGAAGGTCCTGGTCATAGGCGCCGGCGGATTGGGTTCTCCGGCGCTGCTGTATCTGGCGGCGGCAGGCGTTGGCACCCTCGGAATCGTGGACGACGACGTGGTGGATCTCACCAATTTGCAGCGCCAAGTCATTCACGGCGTCAAGGACGTGGGAATCCCCAAAATCGAATCCGCCCGTGACGCAATCGCCGGGCTCAACCCCCTGGTCAACGTGGTCCTGCATAACATCCGGCTGGACTCATCCAACGCCCTGGAGCTGTTTGCCCAGTACGACCTCATCCTGGACGGCGCAGACAACTTTGCCACCCGGTACCTCGTCAACGACGCCGCTGCCATCCTCGGGAAGCCTTACGTCTGGGGGTCCATCTTCCGGTTCGACGGCCAGGTCAGTGTCTTTTGGGCCGAGCATGGTCCGACCTACAGGGACCTCTATCCTGAAGCTCCTCCTGCCGGGTCGGTACCGTCCTGCGGCGAGGGCGGAGTCTTTGGGATGTTGTGCGCAGCGGTGGGGTCGCTGATGGTGACCGAAGCCGTGAAGCTGATCACCGGCGTCGGGCGTTCATTGCTGGGCCGGGTGGCCCTTTTTGACGCGCTGGGCGGCAGCTGGCGCGAAATCAAGGTCTCCAAGGACCCGGAAGCCGAACCCATCACGGAACTGACTGACTACGAGGCCTTTTGCGGTGTGACGCCACCGGCGGCAACCGACCAGGACCATACTGTTTCGGCCAAGGACCTCTCGCGGATGCTGGCAGAGCGCCAGGCGGGGGAGAGGGATTTCGATCTCGTGGACGTGCGCGAGTCCGGCGAGCACAGCATCGTCAGCATCGATGGCTCTGTCCTCATCCCGCAAGGCCGCATTCTCTCCGGTGAGGCGTGGGCGGACTTGCCCCAGGACAAGGACATTGTTTTCCACTGCAAGGCCGGGACACGCTCGGCCGCTGTGCTGGAGGCGGCGCAGAAGGCCGGGTATACCCGCGTCAGCCATCTCGACGGCGGAATCCTCGCCTGGGTGCGGGACGTCGAGCCGGGCAAGCCAGTGTACTGATCGTTGCCCGTTCCCGGCGGATCTGCGAAGCTCAACCATGAGCGAAGAATGGACAGAAACCCCGCAGCACCCCATCGACTCCGGATTCGGGCACGGTTCAACAGCCGCAGATGTCATTGAAGGCATTGACCTGACCGGCAAGAGCGCAATTGTCACAGGCGGATACTCGGGCCTCGGTTTGGAGACTGTGCGTGCCTTGGTCTCCGCCGGTGCGGAAGTCACTGTCCCTGCCCGCCGGCCTGAACACGCCAGGGGTGTCCTGCAGGAAGCGGGCCTCACCGATGTTGGCGTGGAGCACCTGGACCTGGCAGACCAGTCCAGCGTCAAGGAATTTGCCGCACGGTTCCTCGCCGGCCATGACACGTTGGACATCCTCATCAACAACGCTGCCATCATGGCCAGTCCGGAAGAACGCGTGGGTCCTGGCTGGGAAGCGCAGTTCGCTACCAACCATTTGGGCCATTACACCCTGGTGAATGAACTGTGGCCGGCCCTGGCAGCGTCCGGTTCGGCCCGCGTCGTCTCCTTGTCCTCCACAGGACACAAGCTCTCACCAATCCGTTTTGAGGACATCAACTTTTCCGCCGGGTATGAAAAGTGGCAGGCCTATGGCCAGGCCAAAACCGCAAATGCCCTCTTCGCGGTGGAATTGGACCGCCGCGGACAGAGCTCCGGCGTGCGGGCTTTCGCCGTGCATCCAGGGGGCATCATGACAGAATTGCAGCGCCATTTGCCCAAGGAAGAAATGGTGGCCGCAGGGTGGATGGATGCCGAAGGCAACCTGCGGGAAGGGTTCAAGTCACCGGAGCAAGGCGCAGCGACCTCCGTATGGGCAGCGACTTCCCCTGCGCTGGCAGGCAGGGGCGGTGTCTACTGTGAGGATTGCGATGTCGCCAGGCCCACGGACAAGAATTCACCGCTGGCCCGCTACCAGGGAGTTGACGCTCACGCCGTGGACAGGGCAGAGGCGACAAAACTATGGAATCTGTCGGCGGAAATGACTGGCGTGAATGCCTTCGGATAAGGGGGAGTTTCAGGCGCTTTCGGAGCGCAGCTGCTGGTGGTCCACGGGGCATTCCGCGGCCGGAGCGGCAGCCTGTGGTTGTTCCACCTGGATCCCGTACAGGGCCTCGAGGGCTGCAACGTAATCGTCCTGCTGACCGTTGGCGGCAAGTTCACGCGCCCGGACGGTGGGGATGTGCAGCAGCTGCTTGACCATGCGGCGCAGCGCGAACTCCACTTCCTCGGCGGCGGCAGTGCAGCCATGCCGGGCGCGGACCTTTTCCATTTCCGCGTCCAGGACGTTCATGGTGTGGCGGCGAAGAGCCACGATGGCCGTGTCCACGGAACGGGCTTCGCGTTCAGACTCGAAGGATGCCGCAGCGCCGGTGACGATTGCGCTTGCCTGGGTCAGGGACTCTGCCTGTTCCTGCGGTGCTGCGAGCCGTACGGACTCCAGCGTCAGGAGTTCGACGCCGTCGAGTTCGCCCACCGCGGGATCGAAGTCGTGGGTGAGGGCGAGGTCAATGGCAATCAAAGGTTTACCGGAGTGGGCCCGGACGCGCGCAAGTTCTTCAGCTTCCACGCGGTTGTCCGATCCGCTGCAGCCGATCATGACGTCCGCTGCGGCAACAGCGGCGGGAAGAGTCCCGGCGTCGAGCGCTGTTCCCCCGCGGGTGGCTACGAAAGCTTCCGCACGGCCGGACGAAGAGTAGACGGAAACATCGGTGCAGCCGCGTTCACGCAAGAGCGACATGGTAGCGCCGGCGTAGGCTCCTGTTCCGAAGACCACCACTTTCTTGGCGGACCAATCGTCGTTCTCAGCGAGGTCGGTGGCAAGGTCCAGCGCGACGGATACGATCGAGAGCCCGCGGGAGCCGAGCGCGGTTTGCGCACCGACGTCCTTGGCCGTCTTGGACGCCGCCTGGAAGAGGCGCACCAGGCCGGAGCTTGCGGTGCCTTCCTGCTGGGCGGTGATCAATGCCCGGCGGACCTGGCCGGCGATCTCGCGTTCACCCACGACGGCGGAATCCAGGCCGGCGCTGACGGCGAAGAGATGCCGGGTGACATCCGAACCGGTGTTCGTGGCGAAAGAGCGGGAGACAAGTTGCTCGTTGAGGCCGCTGAGTTCGCTGATCTGCGAAACTAGGGCCGAACGGGCAGCTTCAAGGTCAGCGCCGTTGGCTGTTTCGCCATAGATTTCGTAGCGGTTGCACGTGGCCAGGACCACGGCGCCGGAAACCACGGAGGAGTCCGTCAGGGCTGCCGAGGCAAGCTCAGAGGAACCGTTGCTCAACTGAGCGACGGTTTCGAGGTCGATGTCGGCGTGTGTAGCCACCAATGAGAAAAGAACCACAGCACCCCAATCATAGCTTTTTCGTAGCCCGGTAGAACAATATGGCACCGTGGCGATCCACACGCACCGGCGTGATCACCGCCACAGCGGCCTGTGCGGAGCCTTGCATGACAGCTTGTCGTTATCTTTTGCCCCGGATTTTGGGCACAATCGAAGGCATGACTTCTAGCTCGGCAGCATCCCAGAGTACGGCCTCCAACGCCCCGGCGGGAACCCTCGGCGCCAACCACCCGCTGAAGGACGGCCGCACCTCGGATTCTCCGTTGATCACGGCCTACCGTGGCGGCACACCGACCCGCAGGCCCGTATGGTTCATGCGCCAGGCGGGCCGCTCACTTCCGGAGTACATGAAGGTGCGCGAGGGCGTGGCCATGCTCGACTCCTGCCTGCGCCCGGAGCTTGCATCCGAAATCACCCTCCAACCGGTTCGCCGCCACGACGTGGATGCGGCCATCTTCTTCTCCGACATTGTGATTCCGCTGAAGCTGGCCGGTGTCGGCGTGGACATTGTCCCCGGCGTCGGGCCGGTCCTGGATAAGCCGGTACGCACGGCCGCCGACGTCGCAGCCCTGCCCACGCTGACGTGGGAGGCGCTCGAACCCATCCGTGAGGCCGTCCGGCTTACTGTCGCCGAACTCGGCAAGACACCACTGATCGGCTTCGCCGGTGCCCCCTTCACCCTTGCCGCCTACATGGTGGAAGGCAGGCCGTCCCGGGACCACCTTGGCCCCCGGACCATGATGCACGCCGATCCTGAAACCTGGGCGGCGCTGGCCAATTGGGCCGCCGACACCTCAGGGATGTTCCTGCAAGCCCAGCTCGAAGCCGGCGCTTCGGCTGCGCAGCTCTTTGACTCGTGGGCCGGTTCCCTGGGCCTTGCCGACTACCGGAAGTACGTGGCTCCGGCCTCGGCGCGGGCACTGGACCACGTCCGCGGCCTGGGTGCTCCCTTGATCCATTTCGGTACCGGCACCTCCGAGCTCCTGGTCGCCATGCGCGATGTCGGTGTTGACGTGGTGGGAGTCGATTACCGGCTGCCCCTGGATGAGGCCAACCGCCGGCTCGGCGGCACCGTGCCGCTGCAAGGCAACATCGATCCCGCACTTCTCTCCGCTCCGTGGGAGGTTCTTGAAGCCCACGTCCGCGAGGTCATTGCGGCCGGGGCCCATGCGCCGGGCCATGTGCTGAACCTGGGCCACGGCGTGCCTCCGGAAACGGACCCCACCGTCCTGACCCGCGTGGTGGAACTCATCCACTCCATTCCTTCGGAGTAAGGCCAATGCGCGGGGGGCACCCTACGCCCGGAATGGCATCGGACGCACCGGCAGCCCTTGTGGTGGGCGGTGGCATTTCGGGACTGATCGCGGCCCGGGAGCTTGCCATGTCGGGCTTTGCCGTCACCGTCCTTGAGGCCGGCCCCGCCTGGGGTGGCTGCGTGGGAAGCCATGTTGTGGCCGGGCTGAGCCTGGACAGTGGCGCGGAATCCTTCGCCACCCGTTCCCCGGCTGTTGCAGGCCTGGCCCGCGAGCTTGGCCTGGCGGACATGATCGTGGCCCCGCACCCTGGAGGTGCGTGGGTCCAACTGCCCGATGGGCCGCAGGAACTTCCCAAGACCGGAGTCCTGGGCATTCCGGCCAATCCCTTGGATCCGGAAGTCCGCCGCTCCCTGGGCCTGGCAGGAGCGGTGCGGGCTGCGCTTGACCGTTGGCTCCCTGCCTCTGTTGGCACCTCCTCGGAGGTCACCAGTGTTTCTGCTCTGGTTCGGAAACGCATGGGCAAAAGGGTTCTTGAGCGGTTGGTATCCCCGGTGGTTGGAGGTGTCCACTCGGCCGATCCCGGTCTCCTGGACGTCGACATGGTTGCACCCGGCCTGAGGGCAGGGATCCGGAAGCATGGCTCGCTGGCTGCCGCCGTTTCGGCGCAGCGCAAGGCCGCTGCCGGATCCGTTTCCGGCCCTGCCAAGGCGGGGTCCGCCGTCGCGGGCTTGAAGGGCGGCATGAACACCCTGGTGGCTGCACTCGTGGAAGACCTGCGCGTGCGCGGCGTCGCATTGTTGGCCGGTCGGCGCGCTGACGCTGTGGCGAAGACCCAGGATGGATGGCAGGTAACGGCCGGCGGTTCCACTTACGACGCCGGCCGGCTGGTGGTGGCGCTCGACGGCCCTTCTGCCGTTGGGCTTCTGGAGCCGTCCATGCCGGAGCTGTCCGCGTTGCGGCCTGCCCCCGGACCTTTGGTGAGCCTGGTGACGATGGTGGTGGACCTGCCTGAGCTTGATGGCAGGCCGCGCGGTACGGGCATCCTGGTGGCGCCGCAGACTCCCGGCATTAAAGCGAAGGCGCTGACCCATGCAACAGCCAAATGGGACTGGTTGGCCGGCGAGGCCGGTCCGGGGACCCACGTGCTGCGGCTCTCCTATGGCCGGCGTGAAGAAGCCGGTGGGGGAGCAGACATCGTCATGGATGACGAATCGCTCCTGGCTGCGGCCTTGGAGGACGCCTCTGCCCTCTTGACGGTGCCCGTTGTACGTGCCGACATTGTGGACTGGGACGTGGTGCGATGGGCTGGTGCTTTGCCGTTCGCCGCCGTCGGTCATAAACAGCGCGTCGGGCAGGTGCGCGCGATCTGCGCTGCTGTGGATGGATTGACGGTAGTTGGGGGCTGGTTGGCGGGCAATGGCCTGGCAGCGGTGGTGGCCGATACGAGGTCCCAAGTGGCTGCTGCAACCTCCCGCGAGTCCACTGGTATGTGATTTACCTCACTTCTACGCGTTGTAGAACTGATCCGTTTCGACTTAGGGGCCGGCACGGGGCAAACTTGAACCATGAGCCACACTTCTGCCGAATCTGTCACTAAAACTGCTGAAACCGAAGAACAGTTCTACACGCTGTGGACGGTCTTCAAGCGCTCGGCCGACGTCCTGCGCAGCGGCGATGCTGCCCAGGAATTCGAAGCCCTTGCGGAGAAGCTCGCGGAGGGCGACGTGATCCTGCGCGGCAGCTACGACGTCTCGGCGATGCGCTCCGACGCCGACATCATGGTGTGGCTCCATGGCCCCAAGCCCGAGGACCTGCAGTCCGCCGTCCGCTCCATCCGGCGCAGCAAGCTCTTCGCCGGAACGGAGATCGTCTGGTCCGCCATGGGCGTGCACCGCGAAGCTGAGTTCTCCAAGAGCCACGTACCCGCCTACGCCCGTGGCGTCGAGCCGAGCACCTGGCTCTGCGTCTACCCGTTTGTCCGTTCGTACGAGTGGTACCTGCTCCCGACGGACGAGCGCGGCAAGATGCTCCGCGACCATGGCCTGCTGGGACGCGAATTCCCGCAGGTCATCTCCAACACCGTTTCCTCCTTCGCGCTCGGTGACTGGGAATGGATCCTTGGCCTCGAGGCACCGGAGCTGGTGGACCTGGTGGATTTGATGCGCCACCTGCGGGCCACCGAGGCACGCCACCACGTTCGCGAAGAAGTCCCCTTCTACACCGGCCGCCGCGTGACGGCTGCCGAGATTGCCGAGGTGCTCGCATGAACCAGCCCGTTATCTCCACAGCACCAAACGCTGTCACCGAGCGTGGGCGCCAGGAGCCCAAGCGATACGACGCCGTACTGCTGGCGTCCTTCGGTGGTCCCGAAGGCCAGGATGACGTCATTCCGTTCCTGCGCAACGTCACCCGTGGCCGGGGCATCCCGGATGAGCGGCTCGAAGAGGTCTCGCACCACTACCGCGCCTTCGGTGGCATCAGCCCCATCAACCAGCAAAACCGCGAACTGAAGGCTGCCATCGAAGCCGAGCTGGCCCGCCGCGGTATTGAACTGCCGGTCCTCTGGGGAAACCGTAACTGGGATCCGTACATCGCCCCGGTCCTCCAGGACGCCTACGACGCCGGACACCGCCGGCTCCTGATGCTCACCACCAGCATCTACTCCTGTTACTCCAGCTGCCGCCAGTACCGCGAAGACATCGGCGTTGCCCTGACGGAAACCGGGCTGGACGGCAAGCTGCAGGTGGACAAGATCCGCCAATACTTCGACCACCCCGGCGTAGTCCAGCCCTTCCTGGAAGGTACCGCAGCGGGCTTGGAAGAGATCCGTGGCAAACTCGCTGCGGCCGGCGAGGATGACCCGGATACGAAAATCCGCGTCCTGTTCGCAACCCACTCCATCCCCACGCGGGACGCCGAGGCGGCAGGCCGGTCCGAGGACGAGCCGCGCGAATTTGCCGAAGGTTCGGCTTATGCTGCCCAGCACTTGGCCAATGCCCAGGCCATCATGGATGCTGTGGCTCCCAACGTTGCCTGGGACCTGGTGTACCAGTCCCGTTCCGGTGCCCCGCACATCCCCTGGCTCGAACCGGACATCAATGACCACCTCGAGGAAATCGCCCCTGCAGGTGTCCGCGGTGTTGTCATCGTTCCGCTGGGCTTCGTCAGTGATCACATGGAAGTTGCCTGGGACCTTGACACCGAAGCGCTGGAAACCTGCAAGAACCTGGACATCGAAGCCACGCGCGTTCCCACTCCGGGAACCCATGCCGCCTTCGTGTCCGGCCTGGTTGACCTGATCTGCGAACGCACGGTGGAAAACAACATCGCCGAGCGTCCCCACGTGACGGACCTCGGACCCTGGTACGACGTCTGCCGCCCCAACTGCTGCGAGAACTTCCGCGGCGCGAAGCCGGTTATTTCAGAAGTCGGAACCACTGTGGGTCTTGGCCATGACGCCTATCCTGCAGCGGAGGCCGCCAAGTGACCGTACGCATCGGCACCAGGGCCAGCAAGCTGGCTTTGACGCAGACGCAGCAAACGGCAGACAAGCTGGCCGCTGTTGGCGGGTTCCCGGTGGAACTGGTCCACATCAAGACCGAGGGCGACGTCAAGACAGGTTCCCTGTCCCAGATGGGCGGAACGGGCGTGTTTGTTGCGGCCTTGCGTGACGCCTTGCTGGCCGAGACGTGCGATGTCGCCGTCCACTCCCTCAAGGACCTGCCCACGGGGGCAGCCCTGGGACTGAGTATCGCCGCAACACCTAAACGGGTGGATGTCCGCGATGTTCTGTGTGCACGCGAGGGGATGACACTCTCCGAGTTGCCCGGCGGGGCCAAGGTGGGCACGGGTTCACCGCGCCGTGCGGCCCAGCTCCGGGCAGCGCGGCCGGATATCGAAGTCCTGGACATCCGCGGCAACGTCGATACCCGCCTCGGCAGGGTTCCCGGCTTGCCGGGAAACCTCACGGAGGAAGTAGTGCCGGGCAAGTCCTGTGACCTTGATGCCGTGGTGTTGGCAGCTGCAGGTTTGGAACGCATGGGCCGGCTGGACACGGTCAGCGAGTTCTTCGACACCACCGTGATGCTCCCCGCGCCCGGTCAGGGTGCGCTGGCCATTGAATGCCGCACCGATGACGCTCCGCGCCAGGACGGGTCCGCTGACGGCTCGAGCGGAGTCCTGGCCCAGGCGCTTGCCGCGTTGGACGACGACGACACCCGTTTGGCCGTTACCGCCGAGCGTGCCGTGCTTGCCAGGCTCGAAGCGGGGTGCGCTGCTCCTGTAGGTGCTTACGCTTTCCGCAAGGGCAGCATGCTGCACCTTGAAGCAGTGGTCTGCGCGGTGGACGGTACCAAGACCGTGCGGGAGAAGAAAGCCACCGATGGGCTCACGGAAGTGGGCGCCACGTTGCTCGGCATCGAAGTGGCTGAGCTTTTGCTCGCTGCCGGTGCCGCGGAGATCGCGGACCTTGCCGCATCCTGAACAGCCTGATCCCCAAGGGTTGAACGGTCGGCGCATCCTGATTACCAGGAGCGCCGACCGGGCCAGGGACCTGGCCTCACTCCTGCACAGCCGCGGCGCCGCCCCCTTGGTTTTGCCACTGATCGATTTCGAGCGTGCCAAGGACCAGCGGGCCCTGGACTCCGTTCTTGACCGCCTGGCCGCGGGTGACTTCGACTGGCTGGTGATCAGCAGCATCACCAGCGCCAAAGTCCTCCTCGAAAAAGCTGCCCAGAGGGGAACGACGCCGGCAGGCCTGGTCCCTGCCACTACCAGGGTGGCCACCATTGGGCCCACCTCGGTCCGCATGCTCGAATCCATCGGCCTCACGGTTCATCTTGCGCCTGCCGGGCAGCAGTCCGCCGATGGTCTGGTGGAACTGTGGGAACCGGGGCCGTCCCGGGTGCTCCTGCCCCAAGCCGACATCGCAGCACCTGGGCTGCGCGAAGGCCTGGCCTCCAAAGGCGCGGACGTCACCGCGGCCGTCGCCTACCACACAGTGGACTACCCGGCCCGGGCGGAACTCCGCCTCGAAGCGGAACTGCCGGACGTCGTCGGGGGTTCCGGTAAGGCTCTGCCGCCGACGCTCAACCCGGAAGAGGCCCGGGATGCCCTCCAAGCCGGGGCTGTGGACGCAGTGGTGGCGGCCTCACCCAGCGCCGCGCGGCGCATTGCTGAGACCTTGCTGCCGCTGGGCAGATGCCGGCTGGTAGCCATAGGGCGTCCGACGGCGGCTGAAGCCACCCGCCTGGGCCTCACCGTAGCTGCCACCGCCAAAGAACCAACTCCGGACGGCATCGTGGCCGCCTTGGAATCTGTTTTCGCCAACGAAGGGAACCCACAATGAGCTTTCCGAACCATCGTCCCCGCCGTCTGCGCACAACTCCTGCCATGCGCAGGCTTACCGCGGAGAACCGGCTGGCACCGGCTGACCTGATCCTCCCGGCATTCATCCGGGAAGGCCTCACGGAACCGAGCCCCATCAGCTCAATGCCGGGGGTAGTCCAGCACACCACCGACTCCCTGAAACGTGCTGCGGCCCAAGCGGTGGAGCTCGGCGTGGGCGGCATCATGCTGTTCGGCATCCCAGCGGTACGCGACGCCCAGGGCACGGCTTCCCTTGACCCGGAAGGCGTCCTGAACAAGGCCATCCGCGATGTCAAGGCCGAGGTGGGCGATGACCTGGTCATCATGGGTGACGTTTGCCTGGATGAGTTCACCGATCACGGCCACTGTGGTGTCCTCGACGCCGCTGGCTACGTGGACAACGATGCCACGCTGGAAATCTACGGACAGATGGCAGTAGCCCAGGCCGATGCCGGGGCGCATGTGCTGGGCCCGTCGGGCATGATGGATGGCCAGATCGCCGTGATCCGCCAGGCTTTGGAAGAAGCCGGCCACAAGAACACCGTGGTCCTCGCCTATGCCGCCAAGTACGCTTCGGCCTTCTATGGACCGTTCCGTGAGGCAGTCGATTCCCAGCTCAAGGGCGATCGCAGGACTTACCAGATGGACGCCGCCAACCGTCGGGAAGCCGTCCTGGAAGTTGAACTTGACCTTGAAGAAGGTGCCGACATGGTGATGGTCAAACCTGCCATGAGCTACCTGGACATTCTGGCCGACGTGGCCGCGATGAGCCCGGTGCCGGTCTCGGCCTACCAAATCTCCGGCGAGTACGCCATGATCGAAGCGGCTGCGGCCAACGGCTGGATCGACAGGCGCGGTGCCATCACCGAATCCGTCCTGGGGATCAAGCGCGCCGGAGCCGATACCGTGCTGACCTACTGGGCCTCCGAACTCGCAGGCTGGCTGAAGGAGTCCTGATGACATCCGTTCCCTCTGACCCTGATGTGTCTTTGGACCCCGCTGTTTCCCCGGATCCAGTGGCGCCTGTAACGGCCAACGAAATTCTCCTGGGCTTGAATACTTTCGGCGACGCCGGTGTCGACGCCGATGGGAATCCCAAGGAACACGCCCGGGTCCTGCGTGAACTGCTCGAAGAAGCAAAGCTGGCGGACGCCGTCGGGATCCATGCCTTCGGGGTAGGGGAGCACCATCGCCGGGACTTCGCAGTGTCAGCGCCGGAGGTCTTCCTTGCCGCTGCTGCGGCTGTGACCTCCCGCATTCGGCTGGGCTCGGCTGTCACCGTGCTGAGCTCGGATGATCCGATTCGTGTATTCCAGCGTTTCTCCACCGTTGATGCGCTGTCCAACGGCAGGGCCGAGGTAATGCTCGGCAGGGGCTCGTTTGTTGAATCCTTCCCGCTGTTCGGCCTTGACCTGGCCGACTACGAAGTTCTCTTCGAGGAAAAGCTGGAGCTTTTCGACAAGGTACGTGCTCAGAAGCCGGTTCATTGGGAAGGCCGCACCCGTCCCAACGTCAATGGGCTGCAGGTGTACCCCAAATTGCAGCATCACCTGCTGCCCACCTGGATTGGTGTGGGCGGAACACCGGAGTCCGTCCTCCGTTGCGCGGAATATGGCTATCCGATCATTTTCGCCATCATCGGGGGAGAACCCCGCCGCTTTGCCCCCTTGGTGAACCTTTACCGTGAAGCGATGGCAAAGTACGGCCACCCCATGCGGCAGATCGCAACGCATTCGCCCGGTTATATTGCCGATACCGACGAAGGTGCCCGGGAAGAGCTTTTCCCGCACTGGCTCGACCAGCGGAACAGGATCGGTGCCGAACGCGGCTGGGGTCCGGGCAACCGGGGCGAATTCGAGGCCATGTGCGGCCCCGAGGGCGCGCTGTACGTCGGATCGCCGGAGACCGTGGCGCAAAAGATCGTCCTGCTCAAACGGAATCTGGGCGTGGACCGCTTCGACCTCAAATACAGCAACGGGACGTTGCCCCACCAGTCCATGATGCGCTGCATCGAGCTTTACGGTACCGAGGTGGCCCCGAGGGTCGCCGAGCTGCTGGCCTCCGCCTAGCGCGTGCCCGGCCAACCACTGCTGCTCCTGAATCACTGAAAGAATAGGAACCATGACTTCCAATACCCCTGTCTCCGATCAGCTGTTCGACCGTGCCCGGTCCCTGATGCCCGGTGGCGTGAACTCCCCGGTTCGTGCCTTCGGATCCGTAGGCGGTAACCCGAAGTTCATGGTTTCCGCCAAGGGCGCCTACCTCACCGATGCCGATGGCAAGGAGTACGTGGACCTGGTCTGTTCCTGGGGACCTGCCCTGCTGGGCCATGCGCACCCGGCCGTGCTCGAGGCCGTTCATGCAGCTGTGGACAGGGGACTGTCGTTCGGTGCTTCGACACCGGATGAGGCCAACCTGGCCGAGATCGTCAAGGAACGGGTGTCCGCCGTCGAGCGTCTCCGCATGGTCTCAACCGGCACTGAAGCCACCATGACCGCCGTACGCCTGGCACGGGGCTTCACCGGCCGGAACCTCATCATCAAGTTCGCCGGCTGCTACCACGGCCACCTGGACGGACTGCTGGCAGCGGCAGGTTCCGGCGTTGCAACCCTGGCACTCCCAGGTTCGGCGGGTGTCACCGCGGCGACGGCGGCCGAAACCCTGGTTCTGCCCTACAACGACCTCGCTGCCGTAGAGGCTGCCTTCGCCACCCACGGCAACAACATTGCCGCCGTCATTACTGAAGCCGCTCCTGCCAACATGGGCGTCGTCACCCCGGGAGAGGGCTTCAACGCAGGGCTGTCCCGCATTACCAAGGAACACGGTGCACTCCTGATCGTGGACGAAGTCCTCACCGGTTTCCGTACGGGCTACTCGGGCTACTGGGGCCTCACCGGACGCCAGGAAGGGTGGGCGCCGGACCTGCTCACCTTCGGCAAGGTCATCGGCGGCGGAATGCCGACGGCGGCCCTGGGCGGCCGCGCCGACGTCATGGACTACCTCGCGCCGGTTGGCCCGGTGTACCAGGCGGGCACACTGTCCGGTAACCCGGTAGCCATGGCCGCCGGTGTGGCAACGCTCAGCAACGCGACGCCCGAGGTCTACGCCTACGTCGATGCCCGCTCGCTTGAACTCTCCGCGGCACTTTCCTCAGCCCTGGATGCTGCCGGCGTTGACCACTCCATCCAACGGGCAGGAAACCTCTTCTCGGTTGCTTTTGGCACCTCGGCCCACGGCGTGCACAACTATGACGACGCCCAGGCCCAGGAGAGCTTCCGCTACGCGCCGTTCTTCCACTCCATGCTGGATTCGGGCGTTTACCTCCCGCCTTCGGTCTTCGAGGCCTGGTTCCTGTCTGCCGCCCACGACGACGCTGCGATGAACCGTATTTTCGAAGCCCTCCCGGCGGCCGCCCAGGCTGCTGCCGGCGCCACTGCCTGATATGGCGCCGATGCCCCGGCCACGTGCGGAAAAGCACAGGGCCGGGGCATCGCAGTCTTCACACGGGGTAGGCTCGTAGGTGGAAACCCACCCCCAACGAACTAACGGTTTACCATGCGCAAGACCCAGACATTTGCATCTTTTGGTGTGAGCATCGCAACGGCTGGAGCTTTGCTCGCCTTGGCGTCCGGCTGCTCAAGCGGCAGCGGAAGCACGGCGGCGTCCCCAACGGAAGGGACGGCGTCGACCTCTGCTTCTCCGCCCCCAAGTTCTCCCCGGCCGGTAACGCCGGCACCAGGAACCACGACGGCGACACCGGCGCCATCCGCCGTTCCCACAGCGTCTGCCGCGCCCGCTACGAGTGCGCCCACTGCTGCCGAGCAACAGTTGGCGAAGCTCAGCCTTGAGCAGAGAGTGGGCCAGCTGTTTATGGTGGCAGCCAAAGCCACCGGCGCTGAGCCGGGAACCATGCAGGCACTGAAGGAATACCACGCAGGCAATGTCTATCTGAGTGGTCGCAGCAAAGCAGGCAGCGCCGCCACCGCTTCCGTGGTGTCTTCCCTGACGGGCACAGTCTCCGCCGGGACCACCGGCGGTGTGCCGCTTTTCGTAGCCACCGACCAGGAAGGCGGGTATGTCCAGGTTCTTTCGGGTCCGGGATTCTCAACAATACCCACGGCCCTGGTTCAGGCAGGGGCCGGGCAGGCAAAACTCCGGGCTGACGCTGCCGTGTGGGGCAAGGAGCTTCGGAGCGCCGGGATCAACGTCAATCTAGCCCCTGTGCTGGACACTGTCACCAGCCCGGAATTTGCTCCTTCCAACGCCCCCATCGGCCACTTCCAACGCGAATACGGCTATGCGCCCGGAACGGTTTCGGCGCTCGGCAATGCCTTTGCCGATGGCATGAAGGATGCGGGCGTAGCGCCTGTAGTGAAGCACTTCCCCGGTTTGGGCAAGGTGGTTCCCAACACGGACGTGACCAGTGATGTCAGGGACACCTCCACCACTCGGCAGGATCCCGCCCTGGAGCCCTTCAAGGCCGCCATCTCCTCCGGCACCCGGTGGGTCATGGTTTCAAACGCCTACTACGACAAGATCGACCCCGCAAACATCGCACCGTTTTCGCCAACCGTCATGGACACGATGTTGCGGAAAGACGCCGGCTTCACCGGAATCGTCCTCTCGGACGATCTCTGCAGCGCCGCGCAATTGGAAGCCTGGTCGGATGCGGACCGCGCCCTGAACTTCTTTGGTGCCGGCGGAACCATGTTGGTGTGCGCGGATCCTGCGAGTATTCCCGCCATGCACCAGGCAGTGGTTAAGAAGGCCCAGGCAGATGCCTCGTTCCGCGCGAAGGTCGATGCCGCGGCCCTGACCGTGCTGCGGGTCAAAGCCGGGCAGTGATCGCAGCCGGGCAGTGATTGCAGGGGGCTGTGATCACAGCAGGGCCAATGCCACAGCAAAGAACCCCGTCTTCGCAACGAAGACGGGGTTCTTTGGGCTGGTGCTTTTTTTGCCTAGAGGACGTCCGACAGGAAGCCCTGCAGGCGTTCCGTTTGCGGATTGGTGAAAAGCTGCTCCGGAGGTCCGGATTCCACCACCACGCCGGCGTCCATGAAGGTCACCACATCGGAGACGTTGCGCGAGAAGCCCATCTCGTGGGTCACCACCACCATGGTCATGCCGCCTTGGGCCAGGTCGGTCATGAGGGCAAGAACGCCCTTGACCAATTCCGGGTCCAGCGCAGAGGTGGCCTCGTCAAAGAACATCACCTCCGGCTTCATGGCCAGGGCACGGGCGATCGCCACGCGCTGCTGCTGGCCACCGGAAAGGTTTGCCGGACGCGAGTCGGCCTTGTGCTTCAGGCCCACAAGGTCCAGTTGGGACAGGGCCTCGTCGCGCGCCTGCTCCTTGGACATGCCACGGAGTTTGCGCAATGCCAGCGAAATGTTCTCAGCCACGGTCTTGTGGGGGAACAGGTTGAACTGCTGGAACACCATGCCGATCCGGCGACGCAGTTCGTCCGGATTGTCCTTGAGCACAGAACGTCCGTCCAGCAGGATGTCGCCCTGGTCGGGTTCGATGAGGCGGTTCATCACGCGCAGAAGGGTCGACTTGCCTGAGCCGGAAGGGCCGATCACGGAGGCCGTGGTGCCTTTCTCGACGTGCAGGTCAATGCCCCGCAGCACGTGGTTGCTGCCAAAGGACAAGTGGATGTTCTTTGCAGTTAATGTGCCGGATGCGAATTCACTCATGCCTGCGCTCCTTTTCCTACCACGGCTGCTGCCTCATCCGGTTCCTTCTTCTCCGGCTTGCCGGAGCGCATGCGGGCGTCGATCCAGTTCACAAAATGCGTGAGCGGGATGGTCAGCGCGAGGTAGAAGATGGCGGCAGCAACGTACGGGGACAGGTTTCCGCTGTTGGCGGCGGCGTCCTTGCCGATCTGGAAAATCTCGCGTTCCGTGGCCAGGAGGCCCAGCATGAACACCAATGAGGATTCCTTGATCAGTGCAATGAACTGGTTTACCAGGGCCGGAAGGACCCTGCGGATTCCCTGGGGTACTACCACCAGGCGCATGGAGGAGCCGTAGCTGAATCCGAGGGCACGGGTCGCTTCGAGTTGTCCCTTGTCCACGCTCTGGATGCCGGACCGGAAGATCTCGCCGATGTACGCGCCGGACATCAACGACAACGCCGCGATAGCCATGGGGTAGGGGCTGGTGGAGCCCGTCAGTTCACGAATGATGGGGCCGAAACCGAACCCGATCACCAGAATGGTCAGCACCGGAGGAAGCCCGCGGAGAATGTCCGTGTAAATGCGGGCTATCCACCGTGCTGCTGCGTTCCGGGAAATCCCCATCAGGGCGAGCAGCATCCCGATCGCGGTCCCGATGATGCCGGAGACGACAGCCAGGACGATGGTATTGGGCAGGCCGACGGCGAACATCTTGGGAAGGACTTCGCCCATTGCCTCCCAGTCAAAGAAGGTCTCGGCAAGTTGATTGAGGATATCCATGGAACGCCTTGTTTACTTGGCGGGGAGCTGGACGGCCTTGCTGCCCGGCTTCCAGCCCTGGGGGGTCTGCTCGGCAGCAGTCGGACGGTCCTTGTACCACTCGGCTGTGAGCTTGGCCCAGGTGCCGTCGGCAATGACGGCATCCAAGCCGGAGTTCAAGGCGTCGATCAGCGGCTGGTTGTCCTTGTTCACTGCATAGGCGGTGAAGTTCTGGGTGTTGACAACCTTCTCGGCGATCTTGGTGTTGTCGCCTTCCTTGACCTGGCCTTCAGCCTGCTGGGAGGGAGCGACCCATGCGTCGATCTGGCCGTTCTTCACGTTGCCGTAAACGGTGTTGTAGTCAGGGAAACGGACGGGCTCGATCTTGAGCGTGTTCGTCATGTAGTCATCCTGGACGGTGCCCTGGACAACGCCGATGCGCAGGCCTTCCTTGACGTCGGCGAAGCCGCCCACCTTGGAGTCGCTCTTGGTCACGATGGCCATGTAGCCGAAGTCGTAGCCGTTGGTGAAACCGACTGTCTTACGGCGTGCGTCGGTGGTGGAGATCGAGGAGGATCCGACGTCGAACTGCTTGTTGCCCACCTGGGAGAGCAACGCGGAGAAGTCGGTGGATGCGAACTCAACCTTCAGGCCCAGCTTGTCGCCGATGGCGCGGAGGAGCTCGTTGTCATAACCGGTGAATTTGCCCGAGGGGTCAATGAAGATGTTCGGCGGGGCATCGGAGAGGGTGCCCACGCGCAGGGTGCCGTCGGTAATGAGGCCCAACTTGGACTTGTCGATCTTGTCCAGCGGGGTTACCTCGGCGGTGGTGAACGTGTCCAGGGACTTCTGGTCGCTGCCGGCCAACGCATCGGTGGGCGAACCGCTGGGCTCGGAAGTTCCACCGCCACAAGCTGCCAGGGAAATCACCAGGGCTGCGGCCACGGGGGCAACAGACAGCCACTTAGGGGCTTTGAATTTCATGAAGAAATCACTTTCATCGGGTCACGAAGACGTTTCACGGTGGGCGGGGAATGTGGCAACCGAAAGGAAGGGTGGCTGCCCTAGCAGACTTCAACCCGCCAAACTTAATTATGTCACCCGCCCACCGGGGCAGCGTGAATCGAACAAATGATTGCTCGCCATCGATTTGGCCGAACAAAGTTCCCTTGGGTGAGTCCTCGGGTTCCGGACTATTCCGCCAGCCGGTGCGTGTGTGGAATCCGCACGCGAAGTGGCTGGCCTTTGGGGTTCCCGCTGTTTCGTGTGACATGCGTCGCAGAATGCAACCCCGTGGGAGGAAGCTTTGGTTAGAAGCCGCCCCGACCCGCATCCTCAGGCGGCAGGACCGGCCACTCGCCCTCGATAACTGCGGTGGGTTTGCTGCGCCGCAAATACTGCTGGAAATCGGCGGCCTGGGACGCGGCCCAGTCTACTTGCAACTGGTGGAGTGTGGACGCAGGCATCTGCAGCTTGGGGAACTTGCCGGCCATTGCATCCAGGACGCGGAGGGTGGCGAGCGCATCCGCTGCGGAGGTGTGGGCGTTGGTCAGGTCAACCCCGTATTCCTCGCACAGGGCAGTCAGCGTGCGCTTTCCCTTGCGGTAGCGATCCACTTGTTTGTTCATGACATAGGGGTCCAACACGGGGAAGCGGCTCAGTTGCGGCACTCCATAGCGTGCAGACTCAGCGGCCAGCACGGTGAAGTCGTAACTGGCGTTGAAAGCGATGACGGGAGTGCCGGCGTCGAAAAGTTCCTGGAGAACCGCGGCAACTTCACGGGTGACTTCTGCCGCCGGACGGCCTTCTGCCCTGGCCTTCTCCGTGGACACGCCATGGACTTCACTGGCTTCAAGGGGAATCTCAACGCCCGGGTCAGCCAGCCACTCGTGCTCGGCAATGAGTTCTCCGTGGTCATCGACAACGGTGATCGAAGCGGTGACGATGCGGGCTGACCGCGAGTTCTTCCCGGTGGTCTCGAGGTCGAATGCGGCGCGGGAGAGGGTGTTCCAGGAGCTCATGTCTTCAAGCTACCGGCTGGGTCCGACAGTCTTTGGACGCGACACTCCTGCCGTTACGCTGAACACATGCGGATGGAGTATGTGACGGCGGTTTTGGCCGTTGTGGACCTCGTTCCTCCCGGTTCGGCGGTTTCCTACGGGGATGTCGCAGAGCTTCTTGGTGCCGGCGGGCCGCGACAGGTTGGGGCAGTCATGAGCCACTACGGCAGCTCCGGGGCCTGGTGGCGGGTCCTGCGGGCCAGCGGCGAGGCACCCTCCGGGCACGAAGTCGAGGCACTGAAGCACTACCTGGAAGAATCGACGCCGCTGCATGGCGCCTTTGAGGCCTTCTCCAGGACGGGAGAAGGCCGTTGGCGCGTTGACCTGGCAACGGCGCGATGGGCACCAGGGGAAGCCGATTTTGATCAACTGGATGTGATCTCGGACCAGTTGGAGCGTCAACTCCATAAATTGTCGGTGCCCGATGATGAAATGACTGTGTGACCGCCACTCCTGCCAAGACCCGCCCAGCACCAGCTGCTCTCCGCCTGCTGCCCCCGCGCGAGACCCACTACGCGGCCCCCGTTTTGTCACCGGACCAAAGTGCCGTCGTTTCGCTGCGGCAGGGCAGTGGCCCTGTTCTGGTACCCGGTGGTCCCGGAACCGGAAAATCCACCGTGCTGGTCGAATCGGCGGTACGCCGCGTCCGGGAGGACGGCCTGGATCCTGAACGGATCCTCATACTTGCCCCCGGACGGCATGCCGCCGCGGCCCTGCGGGATACTTTTACCGGGCGGCTGGACCGGAGTCTTAGTACGACGCCGGCACGTACTTGGGCGTCGTACGCGTTCGACGTCATCCGGCGGGCCAAAGCCGAGGGCGTCATACCGCTGGGCCGACCCCCTAAGCTCCTCTCCGGTCCGGAACAGGATCTCATCATCAAGGAGCTGCTTGAAGGGCACTCCCGCTCGGGATTCGAATTGCCTTGGCCGGAGGATCTCAACGCGGCCCTTCCCACCCGGGGCTTCCGGCACGAAATCCGCCAGTTGTTCGACCGCATCATTGAGTCCGGGCGTACTGCAGAGGACCTGGTGGGACTCGCCTACGAATGCGGAAGGCCTGATTGGATGGCCGCGGCCCAGCTGTACAGCGAGTACCGGGACGTCCTGGACCTCCGTATGCCCGAGGCCTTCGACCCCGCGGGAATCATCACCACGGCGCGGCAGATCTTCCAGGACTCGCCGGAATTCCTGGCTGCGGAACGGGACCGGCTCCAACTGATCCTGGTGGACGATTCCCAGGAGTCCAATCCTGCAGTATTTGAACTCCTGGCCGATGTCGCCGAGGGAAAGGACGTGGTGGTCACCTACTCGCCGGACACTGTGGTGCAGGGCTTCCGTGGTGCCCGTCCTGATCTTGTGGCAGAACTGCCTTCCCTGCTGGGAGGCATGCCGGGCGTGGTCCACGAGCGTCCTTTGTGGTTTACCCACCGGCACGAGCCCTCGGTAGCGGAAGCATGGACACGTGTTGCGGCACGCATTTCCCAACGTTCCGGCGGCCAGCTTGCCAGGCGGCTGGAGCAGCCGCCTGGCCCGGACGCCGCAGGAGAGGCCCGCGGCAGTGAAGGCAGGGTTGAAGGACATGTCCTGCCGTCTGCCGTCCATGAGCTGAGATACGTTGCCCAGCGGATCCTGGAAGCTCAACTGAGGGAGCGGCGGGAGTTCAGTGACATTGCCGTGATCGTGCGCAATGGCGGCCAGATTGCGCAGATGCAGCGTTATCTCAGCGGCCAGGGAATACCGGTGCGTGTTCCGGTGGCGGACTCGGCTGTCCGCGATGAGGTGGCCGTCCGTCCGCTGCTGGAGGCCTTTGCGATTGTCCTTGACCCGGCCAAGCTGTCTCCGGAAACGGCCGTCTCGCTGCTGACATCGCGCATTGGAGGAGCCACTGCCATTGAACTGCGCCGGCTCAGGCAATCGTTGCGACGCGAGGAACTCCTGGGTGGAGGCGGCAGGTCCAGCGATGCCCTGCTGGTCGAAGCACTGCTGGAACCCGGGGCCCTGGCGTCCTTGGGAATCGAAGGCAGCTCGGCCCGCCGGCTTGCCCGCATGATTGCGGCAGGATCCAAGGCCGCAGCCGAGCCGGGCGCCAACGCGGAGTCGGTCTTGTGGGCTTTGTGGCAGGCCACCGGTTTGTCATCACGCTGGGCCGAGATGGCGCTGGAGGGCGGCAACGCCGGCGCACGGGCCGATCGGGACCTCGACGCCATGATGGCACTGTTCCATACCGCCGAACGCTTTGTGGACCAATTGCCGGGTTCCGGTCCCGAGCAGTTCCTGGACTATCTCCTGAACCAGGAACTTCCCATGGACACTCTTGCCGCACGTGCCCAGTTGGAGGCGTGCGTGGAAATCATGACCCCAGCCAGTGCTGCGGGCCGGGAATGGCCTGTGGTGATCGTCGCCGGTCTCCAGGAAGGCGTCTGGCCGAATACCCGGCTGCGCGGCGAACTCCTCGGCAGTACCGTTTACGCCGACGCTGTGGAGCATGGAGTGGACTACGCCGTCAGCCGGGGCCCCTTGAGCAGGCTCAGGGACATCCGTTACGACGAACTCAGGAGTTTCTCAACGGCAGTTTCCCGGGCCCGGGAGGTCCTGATCTGCACAGCGGTGTCCTCGGAGGATGACCAGCCCTCGGCTTTCCTGGATTATGTTGCCCCTTTGGAATCAGGGCAGTACAAACGCGACTACACCTTTGTCGAGCGTCCCCTGACTCTCAGGGCCCTTGTTGCCGAGCTGAGGCAGCACGCACAAGCGGTCACCTCCTCTACGGGGGAAGCCGGTGGAAGCGCGGCCAGCCAGGAAGCCGCGCGGATACTGGCCCGGCTCGCCAGCTCAGAACCGCCCGTTCCCGGTGCCAACCCCGATACCTGGTGGGGCCTGGCCCCGCTGAGCTCGGGGGAGCCGGTGGTCCCCCCGGGGGCTACCGTGTCCGTGTCCCCATCCAAGGTTGAAGCTGTCCATAAGTCCCCGCTGGACTGGTTCGTGCAGGCTGCCGGGGGCGAGGCCGCCACCGACTTCGCGCGCAGCCTCGGAACCCTGGTCCACAGCATCGCCCAGGAAATGCCCGAGGCCTCTGGTTCGGAGTACGTAGCCGAACTTGTCCGCAGATGGCCAACCCTTGGCATGAAAGAGAACTGGGAGGGCAGGCTCGACTTCCAACGCGCGGAACAGATGGTGCGCAAATTGGCGCAATACGTCCTCGTCATGCGCAGCGAGGGACGCAGCTTGCTCGCTGTGGAACATGACTTCGAAGTCCAGCTTCCTGATGTCTGCCTGGATGCTTCGGGCTCTGCAGATCCTGAAGCGGACTTTACCCGGCATGCTGTGCTTCGGGGTCAGGTGGACCGCCTGGAGGTTGATGACCAAGGCCGGCTTGTTGTGGTGGACCTCAAAACCGGCAAGCGGCAACCAGGCAAGGCAGAAGTTGCCAGGCACCCGCAATTGGGTGCATATCAGGCAGCGGTGCTAAGAGGAGCCTTCAAGGACGCAGGAACCTCAGAGGAAGCCACCGACTCCGGATCCAACACCGAACATGAAGGCTTTGCCCCGGGCGGCGCGGTGCTGGCCCACCTGGGAACAAAAACAAAGACGCCGGCAGTTCAGCAACAGGACCCCTTGGATCCTTCAGCGAACTGGGCGGAGGAACTGGTCAACGAGGCTGCTGCCTTGATGGCAGGGGCCTCCTTCGAAGCACGTCATGATCCTGGCAAGAGCGGGCATGGTGGCCATGGATGCCGCCTTCCGGATGTTTGCCCGTTGTGCGCCAGAGGAAAGCAGGTCACCGAATGACAACCGAAGTCCTGGACGGAGTTGCCGCTACACAACCCGGCACTATTGGCGGCGCGTTTGTTCCTGAGCCCCGGTTCACTCCCTCTGAACTGGCTGACATCCTTGGCGAGAAAAACCATCCCACTGCCGAACAGTCGGACATCATCGCCTCTCCGCTGTCCCCACGGTTGGTGATCGCCGGAGCCGGCTCCGGCAAGACCGCAACCATGGCGGACAGGGTGGTGTGGCTGGTCGCCAATGGGTGGGTCCGCCCGGAGGAAGTGCTTGGTGTGACTTTCACACGGAAGGCTGCCGGCGAACTGGCCAGCCGGATCCGGAGCAAGCTGGCCACCCTCCAGCGCATCGCAGCAGAAGATGACGGCAGCATCGGATTCCCGGAGGGGCTGCTGGGGGCTGACGACCTCGAACCCAAGGTCTCCACCTACCATTCCTACGCCAGCGGAATAGTGTCCGATTATGGACTCCGGCTGGGCATCGAGCGGGACGTCGTCCTGCTTGGCGGAGCCCAATCCTGGCAGCTGGCCAGCGAAGTAGTGGAAGCCTACGACGGAGAGTTCGAGCATTTCACCGCCGCCAAGTCAACCTTGGTCAACGCTGTCATCCAACTGGCGGGGGAGTGCGCCGAACACCTTCAGGATCCCGGCACAGTGCGCAACTGGGTGCTGGAGCGCGTGGCCACCTTCGAACAGCTTCCTTATCTGGCGGGAGCAAGCAAGAATCCCACCACGGCTGCTGCCTCACTCTCCGCCATGCTCCGGACCCGCGCCAGTGTGGCAGACATGGTGGTGCGCTACCAGGAAGCCAAGCGGCAACGCGGTGTCCTTGACTTCGGAGACCTGGTTGCCCTGGCTGCCCGGATCGCCAGCGACATCCCTCTCGCAGCAACCACCGAGAGAGCCCGGTACAAAGTGGTTCTCCTGGACGAATTCCAGGACACCTCCCACGCCCAGTTGGTGCTTTTTTCGCGTCTTTTCAGCCAGGGCCACGCCGTCACTGCAGTGGGTGATCCCAACCAGTCCATTTATGGGTTCCGTGGGGCTTCAGCCGGACAGCTTTTCCACTTCGTGCAGGAGTTTCCCGTCAAACACGTGGGTACAGGGGATGGCGCCGAGACCTTTTCAGTGGCTCCAACCTCGTACCTGACCACCGCCTGGCGGAACGGAAGGAACATCCTTGCGGCAGCCAACACCATCGCCGCACCTTTGAACAAGGCAGCTGCAACGGACGGCCCTGCGGGGGATCGGGATGCAGCGGGAGATGTCTCCGTCCCACCGCTGGTTCCGAGCCCGGCGGCAGTCGACGGAAGTGTGGTGATTGGACGATTCAGCACCGACGAGGACGAAGCCGCGGCCATAGCCCGCGATGTCCGCCGCTATCAACGGACCGTCTTTGAGGAAGAGAAGGATGGCACGCCCATCAAGCCGACCATGGCCGTCCTGTGCCGCCGCCGTGCACAGATGGAGTGCTTGCGCCGGGAATTCGAGCTGCAGGGAATTCCGTACGAGATCGTCGGTCTCGGCGGATTGTTGGACACACCGGAAATCGTGGATCTTGTGGCCACCCTGCGTGTGCTGGCCGATCCCGGGCGGTCCGATGCCTTGATGAGGTTGCTGGCCGGGGCCCGCTGGCGCATTGGCCCGGCGGATTTGATGGCCTTTAACGACTGGTCACGTTTCCTGGCCCGCCGCCGGTCAAATCCTGGCACGGCTTCTGAACCCATGGATGAAAACGAGGAACCAGCATCGGTGGTGGTTGAAAGCGATATCACCGATGCCTCAAGCCTTGTGGAGGCCCTTGACTACCTGCCAAAGCCCGGATGGACCTCCAGGAACGGCCGTACCCTCAGCAGTACCGCCCTGGAACGGCTGGACTTCCTGGCCTCGGAGCTGCGATCCCTGCGCACATACATCGGGGATGACCTCACTACGCTCCTTGGTGAGGTTGAGCGTGCCATGCTCCTGGATATCGAAGTAGCTGCAAAGCCTGGAACCACTATCCACCAGGCCCGGCGGAACCTTGATGCATTCCAGGATGCCGCAGCGGGATTCCTGCAGACATCCCAGCGTGTCGATCTCTTGGCTTTCCTGTCATGGCTGGAGGCAGCGGCATCCGAAGAAGGTGGATTGGACCTCGCCCCCGTGGAGACCAACCGGGAAGCCGTGCAGCTGCTTACCGTCCATGCCTCGAAAGGGCTGGAGTGGGACGTTGTTTTCGTTCCGGGCCTCAACGCAGGATCGTTCCCCAGTACCAGGGATTCACGGTGGAGCAGTGGAGCTGCGGCCCTGCCATGGCCCTTGCGGGGTGACCGTGCAGACCTCCCGCAGTGGGACTTGGACCAGCCTGACCAGAAGGGGTGGCTGGATGCGGAAAAAGATTTCAAGTCCGAGGTACAGCACCACGGTGAGGCCGAGGAACGGCGGCTCGCCTACGTCGCCTATACCCGGGCAAAATTCGTCCTATGCGCATCCAGCGCTGCCTGGAACGGTTCGCGTTCCGGAATGGCCGGGATGTCCGCATTCCTTGCAGACTTGGCGCCTCTCGCGGGAGCTGCTGGAGTCGCCGCAGACGGCGGCCGGGGAACCTCTGCAGTTCAAACAGGGTCAGCGGTGGTCCATCCTGGGTCCGTGGCCGAGGAAGCACTCCCGGAGGAAAGCCCCCTGACAGCCGCGCTTGAAGTTGCAGGGTTCCCTTACGATCCCCTTGAAGGTCCTGTCGACCCCCGGACGGGCGCACGCCTCAGGTTGGTTCCCGGGCGCCGGGTCGTCATGGACCAGGCCGCAGCAAATGTCCGTGCCTATCTCGCCGATGCCTCTTGTGAGGCCCAGGTCCCTGGGCTCACGGGCCCTGCGGCGAAATGGTCTGAAGAGGCAGAACTCCTCCTGGACCGCCAACAGCGGGGCCGGACCACACAGGACGTCCACCTTCCCAGCCATATCTCTGCATCACTGTTCGTTGACCTTGGCGCCGATCCGGGTGCGGTGCTTTCCCAGCTCCGCCGGCCGGTGCCGCGTGAACCGGGCATTTCGGCCCGCAAAGGCACGGCCTTCCACGCGTGGGTTGAGGAGTATTTCGGGACTACCGGCATGCTGGACCTGGACGAGGCCCCGGGCTCGGATTCCCACATCGACGAGGCCTACGGTTTGGACGACATGGTGGCGGCATTTAAAAAGTCCGAGTGGGCCCAGCGCGCGCCCGCCTTCGTCGAGGTGCCAGTGGAAACGCGGATCGGCGACGTCGTGGTCCGAGGACGTATTGATGCCGTATTCCGCGACGCCGATGGCCGCTGGCAACTGATCGACTGGAAAACCGGACGACGCCCTGCGGGTCGGCAATTGGCGACCCGTGCCGTGCAGCTGGCCGTTTACCGGTTGGCTTGGGCGCGCCTGAAGGGTGTGCCCCTCGAGGAAGTCAGCGCCGCGTTCTACTACGTAGCCGATGACTCAGTGGTCCGGCCCCACGATTTGGGCACAGCCGAAGACTTGGAACAGATCGTGGCCACGGCGTTGGAGTCAGGCAGCCTGGGTCGGTAGATCAACGGTGGGAGTGGCAAGGACCGATGCGTTTCAGGACCGATGTGTTCTAGGAGCGATCGGCCGTATGGAGCGGAGTTACGTTCACCACGCTGATTGCGGCGGTGGACGTGTCATCCGGGTCGTTGGTTCCCGATGAGACGCGGCCTTCGGTCGGGGGCAGCCCACCCGCTTGCGCGGCGTCGTCCGCTGTTTCGGTGCCGTCGGTCGGCCCAGGCGCTGCCGGTGCCGGCTTGCTGGCGTCCACGGGCGCCGATGCGCTGGCGGCCGCCGTCCCCGGCTCCGCGGCAGGTGGTATAGCTGCCACCGTAACCGGCGATCCGGCGTCGGGAATCACCGCAACACTGACCGCAGGGATCGCACCAGCCGGAGCGCCGGCAGCCTGTGCTTCAGCCGCCTCATCCTCTGCGGCCCTTGCCGCTTCTTCGTCACGCCGCGCTTGTTCATCAATGTCATCCGAGAGCGTCTGAAGCATTGACTCCGCCTCCGCCGTCATGCTCTGGTGCCCGGCGGCCATTGCCTTGACCAAATACTGGGCCAGGGCGAACTCGGCCAACAGCGCTGCCCTGCGGAGCAGGTGCATGTCCGGTTTCTCACGCCTTGCCTGGGTGTAGTGGTTCAGTACGGCGTCCACGAATGAGGCTTCGTTGGAAGCCACCAACCATGCAAAGTCGTCCGCTGGATCACCAATACGGAGGTCGGTCCACCCTGTCAGGGCCGTGACGGAATCGTCCTGCACCATGAGGTTGTCTTCGTGGAGGTCGCCATGGACCACTGAGGTGTTGAACCGCCACAACGCCACATCTTCAAGGGCGTGTTCCCATCGCCGGAGCAAGGTGGCCGGAATCTTGCCGGTGGTAGCAGCCTGGTCCAGTTCGTTGAGCTTGCGCTGCCGGAATTCGTTGGCAGAGTAGCTTGGCAGGTCGGCGTTGGTCACCAAGGTCAACGGGAGATCGTGGATGGCGGCCAGAGCCGCACCAATCTCACGGGCAAGGGCAGGACTGCCGGCCGAGAGCTCTTCGATGGAGAGCACAGCGCCCTGGAGGTGGGTGTAGACAAAGGTGGTCAAGGCGCCTTGGCGCACGGTGCCGGCCACGGTCGGCACATGGAAGGGCAGCTCGGCACGAATGGCAGGAGCGAAAGCGCGCAGCACCATGAACTCGGTTTCCAACCGGGTGCTGGCCTCAGGATGGCGCGGCGAACGGACGCGCCAACGTTTCCCATCGGCATCGAGCAGCAACGCCGAGTCAAAGTCGGCGTCATCGTCGGGGGAAAAGGCTGTAGCCGTCGGCGCCAGGCCAGGCACCGCCGCGGTTGCTACAGCGGCCAGTTCGAGCGGTGTTCTTCTCACCTTCCCAACGGTAGATTGAGTGTGGCCTGTGGTCATGATGCAGTGCGGCGAGTCTTCAGATCCGCCATAAAACAGGACATTTCTGTGCACGATTGATGCCGGAACCGGGTGCGTCCACAAGGGGGACCCTCCCAAATGTTTTTTGTCGGTACGAGTCAGTACGGTAGATACATGAGCTATTCGGAGTCACCGGCGCTGGCAAACCACCTGATGGACACTGTTCTTCCAGTCCGCCCTGCCATGGTGGATCGTGGCTCCGGGGTGCGGATGAAGCCGGGCATGGTGGATGACCTCATCGCTTCCGGTACTGCCAAGGCCATGGTTATTTCCCAGCGCCAGGCTCTGGTGACCGGTGACGGACTCTGGTTCGGGGACGCCACGTCGCTGTGGAATGCCCTGAGCGGAGCGGATTACGGCGCCACTACCGCTGTTTACCTGGGAACCACTTTGGAATCGTCGTCTTTGCCTGAAGGCACGGCCGTCCTGCTGTTTACCTCGGATGAACCGCCCGCGCCAGGCAATGCCACAGTGCCGGCCGATGCCCGATGGGCAGGTTTCCGGGATGTCGCCGCGAGTTTGGACGCCAGTGATACTGCGCTGTTCATCGAGGCCAGTGCAATCTCCAACTGGCACGCCACACACACGCACTGCCCCAAGTGTGGACATCCCACTGACATTGAGGCAGGTGGATGGGTGCGCCGTTGCCCCAAGGACAATTCAGAGCATTACCCTCGGACGGATCCCGCCATCATCGTGACAGTAGTTGGCCCTGACGGCCGGTTGCTCCTGGGCGGTGGTGGTCCCACGGACGCCAGGAACTATTCCACGCTCGCAGGTTTCGTGGAGCCCGGCGAGTCGCTGGAACAGGCGGTTGTCCGGGAGATTGCCGAAGAAGTGGGCGTTCGCGTGTCGGCATGCCAGTACCTCGGTTCTCAATCATGGCCATTTCCCGCGTCGCTGATGCTGGGCTTCACCGCCACCACTGAAGACTCCGTTGCCCGGCCGGACGGAGTTGAAGTCACGAGGGCACGCTGGTTCAGCCGTGAAGAGTTGCAGGCAGCTGTCTCCAGCGGTGAGATCACCATCTCCACGCGCCTGTCCATTGCCCGTTCCTTGATTGAACATTGGTACGGCGGCGTCATCGAAGACCTCCAGCCGTGACAGAAGACATTTTCGACGCCGGTGGTTCACTTGAGGAACGCATCCTCGGCGGCTTGGATGAAGAACAGCGTGAAGTAGCAAGTACCTTGACGGGTCCCCTGTGTGTTCTCGCGGGGGCGGGCACGGGAAAGACACGTGCCATCACCCACCGCATAGCTTACGGAGTCCACTCCGGCGTCTACAGCCCCCAGCGCTTGCTGGCCGTGACGTTTACGGCGAGGGCAGCAGCGGAAATGCGCAGCAGGCTTCGGGACCTCGGCGTGGCGAATGTCCAAGCCCGGACTTTTCACGCTGCCGCCCTCAGGCAATTGCAGTTCTTTTGGCCACAGGCCATTGGCGGCACTTTGCCGAATCTGCTGGACCACAAGGCCAACATGATCGCCGAGGCTTCGCGCAGGCTCCGGCTCAGCACTGACCGCGCAACCATCCGGGATTTGGCCGCTGAAATTGAGTGGGCCAAAGTCTCCATGCTGACGCCCGCCAATTATCTTGAGAACGCGCAGGACCGTGGAACACCAGGCGGGTTTGACCTGACTGCGGTCTCAAGGGTTTTCCAGGCGTACGAGGATATCAAGACCGACAGGAACGTCATCGACTTCGAAGACGTCCTGCTGATTACGGTGGGAATTCTCCAGGAAGATCCGAAAGTCGCCGCCACCGTCCGCGAGCAGTACCGACACTTCGTGGTGGACGAATACCAGGATGTCTCGCCGCTGCAGCAGCGGCTCCTGGACCTGTGGCTCGGCGGGCGCAACGAGTTGTGCGTGGTCGGCGATGCCAGCCAGACGATCTACTCCTTTACGGGAGCCTCACCCAAGCATCTCTTGGGATTCAAGGCACAGTTCCCGGATGCCACCGTAGTTAAGTTGATCCGCGATTACCGGTCCACCCCGCAAGTTGTGAAGTTGGCCAATGACCTTCTTGGGTCCCGGCGAAGCGGTGGACCCGTGGCAGATGCTGCCTGGGCACCTCCGCTCAAACTCGTCGCCCAAAGACCAACCGGTCCAGAACCGCGCTTCATGGAATGCCCGGATGACGAAGCCGAGGCGGCGGTGGTGGCAGGCCGGATCCAAGAACTGCTCGATACCGGGGTCAAAGCCAGCGAGATCGCAATCCTGTTCCGCACCAACGGCCAGTCCGAAGCCTACGAACAAGCACTGGCTTCAGCCGGCATTGGATATCAGCTTCGCGGAGGCGAGCGGTTCTTCGCCCGCAAGGAAGTCCGGGACGCCATCCTTCAACTGCGTGCCGCAACCCGGGCCGTCGCCGAAGGACCCCAGGAGCCACTGGGACAGATCGTTCGCGACATTGTTGCATCGCTTGGCTACACGGACGCAGCACCGCACAACGGGGGAGCCCTGCGCGAACGTTGGGAATCCTTGGCAGCGTTGGTTGCCTTGGCAGATGAACTGGCCGTCAGCCGCGGCGAGGCCTTCACCCTGGCCGAGTTCGTCAACGAGCTTCAGGAACGCTCGGTCGCACAGCACGCCCCCACCGTCCAAGGCGTAACACTTGCATCCCTTCACGCGGCCAAGGGGCTCGAATGGGACGCCGTGTTCCTGGTGGGCCTCAGCGAAGGACTTATGCCCATTTCCTTCGCAGACACACCGGAAGACGTTGACGAGGAACGGCGGCTGCTTTATGTCGGGATCACCAGGGCGCGTGAGCACCTCAATTTGTCCTGGTCCACTGCCCGAACTCCGGGTGGCCGAGCCAATCGCAAGCCATCCCGCTTCCTTGACGGACTCCGACCCAACTCAGTGGCCTCGGCAAACGCCCGCAGCAAGACAGGTCCCGTGCGCCGAAAAGCCGCCGCACCGGCGTCGTGCAGGGTATGTGGAAGCATGCTCGCCAGCGGGGCCGAGCGCAAGGTGGGACGATGCAACCAGTGCCCGCCGACATATGAGGAACAGACATTTGATGCGCTAAGGCAGTGGCGAAAGGACGAAGCGAAGTCCGCCGACGTCCCCGCCTATGTCGTTTTCACCGATGCGACGCTCACGGCAATCGCTGAGGCGAAGCCTTCCTCGCTGGAGGAGCTGGCCCGTTTGGCGGGCATTGGGCCATCCAAACTTGAGCGCTATGGCGAGGCTGTATTGGCGGTCCTGACCGAAAGCTCGGAACTCTGATGGCTCGCCGGTCGGCTGCGGAGCCTGATGTTCCCTTGGTCACCGAGGACGGCGCTCCCGTAGTAGTGCGCCGCTCGAGCAGGAGGCGCAGGACTGTTGCTGCCTTTTGGGAAGACGGGAAAGCAGTAGTGGCCATCCCGG
This sequence comes from Arthrobacter sp. StoSoilB20, assembly GCF_019977295.1. NCBI lineage: Bacteria > Bacillati > Actinomycetota > Actinomycetes > Micrococcales > Micrococcaceae > Arthrobacter > Arthrobacter sp. StoSoilB20. The sequence continues at coordinate 3,181,820 of NZ_AP024651.1, read as the reverse complement.
CCAGCTTCACCAAGTCCCAGGAACGGGAGTGGGTCCACCGCATGCTGGCCAAGCTGAAGAAGCAAGGTGAGCAGCGGCCGGGCAAGGGCCGGCAGCGTCCAGCTACCGACGAAGCCCTTGCTGAGCATGCGGCGCACCTTTCGCGGACTTATCTGGGCGGGCGTGCCGTCCCTACATCCGTGCGGTGGGTCAGCAACCAGAATTCGCGCTGGGGTTCTGCCACCCCGGCGGACGGCACCATCAGGCTATCGAACAAGCTGCAGCCCATGCCGCAGTGGGTCATCGACTACGTCATGGTGCATGAGCTTGCGCATTTGCTGGTGGCGGGGCACAACGCAGACTTTTGGCGGCTGGTGGACGCGTATCCCGAGGCGCAGCGTGCCAAGGCGTTCCTTGAGGGCGTTGCTTTTGTCACGTCAAGGGGCCTCCAGCCGGACTCAACCCCAGCGACGGAGACCGGGGTTTAAAGCAGCAACGGCCGCCATGGACATGGCGGCCGTTGCTGCGTGGTCTGCGGCTTCCGTGCTTGCTTACTTGGCCGGACCCTCGGTGTCGGTGTCTTCGGGTTCAGCTTCGCTGTCCGGCACCTCATCCGCGGCCGAACCTTCTGCCTCGGAGTCCTGTGGGTCGGTGCTGTCATAGCCGCCGCTGAGCAACTTTTGCAGGGCATCGTCCACTTCACTGTCGCTGGCTTCGGCCAGCCGGCGGCGCTCGGAGAAGCCCTTGGGGTCGTCCAGGTCTTCGCCGGTGGGCAGCAAATCCGGGTGATGCCAGATGGCGTCGCGACCCGCGATGCCGCGTTCTTCCTTGAGCGTTGCCCACAGAGTGGCGGCTTCCCTGAGCCTGCGGGGACGCAATTCCAAGCCAACAAGGGAGGAGAACGCATGCTCGGCCGGGCCGCCGGTGGCACGACGACGACGAACGGTTTCCCGAAGCGCGGTGGCAGAGGGAAGGACTTTGTCCGTGGCCTCTGCAGTGAGTTCGTCCACCCAGCCTTCAACAAGTGCGAGGGCGGTTTCGAGCTTCTCCAAGGCAGCAGTTTGAACCGGCGTGCGCTCGGGGGTGAAGACGCCTTGCGAAAGCGCCTCCTGGATTCCCTCAGGGTTGCTGGGATCAAGGTCCCGCGCCAGGTCTTCGATACGGGACATGTCGATGTGGATGCCGCGGGCATAGGCCTCAATCGCACCCAGCAGGTGGCCACGCAACCATGGCACCTGGACGAACAACCTTGCGTGCGCTGCTTCACGGACGGCAAGGAACAGGCGTACATCGTTCTCAGGGAGGCTTAGGCCTTCCCCGAACTTGGCGACGTTGGCCGGCAACAACGCCATTTCCAGGTCGGCCAAAGGAACGCCGATATCGGTGGAGCTGACAACCTCGGCAGAAAGCGCCCCGATGGCCTGTCCCAGCTGCATTCCGAAGATCGCACCGCCCATGTTCTGCAGCATGGACGAGGCGCCGCCCATCATGGATTTCATTTCCTCGGGCATCTGCTGCGTGAGCGCGTTGGACAGGGCATTGGCGACGCTGTTGGCAACGGGTTCGGTCAGGCGTTTCCAGGTGCCCAGGGTCGCTTCCACCCATTCCGCACGGGACCAGGCACGGCCGATCAGTCCGGTGGCGGAAAGATCTGTCACGGGGTCCAACCAAAGTTCGGCAAGCCTGAGGGCTTCGTCGATCTCCCGGGCCTGGACAGCGCTCACCGAAGGATCGTTACCGGCCGCTGCAACCCGGCGCGCATTCTCGTGGGCCAGCTGCCAATTCACGGGCCCGTCCGAGGTGGAGCTCATCATGGCCTGGACCTGGGCGAACATCTGCTGGAGCAGTTGGGGATCGTTGGGCAAGCCGGCGGCCTTGGCCAGCTCGGCGGGATCGATGTTGCCCATGCCCTGGCCACCCATCAGGTTCTGCAGCATTTCTGCCAGCGGGTCCTTGGGAGTGTCGTCGTCGTTGGACGGATTGTTGGGGTTGGATGTCATGGTGCCGCCGATCGTCGAACTGGCTGGTGATCTCTTTCACCGTACCCCGCGGCCGGAACGCTGTCTGCCTGCATGCGGCGTAGTTCGCTCTAGGCAAAGCAGCCCGCGAACGCCGGACCGCGTACTGTTGATGTTTGGTATGTGCCGCTGCCGTATTCGGTGGCAACAGCCGTGGAACCGGTCACGCAATGCCGGCATAGAGAGGCCTCAATGCTTACTTCGCCCAGCCCCGAGGGCTCATTGGACCCGCGTCAAACGTCCGACGCCGGTCCCTCCCCAGTGCCTCCGGCACCAGCGCGGGACAACAGGTACATGATCATGGTGATCTCGGGTCTTTTGGCGTTGGGACTCGGCATTGGCGCTGCGGCGCTTCCCGTTCCCTATGTGATCGAATCGGCCGGACCTACCTTCAATACCTTGGGTAAGGACGGCGATAAGCCAGTCATCACCATTTCCGGACGGGAATCCTTTCCGGCAAACGGCAACCTGGATCTCACCACGGTGGTCTTGACCGGCGGTCCCAAGACTCCCGCAACCATCTTTGACGTCTTCCGTGCATGGATGGACAGTTCCAAGGCCATATATCCGGAGGAACTGATCTATCCCAAGGGCACCACCGCAGAACAGACGGTGCAGGAGGGGGAGATTGCCATGGAGACTTCCCAGGAGAATGCCTTTGCTGCCGCCTTGCGTGAGTTGGACATCCCGTTCGAGCAACGACTAAACGTCGCGGGCCTCTCGGAAGCGTCCCCTGCTGCCGGCAAGATCCAGGAGGGCGACCTCCTGAAGTCCATCAACGGCAAGGCCATCACCTCGATGAGCGTGATCCAAGCTGAACTGGCCGCCGGTGCAGGGGCCCCGGCGGTTGTTGTGGTGGAACGGAAAGGCGCTGCCGTAACGGAGACCATCACTCCCACCAGGAATTCGGCCGACCGCTATGTACTGGGTGTGCTGCTCGCCAGTGACTTCACGTTCCCCTTCGACGTCAGCATCTCCCTTGAGAACGTGGGCGGCCCCAGCGCGGGCATGATGTTTGCCCTGGGTATCATCGACAACCTCACGCCGGGCGACCTTACGGGCGGAAAACACGTAGCCGGCACTGGAACGATCACAGCAGATGGTGCCGTGGGTCCCATCGGCGGCATAGCCCAGAAGATGATTGGCGCCCGGCAGCAAGGGGCCACGATGTTCCTGGCTCCGGCCGCCAATTGCTCCGATGTCGTTGGCCATGTTCCCGATGGATTACAGGTAGTCAAAGTCGAAACATTGGCCGATGCCAACTCCGCTGTGGAGCGGCTTGGGTCGGGAGAAGACACGGCGGGCCTTCCCACCTGCACAAACAACTAGACTGGCGGTGGAACTTAGCTCCACCGCCACTCGTGGCATATATGACGGCCTCCGCCATATCCCAGCGGCAGAGAATGTCAACCACTCGCATACCGACTGTTCACTGACACCAATGAGGTACAGAGTTTGTCCCGTCCCGCCAGCTCCAACCCGCCCGGAAGATCACCGCTGAGACGAGGTGCCCTGACTCCGACGCTCATTGTCGTGGCAGTGGCCGTCGTCGGGTTCATTTTCTTCGCCAATGTGTGGACCGACGTCCTCTGGTACCAGCAGCTTGGTTTCTTCGAAGTGTACATACGCGAAAACCTGGCCAGGATCATCACGTTCCTGATCGGCTTCGCCATGATGTTCGCCGCTGTTTTCTTTGCCATCAGGATCGCCTACCGCTCCCGCCCCGTCTACGCTCCGGATGCGGAATCGCGGGACAACCTCAACCGCTACCAGGCCCAGCTTGAGCCTGTACGCCGGGTTGTCATGATTGGCCTTCCCATCCTGTTCGGCCTGTTCGCGGGCAGCGCGGCGGCCAGCCAATGGCAGAAGGCCTTGCTGTTCTTCAACCAGGAGCCATTCGGCCAGACGGATCCGCTGTTCAACCTGGATATCAGCTTCTACCTGATGTCCCTTCCTTTCCTGGGCTTCGTCACCGGATTCCTGATCAGCATTGCCGTTGTCGCCGGCATTGCCGGAATCCTGACCCACTACCTTTACGGCAGCATCCGCCTGATGGAGCGCGGTATATTCACCAGCCGCGCCGCCCAGATCCACATCGCCGTGACCGGTGCGCTTTTCCTGGTCCTGCTGGGCGTCAACTTCTGGCTCGATCGGTACACCACTGTCCAGAGCAACTCCGGTCGCTGGGCGGGTGCCCTCTATACAGATGTCAATGCTGTGGTTCCCACCAAAGCCATCCTGGCGGTTGCCGCCGGGCTGGTAGCCATCCTGTTCATCATTGCCGCAGTCATCGGACGCTGGCGCCTCCCGGTGATCGGTACTGCGATGTTGGTCATCACTGCCATTCTGGCCGGCGGGGTGTACCCGTGGGTCATCCAGCAGTTCCAGGTCCGTCCTTCCGAGAACACGCTGGAAAAGGAATTTATTGACCGAAACATCAAGATGACCCGGGCCGCCTATGGCCTGGACCAGATTGATGTCTCGGCCTATAACGCAACCACTACCGCCACCACCGGCGCACTGGCGGCAGATGCGCAAACCACGGCCAACATCCGGCTTTTGGACCCGAACCTCATTTCCTCAGCGTTCGCCCAGCTGGAACAGTACCGCCCGTACTACCAGTTCCCGCAGACCCTTAACGTGGACCGCTACATGGTTGACGGCAAGGTCCAGGACACCGTGATCGCTGTTCGCGAGCTGAACCCGGACGGATTGAGCGCCAACCAGCAGACGTGGGTCAACAGGCACATTGTCTACACTCACGGCTACGGTGTGGTTGCTGCCAAGGGCAACAAGTTCACTGCTGACGGAAAACCCGAGTTCCTGCAGTCCGGCATCCCGTCCAACGGCGTGCTTGGCAACGACACCACGTACGAGCCCCGCATCTACTTCGGCGAAAACTCTCCTGAGTACTCCATTGTGGGTGCACCTGACGGTGCTCCGAACCGTGAACAGGACCGACCCGCAGGCAGGGAAGGTGGGGGAGAGACCCAGTACACCTTCAGCGGCAACGGTGGACCCAACGTAGGCAACTGGCTCAACCGGATCCTGTACTCCATCAAGTTCCAGTCCTCGGATCTGCTGCTTTCCGATGGTGTCAACGCCGAGTCCCAGATCCTTTACGAACGCAATCCGCGCGAACGCGTCGAGAAGCTGGCTCCGTACCTGACTGTTGACGGCAACGCCTACCCGGCCGTTGTTGATGGACGCGTGAAGTGGATTGTCGACGGCTACACCACCAGCCAGTACTTCCCGTACTCCCAGCCGCAGCAGTTGCAGAACGCCACGGCCGACTCCCAGACGAACGCAGGCCGCACCGTGGCCTTGCCGAACAGCTCGGTCAACTACATCCGCAACTCGGTCAAGGCCACCGTGGATGCTTACGACGGTTCGGTCAACCTGTACGCGTGGGACGATCAGGACCCCATCCTGAAAGCGTGGCAGAAGGTCTTCCCGACCGTCATCAAGCCATACTCGGAAATGTCCGGCGATCTCATGAGCCACGTTCGCTACCCGGAGGACCTCTTCAAAGTCCAGCGCGAACTTCTCGGCCGTTACCACGTGACAGACCCGGACAGCTTCTACCAGAACAACGATGCTTGGAGCGTTCCGAACGATCCCACCGTTTCGGAAGCCGTCAAGCAGCCGCCGTTCTACATGTCCCTGCAGATGCCCGACCAGGAGAAGCCGGCCTTCCAACTGACCTCCTCGTTCATTCCGCAGACCGTCAATGGCAGTGCCCGGAACATCCTGTACGGATTCCTGGCTGCCGACTCCGACGCTGGAAACGAGAAGGGCGTCAAGGGGGAGAGCTACGGCAAGCTTCGGCTGCTTGAACTCCCCACGGACACCCAGGTCCCGGGACCGGGACAGGCACAGAATAAATTCAACTCCGATCCCACCGTCTCCCAGGCGTTGAACCTCCTCCGGCAGGGTGCTTCGGATGTGCTGAACGGCAACCTGTTGACGCTGCCCGTAGGTGGTGGCCTGTTGTACGTGCAGCCGGTCTACCTGAAGTCCACGGGTGAAACGTCCTACCCGACGCTGCAGCGTGTTTTGGTGGCCTTCGGTGACAAGATCGGCTTTGCGCCCACCTTGGACGAGGCACTGGACCAACTGTTCGGTGGCAATTCCGGCGCCACAGCCGGAGATGCCGACAACAATGGCCAGACGCCTACCGCGCCTCCGGGAACCACTGCGCCGCCTACTGGCCCGACCGATGCCAAGGCTGACCTCAAGGCAGCCCTGGACGAGGCGAACAAGGCGATTACGGACGGCCAGGCCGCCTTGGCCAAGGGCGACTTTGCAACTTATGGCGCCCAGCAGGCCAAGCTGTCCGAGGCCTTGAAGAAGGCGTTGGATGCGGAAACGCGTCTTGGCGCCACAACTGCCCCGACGGCGACCCCCGGTGCCAGCCCCAGCGCCACACCGTCACCTTCTCCGAGCAGCTAGGCAGGGCAGCCACGCGGCTGCGTGGCTGAACAGCGACTGATAAGGGCCGGTGCCCGTTCCCTGCAAAGGGGGCGGACACCGGCCCTTTTTGGCGGGGGAGACGCACATCACGCAGTCAGGATTTGGTCTCCCCTTCACCTGCCGGTAATGTTGTTCTTGCGACGCGGGGTGGAGCAGTTCGGTAGCTCGCTGGGCTCATAACCCAGAGGTCACAGGTTCAAATCCTGTCCCCGCAACTGGAGAAAAGGTCCGGATCAGTAATTACTGATCCGGACCTTTTGTTTTCCCTCAAACCCTCCTTGGAAGACGCGGCCCTCGCACGTCCCCCTGGGTTTGTTGGGACGCTCTTTCATGTCTCCCGGGGTTAGGCGGGACCCTCTTTCATGTCCCCCTGGGTTTGGGCCTGACCGTCTCTCATGTCCCCCTGGGTTTGTTGGGACGCTCTTTCATGTCTCCCGGGGTTAGGCGGGACCCTCTTTCATGTCCCCCTGGGTTTGGGCCTGACCGTCTCTCATGTCCCCCTGGGTTTGTTGGGACGCTCTTTCATGTCCCCCGGGTTTGAGTCTGACCGTCTCTCATGTCCCCCCCGGAGTTTGGGCGCGACCCTTTGGCAGGATCACGGTGATGCTGCGCCCTCTTGCAGGTTGGCGGTAGGGGAACGGTGAGTGATCTAGGGCACCTTTGGTGCTATTTGGTCGGAAGGGCCGCGGAGGTGCGGTAGTGTTGTTCTTGCGACGCGGGGTGGAGCAGTTCGGTAGCTCGCTGGGCTCATAACCCAGAGGTCACAGGTTCAAATCCTGTCCCCGCAACTGGAGAAAAGATCCGGATCAGTTTTCACTGATCCGGATCTTTTGTTTAAGCGGCCTTCGGGGTAACGGGTGCTAGCATCAAGTCCGGATTCGCTGAGGCAGGAAATTGGAGGGGACGGCCCCATGGTCAATGAAGACGTCAGGTCCGGTCCCACTAGGGAAGTCCTGGAACGGGACAGCCCTGTGGCCGTCTACCAGCAGGTGGCCGACGTTCTGACGGATCAGGTCAGCCGTCTGGAACCGGGATCGCGGATACCCACGGAAGAGTCGCTGATGGACGAGTACGGCATCAGCCGGACTACAGTCCGCAAGGCAATCGAAACGCTCGTCGTTAAAGGGTTGCTGGTCCGCAGGCAGGGCAAGGGAACATTCGTGATGGCACAGCGGCCGGTCAAAATGCTGAACCGGTTGGCGCCCTTCATGGAAACGTTCACCGCGGCAGGGATGAAGACTGTCAAAGGGCTGATCGAATACAAATGGATGGAAAAAGACAGGACCGTGCCGGCAAAGCTGGTCTCCGATGACAATCTTGTCCTGGTGATCCGCCGATCATATTCAAGTGCCGGTTGGCCTTATGCCATTGCGGAGATCTTTATCCCCTCGCATATAGGACGGCACATCAGCCTCGCCGATGCAGAGAGGAACTCCATCTACCAGGTCATCCAGGATAGGACGCTGAAGCCGCTCCAGCGCGCTGAAATCACCGTGACCATGCACGAGCCCCCGGAGCACCTTGCAGACGCCCTCAACGTCCGTGGCTTCGCGATGGTGCCACGGCTGGAGCGGACGACCCTGGGCGCTCACGGGGAGGTTCTGGAATGCACGGTGACGTACTTCCATCCCAAGGGTTTCGAGATCCGCGCCGAAGTGGCAACGGACGTCAGCCCGGGGCAGGACTCCGCCGCCGTGCCCCACTCAGGGCAGCAAGCCCCGTAGTTTCGACCATTGCACCCAAGACCAATGGGCCGGATCCTTTCAGGATCCGGCCCATTGGTCTGTTCAGCGATATGTCACGGCCAAGCGGGCCGGGGGGTCTAGAGCTTGTCGAAGTCGGCTTCGTCGATGGTAGAGCCCGTTGCTGCAGGAGCTCCCGCGCCGATGGCCGGCTTGGAACCGCCGGACTTCAGTGCTGCGAGGCGGGCCTCGATCTCAGTCTGCTCTCCGAGGTCCTCGAGCTGGTTGAACTGGGCGTCGAGGCTCGAGCTTGCAAGCTCCTGCTGGCCCAGGACCTTGGCCTCTTCGCGGCGGATCTTCTCTTCGAAGCGGCCGACCTCGCTGGTGGGATCCATGATGTCGATGCTCTTCAGGGCGTCGTGGACCTGGGACTGTGCAGCCGCGGTCTTGGAGCGTGCAACGAGCTCGTTGCGCTTGGCAGTGAGCTGGTTGAGCTTGTTCTTCATCTGGTCGAGACCGGTCTTGAGCTTGTCCACAACCTCGGTCTGGGAGGCAATGCTCGGCTCAGCTGCTTTGGCCTCGGATTCCGCAGTCATCTGACGCTGAATGGCGACCTTGGCAAGGTTGTCGAACTTCTGGGCATCAACCGAATCGCCGGCGGAGCGGTACTCGTCGGCCTTCCTGGACGCGGCGAGGGCTTTGTTGCCCCAGTCCTGGGCGTTCTTGATGTCCTCGTTGTAGTCCGCCTGCAGCATCCGGAGATTGCCGATGGTCTGGGCCACGGCTGATTCGGCCTCGGCAATGTTGTTCGTGTAGTCGCGGACCATCTGGTCCAGCATCTTCTGCGGGTCCTCAGCCTGGTCCAGCAAGGCGTTGATGTTTGCCTTGGCGAGCTGTGAGATCCGACCGAAAATGGACTGCTTAACCATGGTGTTGCCTTTCGTCCTGCTCAGTGGTGCCACTGAAATCAGTGATCAGTTGTTGTACCGCTTCTATGCGGGGCATTGACCCCACTTAGTCTGTCTGGCTAGAAGCTGCCGGAGTCTCCGCCGCCGAAGTCGCCTCCGCCACCACCCCAGTCTCCGCCGCCGCCGGAATCGCCACCGAAGAAGCCTCCTCCTCCGCCGCCGTCGTTATTGCCGCCGCCCCAGCCGCCTCCGCCGCCATTGAGGATGGAGTTGATGAGGATGCCGCCAAGGATGGCGCCGCCAAGGCCACCGCCGCCTCCACCGCCACCGCCGAACATGCCACCGCGGCCGTAGCCCTGCCCCTGGTCTGCATAGCCGAACTGATCGACGTCGGACTGGGCAAGCTGGGCGGCCTGCGCGGCAAGCGAATGCGCCTGCTGGGCGTAGGTCAGCGCCGTGACGGGATCATTGCGGGAAATGGACAGGGCGTAATCCAGGTTTCGCTGAGCCTCTGCCAGCCTGGTCCGGGCTTCAGTACCAACGCCACCTCGCCGGGCAGTGATGTAATCGGACGTGGCGCTGATCTGCGCTTGGGCAGCCATGATGGTCTGTTGCAAGGATGCCTGGGCCCGGCGCGCCTGTTCCTGCTGGTCACGGATACCGGACAGCGACTGATCCAGCGCCTGGTGTGCGGACTCCACGCGGCTGAGAGTAGCAATGGGGTCGATCTTTCCACCCTGGATCTCAGTCTTCACCTGGGCCAAGGCAGCTTCCACGCCGGCCACGGGGCCGGCAAGCTCGGGGTGTTCGCCCGATTGGATCATGGCCCGTGCCTGGGCAAGGTCCTGGCTGGTCTCAGCAACAGCTCCTTCCAAGGATGCCCGGGCCTCATCCAAGCTGCCGGCAGTCTTGGAAATGGCATCGATCAGCACGTTGGTTTGGTGCAGGCTTTCCTCAGCGGCCCGAACGGCTACTGCCGCCATGCTGTTCTCGCCTGCGGTGAGCTTCTCTTGGGCTGCGGCAACGGCGTTCTGCACGAAGGCAAGACGCTCTTTGGCCTGCAGGATGTTGTCAGAAACCTGGGTCAAGGCAGACTCGGCATACTTGACCCGTAGGCCCGCGAGGGATTGTTCCGCGTTGGCGATCTTTGAATCCGCGTCCTTGGCTCCTGCCGAAACGGCGGCCAAGGCTTGGGGAGCATTCTTTTCCAGCTCGCGCAGTGAGTCGAAATCGGCCTTCTGGTCACGCAGCGATGAAAGCGCTGCCTCGGACCGGCGGATGATTTCGCCGAGCCAGCTCCGCTGCTGCTCTTCGGTGTCCGGGATATGGTCGTCCAACTGCTGCTGAAGCTTGAACGACTCCGTCATATGGGCCTTGGCTTCTTCCAGCGCTTTGGTGAAGTTGCCAATTGCGGCATCACCGTACTGCGCCTGGGCGAAGCCGAGCTCCTGCTCACTGGACTTGATGGCGTCGTCGGCCTCGATCAACAGCGAGCCGCTCTTCTGTCGCAGTTCCGGAATACTCAATCCGGCGAGCGGATCAAGCTGTTCGCCCTGTGGTCCATAGCTGGCGCTGACGGCTTTGGTGCCGCCCTTCTTGCGTCGGTTCCGGAGGTACAGGTAGGTGCCGGCACCTCCGGCGGCCACAACGCCAACCCCGACAAGGACGCCGACGCCGGCGTTCCCGCTGGGCACCGTCCCGCTTCCACCACCTGCGGCATCGCCGATGGCGGCAGCTGTGTCTATGGCTGCCTGGGCGTAGTCCTTCTTGCCGCCTGCCAGATTGGCAACGACGGCGTTCTGGGCAATTGCCGACTGCTTCGAGTAGATGGAGCTGCCCGAGTTCAGGGCGAAGTTGTACTGTCCAGCCGTGGAAATTGCCAGGATGGCGTCCGGTTTGCCCATGAGCTTTTTCTTGGCGACGGCCTCAGTCCATTGTTTGGGGTCCGTCGGGTTTTCGAAGGAGTCCACCGTGACCACGTACAGGTTGTACTTGTGGTCCTTGAGCGTCTTTTGGATGGCTTCCTGGACTTCACCTTTTCGGCTTCCCAAGACATTGGCGTCGTCCACGATGTTCTGCCCGGACGGAATGGTCACCGGATCGGTGGCCCAAGCAGCTGTCGCCGGGAACGCCAGCAATCCAGCCACGCCAATTCCGGCGAGTACGCGTTTAACTATTGACCGCATGTGCAACCCTTCAGCACGTCTGCGACTGGAACAAGGCGTACCAATCGTCACAGAATGCTCAGCGCCCCCACGCATGGTGTAAAGCCGCAGGTCGCTGTGGCAATTCCTCTTGATTCTATGGTGCACCCCATGCTCCGTCCACAGGGGTGAATATGCCACCAGCGAAATATAGGAGAGGTCGGGATTGTTCAGCCGTTGAGGACAATTCGGCAGGTCTGTTGCAGCCCGGCCGGACCTTTCAGGAAGCTCCCAGCGAACGTCCGCTTTTGTTCCAGTTACTGGGTACATAGTTGTTGGAGACGAGGACGAAAGGAAGACCCATGACGGAGAACCCAGCGCAGGGCACCGCACCGGAGAACCGCGAGCCATCCGAGCCGCGGGAGACAACCGGCGGGCACAGCGACGCCACAGCCACCCAGCAGCAGCCGGCCTGGACTTCAGGGCAGGAGAATGCCGGTCAGGAAACTGCAAATCATGAAACTGCGGGGCATGGCCACGGGGACACCCACGCCACCACCCCCTTGCCGGCCTACCAGCCGCCTGCAGCCGACCAGAGCGCCCAAACCTACCAGGGCGCCCAGGCCGGCGCGCAAGCGCACCACGCAAGCCAGCACGCTGCCCCGGCCCAGCACTCGCCGCAGCAGTACACGGCCCAGCACCCCGGACAGCACACCGCTCCCGCCCAGGCCTCCGGCCAGCCCAACGCGACCACGCAGCAGCCGCAGTACTACGGCGTTCCGCAGCAGGATCCGTCCCATCGTCCCAGCTACCCGCAGCACCAGCCGTTCTACGGCGGAGGCGCCGGCCCCCAAGGACCCCAAGGCCCCCAGGGACCTCACGGCCCGGGCACGCAGCACTCCCCGGCCACCAATGGCCCTGCCAAGCGCAAGCCCGCTTTCGGCGTGGGGACCTTGGTGGCGAGCATGCTGGCGGCGGGCTTGATCGGTGGCGGTGTGGTGGCCGGAAGCAATGTGCTCTGGGACCAGCCGGCTCCGGCAGCGTCAACGAGCGGGCAGTCCAGCACTGTCATCGTCAACAACAAGGATGACGTCAACGTCATCACCGCTGCAGCTGCCAAGGCTTCGCCCAGCGTGGTCACCATCAAGGCAACCAGCGGCAACGAGGGCGGAACCGGTTCCGGCATCATCCTTGATGACCAGGGCCACATCCTCACCAACACGCACGTCGTAACGCTCGACGGCGCCACGGCCAATGCCGCGATTGAGGTCCGGACGAGTGACGGGAAGGTCCTCAAAGCCACCGTTGTTGGCACGGATCCGCTCTCGGACCTGGCCGTGATCAAGGTCAGTGATGCGTCCGGGCTGGTTCCTGCAACGCTCGGAGACTCTTCCAAGATCAACGTGGGGGACACCGCCGTCGCAATCGGTTCGCCTTTGGGCCTGACCGGTACCGTGACGGACGGAATCGTCTCCACGCTCAACCGCACCATCAGCGTTGCCTCCTCCGCTGTTCCCGAGGGCACGCCGGACGAAAGCCAGGGTGGCGGCGAGGGCTTCCAGTTTGCGCCACCGAACGGTGGCCAGAGCCAGGCCACTGCCAATGAGGGTTCGATCGCCATCAACGTCATTCAAACCGACGCTGCGATCAACCCGGGCAACTCCGGTGGTGCGCTTGTGAACAGCAAGGGTGAAGTCATTGGGGTCAACGTCGCCATCGCATCTGCGGGCAGCGGAACCTCCGATTCTTCCACTGGAAACATCGGCGTAGGTTTCAGCGTGCCGATCAACCATGCCAAGAGGGTGGCCCAGGAGATCATCGACAACGGCAAGGCCAGCCACGGCCAGTTTGGCGTGTCGGTTCGGTCCAAGTCCTCCACCGGCAGCAACTCGGGCTTCTCTGTGGGTGCAGAGGTTGCCGCAGTGACCAGCGGTTCGGCCGCGGCGAAGGCCGGCCTGAAGGTTGGCGATGTCGTGACCAAGTTCGGCGATTACACCGTCAGCGATCCAAACCAGTTGACCGCAGCGGTCCGCGAGCAGACGGCAGGTGCCAAGGTCAAGGTCACCATCCAGCGGGGCGGCCAATCGCAAGAGGTCGAAGTTACCCTCGACGCCGCGCAGCAGTAGGCGGCAGCAAAAGCGCACGACGGCGGGCGTCACCTCACTGGTGCCGCCCGCCGTCGTGCTGCGTCGGGTAAGCCGGGGTATCGGCTGCGGCGCCGCTGGCGTCGGCAGCCGGAGGTATCGGGAGTCATCCTAAACAGTGCTTAACGCTGGGAGTGGTTTTCTGCGGGCAATATGCTTAGCTAGGACGAGCCCACGCGCTGGGCAATTCACGGCCACGCTGTTGCGGTTGGCCGTCCACAAGCATGGAAGGCTGCTTCGAAGACAGTGGAAGAGACATTGAAGATTGTCGTTCTGGTCAAGCACGTCCCGGACGCGCAGTTCGACCGGCACATCACCGGACCTGGCAACACAACCGACCGTGACGAGAGCATCTTGTCCGAGCTGGACGAGTACGCGCTCGAGGCAGCGCTGCAGCTAGCCGAAGAACGTGGCGGACCCAAGGCCGGCAACGAGGTCATTGCGCTGAGCATGGGCCCGGCAGGCGCGGTCAACGCCGTCAAGAAGTCGCTGCAGATCGGCGCGTATTCGGGCGTCCACCTCAGCGATGACGCTCTGGCAGGCTCCGATGCCGCTGCCACCTCGCTGGCACTGGCTGCCGCCATCAGGCATCTGTCAGCCGACGGCCGCCCGGTGGACCTGGTCCTGACCGGCATGGCGTCCACCGACGGTGAGACATCGTTGATTCCGTCCCAGTTGGCCGAGCGGCTGCAGTTCCCGCAGGTCACTTTCGCTTCCACCCTGGAAGTTGCAGGCAACCAGGTCACTGCCCGCCGGGATGCCGGTGCCTTCTCGGAAACCGTTGAAGCGCAACTTCCGGCCGTCGTTTCGGTGACCGATCAAATCAATGAGCCCCGCTACCCCAACTTCAAGGGCATCCTCGCGGCCAAGAAGAAGAAGATTGCTTCCCTGTCACTTGCCGACATCGGTGTGGACGCCTCGCAGGTGGGCCTGGCTGGTTCCTGGACCGTAGTTGAGGCCGCAGAGGCCCGACCGCCGCGGACAGCCGGCACCATCATCACCGACGACGGCGACGCCGGCATCAAGCTGGTCGACTTCCTCGCCGCACAGAAGCTGCTCTAAAGGGGATCGCAACCATGGCAAACGCACTTGTTTTCATTGACAACCCGGGAGCGGCTCTGAAGAAGAGCAGCCTCGAACTCCTCACCATCGCCCGCTCGCTGGGGGAGACCGCCGTCGCGTTCACCGGTGAGCTGAACGACGACGTCGCCGCCACCTTGGGTGCCTACGGCGTCGGTACGGTTTACCAGCCGTCGACGCAGGACCTCGAGAACTATCTGGTTGGCCCGAAGGCCGCTTACCTTGCTGCTGCGGTGCAGAGTTCGGGAGCCACGGCTGTTCTCCTGGACAACTCGCCCGAGGGCAAGGAAATCGCGGGCAGGCTGGGTATCAAGCTCAACGCGGGCGTCATTACCGACGTCGTAGGCGTGGAGGCTGACGGCACAGCGCACAAATCGGTCCTTGCAGGCTCGTACAACACCACCGCGAAGGCCACCACCCCGGTGACGGTCCTTTCCATCAAAGCCAACAATGTCGAGCCCGCCCCGGCCGAAACTGCGGGAACCCCGGAAGTTGCCACGGTTGAGTTGCCGGCGGATGCCGCGGCCAACTCTGCACGCATCGCTTCCCGGTCCGAGAAGCCTGTCAGCGGCAGGCCGGACCTCAGCGAAGCACGCATCGTCGTGGCCGGTGGCCGGGGCGTGGACGGCGACTTCGGTCCGGTTGAAGAACTTGCAGATGCCCTGGGTGCGGCAGTGGGCGCATCCCGCGCCGCCACGGATGCGGGCTGGATCGGCCATGACGCGCAGGTGGGCCAGACGGGTGTGACCGTTTCACCCCAGTTGTACATTTCTGCAGGCATCTCCGGAGCCATCCAGCAGAAAGCCGGCATGCAGACCTCCAAGGTCATCGTGGCCATCAACAAGGATGCCGAATCACCGGTATTCGAGATCGCCGACTACGGCATCATCGGCGACCTCTTCAAGGTTCTCCCGCAAGCCGCTGCCGAGATCAAGAAGCGGAAAGGCTGATCCCTTTGTCTACTGGCGTATCGTCAGCGAAGAGCCCGTTCGACGCCTCCACGGAGCGCGTCGAGCGGGTGCTTTGTTTTACCGCCCATCCTGATGACATCGATTTTGGTGCCGCCGGTACCATCGCCGCCTGGACGGCTGCCGGGGTGGAGGTCAGCTATTGCATCATGACCGACGGCGACGCCGGCGGCTTTGATCCGGTGGACAGGGAACGGATTACCGAGCTCCGCACCGGGGAGCAACAGCGGGCCGCTGCCCTTGTGGGCGTCAAGGAGATCCACTACCTCCACGAGCTCGACGGCTACCTTGAGCCGACACATGGCGTCATCAAGCAGGTGGTGAAGCTGATCCGGGAAGTCCGGCCGGACATTGTGCTGACCATGCATCCGGAGCGGAACTGGGACCGTCTCCAGAAGAGCCACCCGGACCATCTGGCCGCCGGCGAAGCAGTCACCCGGGCTGTCTATCCTGCAGTGGAGAATCCCTTTGCGTATCCGGAACTTGCCGAAGCAGGCTTGGATGCCTACAAGCTGCCGTGGCTGTGGTTTATCTGCAGTCCGGACGCCAGGGAGAATCACTTTGTTGATGTGTCGACCCATGTCGATGCCAAGCTGGACGCCATCCGGGTCCATGCGAGCCAGCACCCGGACATTGAGGGCATGGAGCGTGTTGTCAGGGGTCAGATGCTGACGAACGGACAGCGCGCGGGTCTGCCTGCCGGGACCAGTGCAGAAGGCTTCCATGTGGTGTCGGTCAACGGGTCCGGAACCATAGCCGGCTTTTAACATTGCCGTGGTGTTACCCGTGTCATATGCTTGATCTCGGTTAAATCATATTTATTCGAGGAAGGCAGACTTTGATGGCGAAGACTGCGCAACAACCTGTACTGGTAATTATGGGAGTTTCCGGCTCCGGTAAATCAACCGTGGCCGGAGTCCTGGCCGGAAAGCTTGGCTGGGACCTTGCCGAAGGCGACGACCTTCATCCCGAAGCGAACGTCGCCAAGATGCACGCGGGACAAGCCCTCAGTGATGAGGACCGCTGGCCTTGGCTGGGCATCATCTCGGCCTGGATTCGCGAACACGTAGAGTCCGGAACTCCGGCGATCATTACCTGTTCGGCATTGAAGAAGAAATATCGCGATGTCCTTCGCAGCGAAGGTGTGGTGTTCGTCTTCCTGCAGGGGAGCAAGGACAAGATCTCCGACCGCCTGGCCTCAAGGCACGGCCATTTCATGCCGCCTTCGCTCCTTGAGTCCCAGTTCGACGCGCTGGAGGAACCGACTGAGGACGAAAACTACATCTCGTTGTGTGTTTCGGCCTCCCCGGCTGAGGAAGCCGACGAAGTCATCGAACGGCTCGGCCTCCGCCCCGCAGCCGCTGGCAGCGAAGCGACCGCCTCGTGAGCGTCCTGGAAACCGCCACGCAAGTACAGGAATGGACCGGGCACGACACCCGGCTCCTGGTAGTAGCTGCTCTGGGCATTGCCTTGATCGTGGTGCTGATTGCCAAACTCAAGTTCCACCCGTTCCTGGCCCTGGTGCTGGGGTCTGCCTTCGTGGGCCTGGCTTCGGGCGTGGAACTGGGCAAGGTCATCACCAACTTCGAGGACGGCGTGGGCGGTGTCCTCAAGGAAGTCGGGCTGCTGATTGCGCTCGGGGCCATGCTCGGGAAGCTCCTGGCGGATTCCGGTGGTGCCAACCGCGTGGTGGATACCCTGTTGGCCAAAGCCAGCGGCAACAAGCTGGTCTGGATGATCACCCTGGTGGCCGTGATCATCGGCTTGCCCATGTTCTTCGAGATCGGCCTGGTCCTCCTGCTCCCGGTGATCGTCCTGGTGACGCAGCGTTCGAAAATGAAGCTGATGCGGATTGCGATCCCGGCACTGGCTGGTTTGTCTGTGCTGCACGGCCTGGTGCCGCCGCACCCCGGCCCCTTGATTGCCATCAGCGCCGTGAAGGCCGAGCTCGGAACGACGCTGGGTTTGGGGATCCTGGTAGCGATTCCCACCGTCATCATCTGTGGGCCGCTCTTCTCCCGGCTGGCCGCACGGTGGGTTCCGGTTGATGCGCCCGCCGTAGCAGGTGGAATCGACACCCAGCACGCTGCAGACATGAGTGAAGTCAAACGGCAACCATCGTTCCTGGTGACCCTGCTGACCATCATCTTCCCCGTAGTGCTGATGTTGCTGAAGGCCTTGGGCGGCATCATCTGGCCGGACCCTGCGACGGCACCTGCCCTTCGGATCTTCTTCGACTTTGTGGGCCAGCCTTTGGTGGCCATGACGCTGGCTGTGTTGGTGGCCATGGTGACTTTCGGGTATGCCGTAGGTTTCACCGGCAGCAGGATCACGGCAAAACTGGGCGAAAGCCTCGGGCCGATCGCGGCGATCCTCCTCATCGTGGGTGCCGGCGGAGGCTTCAAGCAGACGCTGATCGGGGCCGGCGTGGGCGACGCCGTCAAGAAGTGGGCTGAGGGCGCCAATATGTCCGTCCTCGTACTCGGCTTCATCGTTGCGGTGGCACTCCGCCTTGCCACAGGATCGGCGACGGTGGCCACAGTGACGGCAGCCGGCATCGTGGCGCCGCTGGCGAGCAGCCTGAGTCCCACTCATGCTGCCCTGCTCGCCCTGGCAATCGGCGCAGGATCCCTGTTCCTCTCCCATGTCAACGACGCCGGTTTCTGGTTGGTCAAAGAACTGTTCGGACTCACCGTCGGGCAAACGTTCAAGACCTGGTCCGTTATGGAAACGCTGATTTCGGTGGTGGGATTCGGGTTCGTCATGCTCCTGTCCCTGGTGTTATAGCTGCCTGTTGAAAAAAACAAAACGCCCGACGGCGGTCATCCCCGAGGTGGGACGGCCGCCGTCGGGCGTTAGGTGCTTTTACTTCAGGCGCTCAGTGCAACCACCAGGACAGGGTCCGTGGTGGGGGCGCTTGATCCGCCCGTGGGTTCCACGGTGATCGCTACGGACGAGGCTGAGGACAGGCCCTTCACCACGGCCGGCTTGGAGAGAGTCTGGGCATCCATGGTTCCCTGCGGTACCGGTGCTGAACCGTCCTTGGGCAGGGTCCACAATTGGTACACCTTGCCCGCCGGAGCCGGGGCCACGCCATCCATGAGGACCACGAAGGAGTCCTTGGCCGAAGAAGCGGAAATGGTAGCCGTTCCGCCGCCGGGAACCGGTGCGGACTTCTGCTGGACGTCCTGTGCCTGCAGCACCTGGTTGACGGGGTCGTTTTGGGTGGAAACGTAAGCTCCCACACCAATACCACCAAGGGCGATCACTGCTGCTGCGGCCGCGCCCACGATCCAACGACGGGCCCCACCGGCCCCGCTGCGCTCCCCGCGTTTTGCCCTCGCAGCGGCCAGCTCATCCAATACCGGAGGTGCAGGCTCAGTGGCCGCCGGTTCAGTGGCCGCCGTTCCGGCGAAGGGCTCAGCCGGCGCTTCATGGGAGATGCGCTGCATGATGGTGTCAAAAAGGGCGGCCGGAGGCTCCTCCTCGGGCGCGAAGCTGACGGCCAGGGTCTCCCTGGCTGCACGGACGCGTTCGTGGAATTCCCGGCTCTCCGGAGCATCCCGGAGGTAGGAATCGATCATGTCCCGTTCGTCATCATTGATGGCGTCCAAGGCATAGATCTCAGCAAGTTCGAGTACACGGCCCTCGGCGAGGTCGGTTGCGATGTCGTTGGCAAACATTCTGCGGATAAAGCCTCCACTGGTGTTTTCACTCATTTCAACCCACCCCCAGGCAGGTCTTCAAGCGAAGCAGCCCGTCACGGATGCGGGACTTGATGGTGGGGACGGCAGCGCCCAAGTGCTCGGCAACCTCCCGGTAGGTCAATCCGCCGTAATAAGCCAGGCGGACCGATTCGCGCTGGGTGTCCGTCAGCGTGCCGAGGCAACGGCTGACTGCTTCGGCTTCGAGGTTGGTGTCGGCTTCTTCGGCTACCAGGTCACGGTCCGGGTCCTGGCTTGCAGCGCCGTATTTGGCCTCACGATCCGTTGCGGCCTGCACGGCCCGCACACGGTCAATGGCCCGGCGATGCGCAATGGTCATCAGCCACGCCAGCGGCGTGCCTGCGGAGCGATCGAACTTGGCTGCGCCTTGCCACACTTGGATAAACACTTCCTGGGTGGCGTCTTCGCTGAGGTCGGGGTCTATGAGGACGCGCTTGGCCATGCCGAAGACACGCCGTGAGGTCAGGCGGTAGAACTCGGCAAAAGCCTGTTGGTCGCCGGAAGCCATGAGCTCAAGCAGGCCGGTGAGCTGCGAATTCACATCTGTCGCGGTGCCTGTAGCTTCAAAGACCGGTGGGCCGGGGGTGTTGGGGATGTCCATCACCGTCCAGCATATGTCGTCGCGTTTGAAACCGGCAGCACCACCGTGTGATGTTGCGGGCGCGGCGGTGCAGCGGTTCACTGATATCGCCCTGGTCTGCAGCGCGCTCACGTAAGCTCCCTCAACGAATGTCCCGGCAGGATTTGTCCTGCATCAGGTATTCGGTGCTGCGGCGCCTTTGGATGGGCTACACCTTGGCTCCGGCGAATCCGTTCTGCCGCCAGGCCTCGAACACGGCAATCGAAGCAGCGTTGGCCAGGTTAAGGGAGCGCAGTGATGGCTTCATGGGAAGGCGGACGCGGGCTGTGACATGGGGGTCGTTCTTCAACCAGTCCGGCAGGCCAACAGACTCGGGCCCGAACATCAGGACATCACCCTCGACGTAGCTGATATCGGTATAGGACGTTTCGCCGTCGGAGGTGTAGGCAAAGACGCGTTGCGGTTGCAAGGCCTCCCATGCGGAGTCGATGTCTTTGTGGACGGTGACTACGGCAAGGTCGTGGTAATCAAGGCCGGCGCGGCGCAGTTTGGCATCGGAAAAGTCGAAGCCGAGGGGCTCCACCAAGTGGAGTTCGGCTCCCGTGATGGCGGCCAGGCGGATGGCATTGCCCGTATTGCCCGGGATTTCAGGAGTGTGGAAGAGGATGCGGAACACCCGCCCATCCTATCGGTCAGTGCCGTCGGGCCCGGGCAGGAGCCCAGGTGGTGCCTAGTGCATCCCGCGCAGCAGGCGTGCCAGCACCGGCACCACTACGGTGTTCGGAGCTGGCCCCGAGCTGAGGAACTGCTTGAGCCCCCTGGCCAGTCCGGCGCCATTGACCACTTCCACGGCGTTATGGCTGGATTGGCCCTTGCCATACTGATCAATCACCGGTTCGTGCAGGTTGCCATCAGGGCTGTGCAGGACCACCCATCCGGTGACGTTGAGTTCAGGGAAGATGTCCTGCATGTGCCGGACGATGTGTGCCAGTTGCGGGGGAGCGACGGAACGGCCGCCGTGCCGAAGGGAGTGGCCGTCCCAGGAGTACGCACCCTTGGGAAGCAGCATGGAGCCTACCAAGGCCAATCGGTAACCGGAGAGCACGGCGTGGTCAATGTGGTTGTTGTCCGAGGGTGAGCGGAGGCCATTGATGAGCCGGGCTGCTGGAATGGCCGGCAGCACCTGGCGGCTGATGAGCTGGACGGTGCGCATTTCACGTTGGATCCGCGCTTCGGCTCCAAAGATGCCCCGCTTCCGGGGGAGCCCATGGACCTGTTGCGCGGCTTCGGCCTCGGAAATGAGCGGGACCTCGTTGGGATCCTCAAACGCAGGGACGTAAACGGGTGGATCACCGGCGGTGTTCCGCTGGGTCTGGGGACGCCTGACGTTCCCGGTGGCGAAGGGACCCGGTGCTGAGGTGCCCGTGTAGTCCCCGGGACGGGGCTGGCTTACCCCGGATGCTCCGCGGGCGTAGCGGCGGTCGTACTCAGCCCTGCGCCGGGGGTCGATCAGGGTTTCGTAAGCCAGGGTGACACGCCGGAACATCTCCGCTTCTCCGCCGTGGTCGGGGTGCGCCTTCCGGGCAGCCTTGCGGTAGGCGACCTTGATCTCCTTGTCCGTCGCGGTGACGGAAACACGAAGAACCTGATAGTGCGAACTGCTGCCCTCGGCCAAGCACGGGCCCTTCTCTCAAAGTGGTGCGCTCCAGGGGAGACGCGGTACTGGCAAGTTTATCCAGCCACTATGTGAACGTTGGTACCGGGGCGGGTGGTTCCCGCTGGCATAATTCACGCTGTGACCCCACCGGCAGCCGATAACCCCTCCAGCACGCGGGGAACCATCGCTCTGGCGATCAACCCGGCTGCCTCCTTTGGCCGCACCCGCCTTGCCGGGGACCATGCCGCAGCCCGGTTCCGCGCCGCCGGACGTGACGTCGTCGTTCTCCAAGCGGACGGGTACAGCGGGCTGCGGCAACTCGTCGACCAGACCCTGACCCGCCGGGAAGTGGGCGCCCTGGTGGTGGTGGGAGGCGACGGCATGGTCCATCTGGGGGTCAACGCGCTCGCCGGATCCGACATTGCCCTGGGCATAGTTCCCAGCGGAACGGGGAATGACGTTGCCCGGCTCCTTGGAATGCCGCTTCACGACACCGCCGCGGCCTGTCGCCTCATCCTGGCCTCGATGGCCGCAGGAGGAAGGCGGATCGACGCCGGCCGGGTTGTCTCGGATGGCCGGACCAGCTACTTTGCCGGAGTTCTCTCGGCCGGGTTCGATGCCGCAGTCAACGAACGGGCCAATTCGTGGAGGTGGCCGCGAGGAAAAAGCCGCTATAACCTTGCGATGCTCAAAGAGTTGGGTTCGTTCCGAAGGATCGACTACACGGTGACGGCGGACAACATGACTTGGCGCCAGCCGGCGCTGCTGATCTCAGTGGCGAACGGGCAGTACATCGGCGGTGGCATGCGGATTACACCGGAGGCTTCGCCCGAGGACGGCCTGCTGGATCTTTTTGTGGTCAAACCGTTGTCGCGGCTCCGGTTCCTTGCTGTTTTTCCGAAAGTATTCGCCGGCAAACACACCGGCCACCCTGCCGTGCAGATCACGCGCGTACAGAAGGTGCGGTTGGAGGCAGAGGGCGTAGTGGCCTACGCCGACGGCGAGCGCATCGGTCCGTTGCCGGTGGACGTGGATGTTGTTCCGGGCGCTGTGCGGGTCCTCGCGTAGGCGGGCCTGGCGGCTAGACTCGATCGCGGCAGATGGCCTGCTTTCTGTCCTGGCAGGGTGATGTCCCGGCAGGTTAATGAATCGGCATGGTGGCGTCAGGGCAGGTTGATGGATCGGCACGGTGATAAGGAGCGATGGTGACGCGAAACGTTCGACGACGGGTGGCTGGGATTGCTGCCCTGGGAGCCGCCGCCATGGTGGCCGGCTGCACCGTCAACGTTCCTGATCCGGCGGCGCCGAAGCCGTCGCCGTCGGAGTCCACGCTGGCGACGCCCACCATCACCCCCGGGCATGATGCTGCCGCGGTTGCGGCGAAAGACTTGCCCTTGACGGCTGGAGGTACGTTGGCTGCAGGGGACCCTGTGACCGTTTCCACCCGGTTGGAGGAAGTTCCGGGGTGGACTGTGGTGCATTCCGGCCTTCAAGGCGAAGTGCGGTATCGGAAGGGTGACGGCTGCACTTTGGCCATCAGGGTCAGCGTCAACCAGGGTCCCTTGGTTGTGGCGGGAGATGACGCAGCCTCCACCAAGGAACTCTTCCACTACCTTGATCCGGGCATTGCGACCGAACGGTTGAAGCCGGTGTCCCTGCGTTGGGGACAGGATTCGGATAAGCCCCAGCATGCCGTGGAGTTCCTCGGCTTGGAATCCCCGGCAGCCTCGGGCGGTAACGCCGCTGTTGTCATGGCGAGGTTGTTCAGTGCTCCTGCGTCTTCGGTGTTCGTTTCGGTGGCCTGCCCGGATGGGGCGTTGTTGGAGAAGGCGCGCGCCGAGGTGGCCGCCCAGCTTGTGGTGGTCCCGCCAAATTAAGCAGCGTTCCTTGTTTTTAGAGTTACCCTTGCTCCATGAACGGCCTCACCTGGCTCCAGCGGCTTTCGGCGGTAGCTTCGCTGAACGACACCTGCCGCAGGGACCTGTACAACTACGTCAAGCGTGCGGGCCACGCGGTGGGGCGTGACGAGGCCGCCCAAGCCATGGCCATACCGCGCAGCACAGCGTCCTTCCACTTGGACAGGTTGGTCCGGGATGGATTGCTGAGCCCGCAGTTCCGGAAAACGGCGGACAAAGCAGGGCCTGGTTCAGGGCGCCCTGCCAAACTCTACGTACCCGTGGTGGACGAGGTGGGAGTCTCCGTTCCGCCACGACACTACGATCTTGCAGGGGACCTCCTGGCCTCCGCCATTTCGCACTCGGCAACGGCGGACGTCCCTATCGCTGAGGCTCTGGCGGAAGTCGCAGCCACCAAGGGGCGGCGGATCGGAGGCGATGGGGATTTTGCAGCCACCCTGGCCGGCCTCGGATACGAGCCTGTGCCTGATGGCGAAGGCGGATACAACCTGCTGAACTGCCCGTTTCATCGGTTATCCCAGGAGCATCGGGAGGTGGTGTGCGCCATGAACGGCGCTTTCCTCTCCGGAGTCGCCGACACTTTGGCCGCTGATGCCGTCGAAGTGGTGCCAGACCTGGGACCGGGCCACTGCTGTGCGCGGATCGTGACGGCGAACCAAACCCCGCCGTCCTAGGCCCCGCCGGTAGAATGGCAAGGTGCCTGTATACCTCGACCACGCTGCCACCACGCCGTTATCGGCCGAAGCGCTCGCCGTCATGACGCGGGAGCTTGCGCGAACCGGAAATCCGTCCTCACTGCACGGAGCGGGTCGTCGTGCCCGCCGCGCCGTAGAGGACTCCCGTGAAATGCTTGCCGCTGCAGCCGGAGCGCATCCCTCGGAGGTCATTTTCACCTCCGGCGGAACCGAGGCGGACAACCTGGCTGTCAAGGGCTTGTTCTGGGCCCGCCGGGACGAGGACCCGCGCCGGACGCGGATCCTTTGCTCCGCCGTCGAACATCACGCCGTTCTGGACACCGTCGAGTGGCTGGAGCGCCACGAGGGCGCCGACGTCGTGTGGCTTCCGGTCGATGGGTCCGGCGCGGTGCGGCTCGAGGTCCTTGAGCGGGAGATCGCCAGGGACCCGGAGTCAATTGCGCTTATCACCGTGATGTGGGCCAACAACGAGGTCGGAACCATCCAGCCGGTCGCTGGGATCGTTGAGCTCGCCAAGCCCCACGGAATACCGGTCCACTCTGACGCCGTCCAGGCTTTTGGGTCCGTCCCCGTGGATTTCCGGGGGAGCGGGCTGGCGGCAATGTCGGTCTCAGGGCACAAGCTTGGCGGTCCCGTGGGCGTTGGTGCCCTGTTCCTTGGCAGGTCAGTGAAGCTGACGCCGGTCCAGCACGGTGGTGGCCAGGAACGGGATGTTCGCTCCGGAACGCTGGATACGCCGGCCATTGCAGCTTTCGCCGCAGCGGCCCAGTCCGTGACACAGAGCCTGTCCGAAGAGCGCAGGCGGCTCAGCGCCTTGCGCGATCAGCTGATCGAGGGCGTTATGGCGGCCGTACCCGAGGCAGTGCTGCGCGGTGCTGCGGGCGAGGGGCGACTGCCGGGAAATGCACACTTTACCTTCCCGGGATGCGAGGGCGATTCGCTCCTTTTCCTCCTGGACCTGGCCGGGGTCGAATCTTCCACCGGCTCTGCCTGCACGGCAGGGGTGCCGCGGCCATCCCATGTGCTGTTGGCGATGGGCCTGGATGAGGACACGGCCCGCGGGGCACAACGCTTCACCCTGGGCCACAGCTCTACGGACACGGACGTCGAAGCGCTCCTGAAAGCCCTTCCCGAGGCCTGTTCAAGGGCCCGGCAGGCGGGCATGGCCGGTCACGAGTCCAGCATCCAAACTGCGGCAACAGTGGCGCGGCAGGGATCGCACACGTCCTGACGGCCTTGCGCCTAGCCGGGAACCAGCTCTTCCAAGGGCACTCCTGGATCCGTGAGGCCTGCAACGTCAACGCGGACCCGCCCGGAAATCAGGGCTTTGACCGGCTTCTGCACCTTTGTTTGGTTGATGCTCATGCCCGCCACCACCAGGCCGTCGTTCAGCCAGAAAGCCATGAAGCCGGCATCGGCCGTCGAGCCACGGATTACTGGTTCAATGCCTGTGGCCAGGGTCGGGAATCCCCAGTACTCCATACTGAGCTCGAACTGGTCTGTGTAGAAGTAGGGGATGACGTCCAGCACGGCAGCCTGGCCCAGCATGGACTTCGCCGCAACCTTGCCGCCGTTGAGGGCATTTGCCCAGTGTTCGCTGCGCTGGTGTTCGCCCGTGAAGGGATGCAGGGCGTTCGCCGCGTCGCCGGCGGCGAAGACGTCCTGGGCGCTGCTGCGGAGCCCGGCGTCAACCAGGATCCCATTGCGGAGGGCAATGCCCGCTGAACCGGCGAGGGAAGTATCCGGGACAACCCCCACTGCGATGATGACGACGTCCGCCGGAATCGTTTCGCCCGTACTCGTACGGACCGCTGTTGCCCTGCCCTCGCGCCCCTCGATACCAGCGGCGCTCGCAGGAAGACGGAAATGCACGCCGTGGGAAGTGTGGACCCGCTGGAAGCAGGCACCAAGCGCGGGCCCGATGGCTGCGCTGAGGGGAATATCTTCCAGGCCCAGGAGCGTCACGTCGTTCCCGTAGGTGCGCGCCGCTGCGGCCAGTTCCATGCCAATCCAGCCTGAACCGATCATCACAACGTTGCGCCCGCCGTCGGCCAGCAGGCCGCGCAGCTTCAAGCTGTCCTCAAAAGTCCTGAACGTCATCACTCCCTGAAGTTCAGAACCCGGCAGCGGGATGGTCCGCGGCAGTGCCCCGGTTGCCAGGAGCAGCTTGGAGTAGCCAAGAGTTCGACCCGTTGCCAGCACTACCTCATGGTTGCGGGTGTCGACTCCGTGGGCAGGACTGGCGAGGAGGAGTTCGACGTCGTTCCGGGCGTACCAGTCCGCCGGAACCACTTCTGCGGTGTCCGCGCCGGCCTTGCCAAGGAGGAATTCCTTTGACAGGGGCGGACGGATGTAGGGATTCCGGTTTTCGGCGCCCACCAGCGTGATGGGTCCCTCGTAGCCCTCTGCGCGCAGTGTCTTGGCTGCGGTGGCACCGGCCAGTCCCGCGCCGGCAATAACCATTCGTTCCTGTGCCATGTCCACTCGTTTCTAAAACCAGTTCTCTTGACTTTAGAATCCTTGGCGGGGCCGGTCAAGGGATTTAGTGCAGCCGTGGTAAAGCACGCTAGAATAGACGGGCACGTCGGCTGGTCTGATCCGGACCAGTAGCCACAGCCCCAACAGAAAGCCAGCATGCGAGTACTTGCAGCAATGAGCGGCGGAGTGGACTCCGCCGTAGCCGCCGCCCGCGCCGTAGAGGCCGGACACGACGTCGTCGGAGTCCACCTCGCGTTGTCGCGCATGCCCGGCACCCTGCGTACCGGAAGCCGGGGCTGCTGCACCATTGAAGACTCCCGTGATGCCTGGCGGGCCTGCGACGTCCTTGGAATCCCTTACTATGTGTGGGATTTTTCGGAGCGCTTCAAGGAAGACGTTGTCCAGGACTTCATTGATGAATACGCTGCCGGCCGGACACCGAACCCCTGCATGCGATGCAATGAACGCATCAAGTTCGCGGCCCTGCTGGAAAAGGCCATCGCACTGGGCTTCGACGCAGTCTGCACCGGGCACTATGCCAAGGTGATCGAGGACGCCGACGGCAACCGTGAACTCCACCGCGCAGCCGATTGGGCCAAGGACCAGAGCTACGTCCTGGGTGTCCTGACCCATGAGCAGCTCAAGCACTCCATGTTCCCGCTGGCAGAGACCCCCTCCAAGGCAGAAGTACGTGCTGAAGCCGAGCGGCGGGGCCTGTCCGTGGCCAACAAGCCGGACAGCCACGACATCTGCTTCATTTCCGACGGCGACACCCGTGGCTGGCTGGCCGAGAAGATCGACATGACTACCGGTGACATCGTGGACGAAACCGGCGCCAAGGTCGGCGAGCACCCCGGTGCCAACGCGTTCACAGTGGGACAGCGGCGCGGTTTGAAGCTGGGAACCCCGGCCGCTGATGGCAAGCCCCGCTTTGTCCTGGAAATCCGTCCCAAGGAAAACAAAGTGGTGGTGGGGCCGGAGGCACTGCTGGCCATCGACGAGATCCGCGGCATCAAGGTTTCCTGGGCAGGCCTGCCCATCGCCGAAGTCGAGACGGGCGCAGAGTTTGATTGCCATGCCCAGGTAAGGGCGCATGGGGATCCCGTTCCGGCGCGAGCCCACGTGGAGACCGTCGATGACGACTCTGGAGTGCAGCGTGCAGAGCTGGTTGTCACCCTGACCGAGCCGCTCCGCGGCGTGGCTCCGGGGCAGACCGTAGTCCTGTACCAGGGCAGCAGGGTTTTGGGGCAGGCGACCATCGACGCCGCCCGTTCCCTTCAGCGCGTGGCTCTCTAGGAGCAATCCGGTCCAGGGCCCATTCCCGCCACAGCCATTGCCACCGGAATGGGGCGCCTCCATACTGGCCTAAGCAGCGCTTCCGCTGCGGTATTTGGGGTCCGCATTCGGGACGGCGATGACTGTGGCATTTCCAAAAAAGAGCCCGGGAGACATCAAAGCCGGGCAGATGGTCTCAGTGACCGTTCTTGCCGAGGGGCCGATTGGCGCCCCGGGAATGGCGCCGCTGACTGCACAGGTCCGGATCCCGGTAGAACGCCTGAGGCGTGGTCCCACGGGTCATCGCTATGCAATCCACATCAGGAAGTGGCGAGGAACCTCTGTGTCCCCGGTGACCCTGACGCAGCAAGGTGATCCCTGGAAGCTGGTTTCCGAACCCCCACCGGCCGGTTTGCGTGAGCTCCTTGATGACACCCGCTTCCTGGCCCAGCACGTCTATGGCGTGGCCATGAGCACCTTGGACATCTTCGAATCAACCCTCGGCAGGCGCATGCCGTGGAATCCGGAAGGGCGGGTGGTCCTCAAAGCCAGGGACCTGATCACCGCCACCGACACCGGCTACGAGCGGGGCACCAACATCATCCGCTTCGGTTCGGTGGACCGGATGGGTTATAAAGTACCCACAGCCCTCTACCGTGACATTGTTGCCCACGAGGTGACCCATGCCATCCTGGACGGATTCCGTCCCGCGTGGGCGGACCAGATGGCCACCATGGAGCAGTTGGCCATGCACGAGGCGTTGGCCGACATCGTAGCCATCCTTTCGGTCTTTTCTTCCCGGGACATCGTCTCGCGGCAACTTGAAGCGGCCGGTGGCGGCTTTGAGGCCGGGCAAGTAGTGGACGATGTGGTCCTGATGCGGTCCCTTTTCGATTTTGCCCGCGATCTCTTCGCCCGTGGACCATTGCGGGAACCGTTCATAGGCGCCGTGCCCGAAGACTGGCAGTCCCTTCCGGAACCGCATGCGAGGGGGGCCGTGGTGGTGGGGGCGGTGCTCCGGGCGGTCCAGCGGCTGTGGTCGGAGCGGAACGCGCGGTTCGGAGACAACCAAAGCCTGCAACAGAAGGCCGAATCAGGCTCGATAGTGGCTACGCGTGTCCTGCGCATGGTGATCCGTGGCCTCTCCTACATGCCACCGGTCGACGTTTCGTGGCGGGACCTGCTTCGCGGCATCATCGCGGCCGACCTCGACATGGTTCCCGAAGACAACCATGGATACCGTGAGGCACTCCAGGCCGAGTTCTCCGGAATAGGCATACGCAGGGTGTCCATTAACAACATCAGCGGCGTGGACAGCTACCAAGGGCTCCGCTACCCCATCAGGTTGTCGGCCCTCGGCTCCGATCCCCAGGAGGTGCAGCGATTCGTCTGGGAGAATCCGCGGCTTCTGGAGGCGGCGCGGCTGGAGCGCCGCACGCCCTTGAGCTCCACGCGGGTACGGACCTCGGAGCGTGTGTCCCCGGACGGTTTCATCATCTCCGAGATCGGTGCATCTTTCATCCAGACCGTCCGGATGAGCCGCAGGGAAGCTTATGTGCGCCTCGGCCTGAAAACCCGGAGGGAATTCGTTGACATCCGTGGGGGAGGGCTGTTGCGCTTCGATGCCGGGGGCAGATTGGTATACGCAGCGCTCAAACCGGTGATGGACAGGGAACGGCAAGGACAACTGTTTGGTTCGGACCAGCACCACGATGCCGAAGAGGCCGCCTCCTCGGGAGTCCGGGACAAGTTCCACGCCACCGGCAGCTGACAACCGAAATTTACGTCCGGGCGGAGAAGGAGCGGCGGTCAGGCACCCCAGGCGGCGTTTCGTGCGTGCTTGGAAGCTTCCAGCTGTGCAACCTGGTCGAAGCCGCCGGACTTGAGCCCCTTGCTGACCTCTTTGAGCAGGGCCGCACGCCCCAAGGTCCGGTCACCGTGCAGGGACTTGACCAAATTGTAGGTGAACGCGCCGTTGTAGCGGCCCTCCATCAAGGCATCGGCGGCGGTTTGATCAGACCGGCAAGCTGCCATGAGTACCGGGGTAGAGAGCTTGGCCGCTTTGACCAAGTCCCGCAGGGTCCGCGTTTCCAGATCCTCGTTGGCCACAACAGCGCGTGGCGTCGGTGCCGGCAGAAAGCGCGGACGACGACCGGGGATCAAGTCCAAGGACTTCAACCCGGTACCGCTGTGGCAGGTATCGAGGACCACGTCCATCAAAACGCCTTCCGGAAGGCGCGAAAACGCTGCTGCCAGTTCGTCGTCCGAAATGACGGTGTCGGGATCCCAGGAGTCACCGGCGTCATTGATGTCGTAGCACGCGAATGCCTCATCAAGGCTGTCGTCTTCGTCTCCGCTGTTGTCCGGGATCTGGGTCCCGTGGCTGGAGAAGGTGAAGACGATGTGGTTGGCAGCGCCCGAGACCGCAGCGTCAACCAATTTATTGAGTTCGGCCATGACGTTTTTCTTCGCAGCGCCGGCGTCGCGAAGGACCGTGATCGAGGACCGGTCGAAGCCATAGTCCTTCTCCAACATCCCCGCCAGATCCTCGGCGTCGTTCACACAGCCGTTGAGCCAACTGGCTTGGGGCAGGAACTTGAACTCGTTGATCCCTACGCACAATGCTGCCTTGCTCATGTGGCTGTCCTTTGTGCCGACTTTCAGTGAGTGGAGACTCGGAATAAACCATATTCCTGAGCTCCACCCCGGGCAATGGTTTGCCGAAGCCGGACCGAAGCTACTGGAAAGTAAATTTTGTGTCTCAAATCACTGTTTTGAGGGTTCGCCCCGTTCGAAGTCTGGTTGAATCGAGGCACTAAGAGTGTGCGCCGTCACAAATATCCCACGGCGGCGCGCCGAATCCATCGAACAGAAGGTTCACCAGATGGCAATGAACAAGAAGGCCCTGCACGGCGTTATCGCGCTGGCGGGCATCTCCGCGCTCGCCTTGACGGCATGCACGGGTCCCTCGGGCGGCGGCTCCTCGTCCGCCCCGGCAGCCGCGGGCCCCATCGCCTACGGCACCACAGACAAGGTCACGTCGCTTGACCCGGCAGGGTCTTATGACAACGGTTCGTTCATGGTGATGAACCAGATCTACTCCTTCCTATTGAACTCCAAGCCCGGTGGAGCCGAGCCGGTCCCGGACCTGGCGGAATCGTCGTCGTTCACGGCTCCGTCCGAGTACACCGTCAAGCTCAAATCCGGCCTGAAGTGGGCCAACGGCCACACCTTGGATTCCAAGGACGTCAAGTTCTCCTTTGACCGGCAGGTGGCCATCAACGACCCCGCCGGCCCGGCATCGTTGCTGACGAACATCGAGAGCGTGAGCGCACCGGACGCCACCACAGTGGTGTTCAAGTTGAAGAACGCCAACGACCAGACTTTCAGCCAGATCCTTAGCAGCCCTGCCGCGCCGATCGTGGACGACGAAGTCTTCCCGGCCGACAAAGTCCTGTCCGACGACGAGATCATCAAGGCCAATGCTTTCTACGGCCAGTACACCATCGACAGCTACAAGAAGAACGAGCTTGTCAGCTTCAAGGCGTTCCCGGACTACCAGGGCGTCCTGGGCAAGCCGGCCAACGATGCTGCCACCATCAAGTACTACGCCAGCCCCACCAACCTGAAGCTGGAAATCCAGCAGGGAGCCATCGACGTCGCCTTCCGCAGCCTCAGTGCCACGGACATCGATGACCTCCGGAAGGACTCCAAAGTCAAGGTCCTCACCGGGCCTGGCGGCGAGATCCGCTACATCACCTTCAACTTCGACACCATGCCCTATGGAACCAAGGCAGCCGGCGCAGATCCGGCCAAGGCATTGGCCGTCCGCCAGGCCGTGGCCAACCTCGTTGACCGCCAGGCCATCGCAGACCAGGTCTACAAGGGCACGTACCTGCCGCTGTACTCCAACGTTCCGAGCGGATTCCTTGGTGCGAACGAGTCGTTCAAGGATGCCTACGGTGATGGCGGAAAGCCAAGCCTGGACAAGGCCAAGAAGGTTTTGACCGACGCAGGAATTACCGAGCCTGTGGCACTGAACCTGCAGTACAACCCGGACCACTACGGCGGATCATCCGGAGATGAATACGCAATGGTCAAGGAACAGCTGGAGAAGTCGGGCCTCTTCACCGTGAACCTGCAGTCCACGGAATGGGTCACCTACAGCAAGGCCAGCCGCGCCGATGAATACCCGTTGTTCCAGTTTGGCTGGTTCCCGGACTTCAGCGATGCCGATAACTACCTCACTCCCTTCTTCCCGGAGGGCGGCTTCCTGAAGAACCACTACAACAACGCCACGGTGAACGACCTCATCGGCAAGCAGTTGACTGAGGCTGACAAGACCAAGCGGGAATCAGACATCAAGGATGTCCAGAACGCCCTCGCCAAGGACATTTCCACGCTGCCCCTGCTCCAGGGTGCACAGGTGGCGGTAGTCGGAAGCGGCGTGAATGGTGTCGACAAGACACTGGACCCGTCCTTCAAGTTCCGCCTGGGCGTCATATCCAAGTAACCGCACCAACGTGACCAGAAGGCAGGCGGGACACTGATCCGGTGTCCCGCCTCCTTTGCTGACCACCATCTTGGCCGGCACGCATGAGCCAACCCCGCGCAATCCACGGGCAGGAATACAGGTAATAATGACAACACTTATAGAGGTACCCGAGGCCGAGCCCGGGATAGTTGCTCCCAAGAGCAAGTCCAAAGCCGGGGGAGGGCTTGGCAGATACATCGTGATCCGGTTCTTCCTGATCATTCCCACCGTCTTCATCCTTGTGACGCTGGTGTTCTTCCTGATGAGGGTCATTGGAGATCCCATCACGGCATCCCAGGGTGGCCGGCTTCCTCCGGACGTCCTGGCCCAGCGCATCCACGACGCCGGCTACGACCGTCCCATCCTGGTCCAGTACTTCGAATACATTGGCCAACTCCTGACGGGCAATTTCGGCACCACCATCACTGACCGGCGTCCAGTGGTGGAAGTACTGACCACTTTCGGAGCAGCCACCCTTGAACTCTCCATCAACGCACTGATCGTCGCCCTGCTGGCAGGTATTCCCTTCGGCCTCATTGCGGCCCAACACCGGGATAAGACTCCCGACGCCGTGCTGCGGTTCTTTGCGATCCTTTGCTACGCGACGCCCGTCTTTTTTGCCGGCCTGCTCCTCAAACTGACATTTTCTGTGTGGCTGGGCTGGTTCCCGGTGGCCGGGCGGGCGTCCACCCGGACAGAACTGACCATGAGCGGCCTGGCAGCGCCTTCAGGAATTTATTGGCTGGATGCCCTCCGCAGCGGCAACTTGACCGCGTTGGGTGACATCGCTTCCCACGCCGTCCTTCCGGCCCTTGCCCTCGGCCTCCTGACGGCCGGGGTCTTCCTGCGCCTGGTGCGTACCAATGTGATCGGTACGTTGGGAAAGGACTACGTCGAGGCAGGGCGCTCCAGGGGAGTCAGTGAGTTCCGGCTCGTGACCAAGCACGCCTACAAGCCTGCACTGATCCCCATCATCACCGTCATGGGGCTGCAGATCGCGTTGATGCTGGGCGGGGCCATCCTGACGGAAACCACCTTCGAATGGAAGGGCCTGGGGTATCAATTGGTGCAGTATCTGAACGCCCGCGATTTTGTGGCCGTCCAGGGAATCGTGGTCCTGCTGGCCATCATTGTGGCCGTAACCAACTTCATCGTGGACATCATTGCCGCGCTCATCGATCCCCGAGTGAGGTACTGACCATGAGCACTCCATCGCTGACAGCACCCAAGCAGCCCCTGCTCCACCGGCTGCCTGTGGTCTCGCACTTCAAGAAAAGCGTCGGCCTCCAACGCGGCATGCTGATCGTAGGCCTCGTTCTCACAGGGCTGTTGATCCTCACCAGCATCTTCGCGCCATTGCTCGCACCCTACGGCTACTCCCAACTCAGCGACGCTTCCGGTTCCTTTCCCACGCAGGAGGCACCGGGCGGCAAGCACCTGCTGGGAACCACAGTCAGCGGCTATGACGTTCTGTCGCGGGTGATCTGGGGATCCCAGACGGCCGTTACGGTCATTGTCGTCGCCGTTGCCATGTCCCTTTTCCTGGGTGTCGCCCTGGGTTTGCTCAGCGGCTACTTCGGCGGCTGGCTGGACCGCATCCTGGTAGTGGTGGCAGATGCCATCTATGCCTTCCCCACGTTGCTCCTGGCCATCGTCATCTCGATCGTCATCAGCAAGGGCCAATCCAGTTTCTGGGGCGGTATCTTCTCCTGTGCTTTCTCCATCACCGTGGTTTTCGTGCCGCAGTACTTCAGGGTGATCCGCGCCGAGACCATCCGGCTCAAGGCTGAACCATTCGTCGAGTCTGCGAAGGTGCTGGGCGCGTCCAGCATGCGCATCATCGGGCGCCACATCTTCAAGAACGCCACGCGGACACTGCCGCTCATGTTCACCCTCAACGCCTCCGAAGCGATCCTCACCCTCGCGGGGCTCGGGTTCCTGGGGTTCGGCATCGAACCTACCTCTGCTGCCGAATGGGGCTTTGACCTGAACAAGGCGCTGGCTGATACATCCTCCGGCATTTGGTGGACCGGCGTGTTCCCGGGCATCGCCATTGTGCTCACCGTCCTGGGCCTGACCCTGGTGGGCGAAAGCATCAACGACCTCAACGATCCCCGGATCCGCGGACGCAAACGGGCAGGCGGAACGCCGGCTGCGCCATCTGCAGCCCCGGCAGCACCAACAACGGCGGCCTCAGAGCCCGAAGAGGCAGGTAAGCCATGACCACCAACCTTGGACACATGTCAGGGAAGTCCGTCAACGCTGAACCCGTTCTCAGCATTGACCGGCTCCAGGTAACGTTCGCGACGGACGGCGGGGATGTCCACGCCGTCAAGGACGTGAGCCTCACCGTGAACTCCGGCGAGGTTGTTGCGATCGTCGGGGAGTCCGGATCAGGCAAGACGGTCACCGCCAAGACCATCCTGGGCCTGCTGCCGGAAACTGCCATAAGCTCCGGCGCCGTGGTGATCAACGGCAACAACGTGATCAGTGTCAGTAAAGCCGCCTTGCGTAAAATCCGCGGACGCGATGTTGCCATGGTGTTCCAGGAGCCCTCCACAGCCTTGAACCCGGTGTTTACCGTTGGTTGGCAGATTGCTGAAGGAATCCGGGCCCACGCCACGGACGGAAAACGGGTCTCCGCCAAAGAGGCCAGGCAACGCGCTGTTGAGGCCCTGCGCAAAGTAGGAATCCCGGATCCAGAAACCCGCGTCAACTACTATCCGCACCAATTCTCCGGCGGCCAGAAACAGCGTGTAGTCATCGCGGCAGCGCTGGCCCTGAACCCCGGCCTCATCGTCGCCGACGAGCCGACGACCGCCCTGGATGTCACGGTCCAAGCCGAGATCCTGCAGCTGCTCCGGGACCTGCGGGACAACTACGGCACCTCCATTGTGCTCATTACCCACAACATGGGCGTGGTAGCCGATCTCGCGGATCGGGTAGTGGTCATGTACCAAGGGGACGTCGTGGAGGAAGCACCTTCCCGTGTCCTCTTTGCCGAACCAAAGGTGGACTACACCAAGAAGCTGCTTGCCGCCGTCCCGCACCTGGGCCGTCATTCGGCCTCCGAAGGTGCCCGTGGCCGGCTCCACCAAGACGGCAAGATCCTGGTGGAAGCCAAGAACCTCACCATTGAGTATCCGGGCAGGTTCGGGCGCAACGGATTCAAGGCCGTAGACAACGTCAGCTTTACTGTCTCGGAAAATGAGGTCTTTGGCCTGGTAGGGGAGTCCGGCTCGGGCAAATCCACCATTGGCCGGGCCATCGCGGGCCTGAACCGGGCTACGGGCGGCAGTTTGAAGGTTCTCGGCTACGAGATGCTGGACTTCAAGGAGCGTTCCTTCCGGCCGCTTCGCAAGGAGATCGGCTTCGTTTTCCAGGATCCGGCGGCCTCGTTCAACCCGCACCTGACCATCGGTGAGTGCGTCGCGGAGCCGTTGATGATCCATACCAAACCAAGCGCGGCCGAGGCGAGGAAAAAAGTCGGTGAGCTGCTCGAATCAGTCCAATTGCCGGCGTCGTACGCTCAGCGGTATCCGCACGAGCTGTCCGGCGGACAGCGGCAGCGTGCCTCCCTGGCGAGATCGCTGGCATTGAACCCCCGCCTCCTCATTGCCGACGAACCAACCTCTGCCCTGGACGTCTCGGTGCAGGCGAAAGTCCTGGACCTGTTCAAGGACATCCAGGAGCAGTTCGGCTTTGCTGCCCTGTTCATCAGCCACGACCTCGCAGTGGTGGACATGTTGTCCCATTGGGTGGGCGTGCTGTACAAGGGCCAACTTGTGGAGCAGGGGATTGGCAACCACGTGATGGGCTCACCGCAACACGACTACACCAAGCGGCTCATCGCCTCGCTGCCTGTACCCGACCCTGACGAACAAGCACGACGGCGGGAAGCCCACCGGGCGCTGCTGGGCGGCTAGCTGCATTGCCGGCGGACCCGCAAAGTCCGTGAAAGGCACGCCCCTGGTGGGGCGTGCCTTTCCTGTGCGGGAGGAGCCGGCGCTATTCAGAGACGATGCCGATGTTGAACATTTTTCCGTGGGGCTGCTGCATAAAGATCCGCAGCCACAGCGGCAACCACATCTCCATTCCGCGGGCGGCGTCGAGGCCGCCCAGATCCCTGATGTGCCCGGGCGCCCAGCCAAATTCCTGGAGGAGATCCGAAACACGGGACTTTGCGGCAGGATCGTTGCCTGCCATGAAAATATCGTGGGATCCGGGCAGCCTCGAGGGCTCCACCATGACCGGTGCGCTTACCGTGTTGAGCGACTTGACTACCAGGACATCCGGGTAAGTCCGCTGAATTGTTTCGGCGATGCTGTCGGTATTGCACACGGTCAATGACGGAGGGAACCCACTCGAAGAATCCAGGGCATTGGAGACGTCCAACAGGATTTTGCCGTTGAGGTTTGCTTCGCCGGCCTCAGCCAAGACAGCGAGGCTGACTGTCCCCGGGGTGGCATTGACCACCAATTCTGCTTGCTCAGCTGCCTCGGCAAAAGAGCCGGCATGGGCTCGTGACCCTGCCTGGGCGGCCCATTCCTGCCCCTTTGGATTGCCGGATTCGCGGGAGCCCATGGTGACTTCATGGCCCAACGACACCAGCTTGCCCGCGAGGGCGTGCCCCACCATGCCTGTGCCCAGAACAGCGATTTTCATGGTGACTCCTTTGCCGAACCTGCAGTGATGCTGTCATTGTGCTCCGAAACCGGCCTCGGGGGATACTGCCATCATTGCAGGGGCGTGCGTTCGGTTTGCCCCGGTCTGCGCCGCCCTGCGGCGGTCCGAGGCGCAAAAGTAACACCCACGTGCGCACCGTCCGGCACCATAGACTGGGACGCATGACCGAGCAGAACAACGCCCTTCCCGATGCCGCCGATTCCTTCAACCCGGCTGCGAGTTCACTGGCCGGCCAAGTGGACAGCGCCGTCATGGATGAGTTGCTGTCCATCCGGTCCAGTATCGACAACATCGACGCGACCCTGGTCTTCCTGCTCGCCGAGCGCTTCAAAGCCACGCAGAAGGTAGGAGTCCTCAAGGCCACCCATAAGCTTCCCGCCGGAGATCCGGGCAGGGAATCAGCCCAGATTGCCCGCCTCCGCCGGCTCGCCGAAGATGCGCACCTGGACCCGGCGTTTGCCGAGAAATTCCTGAACTTCATCATCAGCGAAGTGATCCGCCACCACGAGGCAATCGCCGAGGACCACCAGATTTCAAGCCAGCAGGTTTGACCATGGCAGCAGTGAATGACCCGCGCGCCAGCGCAACCGCACTGGGGCCATGGCCTGGCAACGACCCTGCGGAGGCAAACCGAATCATCCGGGGCGAGCTGGGAGATCCACACCTGCCCTTCCTTCCCGAACTTCCGGACCGTGGCGTTGGCTCGGATGCCGTGGGCCGGTCCGGGACTTTGCTGGTGGACCTTGCACTCGATGTCCAGCCACACGGCTGGCGACTCGTGGACCGACCCGGGAAGGATGCCCAGCGCGCCCGCTCCGCCCTCTCCACTGATATCAACGTCCTGGCCGATATCGCCGGCACCGAGGATGTTTCCGCAACGGAACTCAAAATCCAATTGCTTGGCCCCCTGAGCCTGGCAGCCAATTTGTACCTTCACAATGGCGAACGGGCGCTCCTGGACTATGGCGCCAGGCGCGATATTGCAGAGTCCCTGGCTGCCGGGGTCGCAGAACATGTGCGCCGCGTCGGCGCAGCAGTACCGGGTGCAGGCATTGTGGTCCAACTGGACGAACCTGACATTGCATCCGTCATGGCCGGAACCATCCCGACGGCGAGCGGGTACAGGACACTGCGATCGGTCCCGGGCGAAGAAGTCACCGGGGCCTGGCGGTTGGTGATCGAGGCACTGAAGTCCGCCGGCGTCGTCGAGGCTGTGGTGTCCTTGCCGGAAATAGAAGCACCGATCGAGCGGGTCCTGGCAGCTGGAGCCGACGGTGTTGCACTGCCCCTGCGGGCGCTGACCGCCCGTCAATGGGAACAGCTGGCCGGTGCAGTGGAAAGCGGCAAACGCCTCTGGGCCGGTGCCCTGCCTACCCATAATCCAAGCGCTCAACTGCCGCGTACCTCGGAGATCGTGGAAAGTATTTGGAAGCCCTGGCGCCAGCTCGGACTGCCGGCATCGGCTCTGACAGGGCTCCGCGTCACACCCTCCACAGGACTGGCAGGCTACAAGCCGTCAGCGGCAATGGAAGTGCTGGCCAGACTCACCCAGGTGGCTGACGGACTTGATCAACTGGCCCAAGGCTGACGTGAGCGTCCGGGAAGACCTCTTAGCAGATGCTGATGCCGTGCCCGGCGGTCAAATGCGTCGTTCCCAACGGTCCGGTTCTGCGTATCGAGGCAGCGTAGTGCCAGGAGCTGTTCCCGGCAGATAGGGCGCAAGCCGGTAATCGAAGCGGCCTGCATAGACCAGGACCAAACCGACTTGCGGCTGGATGACTTTGACCTGGATCCGGTGTTTGCCCTCGGCGCTGTCCCACCATTGCTCCGCGTAGGCGCGCGCGTCCAGGGCGGCCGGCAACGGTATGCGCAGCGGCCCGAGGAGCAGCCGGCTGGATCGGGAGACACCACGAAGCCGGCCCTCGGCAGTGACACTGACATCCAAGTCGGTCACAAGCCGCCTGTACCGCCCTACGTGGTCCACCAGGCGTGCCTGGGTGTTTCCTTCCTGCCCAGGCCCCTCGTTCCCTTGCAGCACGGCACTTGTCGTGTCATGGAAGAGCCTGGTCCGCGCTGGAAAGTAGATTTCCCGGCGCGCGGTCAGCGCAGGTCGTCCAAATGGATCCACGTGCGCATGGTTCTCGATCCTGAAGCGGATGCCCTCACCGTACTCGGGAAAAAATGCTTCTTCGCGTCCTGTGAGGGCGAGCGGGGGACGCAGCCACTTCTGCTTGCAACCCACCACATCAAAGACGCCTTCGCCTATGCCGTAGTAGCCGGAACCTGCCGCCAGTGAAAAGTACTCCTGAAGCTCGGGTGCGAGCTTGGTGAAGTCATCGCCGAGTGCCAGCTTGTAGATAGGGGTGTTCATGGCCGTCCTTTCCGGAAACGGGAACTAGAGCCTTCCGGCAGCTTTTAGCCGGATGTAGGTATCCGCGAGCAGTGGTGGAACCTCAAGGGGCTCGGCGTCCACCACTTCGGCGCCCAACTGCCGTAGCTGGGCTGTGACCGCGGCCCGTTCCAACAGGGCACGTTCGGCCGCCGCGGCCCGGAACACCTGGCTTGCCGTGGTTCTCTCCTCTTTCATTGCTGCCAGCAGTGGATCCCTGACGGACGCCACCACCACAACGTGCTGTCGCGACAACTGTGCCACCGTAGGCAACAGGCCCTCCTCGGGGGCACCGCCGTCGAGCGCTGTCAACAGCACCACCAGGGACCGGTGGGCCGAGACTGCCCTTACCTGTCCCGGGACCTGCTGCCAGTCCAGTTCAATCAGTTCAGCCTCCAAAGGGGCCATGGCCTGGACCAATTGGCCGAGCATGTTTCCTTTGGATGCCGACTCCACCCTTGCACGCAACCTGCGGTCATAGGCGAGGAAGTCAACCCGGTCCCCGCCGCGTTCGGCCAGCACCGAGAGCAGCAATGCCGCTTCGATTCCGGTATCAAGACGGGGCTCGTCCTGGATCCTGGCCGCCGCAGTGCGTGAGGTATCCAGGACGATGACCACGCGCCTGTCACGTTCCGGACGCCAGGTCCTGACCACCACCGAGGTGCGCCGGGCCGTAGCCCGCCAGTCGATGGAGCGGACGTCGTCACCGCGGACGTAATCGCGCAGGGAATCAAATTCCGTTCCTGCTCCCCGGATCTGCACGGCAGCCTTGCCGTCCAGTTCCCGGAGCTTGCGGAGCTTGGAGGGCAAGTGGCGTTTCGAGTGAAAGGGAGGCAGGACCCGCAGATGTCCGGGCAACCCACGGGTGCGCTGCCTGGCGGCCAGACCCAACGGTCCCCAAGACCGGATGGTGATGTGGGGGCTTTCCAGGTCGCCGCGGCGGCGGGGAACCAAGGCCACCCGCATGCGCCGCCGCTCGCCCGGAGGAACCACCAGCGACTGGATGTTATTGGTGGCTCCGGCAGAAGGCTGCCAGGCATCCCTGATGTTGGCCCGCAACTTCCTGCGCGTGGGGTTGGCAACTGTAACAACGGTCTCTGCCCGGCCCTCCAGCGTCACATTTCCCGGGTGCCCCCGGTCCAGGGCCAGGCCTGCAGGAGAAGCAGCCAGGAGCAGGTCGAGGATCAGCAACAGCAGCAGTCCCATGGCTACGAACAAGACAGTGTTCCAACCCGGAAACAACACGAAAGGAAGCAGCCCGGCGAGGGCCAGCAGGACGAATCGGCCGGAAACCGCCACTCAGTCCGCCTCACTCTGGGCCGCGCCGGAACCCATGCGGCAGCCGGTGGCCCCCTTCGATCCGGGGCTCCGTGGTTTGCCGGGGCGCCCTGGTGTGCCCGGGGACCGTTGCATGCCGGGGCGTCCTTGGGTATCGGGGCGCCCTTGGGTATCAGGGCTGCCTTGGGCGCCGCCATTCATGCGGGCATCCGGAGTCACCGAGGCACCGGAACCGATGCAAGGATGCTGCCCAGGACGTCGTCGACCTGGATGCCGTCCATCTGTGCTTCGGGACGGAGGCCCACACGGTGCCGCAGGCAGGGCAAAGACAAAGCCTTGACGTCGTCAGGGGTGACGAAGGACCGCCCGGACAACCATGCCCACGCCTTGGACGTATTGAGCAGCGCCGTGGCACCGCGGGGGGAAACCCCGAGTTGGAAGGACGGTGCGGACCTGGTGGCACGGACAACGTCAACAATGTACGCGAGGATTTCCGGGGCCACCGCTACGTGGGCAACGGCGGCCTGCGCGGCGGAAAGCTCTGCCGCGCCCGCCACCGGACGGACACCGGCAGCTGCGAGGTTCCTCGGATCGAAGCCGGTGGAATGGCGTCGAATGACCTCGATCTCCTCGGCCCTTCCTGGCAACGGCATTGTCAGTTTCAGCAGGAACCGATCAAGCTGCGCCTCGGGCAGGGGATAGGTGCCTTCATACTCCACGGGGTTCTGCGTCGCAGCTACGATAAACGGGCTCGGCAGCGGACGCGAGACTCCATCAACGGAAACCTGGCGTTCCTCCATGGCTTCAAGGAGCGACGCCTGGGTCTTCGGTGGTGTCCGGTTGATTTCGTCCGCAAGCATGATGTTGGTGAAAACGGGGCCTTCACGGAAGGTGAACTCCGAGGAGTGGGAGTCATAGACCAACGAGCCTGTGACATCACCCGGCATGAGGTCGGGGGTGAACTGGACCCGCTTGGTGTCCAAACTCAGTGCGGTGGACAACGCCCTCACCAGCAGGGTCTTGGCCACGCCGGGGACTCCTTCCAGCAAGACGTGGCCGCCGCATAGCAGGGCAATGAGCATGCCCGTCACGGTGGGATCCTGCCCCACCACGGCTTTGCCCACTTCGTTGCGCACATTCAGCAGGGACTGCCGGGCGGGGTTTTCCTGTGTGCTGCGGTGCCCGTTTCCTGAGGGATCCCCTTCTTGCCGCACATTTTGCTGCGCGGAGTGGTGGGGCGGCGCGACCTGGTCCGGTGCGGCACCCTGGTGGGGTGCGCCGCCACCACCCTGTTGGCTGTTGCTGTCCGTGTAGCTGTTCGGCTGGCTGCTCATCGGGTGGTCGCCTCCTGTTCGATTCGTTCGATCTGTTGTGCCCATTGCACCAGTTGTCCTTCGTTCTCCGGCCTGAAGTCGAGGAGCACGAACCTGACTTCCGGGGCCGGCTGCCCCATGTGCCCGGCCGAGGCGTCCACAATTGCCTCCGGGGTGGCCTCTGTTCCCAGGTTGAAATGCCGGGCCAGGCGGACCAGTGTGCCTGCCCGCAGGTTGTCGGCTGCGCGCTCCACTGCCCGCGAGTCCTGATAAAGACGCGCCCTGCCTTCCGCCGTCTCGGCAGCCTTCACCACCACGGGAAGTGGCTCGAAGACCAGCGGGCCCATGCGCCGGCCCCGCCACGCTATGGCCAGGAGCACCACGATTCCCATCCACGGTCCAGCGAACGCAAGCCAGCGGGGAGCCAACTCGTTGAGGGTAGGGGTTGAGTCAGTCGCGGAAACGTCTCCCACGCCGGGCAGGTACCACACCAGGTTCTGGTCCTTCCCCAAGGTCCGCAGCGCGAGTGCTGCATTGCCTTCAGAGGCCAGATGCTGGTTGTCGAGCAAGTCGGTACTGCCCAGCACCACCACCCTGCCGTCCTGGGATGCAGCATAGATGCCGGATCCCTTGGCCGCGGCCGGGTAGCACACCACAGGTCCGGAATAGATGGCGCCTTGGGCGGAGACTTTGCCGGCCACGACGGCATCGTCCAGGTCGCAGCGGGGTTCAAGAACCGTTGTCGCTTCAGGAACCACCCCGCCCGGGCGGAAACCCTGCTCCAGCGCGTTCAATGTCCTCAGCCGCGGGGTGACCAGTACCACGTGCTCCACGGCGTCCGTAATGTCTTCAAGCTGTGTTCGGTCCAAAAAACCGCGGGGGTCGTAGATGAGGACGGTAGCGTCGTCCCTGTCGGCCACCTCGTCCATGGTCTTCGCGAAGGTATCGGTCGATGCGACCGATACACCGTGATCCGCCAGGATTTCAGCCACCGCCATTGCACCATTTGGCGCTGGGTTCCGGGCGGACAAAGGACGGGGATCTTTTGCGCCCGACACACTGGAGATTGCCAGGTAGGTTACCAGCCCAGCCAGGACGACGCCGATCAGGATCCAAACCAGGTGTTTCCGGAACCAGGTACGGAGGCTTTTCCCTGCCGTCTTCCCAGCCGACTGCTGGGGAGCGGGAGCTTCACCGTGGGTCGTGGTGTCTGCCACCGTGGAAGTAGTCATCGCGGCACCGCGAAACCTGCGTGGGCCTGTCCGGCGAAGTCAGGCTTCATGTCAAGGAGGTCTGCATCGAGCCTGCGGACGGACTCATAGTCCGGAGCCGTTGCCCCCTGCTCGCCGTAACGCACGGCATCGAAAAGGAGCGCGGCTGCGTCCAGCCGGGACTGCGCGGTGCCAAACACCTGCCCCAGCTGGGTTGCCGCTTCGTCAGCGGTCCGCCCGGGACGGGCATCAACGATCTCCCGCTCTTCGGCGGAGCGGACAATCGCCCTGAACTGGTCGACGACGGCGGACGGCCAGTCGCCGTCGTCGGCTGCGGTTGCCGCGCGCTTCCTGTAGCCCTCCGAGTCCAGGCTGCTGTCACCGCCGTAGATGTCCGATCCAGCGGCTTTTCGGCGGGCGTTCAGTCGGGGCCGGACCACGATGACCGCAGCAATGATGAGTGCAAGGGCCAACGCGATCATGAGCGGAACTGCAAGATCCGGTCCTTGACCCGATGCGTCGCCTTCCAGGGACGACAACCAGTCGAGGAAGTCGCGCCACCATTGGTCCAGCCAACCGGGTTGCGCGTCCGGGTATTGGGGTTTCGAGAGTTCCTCGGCCGCCCATCGCCGCGCCTCTTCACGGTCCGGTGTCACGGGCGGCTCCTGGGCCGCCCACATGGTGGGTTGCAGTGGAATAGTCCTCATGCCGGCGGCCACGGCCCGGGAGGCGCGGCAGGGGGCTGTCCGCCCTGCGGCGGCCAGGGCCCGGGAGGCGCGGCAGGGGGCTGTGTGCCCTGCGGCGGCCAGGGCCCGGGAGGCGCGGCAGGGGGCTGTGTGCCCTGCGGCGGCCAGGGCCCGGGAGGCGCGGCAGGGGGCTGTGTGCCCTGGGACGGCCAGGGCCCGGGAGGCGCGGCAGGGGGCTGTGTGCCCTGGGACGGCCAGCCTTGATTCCGGGTCGAAGCGCCGGAGTGAGGACCCAGGACCGACGGACTGCCAGGGATTCCCTCGGGATCGTCTCCGGTTTCCATCAGCCTCATAAGCTCAACATCCAAACCATCACGGCGCATGCGCAGATCCATGTAGATCAAGGCGAACACGGAGGCCTGGAAAGCAAACGTCACAGACCCCACAAGCGCACCGATGGCTGAGGAAATCACAGTGGTGACCACCAGGCTGGAGGCTATTGCCTCGGCGTCGGGGTGGGGATTGACTACCCCGCCAACAGCCGTAGCTGCCAAGGACGCGGGGATCTGGACGATCTGGGCAATGATGCCCACCATGATCGCCACCACCAAGGTGATGCCGAAGATCCGCCACCAGTTGTTTTTGGTCAGCTGCCAGGACCTCAGGAGTCCGTCGTAGACACCTGTCCGCTCAACGACGATCGCGGCGGGCGCCAGCATCAACTTCAGCCCGATCCAGACGAACAAGACCACCGACCCAAGCCCAAGAGGCAGGACAACCAGCAAAGCCCCGGGCCCCATGGCAGTGAAGAGCAGAACGGCAATACCCACCACTGCGGCGGCGGCGAGC
The DNA here is from genome assembly GCF_019977295.1 of Arthrobacter sp. StoSoilB20. Taxonomy (NCBI): domain Bacteria; kingdom Bacillati; phylum Actinomycetota; class Actinomycetes; order Micrococcales; family Micrococcaceae; genus Arthrobacter; species Arthrobacter sp. StoSoilB20. Next base: position 3,137,152 of record NZ_AP024651.1, on the reverse strand, counting down.
AGCCCGCCGAGGGTCAGGAGGACTGCGACACCCAACAGCGGCAGGATTCTCCTGCCGGCCAACTTCCACATCTGCTTGAAACCCGTCCGCCGGTTCAGGACCGAGCGCGCCACGGGCACCACCAGGACGCCTTGGAGTACCGAACCAAGAAAACCGATCAGGACCGAGACACCCAACGTGCTCGCCATGATGGCGAGGAAGGGGCCCATGGCCTCGTTGAAGTCAGCCTCTGAGTTGACTGATTCAAAGGACATGGTCAGCTGGAACATTCCCAGCGTGACAATCCCAATGAGCACGGCACCGATGGCCTGCACAATAAGCGCAGAACCGAACATGGAAGCCGCATTGCGGCGGATTGTCTGGAAAGAGCCGTCAAGGATTTCGCCGAATTGCAACGGCCGCAGCGGGATAACGCCCGGCTTGGGCGGAGCGACATAGAGGGGTTGTCCATACGGTGGACCCGGTGGCCATCCCGGCGCCGGTTGTCCTTGGCCATACTGGCCGCCGCCTTGAGGGGCTGCCCATGCCGGGGGACCACCCCATTGGGGTTGGTTTCCCCACGCTGGCTGGTTGCCTGGTGAGGCACCCCGGCCGTGCTCTGGTTGTGACAAAATATCCTCCCCATAAGACCCGGCCCGCCGACGTCCGACGTCCCCAAACGCGCCTTGGCCCCCAGCCTATAGGCCCGCCGTCGTCCCTCATAGCCTGACGCCCGGGCAGCCACGGCAGGCAGGCCACCACGCATGTGCAGTACGGTGGAACTGCCCTTGGAGCGCCATGCCGTGCGCTGTGCCCAACGGGACAAAGACTTGGTGATAAGGGAATATATAACTATGAAGGCACGCATTCTGGTAGTTGACGACGACGAAGCACTCGCAGAGATGATTGGCATCGTCCTGCGCAATGATGGTTTCGAGCCGGTGTTCTGCGCAGACGGTGGCCAGGCGTTGGAGATCTTCCGCTCTTCCAAGCCGGACCTTGTGCTGCTGGACCTGATGCTGCCCGGATCCGACGGCATCGAAGTCTGTCGCCAGATCCGCGGTGAATCCGATGTGCCCATCGTTATGCTGACGGCAAAGTCCGATACTTCCGATGTGGTCCGGGGACTGGAGTCCGGAGCCGACGATTACGTGCCCAAGCCCTTCAAGCCGGCTGAACTGGTGGCGCGGGTCCGTGCGCGACTCCGTCCCGGCGACCAGAAGGCCCCCGAAACGCTGCGCATCGCCGACGTCACCATAGACGTCGCAGGCCACCTGGTCACCCGCGGCGGCGACCGGATTTCGCTCACCCCCCTGGAGTTCGACCTCCTGGTGGCACTGGCGCGCAAACCCTGGCAGGTTTTCACCCGGGAGTTGCTCCTCGAACAAGTTTGGGGCTACCGGCACGCCGCGGACACGCGCCTGGTCAACGTCCACGTCCAGCGCCTGAGGTCCAAGATCGAACGCGACCCGGAGGCGCCCGAGGTCGTTTTGACGGTGCGTGGTGTCGGATATAAAGCAGGTTCCTGAGTCCCCGGCCGGCAAAGCCGGCATGGCAGAAGGAGACCTCGGGACCAAGGGTCCAGAGGCGGCCGGAGTCGACCATTCGACCCCGGCCTTGCCACCGACCCCCGAAGCGACTGGCGAATCGTCCTCCGGAGGCCCCGATCAACCGGACCCGAAGCAGCCGGGCCGGAATACCCGCACCTTGCCATGGCTCCTTTCCCGCGCACGGATCTGGACACGGCGCGGACTGATCCTTGTTTTGCGGGTCTCACGCCTTGTGTCCATTGGAGTCCGGCAGATCAAACCTGGGCTTCGCTACCTTTGGCGCTCGGTGCTGCGCCGGTGGCGGCGGTCCCTTGAGTTCCGTACCGTCCTGACCACCCTTCTACTGGCCGTGACATCCTTTGCGATAGTGGGCGCCTACCTGTCCAACCAAATTGCCAACAACCTTTTCCAGGAGCGGCTCGCCCAGGCAGAGTCGGAGACCCGATACAACGTCAAACAGGTCCAGGACACGTTCGACGGCGCGCAGGTCACCGATCAGTCCAGCGTCATTACGTTGGTCTATGACACCCTGACGGCCGTGGAGGGCCGGGGTTCGGTCATCCAACGGCGCTACGTGTTCGAAGCAAAGCCAGAGCAGACAAAACCCCGTAACCGCTGGGTCGAGTCGCGCGCTTCGGACCAGTTGACGGTCCGGGTCATACCTCCCGAGCTCCGGAAAGCCGTGCAGGAGGGTGGCAAGCAGCAGTTTTGGGCCTCCACGCAGTTCCCTGTAGGCAATGAGGACCGCCCGGGCATCGCCGTCGGAAACCTGGTGACGTTCAACGGCACCTCCTATGAGCTCTACCTGATTTACGACCTCAACACTGCCCAGCAAACGTTGGACGAAATCCAGAACGTGCTCTGGGCCGGTGGAGCTGCACTGGTCCTGATGATCGGGGCGATCGCCTGGTACGTGACGCGCAACGTGGTCAGTCCTGTGAGCCACGCTGCGGTGGTCTCCGAAAAGCTCGCGGCCGGCCAGCTCCAGGAGCGCATGGTGGTCAAGGGCGAGGACGAGGTAGCGAGGTTGGGCGCTTCCTTCAACCACATGGCTGCCAGCCTCCAGGAGCAAATCACCCAGCTGGCCACTTTGTCGCAAATGCAGCAGAGATTCGTTTCCGACGTCTCGCATGAGCTTCGTACCCCGCTGACCACTGTCCGGATGGCTGCCGAAGTGCTCTTTGACGCCCGTGATGACTTTGATCCCATGAACAAGAGGTCAGCCGAACTGCTCTACCACCAGGTTGAGCGGTTCCAGTCCCTGCTCTCGGATTTGTTGGAAATCTCCCGCTTCGACGCCGGGGCAGCAGTCCTGGATGCAGAACCCCAGGACATCTTCCAGGTGATCTCCCATGTCATGGAAGGTGCGGCACCTGTTGCAGCAGAATACGGCTCCGAGGTCCGGCTGAATGCCCGGCAAAAGAGCATCGTGGTGGAGATGGACTCCCGGCGGATCGACCGGATCCTTCGCAATTTGTTGCTGAACGCCCTGGAACATGGGGAAGGGAAACCGATCCACATCTCAGTTGCAGCCAACCATGAGGCCGTTGCAGTGTCGGTCCGGGACCACGGCATCGGGATGACCCAGGCAGAAGCAGCCAGGGTGTTCGATCGTTTCTGGCGGGCCGACCCCGCCCGTGCCCGTACCACCGGAGGCAGTGGCCTGGGCCTGTCCATTGCCGCAGAGGACACCAAACTGCACAATGGTTGGCTTCAGGCGTGGGGCCGCAAGGGATCGGGTTCGAACTTCCGGCTGACACTTCCCCTCCGGCAGGGAGGCACCATTGTGAAGTCTCCGCTTCAGCTTGAACCGGCCGATATTGAATTCCCCGGGACCGGGAGCGCGAACGAGCGGCACATGCTCATTCTGGACGCGGACTCCGGAGCAGGCCTGCAGCGCCAGCGCCCGGACGCCGCGAAGTCTGCTCCTGACGATCAAGCGGGGAGGGAGGCGTGAGCATGACCGGGCCAAGGCGCCGGCGGGCGTTTCTTGCGGTTCTTGCTGTCCTGATGGTGCTGCTGGCTTCCTGTGCCCAGATTCCGCGGTCCGGGCCCGTCGGTAAAAGCAAGGACGAAGGTGCGGGCAATCCCAACGCACCGGTCTTCTTTCCTGCTGCCCCGCGTGCGGGATCGAGCCCGGAGACCGTGATCGAGGATTTCTACATGGCCGGCAGCGGGTATGAGGATGACTACCCTGTTGCGCGCCAGTACTTGACCCAGGCACAGTCCGTTACATGGAAACCAGACAAGCGGGCCATTGTTTTCCGTGAAGCACAGGTAGTCAAATCAGCTGGGGAAAATGAGTACCTCTACGAATTGGACGTTGCGTATTCGGTTGACGCCGATGGCGTGGCCACGCAATTCCCGCCGGGTACCAAGGAGACCATTCCGCTGACCCTTGAGCAGGTGGAAGGCCAGTGGCGGATTTCGAAGGTGCCCGACGGTACGGCCATACCGGAAGAAACGTTCAAGGTAATTTATGGGGCATTCCCCATCTACTTCTATGACCCCACGTTTACCTATGCCGTGCCCGACTACCGTTGGTTCATCAAGAAGAACACCGTCAAGTCCATGACTTCAGCGGTGCTTGCAGGGCCGGCTCCGTACCTTCGGGGTGCAGTGGTCAGTGCCTTCCCGTCCGGGATGAAACTCGCACGCGAATCCGTGCCTGTGGTGTCCGGGTCTGCGCAGGTCGATCTCTCCGCCAAGGAACTGTTCGATGCCTCGGCAGAGGACCGCCAGAGGATGCAGAACCAATTGGCTCTGACCTTCCGGGACCAGCCTGATGTCATCAACGTCCAGCTTCGCGCCGATCAGGACCTTGTCCGGGTTGAGGACAACGGAACAGTCTTGCCTCCTGTAGTGGACAAGAGCGTTCCGGCCCGTCAGATAGCTGTCAGCAACGGCGATCTGGTGCGGTATGAAAATAACCGGATGACTCCGCTTCCGGACATGCAACCAGTGTCCGGCCTGGGCCCCCACTCGCCGGCTGAATCGCCTGTTTCCCAAACGGCGGCGTTCCTTAACGGGGACAAGACAACCCTGTATGCGATTGAACCCGGTCAGCCGGCACGCCAGTTGACCACCAGGAGCACTCTCACAGGGCCTTCCTTCAGCCCCCACGATTGGGTTTGGACAGCCGGGCCGGGCGCCAACGGAGCGGCCGAAGTGGTGGCTTTCAAACCCACGGGGGTTGCCCCGGGCATGGCCATTCCCAATGTCACCTTGACTCCGGCTTGGTTGTCCGGACGGACCGTCAAGGACTTCAGGGTTTCCCGGGAAGGGACCCGGGCGCTGGTCATTTCCCAGGCAAACGGCAAGTCAACGGTGCAGATTACCGGAATAGTCCGAAATGCCGACGGCGTTCCCAAGGACCTCACTGCGCCCATCACCTTGGTCAGCAGCGGCTCGGTTGACCAGGGTGTCTGGGTTAACAGTTCAACAGTGGCCGTGATGTCTGGATCGGCCAGTGGAACCGTGGTCCCTGAACTGCTTTCGCTGGAGTCGGGCGAACCACAACAGTTGGCTCCGTGGGACGGCTTGACCAGCCTCAGCGCCGGCAATGGCTCGGAGCAGATTTACGGTCAATCCGAGGACGGCGTGTTCCAACGGGTAGGAAACGGCTGGGAACTCCAGCTTAAAGGACCTACGGAGCCCGCTTTCCCCGGCTGACCAGGGAGCAGATAGAGTCCGCGTTGTGCACATAGGGTGGGGCATGCCTTTCCGTCGGGTTTGGTTCCCTGCATGCTTGCTGCCATGACCAGGGCAGAAAAGGAAACCAGGGACGGCTCCTTCGGGCCGCACAGCACTGCCATGGCTACCGCTCTTGACCAGCACGGCTTCCGGGAGCTTCGTGCGGCTACCCGTGCCAGGCAGCCACGGCGGGACCAAGACCCCGACCTCCACCCGGTGGATCCTGTGCAGGCTCGTCGGCGTGCTCCTGACCGACAGCCTCTTGGCCGCTTCCTGGCGGTGCTTCAAGGCACTGCCACTGACCTGCTGGGCCTGCTGGTGCCTGTGGATTGCGTTTGTTGCTCTGCGGAAGACACCGTGTTGTGTGCGGCCTGTGCCAAGCGGGTCCGACAACTCTGCAGCCGGCCGTTCCGCGCAGAACAGGAGTCGCCCGCCCTGGTTGGGTTCGATGGCGCGGCAAGGATGGGAGTTGTTGCCGCTGGGCCCTACCGTGACGAACTGGCCCAGTGCATCCTCTCTTTCAAGCACTTGGGCCAGTGGCGCTTGGCCGGGGTCCTGGCGCATTGTCTTGGCAACGCGGTGCGGCGGGCCATTGGTGATGAATCCGGATTCTTCCTTGTGCCGGTTCCTACAAGTGGCCGGGCCTACCGAAAAAGGGGATTCAGTCCGGTGCATCTCTTGCTTTTCGTCGTGCGGATACGACGCATGCTGCCCCAGTGCACAAGCCTTGACGCTTTGGAAAAGCGAGTTATTTCACCGGCATCCGCGGTCCGAAGGGACTCGCTTCGAGACCTTCTGGAGCGGACCGCCGGCTTTCCGGGCAGGAAGGGGACACGGCACTCCGGTGCAGGCCAGAAGGGACTGGGAAGAGGTGCCCGGGCCAGCAGGGTCCGTGGATCCATGCGGGTAAAAGGCCGATACCTCCAACAAATCAAGGGCAGGAAATGCCTTCTTGTAGACGATGTGCTCACCACCGGCGCGACCCTTGCCGAAGCAGCCCGGGCAGTGGAAGCTGCGGGCGGTGTGGTCTGTGGCGCCGTTGTCCTCGCGGCCACGAGGCCACCAGCCTACGCTTCCAACTCCATAGGGCGCGATCCGGATGAAGTCTTCAAGACTCAATCAAAAAATAAGCGAGCAAAGGATGAATAACGCGTGACGATGAACTAACGTCGGTTGTGGGTACCAAGAATAGATGTACCTGTCGATAGCGGCTCGGAAAGGGGCTCGACTGTCCGTCAGACAAGCCCCCAACAGCGTCGTTGTCGTGTCACCTGAGTTATTTGGAGGGCACCATGGAGTTCATGATCAGCGGACGAAATCTCACAGTTTCCGACCGCTTTCGCGAATACGCCGGCGAGAAAATCTCGAAGATTGAGTCGCTGGGGGATAAGGTCCAGCGAGTCGACGCCAAGGTTTCCAAGGAAACCAACCCGCGGCAGACGCCGGGCCAGCTCACCGTTGAAGTGACAGTCCTGGGCCGGGGCCCCGTCATCCGTGCCGAGGCCACAGCCGACGATAAATTCGCTGCCTTCGATCTGGCATACAACAAGCTTCTTGAGAGGCTTCGGCGCGCGAAGGACCGGAAAAAGGTCCACCACGGCCGCCACACGCCGAAGGCCGTGCGCGAAGCCACTGCAACACTGGAACCAGCCAGCGCGAGCGAACCGCTCTACCTCGAAGCAAGCAATCACCAGGACCCCGCGCCGGCGGCAGATGAGCGTTCTCCCTATGAGATCGAGAACGACATTCCGGCAGGCGACTCGCCCGTCCTGATCCGCCGGAAAGTCTTCCCCGCTGCTTCCCTGACGCTGGATGACGCTGTGGACAACATGGAACTCGTTGGCCACAACTTCTACCTTTTCCTGGATAAGGAAACCAATGCGCCCTCGGTCGTCTACCGCCGTAGTGGTTGGACCTACGGCGTGATCACTCTCGACTCCACCTGTGAACCCGGCGAGGAAGCCGTGGAAGAGAAAATCCACGCCTACCGTTCCGATGACCAGGCGTCCACCGCAAAGTAAGGCATTATTGCCCGTATGAAGGGACTTCCATGACCGCTTCGCTGAGCCTCTCAGAGGCACGGCGGATCGCATTGGCAGCTCAAGGATTGGCAAAAATCCGGCCCGCCGGCCCCGTGACAGCACGGGCGGTGGGCCGGACTTTTGCCCAACTCCAGCTTGTTCAGATCGATTCCGTGAACGTGGTGGCCAGAAGTCACTACCTTCCCTTCTTTTCCCGGTTGGGCGACTACGACCCCGGGATCCTGCACACGATGGCAGGTCGAAAGCCGCGCCGGATGATGGAGTATTGGGCGCACGAGGCGAGCTTTATCCGCCCGGAGCATTTTCAAGACCTTCTGGTGTGGCAAAAGCGGTCGTGGGTGGGAGCCCACCACCTTGAACCGCATGTCCGCCAGGATATGGAAGACCGCGTTCTGGCCGCCCTCAGTGCAGGACGCCCTATGACTGCCTCGGAACTTACGGCTGAACTCGGGCACGAGGAGGCAGCTGACCGTGGCAATTGGGGATGGAACTGGAACATCGTTAAGCGGGTCCTGGAGCACCTGTTTGAACAAGGACGCATCTCGGCCGCGTCGCGGACACCGCAATTCGAGCGTAAGTACACCCTGACCTCCAGGGTTGTTCCTGACATTGCCGCGCCCTCGGGAACTGCCGAGGACTCGCTCGACCGCCTGATGGATGCTGCCGCCCAAGCCCACGGAATCGGCACTGTCCGCTGTTTTTCGGACTACTTCCGGACACCTGTGAAGGCAGGAGCGGAGTCGGTCCGGCGGTTGGTCCAGGCAGGCCGCCTCCTGCCAGTGTCGGTGCGTGGTTGGGACAGGGAAACCTACAAGCACATCACCGCCAGGGTGCCACGCAGGGCTGAAGGCCGTGCATTGCTGAGCCCTTTTGACTCGTTGGTCTTTGAACGGCGGCGACTTGAGGAATTGCATGGTTTCCATTACCGGATAGAGATCTACACTCCCGCGGCCAAGCGTCAATTCGGGTATTACGTACTCCCGTTCCTTCTCAGGGACGGAATCGTGGCACGGGTGGATCTGAAGGCAGACCGCGCAACCGGCCGCCTTCTGGTGCGCTCGGCGTTTGCTGAGCTTGGTGCTCCAGCCGATACCGCCGTCGAACTTGCTGCCGAGCTGGAACTCATGGCGGGCTGGCTCAGGTTGCAGGACGTCGTGGTGTGGCCGGTGGGGGACCTCGCAGGCGATCTCGCCCAAGCCGTGGCTGATCGCGCTGAAGGACGGGGTGGACCCCTTGGCCACCGGCCAGTCCGCTGAGAGGTGAACGCGGCCACGTGGTGCTGGTCTCTCCCGTAGACTGAAACAGCCAGAATTCGGCAGCATGAGACTGGGAGCAATTTCACGTGGCATCACTAATCGAAAAACTTCTCCGCACGGGTGACAAAAAGACACTCAAGCAATTGCGGAACTATGCCGATTCCATCAATGCCCTGGAAGACTCCTTCAAGTCCTTCACGGACGCCGAACTCCGCGAGGAAACCGACCATCTCCGGTCCCGCCACCAAGACGGCGAGACCCTGGAAGCGCTCCTCCCGGAAGCATTCGCCGCTGTACGTGAGGCCTCTTCCCGTACCTTGGGCATGCGCCACTTCGATGTCCAGCTGATGGGCGGCGCTGCACTTCACCTGGGCAACATCGCGGAAATGAAGACCGGTGAAGGCAAGACCCTCGTGGCAACCGCGCCCGCGTATCTGAACGCGCTGGCGGGCAAGGGTGTCCATGTTGTCACGGTCAACGACTACCTCGCCGAATACCAGTCCGAGTTGATGGGCCGCGTTTACAGGTTCCTGGGCCTGACCAGCGGTTGCATCCTGTCCAACCAGGATCCCGCGGTCCGGCGGCAGCAGTACGCTGCGGACATCACTTATGGAACCAACAACGAGTTTGGTTTCGACTACCTGCGCGACAACATGGCCTGGGATGCCAGTGAACTCGTTCAGCGCGGACACAATTTCGCGATCGTCGATGAAGTCGACTCCATCCTGATTGACGAGGCCCGTACTCCGCTCATCATTTCCGGCCCTGCCCAAGGCGACACCAACCGCTGGTACAGCGAGTTCGCAAAAGTCGTTCTCCGCCTGCAACCCGAAGTCGACTACGAGGTCGATGAAAAGAAGCGCACGGTGGGCGTACTCGAAGCCGGTATCGAAAAGGTTGAGGACTACCTCGGAATCCAAAACCTTTACGAATCCGCCAACACCCCCCTGATCGGCTTCCTCAACAACGCCATCAAGGCCAAAGAGCTTTTCAAGCGCGACAAAGACTACGTCATCCTCGACGGCGAGGTCCTCATTGTCGACGAACACACCGGCCGTATCCTCGCCGGGCGTCGCTACAACGAAGGCATGCACCAGGCCATTGAGGCCAAGGAAAATGTCGAGATCAAGGCCGAGAACCAGACGCTCGCCACCGTGACACTGCAGAACTACTTCCGCATGTATTCAAAGCTCGCCGGCATGACCGGCACGGCCGAGACTGAAGCGGCTGAGTTCATGAGCACCTACAAGCTGGGTGTGGTGCCCATCCCCACCAACCGGGACATGCAGCGGATCGACCAGCCGGACCTTGTTTACAAGAACGAGGTCGTAAAGTTCGACGCCGTAGTGCAGGACATCGCCGAGAGGCACGAGAAAGGCCAGCCGGTGCTGGTAGGCACCACCAGCGTGGAAAAGAGCGAGTACCTCTCCAAGCTGTTGGCCAAAGAAGGTATCCGGCACGAGGTGCTGAACGCCAAGAACCATGCACGTGAAGCCTCGATCGTTGCGCAAGCCGGACGAAAAGGCGCCGTTACCGTTGCAACCAACATGGCAGGTCGCGGTACTGACATCATGCTTGGCGGCAACGCGGAATTTACTGCCATTGCAGAGCTGGCGAAGCGTGGACTCGATCCCGAGGAAAACTCGGAGGAGTATGAGGCGGCCTGGCCCGAGGCGCTTTCTGCCGCCAAGCAATCGGTCAAAGATGAGCACGAAGAAGTCCTGGACCTTGGCGGGCTCTACGTTCTGGGAACTGAGCGGCATGAATCCCGCCGGATCGACAACCAGCTGCGCGGCCGTTCAGGACGTCAAGGTGACCCCGGCGAATCCCGTTTCTATCTTTCCCTGACTGATGACCTCATGAGGTTGTTCAATTCGGGTGCGGCCGAACGGCTCATGAACAGCTCCGTGCCCGATGATGTCGCGCTTGAATCGAAGCTGGTCTCCCGTGCCATCGCCTCTGCCCAAGGGCAGGTGGAAGGTCGCAACGCTGAACAGCGCAAGAACGTTCTCAAGTACGACGACGTCCTCAACCGGCAGCGTGAAGCGATCTATGGCGACCGCCGCCGTATCCTTGAGGGCGACGACCTGCACGAGAAGGTCCAGTTCTTCCTTGAAGACACCATCAACGCACTCATCGAGGCAGCCACTGCCGAGGGAACAGGCGACGATTGGGACTTCAACCAGCTGTGGGCCAACTTGAAGACGTTGTACCCGGCCACGGTGACGGCCGAAGAGATCATCGAGGAAGCCGGTGGAAAGTCCCGTGTCACTGCCGATTTCCTGAAGGATGAGATTCTTTCCGACGCCCGACTGGTTTACCAGGCCCGTGAAGAGGCCATTGGCTCCGAGAGCATGCGCGAACTGGAACGACGTGTTGTGTTGTCGGTCCTGGGACGTAAATGGCAGGAACACCTTTACGAGATGGATTACCTGAAGGAAGGTATTGGTCTCCGGGCGATGGCCCAGCGTGATCCCCTGGTGGAGTACCAGCGCGAGGGCTTTGTGATGTTCCAGTCCATGATGGAAGCCATCCGTGAAGAGAGCATCGGATTCCTTTACAACCTTGAGGTGGAAGTAACGCCGGCCGAGGACGTGGTGGTTGCCGACGACACCGCCGCCGGGACGCACACTGAACATCATGAACCGCAGATTCGGGCAGCGGGCCTGCAGGCGCCGGAGAAGCCGGCGCAGTTGCAGTACACCGCGCCGGGTGAAGATGGTGGGACCCAAACCCGCGTCGAGGGCCGCACGTCCGGTCGTTCCGGCAATCCGGCCAAGGCAGCCGGCCAGGAGCAGCGCAAACCTGCCAAGAAGAAGCGTCGCTGATCCTCTGATGTAGTGGCCGCAACTGGCATTGCTGGTGGCATGCCATGAAAGGGCTGGTCAAAGAATAGGGCGGGCCCCGGACTTAGCGTCCGGGGCCTGCTTTTTTGTTGTCCGCGGATGGCTGCTCCGGGGTCAACCGATTTCCAAAGCCGTAACCCGCCACACTCCATCCAACCGTTCCAGTCTCATGGCCACAGCGCGGCATCTTTGTTCTTCGGCAACAACAATGCTTGCCTCGCAGATGTCCTCGGTGATTGAGCAGGCTCGAACAGAGCGGACCATAGGGCTCCGGTGGGGATGAAGGTTTCCCCGGACCCTGGCGGCGTGCTTCCGGGTGAGGGCAGCCCTGTGCTGCAGGGATAGATAGCAGTCAGGATCAAGGGAACGTGAGAGCTGGGTCAGGGCGCGGGTACCTGCCAGAACCTCCAACGCTGCCTGCGCGATACTGCGTGCAACCAGCCGAACGTCAATGTCCGAACTGTTCGAACCGTAACCGGGAGATGGTCGTTGGGAGTTCTGGCGGTCCGTGGGCCGGCTCGCGGTCGCAACGGTCATGGTCATACCTCAGGCATTCACTACATGAACCCGGGCGTGGGGACGCCCTGTTCTGGTGGCTTCTGCTGGGATGACGCTTGTGTTGCTTGTGGGGGACCCCTGAGCGGGTCACGTTTTTAGTAGTCGTTTACCGGATTGTCAGCCCGGCAAGGGCGGCCGCAGGACCTGGCCCGGGACCAACACTGAAGGATCCTCGCCAATGACCGAACGGTTGGCGGCGTGCCACTTGGGCCACAACAGCGCGACCTCGACATCGGTTGAAAGGGGACCCAGCCGTGACGCTGCAATAGACCAAAGAGTGTCTCCTGACTTCACGACGACACCGGATTCTTCTGGAGGGATCCCTTGTCTCATCGGCGACCTGCTGAGAAGTCCGGGATCGGCGAGGGGAGGCTGGGGCTTCCACCGTGGATCAAGGGAGTTTGCCTTGGCGATGGACCCGGTTTTCTGCAAATCGGGAGCGGACCCCGCAGCGGGCTTGGGAGTCCAGGCAGGGTGCGGAGAGGTTCGGCTGTTGACAGCTGTGGGTCCCCAGCCGGGCTCGGGTAGGGGAGCGGACGCCTGGGCCATAGTGGCACCCAGGAGATTCAAGCTCAGGACCGCTGCGGCAATCCGCAGCATAAAAGCAGGGCTGAACTTTGCCAGGGCATTGGCGCTGGCCTTCTTTCCCCTACGGTGCAAAAGCGATGCGAAGAATGCGAGCACAAATGAGAGAATCCACCACGCCACCAGTGCTGCACCAGCACCGTTCGCGATGAAACCGATCAGGTCCTCAATGGAGATGACTTGGTTGTGGTGATCCGCTGACCGCCATTGATCCAAGAGCATGGTGCCCACGTAGAAAAGCAGCAGCCCAAGTCCCAGGATTGTCCCGGCGAGGCAGGCGTCGCTGCGTACTGTTCTTGCCACTCAAAGCCCCCAAGCTCCGTTTGATGCAGTTTGATGCATTTTGACATCGTTAGGCCTATTCTGAACACGTTGCAGCCGTTCTGTCCAATCCGGATCGCCGGATAACGCCATATTCGCTCCGTCTTCATGTTGCAGCCTAGTCTGACTACATGAGATGGGACTCTCTCTTTGACGATCTGGACGCACAATTTTCTGCCGGGCACGCCCTTTCGGCGGAGTCCGAGATCACTGAGCGGTCCAGGGTGGAGCTTGCCGGGATCGAATTGGGTGATCGGCTCCGTGGTGCAGCTGGCTCAGTGATTACACTGCTTCTCGCCGACGACACCGTCCTGGAAGGGGTGGTGAGGCGTGTGGGCGGTGACTGGCTGGTTGTGGCTGAGGGGTCCAAGCAATGGTTGGTGCCATTCGCTGCAGTTCTGACATTCCGGGGCCTGGGGAGATTGGCCTTGAAACCCGCCTCGACGATTCTTGGGTTACCCGGGATCGCATCCGTCCTCAGGGCGCTGGCCATGGACCGGTCCGAGCTGGTACTTCACTTGGTCGCACCAGCCGGAACTGCCGTGAAGATCAGGGGTGTCATAGACAGGGTGGGCCGGGACCACCTTGATATTGCCGTTGTCCGGGACGGTGAAGCGCGGCGGGCGGGAAACGTGGCCTCGGTCATGACTGTCCCGTTCGGCGCTGTTGCAGCTCTGTGCTCATACCCCGGCTGGTAACTACCGTCGCGGATACGCCTAGGGCTGGCCGGCCTTGGCTCTTGCCTCCTGGATCATGCGGCTTGCTTCGGCATAGCGGTCCTGGATGTATTTTTCCAGCATCGTCTCCTCAATGCGCCACTGACCCCGCCCTCCTACTTGGATGGCTTTCAATTCGCCGCTGCGCACCAGGGCATAGGCCTGTGGGGAATTGATTTGAAGTTGTTCGGCGACATCCGCCAGAGTCAGGAATCGGGGCATGGCACCATTTTGCCACCGTTGGACTGCTTTTGGTGCGTTTATCCACAGTTATGGCTACTTTGTGGTCAGTGGCTTTTGCCTCGTGGGAACGGCCGGTAAGAATGAGGGAGCGGGTCCATTGACCTGCCATAAGCTCACCGGGGGTAGCAGGACATGGGTCAAGGGGCAGTGGTCGCTGCAGCAAGATTGAAGAAGCCGTCGTGGAAGGATCCCCGGCTGCTGATCGGCATCCTGTTGGTACTCGTCTCCGTTGCCGGCGTCATCGCCCTGGTTGGCTCGGCAGACAGAACGACGCAGGTCTACACGGCGCGCGAAGAAATCGCAGTTGGCCAAGCGGTCACCATGGCGGACCTCTCGATTGCCAATGTGCGCCTGGACGATCTTGAGTCCGGGTACGTCACCGTAGAGGGCGGCTGGGCCGACGGCCGGGTAGCTCTGCAACGGGTCGCGAAGAACCAGCTTCTCGCCAAGGAAAGCCTGGGGCAGGCCGATGCGCTGAACCGGAAGCCTGTCGCTGTTTCCGTCGAAGGGGAACTGCCTGTTCAGGTCGTTGGAGGTGCGCGGGTCGACGTCTGGGTTGCGTTGCCCGGTTCAAGCAGTGCGTTTGATGAGCCGCATTTGCTGCTGCCCAGCGCCGAAATTGCGCAGGTGGTGTCTGGACCCGTTGGTTTGGGAGCATCCAAAACCACCCAGATCCTTGTCCTCGTGACGGATGAGCAGATGCCCAAGCTGTTGGGTGCACAAGCGAATAAGGCCAGCATTTCAGTGGTGTGGAATCCGGCGGGACTGAACCCATGAGCATTCCCGTGGTTACTGTAGGTCCCGCGCAAGAGGCAGTAGTAGGCGGGCTGGAGGGCCTGCATGGGCCGGTGACGGTGGTCAGGCGCTGTTCGGAGCTTGCCGAGCTTATGGCAGCCTGCCAGAGCGGTCTTGCCATGGCAGCCGTTGTCGCGGAGGGCTGTGACGAACTAACCACTACCTTGGTGGATCGGCTCGGGGCAGTCGGGGTCTCGGTCGTGGCGCTCACGGATGACCCGGTCGAGGCCGGGCGGCTGCACTCCATTGGAGTTGTTGTGGCCGCTTCAGGCATAGCACCCTCCGTGCTCGCGGCAAGAATATCCGAGGCGGTAGGGGGCGGTCACGCACGGGCCCTGCTCGGCTCGGGCCAGGACTCAGGTTTCGCCGATGTCGGAGGTGGTCCGTTATCGGTACCAACTCCTGAAGTTGAACAGGACCCGCAGGAGGGTTCGGGCCAGGTGCTTGCCGTGTGGGGGCCCATTGGGTCCCCCGGCAGGACGCTGCTGGCGGTCAACATCGCTGCCGAGTTGGCGGCGGAAGGAAAATCCGTCGTTCTCGTCGATGCCGACAGCTATGGCGCCAGCGTGTCTGCTGTCCTGGGGCTGTTGGACGAAGCCGCGGGTCTCGCCCAGGCCTGCAGGCTTGCTGACCAGGGGATCCTTGACGCGGAAGCGCTGAAGGCCGCGGCGGTTCCAGTATTCACGAAAGAATTCTCCTTCCGGGTGCTGACGGGGACCACGCGTGCGGACCGATGGACAGAGCTGAGGGCTGCTGCGATGTCCCGCGTCCTTGAACGGGCCAAGGAAGTCTCGGATGTCGTGGTGGTAGACACCGGATTTTGTCTCGAATCGGATGAGGAACTGAGCTTCGACACCATGGCTCCACGCAGGAACGCGGCAACTTTGCGGAGCCTGGAAATGGCTGATGTGGTTTTCGCTGTGGGAGCGGCAGACGCCATCGGAGTACCGCGGCTGGTCCGTGGCCTGGCCGAAATGCAGGCAGCTGTTCCGGACGCATCGGTGCGGGTGGTCCTTAATAAGGTCAAAAAGTCGGCCGTGGGTTATGCGCCAAGGCAGCAATTGGCGGAGGCGTGGGAAAGGTTTGGGCCGGGGCTGGGAATCGACGCCTACCTGCCGGCGGACCCGATAGCTTGTGATGCAGCCTTGCTCTCCGGGTCCGTTCTCTTGGAATGCGCACCCGAATCGGCACTTCGACTTGCCATTGCCAACCTTGTCTGTGCGCCTGTCCAGCAAAAGGCGAATTCCTTTGGCCGAAATACCAGAGCCGCCCGCCTACATAAGCGCTAGGCTCAAAATGTGGGCTGCAGAGTCGCAGCAATCAACATGTGATGGAGGCGTTTGTAGATGTCGTCAGGATCCAGCGTGGAGGATCGGTCTGAAGCAGCAGTTGTCCGTGAAGGTTTCTTCGGTGACTACTATGAACACCTCGCAGAGGAGGACGCACGCGCCTATTCGGCTGAGCTGCTGATCTCGCGGGCGACAAATCACAAGAAAGTCGCCCAGTCGCGGATGCCGGGCAACGCCGTCGTCGAAATTTCCGGTGAAGCTGACCGAGGTGTCGTGTATATCGTCACCGACGACATGCCTTTCCTCGTGGACTCAGTGAACGCAGAACTCGTTCGTCAAAACTGCGCGATCCGGCTTGTCATGCACCCATTGTTCGTAGTCACCCGCGACCGTGTTTCCGGGGAGCTCCGGAACATCTCCCGGGTCCCGTCCAACGTCGGTATTTCCAGTGGCGACACCGCTGCACTTCCAAGCGTGGCCCATCTTTTGGGTGACGGCGACAACTCCTCGCACATGGAATCCTGGATTGCCGTTGAGATTGACCGTGTCAGCGACGACGCCCGTGCAGCATTGGTCGAAGGACTCCAGCGCGTTCTGGGCGATGTCCGTGCAGCGGTCGAAGACTGGCCCAAGATGCGCAGTAAGGCACTTGAGCTCGCCGAAGCTCTTGGGGGCATCTCACACCCTGAGCAGATCGCCGAACTTCGCCAGGCGCAGGATCTCCTGCGCTGGCTCGACAACGGCAACTTCACTTTCCTCGGATACCGCGAGTACGACCTCGTGGACCAGGATGGCGAGGACGTTCTGCAACTCCGTGAAGACAGCGGCCTTGGGCTCCTGCGCGCCGGGGACGCCACGCGCCAGGTTCAACACCTCACAGACGCCGGACGAAAACGCGCCAGGGAAAAGCGTGCCTTGGTCATTACCAAAGCCAATTCCCGGTCGACTGTCCACCGGCCCGCCTACCTTGACTACATCGGAGTCAAGAGCTTCGACGCCCAGGGCAACGTCAATGGGGAACGGCGTTTCATCGGGCTGTTCGCAACAAGCGCCTACACCGGTTCCGTGCGCAACATTCCGATTGTCCGGGACAAGGTGGATGCTGTTCTGCGCAACGCCGGGTTCCCGATCGACTCCCATTCGGGCAAGGACCTCCTGGGCATCCTTGAGACCTACCCGCGCGATGAACTGTTCCAGATCGAGATACCGGACCTGGCGGCAACCGCTACTGGAATCCAGCGGTTGCAGGAACGACGCCGAACCAAGCTGTTCCTTCGCCCTGACATCTACGGCCGCTTCATGTCGGCCGTGGTGTACCTGCCCCGGGACCGTTACACCACCAGCGTTCGCCTTCGGATCGAACAGGAACTCCGGGAAACCTTCCAAGCCGAGAGCATCGATTACGAGGCCCGGATCACTGAGTCTGCCCTGGCCCGGGTCTTTTTCAGGATCCGGCTGCCGCGCACCGCTGAGCTGGCCGAAGTCAACGTTGCCGAGCTGGAACACCGGCTCATGAGGGCATCCCGTTCCTGGAGTGAAGGTATCACCGAGGTCCTCCGCGAGCACCGGTCGGCAGAGAGCGCCGACGTCCTGTCCGCGCTGTGGGCAGAGGCATTTCCCGCAGGCTACCGCGTGGACTACGAAGTTGAAGACGCCCTGGAGGACATCGAGCGCTTCGAAAAGTACGGAGCCGAGGCTGAAAGGGCGGGGGAGGCACCGAAGCAGGTCAAACCCGGGGTACACGTGTACCTGCCTGAAGGTGCCGGCGAAGCTTTGGAGGAGGACGCCCGCGTCAAGCTCTACCTCATGGAGCCTAAGAGCCTGAGCCAGATCCTTCCCTACTTCCACAACCTCGGCCTTGAAGTTTTGGATGAACGTCCCTTCGAGATCGAAACCTCCGATCACCGTGACTTCTTCCTTTACGACCTCGGACTTAAGTACCCTGCCGGCGTCGACCCCCTTGCTACGGGGGAACTCTTGAGCGATTCCTTCGGTGCCGCCGTGACGGGATCCGTAGAGTCGGACAACTTCGACCGGCTGGTGCTGCGTGAAGGAATGCATTGGCGTCAGGTAGTGGTCCTCCGCGCCTACGCCAAGTACATGCGGCAAATGGGGAACACCAACTCCTTCGGTTTCATCGCCGACACTCTCTTGGGCAACCCCGATGTAGCCCGTGGCCTGAACGAGCTCTTCTCCGCACGGTTCGACCCCGCGGTACCTGAAGAACTTCGGTCCGAACGCCAGGAAGCGGCACGGCTGGCCTTGGCCGAATCCATCGAGCAGGTGGCAACGTTGGACGCTGACCGTGTCCTGCGTACCTTCGTGAACCTCATTGAGTCCACCCTTCGGACCAATTACTTCCAGAACAAGGAATACCTCAGCTTCAAGCTGGACCCGACGTCGATTGACGGGCTGCCTTTCCCGCGCCCCATGTATGAGATCTGGGTTTACTCACCCCGGGTTGAAGGCGTGCATCTGCGTTTCGGCAAGGTCGCCCGCGGTGGTCTCCGCTGGTCCGACCGCCGCGAAGACTTCCGCACCGAAATCCTTGGCCTGGTGAAAGCCCAGACCGTCAAGAACGCTGTGATCGTTCCGACGGGTGCCAAGGGAGGTTTCTTCGCAAAGAAGTTGCCCAAACCGGCGATCGACCGGGCAGCCTGGATGGCGGAAGGAATCGAAAGCTACAAGACCTTCATCCGGGGCCTGTTGGACATCACTGACAACCTGGTGACCTCAGCGGACGGCGAAAGGCTCGTCCCGCCGTCGGACGTTGTTCGCCACGACGGCGACGACTCCTACCTTGTGGTGGCAGCTGACAAGGGAACTGCGACGTTCTCCGACACCGCAAATGGACTCGCAGCCGAGTATGGGTTCTGGCTGGGAGACGCCTTTGCCTCGGGCGGCTCGGTGGGCTACGACCACAAAGCCATGGGAATTACAGCCCGCGGAGCATGGGAATCAGTCAAGCGGCACTTCAGTGAACTCGATCTGGATACACAGACCGAAGAATTCACGGTGGTCGGTGTTGGTGATATGTCCGGTGACGTCTTCGGCAACGGAATGCTGCTGTCCCGTCACATCAGGCTGCTGGCCGCCTTCGACCACCGCCACATCTTCCTTGATCCCACACCGGATGCCGCAGCATCATTCAAGGAACGTCAGCGGCTGTTCGAACTGCCCCGGTCTTCCTGGGATGACTACGACCGTTCACTCATCAGTGAAGGTGGGGGCGTCTACCCGCGCCAGGCCAAGACCATACCGGTTTCCGACCAAGTGCGTAAGGCGCTGGGCCTGCCCGACGGCACCACACAGCTGAGCCCGCCTGAACTCCTTCGCGCGATTTTGCTGGCTCCGGCGGATCTCCTCTACAACGGCGGCATCGGAACCTACGTCAAGGCAAGCACAGAAACACATGCGGCCGTAGGGGACAAAGCCAACGACGCCATTCGCGTGGACGGGCGTGATCTGCGGGTCAAGGTTGTGGGAGAAGGTGGAAACCTCGGCTTGACGCAGCGTGGGCGCATCGAAGCTGCCCTGCAAGGGGTCATCCTCAACACTGATGCAATCGACAACTCGGCCGGTGTGGACTGCTCCGACCATGAAGTGAACATCAAGATCTTCGTGGACCGCATGGTCGCTGCCGGCAAGCTTGAGGCAGCAGAGCGGGCCGGGTTCCTGGCAGACATGACGGACGAGGTGGGACGACTAGTCCTCCAGGACAACATCGACCAAAATATCCTGTTGTTGAATGACCGGACGCGGGTTGCCGAGTGGAGTCCCAGCTATGAGCGGCTGATGGATTGGTTGGAGAAGTCCGCCGATCTCAAGCGTGATCTCGAAGCTCTGCCCACCACAGAGACGCTTCGTGCAAGGCTGGAACAAGGTCAGGGCCTGACATCGCCTGAACTGGCAGTCCTGGCGGCTTACGCCAAGATCGAACTCGGCGCGGCACTGCGTGATAGCAACCTTGCCGACGACCCTTGGTTTGCGGAGACCATCCGGAACTACTTCCCCAAGCAGTTGCGCGAGAAGTTCGACGCCGAACTGGACACCCACCCGCTGCGCCGCGAAATCATCGCAACCGTAGTGGCCAACGACATCATCAACCTGGGCGGCATAACCTTTGCCTTCCGCGCCATTGAAGAAACATCGGCCAATGAGGTCGCAGTTGCCAAGGCATTTGTTGCCCTGCGCGAAATTTACGATCTCGATCCCATGGTGGCGGAGTTGAATGCACTGCCCGCATCGTTCCCGACTGAGCACTGGAGCGAAGTCCACCTGGATATCCGCCGGCTGCTCGACAGGGCCGTTCGATGGATCCTTGGGCAAGGAATGGCATCGCAGCCGATTTCCGAGGTTGTGGAATCGTTCAAGCCGATGCTGGCTCCTTTGCGGGCCAAATTGCTGGACTACCTCCGCGGCGAAGACAAGACACGCATCTCGGGTTGGCTTGAGAAAGCACGCAGCTGGGATTTGCCCGAACACCTTGCCCACAGGTGGGCAGAGCTGTTCGAAAGTTACGCGCTGTTGGATATTGCCAGGATCGCCCAGACCGGCGGTGGCAGCGTCGAAGCCGTCGCACACGTCTATTACACGGTGTTCAACCGCTTCCACGTCGATTCGTTGCTGGAACGGATCAGTTCACTGCCGCGTGATGACCGCTGGCAGGCCCTGGCCAGGGCTGCCCTTCGCGACGACCTTTATTCAACTGTCGCGGATATGACGATGTCGGTGCTTGAGTCTACGGAGTCAGGCGCCTCCGCTGAAGATCGCCTGAAGGCCTGGGAAGGGCAGAATGCCGAGCAACTCGGCCGTGCCAAGACCATGTTTGACGAGGTCAACGCGCTCGAAGCCGACGACATGGCTTCACTGTCGGTAGCATTAAGGCTCTTGAGGTCAATCGTTCGACGCTAGGGGCAATCCCGGCGTCGCAAATGGAGGTGCAGTGGCAATCTTTACAGACCCCATCAGGGAACACGCTGATTTCGGGCCTGGGGATGCCGAATGGCTGCACCTCCTCGTCGGTGACTGGCAGATGGTCGCCGACCTGGCATTCGCGGACCTTGCTTTGTGGTTCCCGCACCCGGAGTTCGGTTATATAGCCCTCGCCCACGTCCGTCCGTCGACATCCCATACGGTGTTTCATGCGGACTTCGTGGGTGAGGGCATCCGTTCCGATCTCCGCCCGCTGGTGGACAAGGCATGGAACAGCCGCTCGATCGAACGCTCCAGCGAAACAAGCTGGAGCAGCGAGATGGCCCTGCGTGTTGAAGCTGTTCCCATGGTGCGCAATGGCAGGACGCTGGCCGTCGTGACATCCCACATGGATTTGTCCAGCTCACGCATGCCCTCGAGGCTGGAACTGACATACCGTCAGTGTGCCTATGATCTCCTCCGCATGGGCACGCTGGGACTCTGGCCGGACTTCGCATCTCCCACAGGATCACGCCGTGGCGCACCACGCGTGGGGGACGGGCTCATCAGACTGGACGCCGAGGGGATTGTTCAGTACGCGAGCCCCAACGGTGTATCGGCTTTCAGGCGACTCGGCGAAGTTGAGTCGCTTGAGGGACGGTCACTGGCGGAAGTCACTGCCGGGCTCCTTAAGGACCGCCGGATGGTGGACGAGACACTGCCGCTGGTTGTCACCGGACGCATGCCTTGGCGGAGCGAGATTGAGTCCCGCGGCGTTAGCCTTTCCCTGCGTGCCATTCCCTTGCGCGATGAACAACACCGTTTCGGTGCCTTGGTCCTGTGCCGGGACGTCTCTGAACTGCGGCGCAGGGAAATGGAGCTCGTCACCAAGGATGCCACCATCCGCGAGATCCATCACCGGGTAAAGAACAATCTTCAAACTGTTGCGGCCCTCCTGCGCATGCAATCGCGCCGCATGGTCAGCGACGAAGCGAAGCAGGGCCTGGAACAAGCGATGCGGCGTGTGGCCACCATTGCCCTCGTCCATGAAACCCTTTCCCAGGGGTTGACGCAGAGTGTTGATTTTGATGAGTTGATAGGTCGGCAGTTCCGGCTCTCAGCCGAGGTCGCATCGCCATCCCAGCAGGTGCGAACCGAACGCTCCGGGTTGTTCGGTGAACTGCCCAGCGATTTCGCCACACCATTGGCCCTGGTCATTAACGAACTGGTAACCAATGCCGTGGAGCATGGCCTTGAGGGGCGCACAGGGACCGTATGGCTCCTGGCTGACCGGGCCGACGGAGACGGAAATGATGAATTCCTGACCGTGACCATTGCCGATGACGGTGTTGGCTTGCCGGATGGTCAGTACACCGAGGGCCTGGGTTTGCAGATTGTCCGCACGCTGGTGACAAGCGAGCTCGGTGGATCCATCCAATGGAGCCCGCGCGATGGGGGCGGGACCGCCGTCGAAATCGTATTGAACCTGGCCCGAGCCTGACTTTTGACTGTGATTGGCCACGAAACATGGGGGAGCGCACACAGGGCCAAGGTTTAACTAAAGAACCTTGCCCACCAATAATGGAGGGCGCACGCAACGCCGAGGTTTAACAAAAGAAGGCCGCGGACCAAATGGTCCGCGGCCTTCTTTAGTATTTGGGTCTAGGAAGCGCGACGAGCGCGGGCAGCGCGACGCTTCAGAGCGCGACGCTCATCTTCACTCATCCCGCCCCAAACGCCGGCGTCTTGTCCGGACTCCAACGCCCACTGCAGGCAGGTGTCCACTACGGGGCAGCGGCGGCAGACGCTCTTGGCTTCCTCGATTTGCAGAAGTGCTGGTCCGGTGTTGCCGACTGGGAAGAAGAGCTCCGGGTCCTTGTCGAGGCAGGCTGCGCGGTTACGCCAATCCATGCTGATCAGTCACTCCATTCGTGAGAACTAGATAGGCCTTTTGTGAAAACATTCACGAGAGGCTCCAAAGGAAAGGGGCCCGCATGGGCCCCCTTGGTCGTCTGAGTCAAGCGTTTCATGTTAACGCCTTGTAAACAAGGGGTGTTAGTGGTCGAAATGCCCGGAATCCGTGAGCGATGCATCACATCAGCCGCCAGTGCCCTCACTGCTAGACGACTATGTCCGGTAGTGTGCCAGTGTGTCAAGACCTCCCGTAAACCCATCCCAGCCCGCTTCCGGACAGCAGCCGGGTGAAAATTCCGATGCGCAGGCAAACGACGAAATGAGCAATTCCACAGCGGGCCGTCGGCCCCGTGGGGTCGCGGTAATTTCAGCCGTTGTCCTTCTCGAAGCCCTGGCCCTGATGGGTGCAGCGGCTTGGTACGCGTACCAACTCCTTACCGGTGCTCCGGTGCTGACCTTCTGGGGCGCCGTTTTCACGCTGGGGCTGCTCTTGGCCTTCTCCGTGTGGCTGTTCGCGGTGGGCCACTTTCTTTTCCGTGGATACCGTTGGACCCGGGCAGCGGCCCTTGTGGCACAGTTGTTCGTCCTCACCATAGGCTTTCCCACCATGACCGGCGGTCTCGTGGTGCCGGGTCTGGCCATGATCATCCCCGCCATTGCGGCGATCGTTTTCCTTTTCCACAAGGACGTCATTGCCTACGCCTCGCGCACCGGCGGCACGTCCGGGGTCCTCTAGCTTGCCCGGTTGGGGGACCTGGTGGGCCTCAGTTGCGGGGCTTGGTGGGCCTCGGTTGGGGAACCTAATGAGCCTCAGTGGGGGAACAGAAGTCGCCAATCGCAGGAACACCTGATGTAAGAACTGCTTGAAACGGCAGTATGTCTCCGCCCTCCACCACATAGCCGCGCCCGGGCCGCATTGGGCGCTCCGTTTCCAGGCGGACACCCAGGAGTTCGGCATCGTGCGGAGATCCCGGTGCAAGAACCAACCCCATCCGGGCTGTCTGGAGCTCGCGCGCCAGCGGCAGTTGTTGGATGAGCGCCGGACCGGGAGTGGCCGTCATGACGATGCCCCGGACCTTCCCGCTCAGGGCAGTGATGGCCTGACGCCCATGGGTGCCCAGTGAGTCGGCGTCGTCCACCAACAAAATACTCTGCGGGTCCAGGTTTTCAACCTCCTGTGCGGTAGTAGACCAGAAGCAGTCCGGAGACGTTCCCACCGGCGGTTCAACCCAGGAAACGGCAGGATTCAGGCGACGCAGTGATGCCAAAGCCGTGCTTTTTCCAGACCGGGCGCCGCCAAGGATGATGCTGGAACCTTTTAAGCGAAGAGGCAGCGAAACGGGCAACGCTTCGTCGCCCCCGACTCCGATCCACAGTGCACCGTCCGATATTCCTCCGGCAGATCGCACCGTAATGCCGGACTCCTTGAAACCATCACAGAATTCCTGTTCGTCCAGCCGATCAGGAAGTGGTCGCAGGCGGAAGGGCGGCTTCTTAAGGGGAAGGTGAGCGAACGGCCAGGGTCCCGCCTCCGGGGCGTCAAGAAACTGCGACACCACAACGTCTCCGTCTACGAAGTTGCCTGTGGCGATGGCCCGCCCTGGATTTGGCTCCACTTCCGGAAGCCGGGGCCAATGGAACCGTGCCTCCTCGGTGGAGCCCAGCGGAAAATAGGCCCGGTTCTGAATCGCCGCAAAGAAGCGCGCCCCGACCAGCTCCCGCTCCCCGCAAATCAACACGGTGATGCCCAGGGACCGCCCATCACGCACAATGTCCTGCAGCAGGCTTTCTGCCCAGGCCGAAGGCCCGGCGCGGAAGGCAGTTGCCCACGAGCACCACCCAGTAATGATCAAAGCGAGGGGATCGTCGGTCTTCGCGGACTCACTGATGTTGCGCCTGCGGTCCATTTCCCCGGCAAAGCGCTTCAGGACGCGGGCAGCAAGCGGCAACTGATGGAGGCCGGCCAAGGCCCCCACTTCCCTTTGCCCGAGGACGTCGCCGAGTATCCCGGCCCCATCCAGGACGTAGGAATGAGGCTGGGAACCTTGAGTTGCCAGCATGGCCGAAACCGCCCTGAAGCAGGAGTGCATTCCGCTCGTAGGGCTCCCGATCATGGCAAGATGCCCGTCCTTGGTGGGGGACCATTGCAGGGTTTCCACGACTTGCCGTGTCGGTTTGTCTACCCAGGCCAATGGACCGATGCTCCAAGGCTCTGTTTCAATGCGGGCGGGAATAGCGCTGGTGGCATCCCTGTGGACGGGAAGCTTGGTGTCGGGCACGGGGAACAGAACTTCGGCCCAGGGAATGGCTGATGGCAAGGGCGCCGCCACAGGTTGGCGGGGGAGGGAACCGCCGTGGCGGTGCCATGCGTCCTTGACAGCGGCCAAAAGCTGCCGGACACCCTCATCCGCGATTGAATCTGCCTGATCGCGCAGAGGGTCCGGCAACGGGCTCTGTTGGAGCGGACCACCGTTGAGTACGAGGGTGGTGGCATGGACCAGCCGCGGAACGCCAACTCCGGGACCACCAGTAACCAACGTGCCGTGGGGAACTGCCAGTGACGCGGACTGGAACTCTTCGGGGACACTTGAGGCCCGGACCAGATAGGCCCTTCCAGGAATGTCCGCCGGTATCGATGCTGCGACCTTGGAGTTGATGATGTCCGTGGACTCCGCTTCGGATTGCACCCTCAGGGCGATGCTTGAGGCAACGTTTGCCCGGATATCGGCGGTCAATGCGCCCTGGGGGCGCTGGGTGGCCATGACGAGGTGGATTCCGAGGGAACGGCCGATGGTGGCTACCCGCATGAGTTCGCGGAGGGCGCCGGGAGCCTCCTCAATGAGCATGCGGAACTCGTCGATGACCAAAACCAGATGAGGAATCGCAGGATAGTTGTCCGCCGCCGCGCGGTGGTATTGGTCCAGGTCCGTGACTTCAGCGGCGGCGAACAACTCCTCGCGGTACCTGATCTCGCTGCGGAGCGAAGTAAGGGCCCGATCCAAATGGTGCCTGCCAAGATCGGTCAACAGGCCAACGCAGTGGGGCAGTCCTGCGAGCGGGCGCAATCCGGAGCCGCCTTTGAAATCGATGAAAAGAAAGGTCGTGTGCTCGGGGGAGTACGTCAAGGCCATGGATGCCACCAGGGTTCTCAGCAGCTCGGACTTTCCAGAACCCGTGGTGCCGGCCACCAGGAGGTGCGGGCCGTCGCGCTTGAAGTCGAATGTCAACGGCCCGTGGCGGTCCTGGCCCAGAACGGCCGCAAGCCCTGGTACCTTGGCATTCCCTTCCCAGCGAAGAAGAACCCGTCGGGTCCCGAAAGGAAGAAGCGCAGCCAAGGCGCACTGCTCAGGAACAGACTGTTGGGGTACGGCGCCTTGGTGACGACCCTGCGACGACATGCCGCGGCAGAACGCATCGAAAACACCCATCGGGACGAGGTCCGGAACGAAGTTGCGGCGCTCGCCGGCGACTTCCAGGGTTCCCTTGGTCCCGGAGTGGGAAAGCTTGATCAGCGGGCCGGAGCGTTCATCAGATGGGCCACAAAGGACCACCTGCCACCCGTTCCGTTCTGCAGCGCCAAGAACCAGCTTCAAGGAGTTCTTGTCTTCGCTTGCCGTGTGCTCGATGATGACCAGCAATCCACGCGTACCGCTCACCGGCCGGCGAATAGAGGCCAGGGCGGCCTCGTATGTGGTCGCAAGTGTCACCCCCGGCAGGAATCGGGCGCTTAGCGGCAGCCTTCCGACACTCCCCAGGACGACTACCGGCGTCTGTGCAGCACCAGGGAAGGCGGCCATTTGCATCATCATGAAACGCAGCAAGGAATCAACGTGGTGGTGAGGCCCGTCAAGTACCACAGTGGGAAGTTCCGGGTCCAAGGTCACTGCGGCTGATCCGATTTCCGGCGCGTTGAACGTTGGATCATCAGGTGCCAACCGGATATTCGCCATGGCGTTGGCAGTTCCCAGCCGTATCCAGGTACCGGGCT
This sequence comes from Arthrobacter sp. StoSoilB20, assembly GCF_019977295.1. Taxonomy (NCBI): domain Bacteria; kingdom Bacillati; phylum Actinomycetota; class Actinomycetes; order Micrococcales; family Micrococcaceae; genus Arthrobacter; species Arthrobacter sp. StoSoilB20. Next base: position 3,110,463 of record NZ_AP024651.1, on the reverse strand, counting down.
CAACGAGTACGGGTGCCCCGGCGAGGCGGCCTGGCGGTTGGAAGGACGACGAACCGGGCTCCGCAGGTGCGCTCCGGGCATCTGGCGCGGCAGCTGTGGAGCCCCCGGATGCCATCACGGCCAACTCCGCCGCGGAAGGGGAACATCGTTGCCGGCGAACCAGATCCTCTTGAGCAGCCCTTGCCACAGCCGCTGCGCAGTCCCGGCGGTTCTTCCGTCCTGCAATGAAGGGGACCAGAAGGGTGAGCGCCGAGATGGCGGTGAATCCCAGATACATCCACATTCCTGTGGCAACGGCCAGTCCGATGCCCGCGATGAGCGGCAGAATCGCGGTAAGAATGATCGCCGCGCGGTTTCCCTGCCGGCCGGCATGCGCCACTTCCAGGGGTTCTTCCACGGACCGGCCGGCATCCTTGGAAATTTGTGGCAGCAGACTCGTCTCCGTGGTAACGGAGAATACGGTGTTGCCGCAGAGAATTCTTGATTGCGATGTCACGGCGGCCTGCCGGACAGGCCGCCCATCCACGAAGGTCGGGTTGCCGGCACCTTCCCGGCTAAGGGTCATGGCTGTGCTGGAAACATCCAGAACGGCGTGCTCCCTGGACATGCCGGGATCGGGCAGGGAAATCTCTGCGGTGCCGCGGCCAATCCGGAACCGGCCCCGATGAATACGGAATACAGCCCCTGCACTGGGCCCGGAATGAACGAGCAATAACAGGGGCAGGGGCAGGGGCAATGGGGCGGCGGCCTGCCGTGGTGCAGGGCCATCGACGATGATTGCGCCTGACACCAAGGGAGGACGGCCTACTGTCATCTCCGATATATCCTGTCCATCCACTTCCAGCGGACCAGTCCCGCGCTCCTCCCCGAGGATTGACTGAAGCCTGGTCCCGGATGTACCCGCCGGGACCTTGATGGTCAGCTCCTCCGGAGCCGAAGAATCCGCAGCCGCCGGTCCCCTCACCAATGTGCATTCCAACGTCATGGCTTCCGTCTTCCCTTGATCTGTGAAACTCCGGCCCTTCTTTGTGGGCCTTACACCTGACCGTATGGGTGGTCCGGCCACGCCGCAGCCCCTTGCAGGACGTATGTGGACAAACGGGCATCGATCTTCGCGGATGGCCCTTGACGCTGCGGCATGGTGTCTCCGCTAAGATGAATCTCGTTGTCGCGTGTGCTCAATGAGGAAGGACCTTCACCGGTGATAGTGGTTGCAGAGAGCGCCGATGTTTCAGACAAGGCGGTAATTGGTGATGGATCAAAGATTTGGCATCTTGCCCAAGTCCGCGAGCAGGCCGAGCTAGGCGTCAATTGCATCGTGGGACGAGGTGCCTACATCGGCACCGGGGTCAAGATGGGAGACAACTGCAAAGTCCAGAACTATGCACTTGTCTACGAGCCCGCGGAACTGGAAGCCGGTGTGTTCATTGGCCCGGCAGTTGTGCTGACCAACGACACCTACCCCCGAGCTGTAGGCCCCGACGGCAGCTTGAAGAGCGCCCATGATTGGGAGCCGGTTGGCGTCACCATCCGGGAGGGCGCCTCAATCGGTGCCCGCGCCGTGTGCGTCGCGCCCGTGACCATTGGTCGGTGGGCCACAGTTGCCGCTGGAGCGGTAGTGGCCAAAGACGTCCCGGATTTTGCCCTGATGGTCGGAGTCCCGGCCAAGCGTCATGGCTGGGTCGGCAAGGCCGGTTTCCCGTTGCAGCGCAGCGGTGAGAACTGGGTGTGTCCGGAAACCGGCGCAACGTATGTTGAACAGAACGAGACCCTTCGAGAGGTAGAGGCATGAGCCCCGAATTCATTCCCCCCGCCAAACCCATCATCGGCGATGAAGAGCGCAAGGCCGTTGATGCCGTGTTGGCTTCCGGCCAGCTCGCCCAAGGCACGGAGGTAGCCTCTTTCGAGCAGGAGTTCTCCCAGGTCCTCCTTGACGGCAGGGCAGCGGTAGCTGTTAACTCCGGCACGTCCGGCCTGCACCTTGGCCTTTTGGCTGCCGGTATCGGCGCTGGGGACGAGGTCATTGTTCCGTCCTTCACCTTCGCGGCGACCGCCAACTCGGTGGCATTGACGGGTGCAACTCCGGTTTTTGCCGACGTTGATCCCGACCACTACACGTTGGACCCGGCATCCGTGGAGTCGAAGATCACGGATCGTACCGCTGCGATTATGCCGGTGCACCTCTACGGCCACCCGTTTAACGTGGATGCAATTGGCGCCCTTGCCTCCAAGCACGGCGTCAAGGTCTTCGAGGACGCGGCACAGGCCCATGGCGCAGCGGTCAACGGACGCAAGGTTGGCACCTTCGGAGACTTCGCCATGTTCAGCCTTTACCCCACTAAGAACATGACGTCCGGTGAGGGCGGCATGGTCAGCACTGGACTGGACGACGTCGAGCGTCGGCTCCGCCTGCTGCGCAACCAGGGCATGGAGCGCCAGTATGAAAACGAACTGGTTGGTTTCAACTGCCGGATGACCAACATCCATGCCGCCATTGGCCGCGTCCAGTTGACCAAGGTCAACGGCTGGACCAAGACCCGTCAGGAGAACGCGGCATTCTTTGACGCGAACATCGAAGGCGTCGTCACGCCGAAGGTCGCTGAGGGTTACGAGCACGTCTACCACCAGTACACGATCCGCATCGCTGAAGACCGCGACGGTTTCGCCAAGGCCCTCCGCGAAGAATACAACGTCGGTTGCGGAGTCTATTACCCGATTCCCAACCATCGCCTTGCACCTTTCCAGACCTCCGATGACCTCCCCGTCACTGAAGAGGCCGCTGCCAGCGTCCTGTCGCTGCCGGTACACCCGTCACTGAGCCAGGATGACCTGGACCGGATTGTTGCAGCCGTCAACGCTGTGGCCAAGGCGGGCAGCTAGTGGCAAATCTGCGCGCAGGCCTCATCGGACTGGGAATGATGGGGCGCCACCACGCCCGTGTCATTCGTGAGCTTGAAGGCGTTGATTTGGTTGCCGTAGCCGATTCCTTCGGCGACCCCCACAACGTTGCCGACGGCCTGACGGTCTTCTCCACGGTTGAGGAACTCATCGCTCAGGGCATCGACATGGCTGTCGCGGCAGTGCCCACCATCCTGCACGAGGAAGTGGCACTCCAGCTCGCCGAGGCTGGCGTTCATTGCCTCGTGGAGAAACCGATCGCAAATGATTCCGAGTCCGGCCGGCGCATTTCTGAAGCCTTTGAATCCAGGGGCCTCATCGGCGCCGTCGGGCACATTGAGCGGTTCAACCCGTCCCTGCAAAGCCTCCGGGACCGGTTGGAGAACGGGGACCTGGGCGACGTCTACCAGATCAGCACGCGGCGCCAGGGACCGTTCCCGGCCCGCATCGCCGATGTCGGCGTGGTCAAGGACCTCGCAACCCATGACATTGACCTCACGGCCTGGCTGGCCCAGAGCAACTTCGTCAATGTCGTTGCCCACACTACGTCCCGCAGCGGCCGCGAGCATGAAGATATGGTCACGGCCATCGGCCACCTCAAGAGTGGTGTTGTGACCAACCACATCGTCAACTGGTTGTCGCCCATGAAGGAACGCACCACAGTGGTTCTCGGTGAACGCGGAGCGTTCATTGCTGACACCATTTCCGCGGATCTGACCTTCGTGGAGAACGGTACGTTCCAGACGGACTGGGATTCCGTCGCGGCGTTCCGTGGAGTATCCGAGGGATCCTCGACTCGCTTTGCGCTTGCCAAGCGGGAACCCCTCAAAATGGAGCATGAGGCATTCCGTGATGCAGTTCTCGGAAAGTCGCTGAACATCGTCACCATGGCCGAAGGCCTTGAGACCCTGAGGGTCGCAGAGGCCGTTTTGGAATCCGCGAAATCCGGCTCAGTCATCACTCTCTGAGCACTCCGGATCAAGCAAAGCACCAAGGGGAGGTTGGCCGCCGGCCAACCTCCCCTTGCCGTTTCCCGGTGCGGCCCGTCGCCACCATGCCCCGCCCCGGATACAGGGAACCCGCGTCATGTCGGGTAGCCTTGACCAGTAGACGTGGGCATTTCTGTGCCCGCACGCCAATACACAGGAGAGTTTGTGAACGCTGATCTCGTCGTCGTCGGCTCGGGTTTCTTTGGCCTGACCATTGCAGAACGCGCCGCTACCGAGTTGGGGCTGAAGGTCGCGGTGCTCGATCGCCGCCACCATATTGGAGGAAACGCCTACAGCGAGAACGAAGCGCAGACGGGAATCGAGGTCCACCGCTATGGTGCCCACCTCTTCCACACGTCGAATGAACGCGTTTGGGAATACGTGAACCGCTTCACCCAGTTCACGAGCTACCAGCACAAGGTGTACACCAGCCACAAAGGCGAGGTGTACCCGATGCCCATCAACCTGGGCACCATCAACCAGTTCTTCCGGTCGGCAATGAGCCCCACCGAAGCGAAAGCACTCATCGCGGAGCAGGCCGGTGAATTGGCCGGTACCGATCCGCAGAACCTCAACGACAAGGGCATCCAGCTGATTGGCCGCCCCCTGTACGAGGCATTCATCAAGCACTACACAGGCAAGCAGTGGCAGACGGATCCCAAGGACCTGCCCGCTGAAATTATTTCCCGGCTTCCAGTCCGGTACAACTATGACAACCGGTACTTCAACGACACCTATGAAGGTCTCCCGGTTGACGGTTACACAGCCTGGATTGAGCGGATGGCGGACCACCCCAACATCGAGGTCGTCCTGAACACGGACTTCTTCGACGACGGCGAATATGGCCGGTCTTCCGTTCTTGGCCAGGTTCCCGTCATTTACACCGGCCCGGTGGACCGCTACTTCGACTACGCCGAGGGCGACCTGTCATGGCGCACCATCGACCTCGAAGAAGAAGTACTTCCCATTGAGGACTTCCAAGGCTGTTCTGTGATGAACTACCCGGACGCTGATGCAGCTTTCACGCGCATCCACGAGTTCCGCCACTTCCACCCTGAGCGTGACTACACCAAGGACGCAACGGTCATCATGCGCGAGTTCTCACGCTTCGCTGAAAAGGGCGATGAGCCGTACTACCCGGTCAACACCTCTGATGACCGCCAGAAGCTGCTCGCCTACCGTGACCTTGCCCGCGGCGAGAAGTCCGTCCTCTTCGGCGGCCGCTTGGGAACTTACAAGTACCTCGACATGCACATGGCCATTGGCTCTGCCCTTTCCATGTACGACAACAAGATCAAGCCGCACTTCACTGGCGGCGCCAAGCTTGAAAGCGGGGGAGTGGACGCATGACGGCTACTACGAACGAAAGTCAGAAGACTGCGATGACCACCACGGATGACCTGGCACCGGCCAAGGAAAACCTGCGCATAGTTCAGCGTGTTGTTTTCCCCGCCAACCGCGACCTCGACACCCTTCCCCTGTACGTCGACCCGGACACCAGCAAGGTGAAAAAGGAAGATGGCGACAGCAGCGCCGTCGTGCAGGCCGTTGGCATGACGCGGAAGCTGCACCCCGAGGACATCCTGGGCCGTGGTTCCGTGCAGGTCCGCCGAGGCGAGCGGCTCTCCTTCGGCTCCTATTTCAACGCTTTTCCGGCCAGTTACTGGCGGAAGTGGACCGTTGCCACCAAGACAGTCCTGCACCTTGAAACAGAGGGCGAGGGGACGGTCATTGTTTACCGCTCCAACGCACGCGGCGCCTCGCAGCGTGTTGACTCCATCCTCGTTGAGGGCACGGCCAGCAATGACTTTGAGTTGACGTTGGCGCCATTCGGCGACGGCGGCTGGTACTGGTTCGACCTCATCGCAGGCGGCGATGGCATGACACTGAACAGTGCGCACTGGTCGGTTCCGGATGACGGACGCCCCCAGGGCCGCGTGACGCTGGGCGTCACCACGTTCAACCGCGCAGACTACTGCCTCGAGACGATCAAGTCGATCGACGCCGACGCCGGCTTGAGGGAGATCCTCGCCGAGCTGATCATCGTGGACCAAGGCAACAAGAAGGTCGCCGACGAAGCCGGATTCGATGCCGTCGCAGCGTCCATGGGTGACCAGCTCCGGATCATCAACCAAGGCAACCTCGGTGGCTCCGGGGGCTTCGCCCGCAACATGTACGAGATGGTCGTTTCCGACAAGAGCGACTACGTCATGCTGCTTGACGATGACATTGAGCTAGAGACCGAGGGCGTCATGCGCGCCGTGGCGTTCGCTGACCTCTGCCGCAAGCCCACCATTGTTGGTGGCCACATGTTTGACATGTACAACAAGTCAGTACTGCATGCCTACTCCGAGGTAGTGAACTTCTACCGCTTCCTGTGGGGCCCCGTAGAGGGCCTGGGCAACCATGACTTCTCATCTGCCGGCCTGCGGTCCACCCCCCAACTGCACAGGCGCTGGGATGCTGACTACAACGGCTGGTGGATGTGCCTTATCCCCAAGACCGTGGTGGAGACCATTGGCCTCTCCCTCCCCGTCTTCATCAAGTGGGATGACGCTGAATACTCACTGCGCGCCCGGGCTGCCGGATACCCCACGGTCACTCTCCCCGGTGCAGCGGTCTGGCACGTCTCCTGGGCCGACAAGGACGATTCAGTTGACTGGCAGGCCTACTACCACGAGCGCAACAGGCTCATCGCGACGCTCCTGCACTCACCGTTCCCCAAGGGCGGACGGATCCTGCGCGAAAGCTTGAACACGGATGTCAAGCACTTGGTGTCCATGCAGTATTACCCTGAGCAGGCGCGGATCATGGCCCTGCGTGACGTCCTCGAGGGGCCAGGCAAACTGCACCAGCAGTTGCCCACCACCATGCCCAAACTGCGCGCAATGCGCGAGGAATTCCAGGACTCCCAGGTCAAGACGGATCCAGGGGCCTTCCCGGAGGTCTTCCGTAAGCGTCCGCCCAAGAAACCCCAGTCCTACAAGCAGCCAGGCGCACTTGGCCTGCTGCCCTGGGCTGTGAAGACCGTCCTGAAGCAAACCCTGGCCCCTGTGCGTGACTCCGCCAAGGAGAACCCCGAGGCGCAGGTAGCGCACCAGGATGGCAAATGGTGGAGCCTGGCGCACCTGGACAGCGCCGTCGTGTCCAACGCGGACGGCACGGGAGCCTCCTGGCACCTGCGTGACCCCAAGCTGGCCCGCCAGCTCGTGGTGGAATCGGCAAAACTGCACGCCCAGCTCTTCTCCAATTGGGAGTCCCTGCGTGCGCAGTATCGTGAAGCCCTTCCTGAGATCACGTCGATGGACTCCTGGCGGGAAACCTTTGAAAAGTCGGAGCCCGGCAAGTAGCGATGTCGAACTCCACTGATACGTATGCAGTTCCGGGGGTGGGCGCCGGACTGCTGGACGTCTACCGCCGGCGGTACCTGCTCAAACTGATTGTCCGCAAGGAGCTCCGTGTCCGCTATCGCGGCTCGGTGCTGGGTTTGGCGTGGTCCTACGTCAAGCCGTTGGTCCAGTACGTGGTCCTGTTTTTCGCCTTGGGCATCGTGTTGCGCGTTGGGGACCAAATTCCCAACTACGCGCTTTACATGTTCTCCGGCGTCATTGTGATCAACTTCTTCTCCGAGGCGTTCTCGAACGCCACCCGATCCATCGTGTCGAACGCGGCGCTGGTCAAGAAGATTTATCTTCCGCGTGAGCTGTTCCCGGTGGCCTCTGTATGGGTGGCCGCCGTGCACTTCCTGCCGCAGTTGATCGTTCTGCTGGCCGCAGCCCTCCTGAGCGGATGGCATCCGGACCTCATGCAGCTCTTTGGCGCCCTCCTGGGGTTCGTCATCGTGGCTGTCACGGCTACTGGCCTCGGACTGCTGGCCGGTGCCATCAATGTCTTTTTCCGGGACGCTGAGAACATCGTCGACATGCTGATGATGATCGTCACCTGGACATCGCCGGTTCTGTACGACTGGACCATGATCCGCCGCCTGGCAGCTCCGTGGGTCTTGACGATCTACCAGCTGAACCCCATTACCGTTGCGGTGGAACTGTTCCATTGGGCGTTTTGGTACCCCACCGTCAATCAGCCAGTCGAATTGCCCCCGCACCTCCTGGTGACGGGCTTCATCGGCCTGGGCATGGCGGCGCTGTTCCTTGTTATTGGCCAGATCGTCTTCCGACGGCTCGAGGGCCACTTTGCGCAGGAGGTCTAAATGGGTGCTGCAGTAATCGTCAAGGGCCTGAAGAAGACCTTCAACCTCCGCCATTCGCACTCCTTGAAGGAAACGCTGGTGTGGCTTGTGAAGGGGCGCAAGGGGGACCTCACCAAGAAGTTCGATGCCCTGCATGATGTCAGTTTTGAGATCCAGCCGGGCGAGACCGTGGCGTTGCTGGGCTTCAACGGTTCGGGTAAGTCCACGCTTTTGAAGCTCATTTCCGGAGTCATCCTGCCCGACCAGGGGACTGTACGAACCAAAGGCAGGGTTGCCGGCTTGATCGAGGTAGGCGCCGGTTTCCACCCGGACCTGTCCGGGCGTGAAAATGTCTACCTCAACGCCGCCATCCTGGGTATGACGGAGCAGGAGATCCAAGAGAAGTTCGACGATATCGTTGCCTTTTCCGAGATCGAACAGTTCATCGATACCGAAGTTAAGTTCTATTCCTCGGGGATGTTCCTCCGCCTCGCCTTTGCAGTGGCAGTTCACACCCAGCCGGACATTTTCCTCGTAGATGAAATCCTTGCCGTGGGTGATGAACCTTTCCAGAGGAAGTGCTTGGCGAAAATCAAGCAGCTCTCGGACGAGGGGCGCACTTTGGTTGTGGTCAGCCATGACCTCGACATGATTTCCCGGATCTGCGATCGGGGCGTGGTGTTGTCCTCCGGAACAGTCCAGTTCGAGGGCCCGGCCGATCAAGCTGTGGCGTGGCTGCGGGAACGTAACTAACCGCGTCCAATTGCAAAGAGTCGTCTGTCAACGGATGGCTGGTGGAAGCATCTAAGAAAGGCGATCGTAGGAATGGGTATCGGCCCGCTGCTGTTGTGTGTACTCCTGATCGTTGTGTTGTGGTGGGGTCCAGGCTGGATCCTGGGCGAAGCTTTGGGTGTTCGCCGCGTATTGCTCCCCGTAGTGGCACCGTTGCTGGGAATGGGCGTTTTGACCGTCATCGGTGTCATGGGCAACGCGCTGGGACTGAGCTGGCAGTTGCTTCCGGTGACTGCTGTCCTGCTGGTCCTGTCTGCGCTCCTGTTTGCTGTGAGGATTGCGCTGAGGCGCTATTTCCCGGATAAGTTCGGGGTCCCTGCCCAGCCGCCTGTCTTCGGAAAACAGGGCTTTAAGGGCTCGTGGTGGATCCTCCTCGCCGGCCTGGCCGCCGGCGGTGTTGTTGCGGCGGTCTCATGGATCGTGGGTACCGAAGGCCTCCAGGGGATCAACCAGGACTGGGATATTCCCTGGCACGCCAACATGATCCGGCTTATTTCGGTGAACCACGAATGGGATCCGAGTGTCGCCGGCAACTTTGCCTACTACGACACCACAATTCCTGAGGCTCCGATCCGGAGCTACCCGATTGCCTTCCATGCGGTGTTGTCGCTTTTCTGGCCGATGAGCGGCGTCAGCATCCCGGTATTCCTGAATGTCTTTGTCCTGGTGATGATGGCAGTTCAACTCCCCTTGAGCACCATGGCCTTGACCATGCTGGTCACCCGCCGTCCGGTTGCCTTGGCTGCCGCCGCAGCCGTTTCCGGCTGGTTTACCGTATACCCGTACGATCTCCTCTGGCGTGGCCCGCTGATTCCATTCTTTGCAGGCATGCTGCTGGTGGGCCCGTTTGCCCTGCTTGCAGTCAGAGGGGCAGTGGAACGGCAGAAGTTCTGGATCCCTGGCATAGCCTTCGGAGCGGTAGGACTGATAGCAGTCCATCCTTCGCTCGCCTTCGTGGTGCTCCCCGTACTGATTTTCTGGTTGCTTTCCGCGCTGATCCGCCGCAAGGGCAGGATCCTTGGCATCACCGTTTACCTTGCAGTCTCCGGTGTTCTGGCAGTGGTCCTTGGCTGGCCGATCATCGCCCAGATGCTGAAGGAATCAGAACGCGTCTCCAAGCAGGTTTGGGCCGCGGACACCGACCGCAACGGCGCAATCCAAAACATCATCTTCCTGAACCACGGTTCCATGGCCATGCCGATCCTGACGGCCCTTGTGGCGCTCGGCTGCCTGGCGGTAGTACTCAGAATCCGGATGTGGTGGTACTTCGGTCCTGTCCTGGCTTTCGCTTTCCTCTCGGTCTACACCATGGGAACGGACAACCCGCGCTTCATGACCCTGACAGCCCCGTTCTACGACGACCAATGGCGTATTTTCGGTATCCTCGTCATGCTCCTGGTGCCCCTTGCGGGCTTGGGAGTAGCGCAGCTTGCCGAAGGCATTGCCTGGCTGATTGAAAAGGTGCGCAGCAGGTCGGCTGGCACCACTGCGGATGGAAGCAAAGCCGGTCGCAGGCCAAGCCACGTGGTCACTGCAGTTGCCGCCGCGGCAGTGCTCCTTGTCAGTGGTATTGCGGCCATCCCTTATTTCAAGCAAAACGCCCAACGCATCAACATCAATACCAAGGTGGACGGTGCCACGTTGAGCGCGTCCGAAGTCGGGCTGCTCAGCAAGATGGACCAGTACGTGCCACAGGATGCCACCGTCCTGAACGACTCCTGCGACGGTTCAGTCTGGATGTACGCACTGGGCAACCGCATGCCCATGATCCGCCACTTCGAAATCCTTCCCACGAACCGCCAGTTGTTGGTGCTTCAAAAGCTTCCCGAGCTTGCCACGGATTCAGAGGCGCGGGACGCAGCCGCTGAATTGGGCATTGAATGGGTGTACATTGCCGATGGCCGGATCCGGGCGTGGGACGAGCCAAAGGCGGGATTAACCCAGCCTGACTCCATTCCCTACCTTCAACTTGTTGTCCGGGAAGGCAATGCTGCGCTGTACAAGATCGACTGGTCGCAGCTGCCCGGAGGCAAAGAAGCATTTGACGCCGCTGCCAAGGACCGGATCCAACTCGATGGTGTCGCGGGGATCCTCGAGAACCGGAACCCCGATGGCATTGCACCGCTCGGAAGGATCTGCTGATTATGAAGGCATTCATCTCCAAGTTCCTGGCGTCCAGCCTGTTCAAGTTCCTCCTGATCGGCGGCCTGAGCTTCCTCCTGGACCTCGGTCTGCTGGCCCTGTGCTACCAGGTCTTCGGATGGCCGCTATGGCTGGCGACCGGCGCAGGCTTCTGGGGCAGCTTCTTCTTCAACTACTTCCTGCAGCGACACTTTGCCTTCAACGGCGGAGGAACAGCTTTGGGCGGCGTCCTCCGCTACTCAGGGCTGCTGGTTTTCAACACCCTCGCCGTGATGGGCATAGTTGAGCTGTTCCAGTTCATCGGTGCCGGATACGTGGTGGGTAAAGTGGTGGCGACCATCGTGACCATGGGATGGAACTACTTTATTTACAAGCACTGGGTCTTCCCGCAAAAGAAGCAAACGGACAGCGGCAGCGAACTCTCAGATGGCCAGTCGGATACCGACGCGCCAACACCGAAACTCACACCAAACAGCAGCGAAGGATAATCGATGTATCGAGGCGTTCGAATTGCCGCGGTAGTACCGGCCTATAAAGAAGAAAACCACATTGCACAGGTCATCGAAACGATGCCTGATTTTGTTGATGACATCGTGATCGTCGATGACTGCAGCCCGGACGATACCTCGGGGGCTGCACGTCGCGCCGACGACGGGAGGGTCACCTTGATCCGCCACGAAGTCAACCAGGGTGTTGGTGGTGCTGTCCTGACGGCGCACAAGGCCGCCATGGAACTGGGGGCCGACATCAACGTGGTAATGGCCGGTGACGCCCAGATGGATCCGGACTACCTGCCCCAGCTCCTTGACCCGGTGGTGGATGGTTACGGATTCGCCAAAGCCAATCGCTTCTTCTCAGGTGAATCATTCGCGGGGATGCCGGGTTACCGGATCTTCGGCAACATTGTGTTGTCCTTCATGACCAAGCTTGCTTCGGGCTACTGGCACATCTTCGACCCGCAGAACGGCTACACGGCCATTCGCACCGAGGTCCTGCGCCGCCTCCCCATGAATAAGGTGGCAGCTCGCTACAGCTTCGAAAACGATCTCCTGATCCACCTCAACATCCTTGATGTACCGATTGTGGACGTTCCGATTCCGGCTGTTTACGGCAACGAAGTCTCCAGCATCAAGCTCCGCAAAGTCATTCCTGAACTTCTTGCCATGCTTTTTGGCGGCTTCTGGCGCCGTATCTGGTGGAAGTACATGGTGTGGTCGTTCTCCGCAGTTGCCCTCCTGCTGATCGCCGGTATTGCCCTCATCGTCATGGGCCTTGTGGCCGGTATCTGGGTGCTTGCAGCAAGCGTTGGATCACCGACGGCGGGATCAGTGATGCTGGCTGTGGTTCCCTTTGTCCTCGGCGTCCAGATGCTGCTGGTCTCCCTGCAATTGGATATCCAGGCAAGCCCGAACAGGCCCACCATGCATCCGATGAAGGAACGAACCTAAGCATGTGCTGAATCAAGGAGGGGCCCGGACGCATAAGCGTCCGGGCCCCTCGTTGTCCCACCTCCCTACGGCAGGGAAGTGAAACCTCCCCAGCCCCAGCCCACCTGGCTGCGGGAGAGCCACCCGGACGTCCCGTTCCCTGGGTACAGGAACAGGTTGCCGCCGGCGTCACGTGCGAGGACGTCATTCTTGCCGTCTCCGTTGAAATCGCCCGGTCCGAGGATTGCGGTCATTCCACTCCAGCCGCTACCGACTTGGACCCGGCTGAGCCAGCCGCCGGTGCCGTTTCCGGGGTAGAGCCAGAGGATCCCCGAGGTGTCACGGGCCAGGACATCGGTCTTGCTGTCGCCGTTGAAGTCACCGGTGCTCAGGATGGCATTCATGGAATTCCATCCGGTGCCGATTTGGGCGCTCGAAGCGAAGCCGCCGGTGCCGTTCCCTCGGTAAAGCCACAGGATTCCGGCAGAGTCCCTGGCGATGACATCGGCCTTTCCGTCGCCGCTGAAGTCGCCCGGTGCCAGTATCAGTGTCATGCCTGCCCAGGCTGTGCCGGCCTGGACCCGGGGCTGGAGGCCTCCTGACCCATTCCCAGGGTAGAGCCACAGGACGCCGTTGGTGTCCCGTGCCAGGACGTCACTGCGTCCGTCACCATTGAAGTCCTTGGTGGGGACGATCGCATTCAATGAGTTCCAGCCTGTGCCGAGCGAGCGCTGGGTCAACCAACCTCCGGCACCGTTGCCCGGGTAGAGCCACAGGGTTCCTGCGTTGTCGCGTGCCACGACGTCGTTCTTTGTATCACCGGTGTAGTCCTTCCAGGTATTCGTCGGCGGTGCAGTCACGGTGTAGGCCTGCGTTGCGATGGCCGAACTGTTGTTCGAGGTGTCAACGGCAAAGTACTTCAGCGTCATGGCAGCGGTCAGCGTGATGGCCGTGGAGTACTTGTTGGCTGCTGTAGCCGTAGGATTCGTGCCGTTGGTAGTGAAGTAGATGCTGGCACCCGCCTCATTTGCCGTCAGGGTGATTTGCTGGTTGGCGGGGTAGCTGCCCGCAGGCGGTGCCACCGTAACCACCGGAGGTGTTGTGTCCAGCACCGTGTAGACCCGTGTGAGTAGTGCGGAGGCATTTCCGTAGGCGTCCACAGCAACGGCTTTCACTGTGGTGTTGCCGGTCAGCACGATCGGGTTGGTGTAGGCAGACGTGCTTCCCGTGGCAGATGTCGCCGGCGTGCTGCCATCGGTGGTGTAGAAGATGCTGCCCGGTTCGCTCGATGACATGGTCACTGGTTGTCCCGAGGCGTATCCTCCAGCGGCCGGCGCCACGGTCAGGGTGGGTGCAGTGTTGTCCAGCACGTAGGTCTGGGTTGCGACGGCCGAGGAGTTTCCTGCCGTATCCCTTGCAAAGTACTTAAGGGTCAGGGAGGTCAAGGGAAGAGGGCCGGAGTACACCGGACTCGACGTCGTAGGCGTCGTACCATCTGTGGTGACGTAAATGGTGGCGGCCTCATTGACGGACAACGTGATGGACTTACCAGCGCCGTAGGTGCCGGCAACCGGATCCGCAGTGACAACCGGCGGAGCCGTGTCGGCGGCAAACACGGTGACGTTCCTCGTGGCAGTAGAGGTGTTTCCTGCGTTGTCCCTTGCTTCAACCGTGAAGCTGACGGGACCGCTTGGAACGTTGGTGTAGGCCTTGGGCGAGGTGCAGGCCGTGTAGGCATTTGAGCCCAGCTTGCACCGGAATCCAGCAATGTCCGTAGCAGTTGAAGCGAAGGTGAATGAGGGCGAGATGCCCACCGTTGCTCCTTCTGCCGGCGAACTGATCGATACCTGGGGTGCGGTCAGATCGGCAGTCACGGTCACAGAGGCGACGGGGCTGACGTTGCCTGCCATGTCCGTGGCCCGAACCCGCAGCACATGTTGACCTGCTGTGGCCAGGCTCAGGACCTGTCCGTTGCTGCAGGCTGTAAAAGCCGTGGTGGAATCCACCGAGCAGGACAGGGTCGAGTCGGTATCTGAAGTGACCCCCAGGACAGGGGAGCCGTTGACGGTTGCGTTGGCAGTAGGTGAGGTGATAACCGGGGCTGCAGGAGCCGTGACGTCGACAGTGAATGCCCGTGATACCGGGAGGCCGGTTGGTGCCGCCCGCACTGAGAACGTGTAGGCCCCGTTGGCCAGAGCCGTGGACGGTGTAAACGTTCCGCCGGTGCACACCTGCCACACCGGCGTCGCGGTGCTCAACTGCAGACTGCATTCAAGCGCGCCGCCCGGAGGTGTTGAGGCTACCGTGAACGTTGGCGTGGAATCGTTGGTGAAGGCGGGGTTGGCAGCCTGGGTTCCGTTTGCCGCCGTCGGACCGCTGACGATGGATGGAACAACGCCTCCCAAGGCGAGCAGCCTGCCGCGTTCAGCGGGCTTCGCGGGGTCCAGCTGTCCCGGGTCTTCCATGACCAGGAGTTTGCCATCACGCATGGTCAGGCCACCGATCTTGCTGAAGCCGAGGGCCCATTGGTTGTTGACGGTGTCCGTGCTCAGGTCAATCCTGGTGATCGTGTCCTTGCCGGCATCAGCTGTGGTTGTTCCACCGCCGGTTCCCGTGTAGAGGACCAGGGGTGATTGCCAGTCGTAGAAGATCGCCGTCGGCTTACCGACGTTATAGAGGGGCGTCGGGACATAGTTGGTCAGGACACCGTCGTCCGGAGCCGTAAATACTGTCAGTCCGGTAGTTTCGGCGACGTACACCACAACATTCCCCGCGCTGTTGCGGTGCGTGGCCGCAAGGCTGAGGGATTTGGAGTTTACCGATGCGATGGATTCGATGCTCGGATGCAGCGCCGTGGGGTCCACGATCTTCACGATCGACCGGGCGTTGGCGAACGAGAGGTAGATATTGCCGTCCGGACCGTCGCTGACGGCGTTAGGCCGCAGGTCGCCGTCAAAGATGGTGAGGGCACCGTCGTATTTGAACAGCCCGCTGCCAGTATTCCAGAGCGCCCGTACGACGTCGGAACTTCCGACGGCGGCATCAGGAATGAATGCGATTTCGTCGCCATTGCCGTGGCTGGCAGGGGAGGGATCGATCATGGCCGGCGTACCGGCCAGGGCCGGACCATTGGCGTGACCTGGAAGTGTCCCGCCCAGGCAGGTGTTTGTTTCCAGTCCACCCGCGGTTGCACCGGATGCCTCTGTTACGCGACAGAATCCTGCGCGTGCATCGGAAACCCACAGGCGTCCGGCAGGATCCACCACAGTGCCGGCAGCATTGGTCAGACCGGTGGCCACAGTTTGCCGTGCTTGGTCCGCAAAAGCCGGGCCCGCCGTCAGCACCCCGGTAAGCGCCGCCGTTGCCAGGCTGGCCGTTGCCAGAATTGCCGTGAGCCTGTTGCGTTGCCGGCTTCCGCCCACCGGGCCTGCTGAAAGGTGACGAGGAGTTTTATGAGCGGTTCTTGAGCGACCGGCGAAGGCAAGACATGCCAAACCAAGCTGAAGAACACTGCGATTGCGCGTGTCCACCGAGGGATCCCCACTTCATTCGGATGCTCCCCAGCTCCGCATGCATTGGTTATTCGCCCCACGCCGTTTCCGGCTGCGTCTACGTACATCTTCCACCAATTTTCACATTTGTCACTACCAAAACCGGAAGATGTCCTCAGCGGGTCCCGGAACCAGTCAGTCTTGACCACGCAACGGGCGCACCCCACGATTGAGGTGGAGGCCATAATGCGCAGACTGTTCCTGATGGCGGTACCCATGGCGTTGGTGCTGGCGGCCTGCACGGTGCCTTCGGCCGGACCAACCGCAGGAACCGGGTCGTCGGCCACCAGCAGTGCAGGCGCCACCGCCGGACCCGGCCAGCCGCCGTCGTCCGCTCCGGCCAGCGGAAACGTCCAGGGCAGCGGTAAACCGCGCGGTGAGGCTCCGCCGGCGGGCGACGACGAACCGGGCCGCTTTTCCTACCGTTGCACGAGCCTTGATGCCTCGCCTGAAGTTCAATTGTCGAGTCTGGCGGAAGTCTGGGCTGCCACCAATTACACGCGATTGGATTCGTGCGAGGTCGCTTTTGCAGCAGACGGGCCCTTTGAACCCACACCCCGGGAAGCCGAAGCGATTTCAACAGCCGGCGCCCAAGGAGGGACGGCTGATGACGCGTTGGCAACCATGCTGGATGTCCTTCGCCTCTGCACCAGGATCAGTGACGAAACCGGTCCCGGGGGATTTGCCGAAGCAGGCAGGGGGCCATTGCTGGCAGCGGCGGAATTCTGTCCGGATGCTCCCCAGGGGAAGATCCTTGCTGCGTGGGCAGAAGGTGGCCGGGTGGGTGATGGATCCTATGTGGCAGGCGAAGACGTGGAGCCGGGGGAGCTGCAGTTGGTGAAACCATCCGATGCGGGCGGCGGATGCACCTGGTCCGTCACCGCTGCCGATGGGTCCGTTGTTGCCAGCGGCAGCCTCATCGAGGCCGGAACCACGGTGGAAGTGCAACCGGGCCAAAAATTCACTAGTGACAAATGCGGAATTTGGGGGAAGATGTACTAAGACGCAGCCGGAAACGGCTTGGGGCGAATAACCAATGCATGCGGAGCTGGGGAGCATCCGAATGAAGTGGGGATCCCTCGGTGAACATGCGCAGGCGCAGTGTTCTTCAACTCGGTGTGGCAAGTCTTGCCCTGGCCGGTTGTTCAGGAACCAAAGTAGATACGTCCCAACCAGCCGCACTCGATATGGCACCAGTCGTTGCGAACGACGACAAAGTTGCCGTTGAGCGTCCAGAACCCTTGATCCGGTACCAATTCACCTGCACGGCGGCCGATGGCAGCCTCATTGGCAAGTTTTCCAGCCTTGAAGAAGTGTGGGCTTCCACCCGGTACATGCACATCACCGACTGCCAAGTGGACTATGTCGGAAGCGGCCCGCACGTCCTGACGCCGGAAGAGCGGGCGGCTGTTAACGCGGCGATTGCCGCAGGAGCTCCGTCCGGACAAGAATCCGCTTTGTGCTTGCTCATCATCAAGGCCTGTACCCGAACGGACCACAGAACGCTGTCAGCTTCACTTGCCGGCTACGGCATACCTGTGGTCAAGGGGGCTTTGACCTTGGCGCCGCTGGCTCCGCAGGCTGCCCAACTCACCAGATGGCTTAAGACGGCGGCGCCTGGCCAGTCCTGAAAACCGGCAGGATCTTCCCACCCCCGGGGGGATTCGTCAGCCGGATTCAGTCCCTTCCAACCACACAAAACTGCGGGATCACATGGTCTAATGAAAGTGGTCTCACGTATTGGCTGTTCAGCGTATCCGGGAAACGAAATTCTGTTGGGAAGCCAACAAAGATTACCCGTTACGCACAATCAAGGAGTGATCTTTTATGGCGTTCAGAATTGGAACTGCAAGCGCTGACATAACGCCGTCGCTGAGCACCAATCCCTACATGGCCGGATATGGTTCAACCGACGGAGGACGGGAGGCCACCAGCAGTTCGCCCTTTGAACCGCTGTATGCGCGGGCGATTCTTATCTGGGAAGACGCCAATCCCCACATCATCATCAGCCTGGATGTCCTGGCGTTGCCACGGGCGATGCATCAACGGATCCGCGACAGGATCATTGACCTTGCTCCATGGTCCAGCAGCGACATCCTGATCCAGGCAACACATACGCACAATGGCCCGGCGCTGATTGATACGCTCCACCCATTCATGGCATATGGGCTTGCAGACCTGGGCTTGGTGCGTTCCTATAGTGCGGACCTTGAAGACACTATTGTGAACCTCGCGCAGGAAGCATTGGACGCGGATGAAACGGCCGTGACCTTCGACTACAAGGTGTCGTCCCAAAGTTTCTCCGCCAACCGGGTAGGGCTGCCGTACACCGAAACGGCTGTTCCCATTCTTGTGGCCCGGAGGGGCAACGGAACTCCGGCGGCAGTGATCTTCAGCTATGGGTGCCACCCCATCAGCGCCGGGCTTCGAACACTCTTTGACGGCGACTTTGCCGCGGGAGCCTGCAATTACATCGAAAACCGGAACCCAAATTGCTTTGCGATGTTCATCCAGGGTCCCGCCGGAGACCAGGATCCAGGCGGAGTTCGCAGTTGGCAACTGCGGGACCAGCATGGGGATGCCCTGGGCGCCACCGTGCACACCAATATGCAATCCGCCGGGCGGGCCTTGAGCGGGCCCATGGTTACGCGCTACCAAGAGGTCCAGTTGCCGCTGGACATCACCCCGACAGCAGGCAACCTGGCTGCAGTCCGGGCATCCTACGTAGCCCGCCTTGCCAATCCGAACGGCCAGCCACAGTGGTATCAGCGGCATGCCCAGGTCATGATCGGCCGGATCGACAGCAACAGTTTTGATACATCCGTGCCCTCACCCTTCCAAGTGTGGAAATTCAACGGAAGCCCCCAATTGAAGATCGCCATGATTGGCGGTGAACTCGTCAGCGGGTACGCTGCATATTTCCGTGGACGGAACGGCGGTACCAACGGAATCATTGTTGGCGGATATGCAAATGAATCATGCTGCTACATTCCAAGTAATGAGTTTTTCCCGCCCTTTATGCCGCTTGGCAGTTACGAGGGCGGATGGGAACCTGATTTCCCGGGAATCGCTGGCGGCTCCATGACGGTGTACGGGCATTTGGCACATTTCAAGGCGGGCACCAACGGAGTGGAGACAACGTTGGTCAATGCCATGAATGCCTTGCTCGCCTAGGAAGTGTCTGCATTGATTGCCGAAGCCGGCCCAGGAAATTCCTGGGCCGGCTTCGGCAACTTTATTTGCAGTGCCTCCCGCTACTTGGCGGCGGGCGAGAGAATTGTCAGGCTGCTCCAGCCCGTTCCGATTCTGGTTGGCGTTCCCCAGGACCTGTTGGAGCCCACGGGGTAGTACCGCAATTCCCCGTCGGTGGTCCGGGCGATGATGCCCAATGAGCCCGCTCCTGCGAAACCGCGGATGGCGCCGAAGCCGGAAATCACGTTCCACCCGGTGCCCACAACGCCGGCAGCTTCCTGAATGAAGTTTCCGGTGCCGTTCGAGCGGTACAGCTTGAGATCGCCGGTGCTCGTTTTGGCAAGGAGGTCGGCATTGGAGTCCTTGTCGAAGTCCACCTGCGTGATCTCCATGCCTGTCCATCCGACACCTATGGATATCCCGGTGGAAACGGTTCTTCCCGTGGGGTTGTTGAAGTAGTACAAACGGCCGGTGGCGTCGTACCCGACAATCCCGGGGTGTGCGTCAGCTTTCTTCCACGTACCTACGCTCAGTGTCCAGTCTTTCCAGTTGCTCCCAAGCGAGATCGCCGATCCGAAGCCGCTGCCGTTCCTGCCGGGGTATACCGTCAAGCGGCCATCGGACCATTGCGCCACGATGTCCAGGGCTCCGTCCCCGTTCCAGTCTGTAACGAAGCCTGCTTTCAGGCCCGACCATCCCGTGCCGATGAGGTCTTCCGGCATCAGCGCAGTGGTACCGGTGCCCGGGTAGCGGTAGAGGTTGGCGTCGGGCCTGACTGCCACGATGTCCTCCGGGTCGATGCCCAGGGTCGACTCAACATCAAGTGGCGCACCGCTGATGAGGCTTGCGTCATCCCACCCAACACCGATGAGGCTGCGGGTGTCCCAGGAGCCGGAGTCGGCCGGGTAGTAGTAAAGGTCGCCATTGGATGCCCGGGCGTGGAGTCCCTGGGAATCCGCGCCCTTGAAGTTTGTTGACGAGCTCACTGCCGTCATGCCGCCCCAGCCGGAACCGATGACTCGTCCGGGCTCGCTGATGAAGCTGCCTACGCCGTTGGAGCGGAACAGCCGAAGGGTTCCATCGGTGGTGCGTGTGACGATGTCCTGGTTGCCGTCTCCGTCGAAGTCGATCTGGTTCAGTTGGTGGCCACTGAAGCCGGTCCCGATCAGGACGCCGTTCCCCAATCCGCCGCCGGCAGTGTTCGAGTACCTGTAGAGATTGCCTTGGTAGTCCTGTCCGATCACTCCGGGATAGGCGTCCTTGTAGTTCCACCAGCCCACCGTCAGGGACATTTCCTGCCAGCCGGAACCGACTTGGATGGGCGCGTAGAAAGAACCTCCGGGAGCGCCACGGAAAACCTTAAGAGTCCCATCGGACCACTGGGAGAGGATGTCCTGGACGCCGTCCTGGTTCCAGTCCACTACGTAAAGCGCCTTCGCACCGGACCAACCTGAGCCTATGTTCACTGGCCCGGTGATTCTGCCGGCTCCGTTCGCCGGGAAGGCATCCAGGCGTCCTGCCGCGCTGGTGGTCAGGATGTCCGCAGCGGACTTGATGGAGGGGTTTGAGGGATCCGGGACCCCACGGGCGAAGGTCCGCAGTTGGTCGTAGCTGCCGTTGAAGATGTTCGAATCGCCCTCGAAAGGACCGGTACTGCTGTACTGCCACATGGTGTAGTCGCCCCAACTGACCGGCATGGAGCCAGGAGAGTTGGTGGGGTTGTTCCAATAGGAAGCGATCCATAGGGGGTAGCTGCCGAAGGTGGTATTGCCAACGCACGTGTTCCACCAGTCCGTGGTGCTGTAAATGACCGGGAAGCGGCCGGTAAGGGCCTTGACGGTGTTGCCAAAGTCGGCTGCCCACTGGCCCAACTGCGCTTTGGACATGTCATAGCAGGTGTTGCCGAAGTAGAACCCATTGATGGTCCGCCCTGCGTAGGGGTTGTATTCGATGTCCAGGACAGGTGGGAGGGTGTAGCCGTCATCGGTCCAGCCTCCACCGTTGGCCACGAAATACCGGGCCTGGTCGGCACCCGAGGACCAGTTGGGGATGGCGAAGTGATAGGCGCCGCGCACCATTCCAACGTTGCGGGATCCGTTGTACTGCTGGGTGTAGTTTTCGTTGAGGTAGTAATTGCCTTCCGATGCCTTGACGTACGCCCAACGGGACCCTTGGTTCCATTGGCTTTGCCAATTCACGTTCCCTTGGTGGGCGCTGACATCCTGGCCGGCCACGCCGATGGAGGGCCGCCAGTGGCCGGGGTCCGCTGCCATGGGCACGGCGGCGCTGATGGTGGCCCCTGCTGCACGGGAGCCTGGGGCTCCAGAAGCCTCTTTGCCCTGCTTGGCCGCGAGGACACGGGGAGACCTTTGCCCCATTTCCGCTCCGCCTGCCGGGATGGCGGCACGCATCGCAGCTTTCATCGCTTCTGCGTCAGGTGCGTTGTCGGGCATGGCCTGTTTCCCGGTCGGCTGCTCCCCGGACGCGCTGCCGGATCCGGCCGCGGGAAGCGGCAGTTCAGCGGGTGAAGGCACGACGGCGGGTATCGGCTGCTGCTGCCCCGGCGCCTGTGGCGTCGTCGCGGAGGGTTCACTGCCAGGGCTGGTCGCGGGGGAGGGGCCGTTAACCGGTTGGGGTCCCTGCCCCGGACTTTCTGACTGAGCCTCCGATGGTGGAGCTGGACGCGGTCCGGGGGTCTCCGCCCAAGCCGGTGATCCCAGGCAAGAGCCTGCTGCGAGGGCGATCGTCAGCGCTATGCCGGCCCGGGCCAGCCTGGTGCGGCGGGACGGTTCACTTGAACGTCTTTTCATCTTCATATCCGGCCCTGTACCGCGGCTCAGCGGCGCATGGGGTGGCTTGCGGACAAGCTCCGGGGCGGGCGCTTGCGCATGAGACCAAAGGCCAGCTCCTAACGGGCTTTACCCTAACATCCTGAAACTGGAGTGACTAGTGGGATTGAGGTTGCTGAGGTGACTGCTGATCCTCACTTATCCACATACCTCCTCCACCGGGTTGAAGGGGTGTTGGTGCTCACTTAGCGTGGGTGAGGCGGGAGGCTCCTCTCGTTTTGGGACGCTTTGTGGTGGTTGGGGAAGAAGTGGACGCTGTAACGATTGTTGAGGGAGAAGTCCGGGAGCTTATCCGGCGCAGGGGGCTGGATCCCCTCGAACAGGCCTCGGACGTGAAACTTCTGGTGGAAGCGGCAGTCAATGACTACGACGAGCGGGCGCTGCTGGGTCCACTGCCTTCCCTGGGCCACCTCGAGACAGCCCGCCGGCATATCTTCGACGCCGTCGCCGGTTTCGGACCGCTGCAGCCGCTCCTGGACGACGCCGCCATTGAAGAGGTATGGATCAATGCGCCGCACGAGGTCTTCGTTGCCCGCAACGGCGAATCCGAACTGACAGCCATCAGCCTCACCGAGCAGCAGGTCAGGGACCTTGTGGAAAGAATGCTCAAGAGTTCAGGACGCAGGCTGGACCTGTCCTCGCCGTTCGTCGATGCCGCCCTTCCCGACGGTTCACGGTTGCACGTCGCCATCCCGGACATCACCCGGAAGCACTGGGCGGTCAATATCCGGAAGTTCATTGCACGGGCAAGCCGGCTGGAGCATCTTGTCGAACTTGGAAGCCTCACGCCCCAAGCAGCGCGCTTTCTGGGCGCAGCTGTGGCCAGCGGACTCAACATCCTCGTTTCAG
Organism: Arthrobacter sp. StoSoilB20; assembly: GCF_019977295.1. NCBI lineage: Bacteria > Bacillati > Actinomycetota > Actinomycetes > Micrococcales > Micrococcaceae > Arthrobacter > Arthrobacter sp. StoSoilB20. Next base: position 3,087,585 of record NZ_AP024651.1, on the reverse strand, counting down.
GTGCCACGCAAGCAGGGAAGACAACCATGTTGAACTGCCTGGCGGCGCACATAGGTTCCCGTGAACGTGTGGTCACGGTGGAAGAGATCTTTGAATTGCAACTTCCCTTGCGCGACGTCGTTGGCTTGCAATGCCGGCAACCCAACCTGGAAGGAGAAGGGGAGATCCCACTGCGGCGGTTGGTCAAAGAAGCATTAAGGATGCGTCCGGACCGGTTGGTAGTGGGAGAGGTCCGTGAAGCGGAAAGCCTGGACATGCTCATTGCCCTCAACTCCGGCCTGCCGGGTATGTGCACTGTCCATGCCAATTCAGCCCACGATGCCGTGACCAAGATCTGCACACTCCCGCTCCTGGCGGGGGCAAACATATCCAGTGCCTTCGTGGTGCCCACAGTGGCCTCATGCATCGATCTCGTGGTTCATTGCAGCCGCCATTCAACGGGACGCAGGCAGGTGACCGAGATTCTGTCCCTCGGACGGAGGGTCGAAAACGGAATCATCGAGTCTTCCGGTGTGTTTGGCATGGTTGGTTCACAACTGCTGCCGCGGGCAAACTCCATGCCTTCCGCGGAGAAGTTTGCCCGGGCGGGCTTCGACGTCGCCGCACTGCTGGAACTGAACTGATGGGGTCCCTCCTTGGCATCCTCCTTGGCCTGGGCGTCTTCCTCGTCTGGTGGTCCGCGTGGGCCATGCCGCCGACGGCCCCCAAGGAAAGTGTTCCTGGTCGCCTGGAGCTCCTGCTCACCTCAGCGGGCATCGAAAAAGTGACGGGTGGGGGACTTCTCCTCACCTGCGCCGGCGTCGGTCTTCTGGCGCTGCTGGTCTTCTTTGTCCTCACTGGATCACCGCCGGTGGCCGCCTGCTTCGGCCTCTTTGGTTCGTGGGTTCCCTTCGCTGCGGTCCGTCGGCGGGCGCGCAAGCGCCGGGCAGCGCTCCGGCAATTGTGGCCGGACGTTGTAGACCACTTGCGCTCAGCCATCCGGGCCGGTCTTGCCCTCCCCGAAGCGCTCATCCAACTGGGCTACAAGGGACCGGAGGAACTTCGCCCGCTGTTCCTGGACTTTGGGGCGGACTACAGGTCCGGCGGACAGTTCGAAGCCGCGTTGAACAGGTTGAAAGCACGGCTTGCAGACCCTGTGGCGGACCGCATCATCGAAGCCCTCCGAATGACACGCGAAGTAGGTGGCTCGGATCTGGGGCGGATGCTGGGAACGCTCTCGGGGTTCCTGAGGGATAGTGCACGCACTCGAAGTGAACTCGAAGCCCGCCAGTCATGGACAATCAACGCCGCACGCCTTTCGGTGGCAGCACCATGGATCGTCCTGGTGGTTATGGCAAGCCGACCGGAAGCGATGCAGGCCTATAACTCGGCCACAGGGGTCGTGGTCCTGCTCGGCGGCCTGCTGGTATCAGTCCTCAGCTATTCGGTGATGCTGCGTGTTGGCGCATTGCCCGAGGACCAGCGGGTGTTTCGATGAGCACCAACACTGCGTTCGCCGTGCTCTGCGGGCTGCTTCTTGGGGCGGGCTGCTGGTTGATCCTGGTTCGGTTACCCTTCATGCGCGGGAACAGCTTCTCTGATCGGATCGAGGCCCAACTAAGGTCCAGGAACCTCGAATCGCGGCTGCTCCGTACGGCAACCCACAACCTCACACCTTTTGGGCCGCTGGAAAGGATAGTTCGCCCGATCATCGGTGACGCCGTCAGATACCTGTCGAGGTTCAACGTCGGAACCGCAGCAGTGGCCAAGAGGTTGGCGCGGTCAGGTTCTTCGAAATCCCCCTTGGACTTCCGGGCAGAGCAGCTCCTGTGGGCCGGCGCAGGCTTTGTGGCTGCCCTTGTCCTTGTAGTGGCCAGCGCCGTAGTGGCCAGCGCCGCAGCCGGCCAGTTCAGCCCGCCGTTCCTTCTGGTTTGTGTCATCTCCGGCGCAGCGGGCGGGTACTTGCTCCGCGATTACGTTTTGGGTCAACGCATCAGGAAGCGGGAATCGGCGATGCTCTCAGAATTTCCGAGCCTCGCAGAGTTGATGGCGCTCGCCGTTGCAGCAGGTGAGAGTGCCATGGGAGCAATGGACAGGGTGAGCCGCAGTTCCAGCGGGGAACTCTCTGCAGAATTTGCCTTGGTCCTCGCGGATGCCCGCTCCGGTAAGTCCCTGCCCGAGGCGCTGCAGGCTTTCTCCACCAGGTCGGAGCTGCCGCCCCTGGTCAGGTTCTTTGACGGCCTCGTGGTCGCAGTGGAGAGGGGAACGCCCCTCGCCGATGTCCTCCGGGCCCAGGCCGCGGATGTCCGCGACTCCGCCAAGCGCGAGCTCATGGAGTCGGCAGGCAAAAAGGAGATAGCCATGATGGTGCCCGTTGTGTTCGGGGTGCTCCCGCTCACGGTCATTTTTGCTGCCTTCCCGGCAATTGCCGCCTTCGAAATGATCCTTTGAGCGCCCACAACCGCATCTGCCCAAACCACAAATGTATCCGCACCGCACTACTACCCGAACGGAACCCATGAATCACATTGCAGGAAGACTGTCCACAGCTTCGATCCTGGTCCTTGGCTGCATCCCGTGGCTGACGGCGATCACCCTGAGGGCGATACCCCGTCACGAAGACCGTGATCGGGGTGACGTTCCCGGTTGGGTCATGATCACACTGATGTCCGCCATTCTTGTCGCCGGACTTCTTGCCGTTGCCACACCGGCACTGAGCGGGATGTTTGAGCAGGCAATGAGCAAGGTGGGCAAGTAGGGAATGTGGTGCAGCCCCGCCGTTGCTGCATCTTTTGCCATGGATCGGCCGCCGGGAGTCCCGGAAGAGCGCGGCTCAGCCGTTGTGGACTTTGTCTTGGTCGGGGCGTTGCTGACTGTGTTCTTCATGGCGGTCATTCAGCTGACCTTGGTGCTTCATATACGCAACACGCTCATTGACGCCGCGGCTTCCGGCGCGGCTTACGGAGCGCTTGCGGACCGCACGCAGGCCGATGCCCAAGTGCGGACCACTGAACTGATTCAGACGGCGTTGAACAGCGATTACTCGCAGGACGTTTCTTCTTCCATCGTCACTGTCGAGGGCGTTCTTGCCTTGGAGGTGACGGTGAAGGCACCGCTGCCTGTAGTCGGGCTGGTGGGTCCGGGTGGAGTGCTGGAGGTGAAGGGGCATGCGGCGCTCGCCGGCTAAGGCACTCATGAGTGTGCAGGACTCCTTCCTGCGAAGGTTTCGTGAGGCAGTGTGCCGTCCCGTCCCCACGGCTGGGACGGTCTGTGACAGCTGGGCGGCTTTACAGGGACAAAGGGGCAGCGCCGTGGTGGAATTTACGTTCCTGGCGGTACTGCTCATGGTTCCGGTGGTCTACTTTGTCGTCACGGTGGGCCAGATCCAAGGAGGGGCATTTGCGGTGGTAGGGGCTGCCGACCAGGCCGCCAAGGTGTTTGTGAATCGTACGGACGCACAGAGCGCGAGGGCTGCAGCTGAAGACACGGTTCTTCTGGCCATTAAGGACTACGGTCACACAGCGGACGAAGCCGGTGTTGACATCGCATGCGATCGAGTCGACTGCTTGTCTGCAGGAGCGCACGTGACGGTGACCGTTCGTTTGGATATAGCTCTGCCACTGGTGCCATTCGCGGACCCGCTGCAGATGAACGCCGCCCGGCTGAGTGCGTCGTCGACCCAGGTTGTGGGGCAGTACCAGTGACATCGCCCCACCGTCGCGGCTGGTGGCCTCCGACGGGCAAGTCACCGGAAGAAGGCCAGATCGCCGTTCTCATCATCGGCTTCGTTGTGCTGGCGCTCCTTCTGGCAACGGTGGTCATGGCAGTCTCGGCGGTCTACCTGGAGCACAAGAAGCTTTTGTCCCTGGCGGACGGAGCTGCCCTGGCCGCTGCCGGCTCCTTTGTGGTGGCCGATCTGGGAGCCGGGAGCCGGCCCGGCCTTTCGTTGGTGGACGAGCGGGTGCGCGCCGGGGCTGCGTCCTACCTGGCCACCAGTGGCGCCTCTTCCCGTCATGACCGGCTTACGTTGGACGGCCGTACTGGCAGCGAGCCAGGGGGTACGGCCGTAGTGGTGGTCACCGCTGTGGCCCATCCTCCCGTGATCAGTTTCCTCCTGCCCGATGGAATCCTGGTTGAGGCGCGGTCTGTAGCCCGGTCATCGCTGAGCCAGTAATGGTCCGGCATGAAAGAACGGGCCGTCGGGGGAGCACGATCGATAGCGTACGCTGGGATGACCATGGCTGAGATAGATTTTCCCGCAGAAATCCGCGCACTTCGCGCAACTTACAGCTCCATCGAGAATGTCACCGATGTTGATGCCCTTAAAGCTGAGATCGCTGAACTGAGCGAGCAAGCCGGAGCCCCGGACCTTTGGGACGACCCGGCTTCCGCCCAGGTGATCACCTCGAGGTTGTCGCACCGCCAGTCCGAAGTTGAGCGTCTTTCCAAGCTCGCTTCCCGGATCGATGATCTGGAAGTCCTGGTGGAACTGGGCCAGGACGAGGGCGACGACGACTCCATGGCAGAGGCTGCAAAGGAGTTGTCGTCCATTCGCAAAGCGCTGGCGGAACTCGAAATCACCACGCTGTTGTCGGGCGAGTACGACGAACGCGAAGCTGTGGTAACCATCCGTGCAGGTGCCGGTGGCGTGGATGCGGCAGATTTCGCCGAAATGCTGATGCGGATGTACCTGCGCTGGGCCGAACGCCACGGGTACCCGACAACGGTCATGGATACTTCCTATGCCGAGGAAGCGGGGCTTAAATCCGCCACGTTCGAGGTCAAGGCTCCGTACGCGTTCGGCACTTTGAGCGTTGAAGCGGGAACACACCGTTTGGTCCGAATCAGCCCGTTCGACAATCAGGGCCGCCGGCAAACGTCCTTCGCGGCAGTGGAAGTCATTCCGTTGATTGAACAGACGGACTCCATTGAAATACCGGACAACGAAATCCGCGTGGACGTCTTCCGCTCCTCGGGGCCAGGTGGCCAGTCGGTAAACACAACTGACTCGGCAGTCCGGTTGACGCACATCCCTACTGGCATTGTGGTCTCGATGCAGAACGAAAAGTCACAGCTTCAGAACCGGGCAGCGGCCATGCGGGTGCTTCAGTCCCGCCTCCTGTTGGTCAAGAAGGAACAGCAGGACGCCGAAAAGAAGGCATTGGCCGGGGACGTCAAAGCGTCCTGGGGCGACCAGATGCGCTCCTATGTCCTCAACCCGTACCAGATGGTAAAGGACCTGCGCACGGAGCATGAAGTGGGCAACACCTCGGCTGTGCTTGATGGCGACATCGACGACTTCATAGACGCTGGAATCCGCTGGCGCACCGGCAACCGCAACGCGGCAGCCAACTAGGACCCCGGCAGCCAACCAGGACCCGGCAGCCAACGAGGGCCCGGCAGCCAACCAGGACCCGGCAGCCAAACGGCGAACCAACCTCGGGGATTCCCGGGCCGGCATCCGGTCATGCCGGGCGCCGGATTCCGCGACACGCCTGCCAAAGCCAGCTAAACCCGGCATGTGCGTGCGTATAGTCGAGTGGCCGGTGCTCTCACTTCCCCCATCGAAAGCCCGCGCTCCGGCTGTTGGACTGGGCGACTATGTCATGTCCGGCGGGGTTCTAAAGGGCCATGATCAGATTTGAGAATGTCACCAAGGTCTACGAGCAGAATGCCCGACCGGCGCTCGACTCTGTCAGCCTTGAGATCAACCGCGGCGAATTCACCTTCCTCGTAGGTGCGTCGGGCTCGGGCAAGTCCACTTTTCTTCGCTTGATCCTGAAGGAAGACAAAGCCTCGTCCGGATCTGTCTACGTTGCCGGGCAGAACGTTGCGAACATTTCGAGCTGGCGTGTACCCAAGCTTCGTCGCGGCATCGGCGTTGTCTTCCAGGATTTCCGGCTGCTCCCGCAGAAGAACGTCTTTGCCAACGTTGCCTTCGCGATGCAGGTCATCGGCAAGAGCCGCTCGATCATCCGCGAAACAGTTCCTGAAGTCCTCAAGACCGTGGGGCTGGAGGGCAAGGAACGCCGCATGCCCCATGAGTTGTCAGGTGGTGAGCAGCAGCGCGTGGCGATCGCCCGCGCCGTCGTGAACCGTCCCGGCATCCTGCTGGCGGACGAACCGACCGGCAACCTTGACCCCATCACCTCGATGGGCATCATGGGGGTCCTGGACAAGATCAATCAGAATGGCACCACCGTGGTCATGGCAACGCACGACGACGACATCGTCAATGAAATGCGCCGCCGCGTGGTGGAGCTCAAGAACGGCAAGGTCATCAGAGACGAAGCCAAGGCGCTCTACACCTCCATGATTCCGGTGGTTGGTGAATCACGCCGCCTGCGGGATGCCAGCGGCGAGGAACTCGACCGTGCACAGGGGGCGCAGCTGTGAGGCTCCTGTTTATCCTCGGGGAAATCGGCAGCGGACTGCGCCGGAACCTTTCCATGGTCATCTCCGTAGTGCTGGTGACCTTTGTTTCCCTCACGTTCGTAGGTGCGGCGGGAATGCTGCAGATGCAGATCACCCAGATGAAGGGCTACTGGTACGACAAAGTCCAGGTGGCCGTTTTCCTCTGCAACGACGGTTCGACGGCGGTCGGCTGCGCTTCCGGTCCGGCCACCAAGGAGCAGCAGGAGAACCTGCAGGCAATGCTCGAATCTCCGGCCGTCAAGCAATACATCAACGATTTCCAGTTTGAATCCCAGGCTGAGGCCTACACACACTTCAAGGAACAGTTCTCGAATTCGCCGATTGTTGACTCAGTCTCCGAGGACCAACTTCCTGCTTCGTTCCGGATCAATATGAAGAACCCGGAAAAGTACCAGATCATCAGTGAGACGTTCTCGTCACAGCCTGGCGTCGAGACGGTGAGCGACCAACGGCAGGTCCTTGAACGCATCTTCTCCTGGATGAATGGGGCGTCTGTGGCTGCGATGGGCGTAGCAGTAGTCATGATCTTCTGCGCGGTCCTGCTGATCACCACAACCATCCGGCTCTCCGCCTTCAGTCGACGGCGGGAAACCGGGATCATGCGGCTTGTCGGTGCTTCCAAGACAGTCATCCAGCTGCCCTTCATCCTGGAGGGCGTAATCGCTGCCGTGGTGGGGGCGGTCCTCGCCTCGGTGACGCTCTGGTTGATGGCGCATTTCTGGCTGAACGGCGAACTGTCGACACAGTTCCTCAACACTCCCTTTATTTCCTCTGCCCAAGTACTGGTGATTGCGCCTGTGCTGATTGCCTTGGGTGCAGGCCTGGCCGGGATATCCTCTCTTTTGACCCTCCGGCGATACTTGAAGGTCTAGCGATGACCGCCAAAGCCCGATCACCCTTCATGCTGACAATCGAAAAGGACTCCTGATGACCGCGTTGGACCCGATCTCCCTGCGCCGGCGGCTCGCGTCGGGCAATGCTCGGATTATGGGTGCCGTGCTCGCAGTGGGCCTGGCTGTCAGCCTCCTGTCGGGCGCTCCCGCTGCCCGGGCCGACAACCTTGAAGACCAGCAAGCCGCGCTTGAAGCCGAAGCTGCAAGGGTCCAGGCATCCCTGGAATTTGTTGATGCCAACATCGCCAAGGCCGCCGGCGACCTCGTCATTTACCAAGGCCGCCTTCCCGGTGCCCAGCAGGCTTTGCTTGAAGCGCAGGGACGGGTGGCAAGCGCGGTTAAGGAAGTTGAAGCTTTGGCGGCCAGGGTCGAACTTGCCCAGCAAAACAAGGCCAAGATCACCGAGCAGTTGGAAAGTGATAAGCAGAAGATCACCGACACCAAGAAGCTGATCGGCCAGATAGCGTCCCAGGCGTACAAGTCCGGCGGCGTCCCCACGAACATCGCCCTTCTCTTCGGATCCAGCGAATCGGGTAACCTGACCGAGTCCATGGACTTGGCCGACCAAGCCATGCGCAGCCAGAACGCTGCGATGACCAAGCTCACCCAGCAGAACGCCACCAACGTCAATTCCCAGGCAAGGCTCGTAGCGGTCGAGGAAGAGATCCAGGACCTCAAAGCTAAAGCAGACGCTGCGCTGCAACGCGAGAAATCGGCAAGGGACGAGGCTGCGAACAAGAAGGCCGAAGTCGATAAGCTCATCGAGGACACCACCCGCCTCAACGGGCAGCTGCAAGCGGCAAAGCCGGGAATTGAAGCCAACCTGGCCCGGGTGAAGGCTGAGCAGAACACCGTAGCTGCTGAGATCGTGGAGCGCGACCGGAAACTCAGGGAAGCGTGGGAAGCCGAGCAACGCCGTCTCGCTGAAGAAGCTGCTGCTGCCGCGGCGGCTGCCGCTGCAGCCCAGGGCCGGCCTGCTCCGCCGGAACAGCCCTATGTTCCGCCGGCAGCGGGTTCACCGTCCGCGTTCGGACTGCGTCACCCCTTTGCCAGCTACGTTCCCATCACGTCCGGATTCGGTTGGCGCGCAACGCCCCCAGGGACTATCGACTTTTACGGTACCGGCGGGTACATGCACACGGGCATCGACTTCGGTGCGGCCTGCGGTACTCCCGTCTACGCAGCGGCTGCAGGGGAGGTCTTCAATTCCGGGTGGAACTCGGCCGATGGTGGCGGATGGCGCGTGAAGTTGTCCCACGGAGTGGTCCAGGGGAATTCACTGACCACCATCTACTACCACAACAGCAGCATTGTGGTCTCAAACGGCCAGCGGGTCTCGGCCGGCCAACTTATCGCCTACTCGGGAAGCACCGGCAACTCGACCGGATGCCACGCACACTTCGAAACGTGGTTGAACGGTTCCGCCGTGGATCCCATGAACCTTCTCTAGGGCACCCAACGGCGCGGGGCTGCCTCGCCGCTGGCGTACACTAGTTGAAATCCGCATCTAACAAGGAGTTCTACCGTGCCCAAGGAAAGTGGCCGTAAGGTAGTGGCCACCAATCGGAAGGCCCGGCATAACTACCATGTCCTGGACACCTATGAGGCCGGTATCGCCCTCATGGGAACCGAGGTGAAGTCCCTCCGCGAGGGGCATGCCTCCATGGTGGACGGCTTTTGCACCTTCTACAACGATGAGTTGTGGATGGAAGGTATCCATATCCCTGAGTATCACCAAGGGAGCTGGACGAACCATGCCGCGCGCCGGCGTCGTAAGCTCTTGCTTCATCGCGAGGAATTGGACAAAATCTCGCAGAAGATCCGCGAGTCGGGTTTCACCGTGGTACCGCTCCAGCTCTACTTCCTGGACGGACGGGCCAAAGTGGAAATCGCCATTGCCCGCGGTAAGAAGGACTACGACAAGCGTCAAACCCTGCGTGAACAGCAGGACAAGCGTGAATCGCTGCGTGAACTGCGGGAACGCAACCGCCGGTAGGGAATGTACCGCCGTGTGGATGCGTTATGATGGATAGTCCGAAGGGAACTCGAAGTAATCGAGGCTTCCATCGGGTTTGGTAACAAAATACGGGGATGATCGGTTTCGACGATGTTAGTCGCGACAGGTGAAGCGGGCCGAGGATGCAGAATTATCTCGTAAACGCTGTCTGCAAACCAATAAGTGCCGAATCTAAGCGCACTGACTTCGCTCTCGCTGCCTAAGCAGTAAGACAGTCCGTCAGCCCGGGGTTGCTATCGCCCCGGTTCCTGGCGTCATTTAGATAGCCACTGCTGTTTGCCTTCGTCATTGAGGTAAACGGGACTCTTAGATGACTGGGCCCGGATCAGCCACCTGTTCGCAGGATGGCTGGGGCCGAGAAAATCCGACGCGAACTGCGCCCGGAGAAGCCCTGACAAAACGACATCGGACGGGGGTTCAATTCCCCCCATCTCCACCCCAAGGAAAGCCCCCGGATCCTCGTGATCCGGGGGTTTTCCCATGTCCGGAGCGGGAGCGGGAAGGGGAAGATCCGGAGACAGAGTCCGGAAGGACAGGACCCGCAGGGAAGTGCCGAACCCTACCCGCTGGATCCCCGTGACCCCGTTCACCCACGGCATACTGCGCCAAGGACTACGGGCGGAGGAATCCCCGTTGAAGTGGGTAAGCACCCAAACCGGGCGCAGCGGTGGCAGGAGGCATGCGGTGAACACTGGGCCTGAACTCGAATCACTGGACTCCGGGGAGGAGCCCGCGCTGGATGCCTACTCGAAGATTGTGATCGACGTTGCGGAGTCGGTGACACCCCATGTTGCAGCCATTGAGATGACCAGCACCGGCCGGCGCGGCCGCATCCTCAGGGGCAGCGGCTCTGCCGTGGTCTTTACTGCCGGGGGATACATGCTCACCAACGCCCATGTTGTGTCCGGCATCCGGAGCGGCAGGGCTGTGTTCGCCGACGGCAAGAACTCCGACGTGGAGTTGGTGGGCGCCGACCCGTTGTCCGACCTCGCTGTCATCCGCGGCCTGAAATCCACGCCGCCACCGGCAGTTTTAGGCAACGCCGAAACCTTGCGGGTGGGCCAGTTGGTGATCGCCGTGGGCAACCCGCTTGGTTTGGCAGGCTCGGTGACTGCGGGCGTGGTCAGCGGCCTGGGCAGGTCCATTCCCGTCCGGGCAGGTGAACACCGGCGGGTCATAGAAGATGTTATCCAAACCGACGCCGCCCTTAACCCGGGGAACTCCGGGGGAGCGTTGGCGGATACGCACGGACGCATCGTAGGCATCAACACCGCCGTGGCAGGACTGGGACTGGGCTTGGCGGTCCCCATCAATACCACCACCAGACGGATCATCGAATCCTTGCTGAGGGATGGCCGGGTGCATCGTGCGTACTTGGGGTTGGTGAGTACTCCCATCCCGCTGGACGCCAGTGCCGTGGTCCGGACCGGGCAAAAGGAGGGGTTGCGCGTAGTGGAGGTGCTTCCGGGGTCGCCGGCCGAGATCTCTGGACTCCAGCCCGGAGACATAGTGCTCCGCGCCAAGGGGCGGGCAGTATCGAGTGCAGAAAGCCTGCAGAAGCTGCTTTTCGAGGAAGCGATCGGGGAACCGTTCCCGCTGACGGTCCTCAGGGAGGGCCGGGCCCTTGAACTCCTGGCCGTGCCGTCGGAGATGGAACAGCAGCAATAAGCGGCAGGCTAGGCTTTGCTCTCCGGAACATCAACGACGCCCACAAAACGGCTGCCGACACCTTCATATTCGCTGCGCACTTCGCCCAGGAAGAGCTTGGGGAGGTCACTGTTCCGGTGGGTGCCGCAGTACACGAAGGAAAAGTCCGGCCACCACTTCTTGGGGCGGATAGCCTCGGAATAGCCGCAAACAGCACAGGTCAGATGGACCCAGACAGGGCGTTTACCGGTGCGGTTGGCCCTGGACTGCACCAGCCAAGCCGGCGGATTGTCCTGCATATCGCGCAACTCTGCCTCGGAGAGCCGGGACGGAATACCGTGGCGTTGGGCCATTTCCATCGAAATATCAAGGGCCAATGCGGCATCACGTCTGCTAATCACCATTCAACGATACGGGACTTACCGGGCGTAGGCTGTGCTCATGACTGACGCAGCGCCCTTGCTACCCAGTACGCCGCTACAAAAGCGCGTGTTGGCGGTAGCTATTGTGGCGTCCTTCATCGCAATCCTTGACGGATTTGTGGTGAATCTCGCACTGCCTGCCATCGGGCGGGAACTGGGCGGCGGCCTGGTTATCCAGCAATGGGTGGTGGACGCTTACCTCCTGACATTGGGCGCCCTGATCCTGGTGGCGGGCTCCTTGTCCGATCATTTCGGCAGGGCACGAATACTGGAATGGGGGCTTGCAGGCTTTGCTGCGACCTCGGTTTTGTGCGGCCTGGCCTGGACGGGGGAAGTCCTTGTGGTTTCAAGGGCACTCCAGGGAATTGCCGGCGCCCTGTTGGTTCCAAGCTCGTTGGCCATGATCATCACATCCTTCTCCGGGCCTGCCCAATCCAAAGCGATCGGCCAGTGGTCCGGATGGACCAGCGCTGCAGCCATCGTCGGCCCCTTGATTGGCGGAATGGCGGTGGACCTTCTTTCCTGGCGCGTCATCTTCTTCATCAATGTCATCCCCGCCATTGCGATCTGGCCCATGCTGGCCGGCCTCCGCGCATCCGATGCAGCGAGGGACAAGAGCAAACGCATCGACTACCTCGGGGCCTTCCTGGCCATGGTGGGCCTTGGTGGTCCGGTGTTTGCGTTTATCGAGCAAGGCCGGATGGGTTGGGGCAGTGCCCAGGTGTGGGTGCCCCTGGCTGTAGGCATCGTGGCCATGGCCTTGTTCCTGTTCCATGAAGCCAGGACAGATGAGCCGATGCTGCCGCTGAGGTTGTTCGCGATCCGCAATTTTGGCTGGGGCAACCTTGCAACGCTTGCCATCTACGGCGGAATTTCGCTGGGGTTCTTTGTGCTGGGCATCTACCTTCAGCAGGTCGGAGGAATGGCCGCTACGGTTGCGGGGATGGCGTTGCTCCCGGGCACGGTCATCCTGATGATCGGGGCATCCTATTTTGGCGGACTGGCCGGCAAGTACGGTCCCCGTTGGTTCATGACAGCAGGACCTTTGCTGTGTGGTGTGGGTTTCCTGATGTCCCTGTCCATCCAGGAGCCCTTGAACTATTGGACCCAGGTACTGCCCGGGCAGATCGTTTTCGGACTTGGCCTGGCCACCCTGGTGGCGCCGCTGACGGCCGCGATCCTTGGTGCAGTCCCGCCGGCGGAAGCGGGCATCGGTTCGGCAGTAAATAACGCGGTAGCCCGCATCGCCGGGTTGATCACCATCGCCTTTGCCGGGCTGATCGTAGGACCGGTCTTCAGCCGGGAGGGCTTGTACAACGCGCTGTTGGTCACAGCGGCACTGTTCCTGACCGGGGCGGTGGCGTCCGCCGTCGGGATTCGAAACCCTGCCAGGGTCACCGCGCCCGCCGATGATGGGGAACCGGTGGCAGCACCCGACGACGACGAAGCGGCCGGGCAGCGCGACTGACCTTCCGGAGTGCCCGGGTCAGGCCACGCCAATGCCAATCCCTGTCCAGGGTCAGCGGCCCTGGAGGACGCAGCCTTCGTGAACCCCGGCGCTTTGAACCCACAGCGCCGAGGCCACTTCGTCGGCGAGATCGAATTCACGGCCCTTGACCCCGGATCCGATCCGCACCACCAAGGCACCCCCGAATGGTTTGCGTCCCATCACTTCGACCGGGGCGTCCAGTGCAATGTCTTCGGCAGCGAGGTACCTGAGGAGTTCAGGGTTCTCATCGCTGATCCGGGTGATACGGCCCGAATGGCCTTGGTCGAGCTCGATCATGCGGTAAGCGTGTGGAAGATCAACCGAACCGTCTGCCGACGGGATGGGATCTCCGTGCGGATCCCGGACGGGATGGCCCAGTTTGGCGGACATGCGCTCAATGAAGGTATCCGAAACCGCATGCTCCAGCATCTCGGCTTCGTCATGGACCTCGTCCCAGCTGTACCCGAGTTCTTCCACCAGGTAGGTCTCGATGAGGCGGTGGCGGCGCACCATGGCCAGTGCAAGCCGCATGCCGGCAGGGGTCAGGCGGATGGCACTGTACGGTTGGTGGTCCACCAAGCCCTGGTCCTTGAGCTTCCGGACCATTTCGGACACGGAAGAATTGGCCACACCAAGGCGCTGGGCAAGCTGGGAGGAGGTAATCGGCTTGTCTTGCCACTCCGTATAGGAGTAGATGACCTTGACGTAGTCCTCGATCGAGGAGGAGGGCGTACTGGTCTTCACATCCCAAGCCTACCGTGGAAGGGGTCCGGAGTTCCTGGATGCACGCCACGTCTGGGTCACGTACGGCACCTTGATGGTCTCTTCGGCCACGAATCCGAGGTGCTCGTAGAGGTACCATTCCAGGTTCCCCATCACTTTGGCCCTGGTGGCATCGTTGGCCCGGAGGTAATAGCTCCGGGATTTGGTCAACTCCATGATGTCGTTCGGCGTCAAGGCGTCCTCCCACCGGGTGAAGTGACTTTCCAAGCCGGTGAACTCCGGGCCGACGACTGGCCGGAAGCCGGGCTTGTGGACATCCCCTGCATGCATGATGCGCGAGAGCCGATGAACCCAGGCGACCTCGGTATCCAACTGGTTCCAGATCAGGCCCAAGGTGCCATGCGGCCTCAGGATCCGGGCAATTTCCGTACTCGCTGCGAGCGGTTCGCACCAGTGCCAGGCCTGGGCGACACTGACGACGTCGAATGCTGAGTCCGCCAGTCCGGTTGACTCGGCAGTTCCCTCCAACGCGACGACGTTGGGGTGGGACTTCCGCAGCTGGTCCAGCATGTCGGTGGAAGGATCGACGGCGGCAACGTCCAGTCCGCGCTCCACGAGCAGTGCCGTGAACTTGCCCGTCCCCGCTCCGATGTCTGCGGCTGTCCCGGCTCCTTCGGGAACCAGCCACTCGACGGAGTCCAGGGGATACCCGGGCCGTACGCGATCGTAGTGCTCTCCGCCATCCTGGAAGCTTTGGCCGAATTCATGGCGGCGGTGGGCATGAAGCTTGGGTCCACGTGGTCCGGCCGGTGCGGGAATGGCGGGCCGCCCGTTCGAGGCAGCCGTAGAACGTATCGCCACCAAAGACTCCTTCACAGGCTCGCCAAAAAGGTACCCTACGAATTTACCGCAGCGGACACGACCTGATGCCCCGCGTCCGGGAAGCCCACCGGTCCCAATGGAGCGGCTTGCCCCACGGTGATGTCTTAGTCGGCGGTGATGTCTTGGTCCGCGGTGGCGCTGTAGTCGACGGTGATGTCTTAGTCGGGCGGGGGCGCTTTAGTCCACAGTGCAGGGAGCGGCACCAGCTGTGCCGGGAGTATTGGGAGCCCACTCGGGGTAGGTGCGGTGGTCATTGGCAGGTACCCAGCGGCCTTCGTCCACCACGTAGTCCCAGCCAAGTCCGTTGCCCTTGAGGTTCTCGATGCCCGCCAGCAGCCTTGTGGCGTCCTCCAAACGGGAGCCAACGCCAAAGCTTGCACGTAGGGATCCCGAGGGAAGGCCCAGGCGCTTGAGCAACGGGTGGGCGCAGAAGCGGCCGTCCCGGAGGCCAACGCCGTGCTCGGCAGCCAGGTAGGCGGCGACCAAACCGGCGTCGAATCCTTCCACGGAGAAGTTGACGACGCCAATGGTGTCCACGGAGTCGGAGAAGATCCGGTGTACCGTCACTCCCTCAATGGCCTCAAGACCGTCCACCAGGTAGGAGCGGATGGCGGCCTCGTGGGAGTGCCAGGCCTCCTGGTCCAGTCCGGCGAGGACCTGCGTCGCCCGTGCAAGGGTTGCGGCGCCGAGCACGTTGGGGGAGCCGCCCTCGTGACGGGCGGGTCCGGTGGCCCAACTGACGGAGTCCAGGCGGGCTTCACGGACGGCGCCTCCACCGGCCAGGTGCGGGGTGCCGGCGTCGAGCCAGTCCGGACGGCCCACCACTACACCGGCACCGAAGGGCGCGTACAGCTTGTGGCCCGAGAAAACGATGTAGTCGACGTCGGCTTCGGTGATGTTGATCCTGCGGTGGGGTGCCAGCTGGGCTGCGTCAACCACGATCCTGGCGCCGTACTCATGTGCCAAGGACGCGAGTTCGGCTATCGGGAGGATCTCGCCGGTGACGTTCGAGGCGCCGGTGACTGCGAGGAGGCTGACCCCGCCCTGCGCCAACTCGGCGCGGAGCTTGTCCAGCGTCGCGGCCAGCGTGGAGGCCGCTACCACGCTGCGGTGCGGTACGCCTTGCCAGGGGAGCAGGTTGGCGTGGTGCTCGATGTCCAGGTAGAGGACTTCGCCGGAGAACGTGCCATCGGTCTGCGGAAGGCAGCCGGCCAAAAGGTTCAGGGAATCGGTGGTGTTCCGCGTAAAAATGACGGAATCGTCCGGGCGCCCACCCACGAAGTCGCGCACGATGTTGCGCGAGTTCTCATAGACCGAGGTACTGATCTGTGAAGCATACCCAGCGCCGCGGTGCACGCTGGCGTAGTAAGGCAGGACCTCGTTGAGATATGCCGAGACGATGGTCAGTGCCGGAGCCGATGCTCCATAGTCCAGGTTGGCGTAACGAACGTGGCCGCCTTGGATCAGCGGGGCCTGCAGCTCGGCGCCTGTGACCGCGGCGAGCGGGCGGATTGCAGCAGCTGCCGGTGACGGGGCTTCTTCGACAAAGGAAGGAATGGCGTTGGCATCGAACGTGACAGTACTCATGGGACCTCATTCAAGAGGGACCCCCATAGGGGATCCGCGCTTGCCGCATCCGTTCCGGACCGGCCGGGTCGTCACCCGGGGCACCCCACCGCGAATGGAGGGTTGCCGGCCAGCAAACCGGGGTTTAGCGCTGGCACTCGTGACCTGTAAAAAAGGTTAGGGCACCTCCAGCGGCCCTCCAAAGTCGCTGCGCAATGTTAAGCACTTTGTTACGTCAGGCTTGTAAAACGGAACTTTGGCGAAGAAAAAACGGCAGACGCCCACCAAAGGGGGCATCCGCCGTCGAATATTCGCTGAAAGGACCTAAATGTTGCCAGCGGACTGGAACTAGAGGAGATCGTCCAAACCTGGGTTGAGACGCTTGAGTACCTCTGAGTGCAGGATTGAATTGGTCGCCAGTGCGTTGCCGCCGAAAGGGCCGTCCTCGCCTTCAAGGGAGGTAAAGCGGCCACCGGCCTCAGTCACGATCGGGACGAGGGCTGCCATGTCGTAGAGGTTCAGTTCGGGCTCGCAGGCGATGTCCACGGCACCCTCGGCGACGAGGCAGTAGGACCAAAAGTCACCGTAGGCGCGGGTTCGCCAGACGTCCTCCGTCAGTCCAAGGAACTCGTCCAGGTTGCCGCGTTCCTTCCAACCGGACAGGCTCGAGTACGACAACGAGGCATCGGAGAGCTGGGTGACGTTGGAGACCTTCAACCGCGTGGCCGCAGCCAGGGACCGGCCCATGTAGGCACCCATGTCCTTGGCGGCCCACCAGCGCTTGCCCAAGGCGGGGGCGCTGACAACACCCACTACCGGTTCTCCCTCATCAACCAACGCGATCAACGTAGCCCACACCGGTACACCCCGGACAAAGTTCTTGGTGCCATCGATGGGATCAATGATCCAACGGCGCGAGCCATGTCCGCTGCTGCCAAATTCCTCACCCAGGACTGCATCGCGGGGACGCGAACGCGAGAGTTGACCCCGGATGGCTTCCTCGGCCGCTTTGTCAGCGTCAGTGACAGGGGTGAGGTCGGGCTTGGTTTCGATCTTGAGGTCCAAAGCCTTGAAGCGATCCATGGTTTGGGCGTCGACGGAATCAGCGAGGACGTGGGCAAGGCGCAGGTCATCGTTGTAGGTGGAAACGGGATGGGTCATGCCACCAAACTATCCTGAAACACTCGTTGCAGGGGGGAGGTGAAGCCCCAAACGATCAGTTGACGGTGCCCAGTTCCTTGGTCTCTTTTGCTTCCAACCGTGGGTCCGCACCCAGCAGCCGGCGCAGCGAAGCCAACCGCGCCACACCCGACGGTCCGGCATGGCCCTCGTTCACCCATGAATCCAGTCCACAGTTGATGGCGGTGGCATCGTGCTTGCAGCCCCGTTCGCAAGCCTCGGTTCCAGGCTCGAGATCCGGGAAGGAATGCAGAATCCGGTCCGGATCCACGTGGGCAAGGCCGAAGGACCTGATGCCGGGAGTGTCGATGATCCAACTGCCGGCCGGGGCGTCGGAAAGTTTCAGGGCCAACGCGGAGGAGGAAGTATGCCGGCCACGGCCTGTGACGGCATTAACGCCGCCGGTTGCCCGCTCTGCCCCCGTCAGGGCATTGACCATGGTGGACTTGCCGACGCCTGAATGGCCGAGCATCACGGTGACTTTTCCGCCGAGGTGGGAGCGCAGCTGGGCTACGGCATCCCTGTCCAGGCGGGCTGAGAGGCCGTCGTCGGATCGGGCGTCGATGCCGCCTGCTTCGGAGTCGGCGGTGCGGCTGATGATCACCGGGAAGTCCAGGCTGAGGTAGTTGGCGAGCAGTTCCGCTGGATCCTTGACATCCGCCTTGGTGATAAGAAGCAACGGCTCAATGCCGGCGTCATAGGCTGCCACCAGGGCGCGATCAATGAACCCGGTGCGCGGTTCGGGGTTGGCGGCCGCCACCACAATGACCAACTGATCGGCATTGGCCACCACTACCCGTTCGATCGGGTCGGTATCGTCGGCACTGCGGCGCAGGAGGGTCCGCCGTTCTTCCACCCTGACCAGCCTCGCCAGGGTGTCCGGCGATCCGGAGACGTCGCCCACCAAGGCCACGAAGTCCCCGGGTACTACCGGGTTCCGCCGCAATTCGCGGGCACGGGCAGCGATAACGACGCGGGCGTTCGCGGAATCCTCGTCCACAATCGCCCTGTAGCGCCCACGGTCAACGGTGATGATCCGGCCAATAACCGCGTCATCGTAGCTGGGCCTGTCCTTGGTCCTTGGCCTGGACCCTTTTTTGTTGGGTCGGATCCGGACGTCGGACTCATCCCAGGAGCGTGCATCACGGCCCATGGTCAGTTGTTCTCCACCGTGGTGCCGGAGATGGTTCCCACCATTCGGGCCCACATTTCAGGAAACTCCGGCATGGTCTTGGACGTCGTGGCGATGTCTTCGACCTGGACGCCCTCGACGGCGAGGCCCAAGATGGCTCCTGCCGTGGCCATGCGGTGGTCAGCGTAGCTGTGGACGACCCCGGCGTGCAGTGTGGCTGGTCGGATGATGAGGCCATCGGCGGTCTCTTCTGCGTCGCCGCCCAAGGCGTTGATTTCGTTGACCAGTGCTGCGAGCCGGTCTGTTTCGTGGCCACGGAGATGGGCAATTCCGGTCAGCCGCGAGGGGCCATCGGCCAGTGCGCACAAGGCCGCCACCGTGGGCGCGAGTTCACTGGTTTCGTCGAATTCCGAGCCCTTGACCACCGGGCCGCCCGTCACCGTAAGAGTCCCGTTTTCCAGCGTGACGGTGGCTCCCATGGCAGTGAGGATGGACCGCCACATATCGCCGACCTGGGTGGTTCCGGCCGGCCAATTGGGGATGCGGACAGTGCCCCGCGTTGCCAGTGCCGCGGCCAGGAAGGGCCCGGCGTTGGAGAGGTCCTGCTCGATCCTCTGGTCGAACGCCCGGATGGGGCCGGGGGACACCCTCCAATGGTTGGGCACGGAGTCATCAACGCTGACACCAACGCTGCGGAGGACTTCCACGGTCATGGTGATGTGGTCCAGGCTGGGCACGGGCTTGCCGACGTGTTCCAGGTGGAGTCCTTCGGTGAACCGCGCCCCCACCAGCAGCAGTGCGGAGACAAACTGCGAGGACGCACTGGCATCGATCACCAAATGGCCGCCCCGGACTTCGCCGGTGCCTTCCACGGTGAAGGGAAGAGCCGACGGCGTCCTGCCGCCCTCTGCTGCAACAGGGACACCGAGGGCAATCAGGGCCTCAATGATGGTTCCCATGGGCCTGTTGCGGGCGTGGGGGTCGCCGTCGAAGACGGTAGCTCCGGCGCGCAAGGCGGCCAGCGGCGGTACGAACCGCATGACGGTACCTGCAAGGCCGCAGTCGATGGCTGTTTCAGCACTACCTGCAATGACGGCAGCAGGCTGCATCGGGGTGATTTCAAGATCCGGTCCGTAGTGGCCATCGCCGGACACTTCGGTGACGGTGGCCCCCAATTGCCGCAGTGCCTGGATCATCAGGGCTGAGTCACGGGAGTGCAGCGGAGCACGGAGGCGCGATGGACCGTCCGCCAAAGCCGCCAGCACCAGGAATCTGTTGGTCAGCGACTTTGAACCAGGTACCGTCACCGTGGCGTCCACGGGGCCCCTTGCGAAGGGGGCCGGCCAGAGTGGCAACCCGTCGGCTTTGGTAGGTCCGGTGTGTGCGGCGGTGGTACCTGTCATGCTTCCTTATGCTCCAACTGCGTTGTCTACGGCCTTGCGTACTGCTTTGTCCGCGCGTTTGATCTGCTTGCCCGTCACCTTTTTGGCATCGGCGGCCAGGTGCTCCGCCCGCCAGGCGATGCTGGGTCGTCCGTCGGTATCAACCGCGGCCAGCAGCACGCCACCAGTGAGGGAGATGTTCTTCAGCAGCTGGGCCTTGCGGGCGCTGCGGCCTTCCTTGCTGCTGATGTCCGCTGAACGCCATTCCACATAAGAGTTCAGCGCCGAGGTTACTGCCAGCACTGTGGCGGCGAAACGGGAGAGTTTACCCAAACCGAGCAGCGCTCCTGCTCCCAGCTGGGCACCGCCGATGAGGCGTGCAAGGGTTTTTTCGTCCGCTTTGAAAGGCAGGGACTCCGAGGCCCGCCGAAGAACGGGCGAGAGCTGCTTGGCGGTGTCGTCCGCGTTCCTGAGCTTGTCCAGACCTGCTACGACGAAGCTGGACGCGAGCATCGGCCGCGCGAGAAAACGGATAACAGACATGTCTTGCCTCCTGGATGGCTTGCCACACTATTTCAATGAGTGTTGTGTTCAAGGGGTGCAGTCCGCTCTAGTCTTGCACCTTTGCGGAATATTTACCCAGCGGCGGCCGTTGTGAACTAATGGTGCGGTGGAGACCGGACTGCGGCAAGGTGTTGCCGCCTTGGTGAACGGAGTTGATTTTTTGACTTTGGTTAAGGACCGTGTGGTTCTACCGGAGCACGGGTACGGCCCACAGCCGGATTCCCCGCAGCTGACAGTAGACTTGGCAACGATGAGCACCACGGAACCGGCCGCAGCGGCCATGTACCAGGCGGCCGGCGCGGAAGACGCAGCGGCCGCACCCGACGTCGACGTCGCTTCGGAGACTTCCGAGCAACGGCGGGAGCGCTTCGAGCGTGACGCCATGCAGTATGTGGACCAGTTGTATTCGGCTGCCATGAGGATGGCACGAAACCCTTCGGATGCGGAGGACCTGGTCCAGGAGGCCTACACCAAGGCGTTCTCGGCTTTCCACCAGTACAAGCCAGGGACCAACCTCAAAGCCTGGCTGTACCGCATCCTGACCAACACCTACATCAACCTTTACCGGAAGCGGCAGCGCGAGCCGCTTCAGTCCAACTCGGACACCATCGAGGATTGGCAGCTGGCCAAGGCAGAGTCGCACACTTCGGCCGGGCTGAGGTCCGCCGAAACAGAGGCCCTGGACCACCTGCCGGACTCGGACGTCAAGAACGCGTTGCAGTCCATACCGGAGGAGTTCCGGCTGGCTGTCTACTTTGCGGACGTCGAGGGCTACGCGTACAAGCAAATATCAGAAATCATGAACACTCCCATCGGCACGGTCATGTCACGGTTGCACCGCGGCAGGAAGATGCTGCGGGACATGCTGGCGGACTACGCCACCGAACGGGGCTTCAGGGCCCAAACCGAAGATCAGGCCGCGGCCGGAAGCAACAATCAGGAGAAAGAGAAATGAGCGACTGCCAGGGATTGGGCGATTGCGACGATACGCGGATGCAGCGGATCTACGAGTACCTAGACGGCGCATTGACCCGCGAGGACCTCGGAGAGATCAAGCAGCATTTGGACACCTGCGAGGAATGCTCCGAGCAGTATGACCTGGAGTGCCTCATCCGCACCATGGTCAAGCGGTCCTGCACAGAGTCAGCGCCGGAGAACCTCAAGAACTCCATTCTGGACCGGATCCATTCGATCAAGCCGGTAGAAGCCTGACCAAAGCCGCTGGCCAACACCAAAGCCTCTGGCCAACAATGCACGGCCAACGCCAAGGGCCCCGGAAACCTCATGGTTTCCGGGGCCCTCGCTCTTAAGCCTGTGACACTAAGCCGCTGGCTTAGGTGTTGGGACGCTTGCCGTGGTTCGCGCCGCCGCGCTTACGGTCACGACGCTTACGTGCACGCTTGCTCATAGCTGGCCTCCTTCAATGATTGATACTCAATAGAGCTGCCCTCCAGTTTCGCACATCAAGGTGCCGGGTCGCGAACCGGGAGCCGTCCTGCCCAGCCGGAAGCCAGGTCGGCATCAATTCCGCAGGGAATTCCGGATCGAGATACGTGCCTGTTCCAATACCGTGCGCACTGTTTCCAGCGCCAGCGGCGTCAGCGGCTCCGAAGCGCCATGCAGGCGCAACTCCACCCGGATGTCGTCCCTGAATGACTGGACCATCAATTCTGCTTCTTTCAACAGGCGTTGGCCCTCGGGGGTGTATCCCGCAGACCTGCCCCGGACGGGCGCGGAGGTTGCAGTGCTGCGCGCCGCCTCGGCGGTGGCAGCGAGGTCCGCCCGCAGCCCCCGCATATTGGTCCTGATGTCTTCGCGCAAGTTGTCGGCGAGCCGCCTGACGGAGGCAGAGATGGTATTTTCGACGTCGGCCACTTCCTCCCGCCGGCCGTTCAGCTCGGCGAGGCCGGCGTCCGTGATGAAGTACTTGGTGCGGCGCCCCTCGGTTTCGGTGGACACCAGCCCTTCTTCCTCCAGTTTCCCCAAGCGTGGATAGATGGTTCCAGCGCTGGGGGAGTATGTGCCGCCAAAACGGTCACCCAAGGCCTTGATCAGTTCATAGCCGTGCTTGGGGCCCGCTTCCAGCAGCGCCAGCAGGTACAGGCGCAAGGCGCCGTGTGCAAAGACGGGAGGCATCAGAGGCCGGCTTCCCCGGTGGCCCGCAGGTTGTTCTCCGGCGCCGGTGCCGGTGCTGAGCCGTGCATGATGTAAGTCTTGCCGGAGACCGTGTTGGTGCGCACCACCATGAGTTTCTCGTCGGGGCCAACGATCGTATGCACGTTGCTGCCTGGCTGGGCATACATCATGTCGTCGATCACGACGCTCCCGCTGGCGGATTTTGCCACGATGTCCAGGCCGACGTCGTGGGGAAGCCTGATGGTCAGGTCGCCCGAGACGGAGTTTGCCCCAAGGTCGTTGGTGAAGTCCTGGAGGTCAAAACTGAGGTCGCCGCTGACTGTGCTGGCCCTGACGTTCTTGAACTTGCCCGAAGCGGTCACCTCGCCGGAGACGCTCTTGGCGGTCAGGACGCCGTCGTGGTTTCTGACAATGACCTCTCCACTGACGGTGTTCACATGCAGTTCGCCGGTGGTGCCGTCTGACATGACGGAGCCGGAGACGGTGTTGAGGCGTGTGCGTCCGCTGATTCCGGAAACCAAGCCGTCGCCGCTGACCGTTCCGGCCTCAACGTCCACACCGGGTGGGAGGGCGATCCCGACCACCACAGAGTTGGTGCTGGTGTTGTTCACAGTGCCCATCAGGTTGCGGAACCAGCCTTGCGGACCCTGTAACTGATGGCGCACTTCAAGCCGGCCGTCCACGAGCGTCACCGTCAGCGGGTCGCCGGTGATTTCAGTGATCTCGATGCGGACGGATGGTTCGTCGTGGGTCATGACGTCGAAGCGGCCTTTGACGATTCCCAGTTTGAGCGAGCGGACGTCGTCCACGTCTATCGTTTGCGGACCCGTTACGGTCCATAGTTCTTCAGACATGATCCCTCCAGATGCGATATATCGCGTTGATGAGATCACGATATATCGCAAGTTCTCCGAAGGCAAGGCCTTGTCAGGGAGCCGATCGATACAACTTGCCGATGAGCGCCCGGGCAATGGTAGTGGCGGGGTCACGCCCGTCGGCCGCCGGCGCCAGATTGGTCCACACCACCAATGACACGGCGTTGACAGGGTCATTGCCCATGAAGGTGTTGAAGCCGGGCAACTCCCCGGTGTGCCCGTACAAGTTGCCAAACTTCGCTATTCCCAGGCCGTACGAGGCACCACCGGGTTTGTCCGGATCGGTGGGGGTGAGGCTCTCAAGACGCTTTTTCTGGAGCTCGGCTCCCAGGAGTTTGCCGTTGACAAGGGCTTCACCCAAAAGCTTGAGGTCCCGGGCAGTGGAGATGCCCGATCCGGCGGCCCAGGCCCATGACGGATTGACGTCGGTGACGTCGTTGGGTGCCAAGGTACCCGCGGTCGCTTCCTTCTGCATGTCCTCAGGAAGAGCCGGGGTGGTCATGGTCAGGACGTTGTCGCCGTAGAAATATCCTTGGGGGTGGGGTTCCGGAATGGCGTTGGAGGAAGCCTCGGGAAAAACTGTCCCCTTGAGTCCGAGGGGCTCGAAGATCCGCTCCTTGAAGAGGGTTGCGAGCGGCTTTCCCTCAGTTTTCTCGGCGATCAGGCCCAAGAGGACTGTGTTGGTGTTCGAGTAGTGAAAGCCGCTGCCGGGTGCGAAATACGGTGCGTGGGCGAACGCCAGGGCGAGGAGTTCTTCCGGCTTCCAAACTCTCTGCGGATCCTGGTCCATGGCAGTGTTGAGTTCGAGGGTTTCGGTGTAATTGAACAACCCACTGCGCATGGTCAGCATCTGTTCAAGGGTGATCGCATCCCCGTTGGGAACGTCGGGGCGGTACTTTGATACCGGATCACCCAGAGAAAGCTTGCCTTCCTGCACCAGTTGGAGGACCACCGTCGTGGTCCAGGTTTTGGTCACCGAACCTACCCGGATATGGTCCTCGGGCGTGACCTCGCGTTCAGCACCCCTGGTTCCCGTACCGTAGGACGCCGTGAGCGACCCGCCAGGAGTCTCCAACAGCACTACTGCGCCGGGCGCCAGGACCTCTTTGGCTGCCCGTTCGAATTCCGTCCGCAATGTTCCGGCGTCGAAGGCCTGGAGCGCACCGGAGCCTGAAGTGGCAGCCGATGGGGAAACAGCTGACGAAGCCTGTGACGATGATGACTCAGGGGCCGGTGGACCGGAACTGCAGGAGACTGTGGCCGCCAGGGCCACCGCGGTGACCACTGTGAATGCTGCTCTGGCAGAAACCTGCGTGTTCCGCGTCATGGCTACTCCGGTTGAGCGATATTAAGCCATTGGAACCAGCCACGGTGCAGGACAAGCCACGCTATCAATCCGTAGCCTGCCTGGCCCGGTGTTCCCCCATTGGCTGCGAGGTCCGTCCTCCACTGCTCATGATTGAGCAAGGGAGAGAACGTGTCAACGTAGTGGTGGTTGCGCCGGGTGGTCACATCGGCAAAGGCCGTGTTGAGTTCTGCCAGGCGTTTGTTCCGGACGGGATCCAGCGTGGGAGGCGGTCCCACTACGAAGACCTCCACACTGCTGTGCGAGGCGCCGTCCAGGATGTTGGCAAGGTTCAAACGGCTGCGCGCCGTGGAAAGGCCGAATTCCAGGTCACGGCCCGAAAGTCCGATGACCAGGCGGTTTTCGTGCGTGTCGCTGAAACGCCTCCCGGCTTCGTCCTGCCACCTGGCCGCCAAGCCTTCCGTGCCTTCCATGGGGCAGGGGAGCGGGAAACTTTCCACCACGACGGAGTCCTGGGGCGTACGGGCCAGCACTCGTCCGAGCCAACCCAAGGCGCGGGGATCCCCCAGGCCCGCGAGCAGTTCATCTCCTACAGCTGCTATACGCAGCTTCCTGTCTTCCACGGTTACCTCTTCACACTCGTTACGGTCCTTGCACGGTTTACCGGATCATTGGCCGGTTCTGCAACCGGATACCTGTCCCATTAAACAGAACTGCCCGGCCTGAGGGGCGCATTCACTCCTCAGGCCGGGCAGTTTCGCTTTACTTGCGTTCGAATGCCTGCTTGATCAGGGCATCCTGCTCAGCGGCGTGGCGCTTCATGGAACCGGCCGCCGTGGAGGCAGACGCCGGGCGGGAGACCAGGCGGAGCTTGCGGTCAAGCTCCGGTGCCAGGTTCAAGCCCATGAACGGCCAAGGTCCCTGGTTTGCCGGTTCGTCCTGTGCCCAGACGATGTCAGCGTTCGGGTACTTGGCCAGCTCGGCATCAATCTCGGCCTTGGGCAGCGGGTACAGCTGCTCAACGCGGATGATGGCAGTGGACGTGTCACCGGACTTCTGTCGGTTGGACAGGAGGTCGTAGTACAAGCGACCCGAGACCAGGATGACCCGGTCAACGTTTGCCGGCTGTACTTCGGGATCGGCAATGACCGGACGGAATCCGCCAGTGGTGAAATCTTCGACGGCGGATGCGGCGCCCTTGAGGCGGAGCAACTGCTTGGGTGTGAAGATGATCAACGGCTTGCGCGGACGGCTGTAGGCCTGGCGGCGCAACAGGTGGAAGTGCGAGGCAGCAGTCGTGGGGTTGGCCACGATCATGTTGTCCTCGGCGCACATCTGCAGGAAGCGTTCGATGCGGGCGGACGAGTGGTCCGGCCCCTGGCCTTCATAGCCGTGCGGAAGCATGAGCACCAGCGAGGAACGCTGGCCCCACTTTTGCTCAGCCGAGGAAATGAACTCGTCAATGATGGTCTGGGCGCCGTTGACGAAGTCGCCGAACTGCGCTTCCCACAGGACCAGGGCGTCGGGGCGTTCCACTGAGTAGCCGTATTCGAAGCCCATTGCTGCGTATTCGGACAGCAGGGAGTCGTAGATCCACAGCTTGGCCTGGTCATCGGAGAGGTTGCCCAGGGGCAGCCACTCGTTGCCGTTGGCGCGGTCGTGGAACACGGCGTGACGCTGCACGAACGTGCCGCGGCGGGAGTCCTGGCCGGCCAGGCGGACGGGTACACCCTCCATGATCAGCGAGCCGAAGGCTGCGATTTCTCCGAAGCCCCAGTCGATGCCGCCCTCACGGGACATCTGCTCACGCTTCTCCAGGAGCTGCTTGAGCTTGGAGTGAACCGTGAAGCCATCCGGAATTTCGAGGTGGGCCTTGCCGATGCGGGCGAGGGTCTCAGCGGAAATGGCAGTTGACGCCGGGGAGTTGGTGCCGAAATCAGCCTGCTGGGCAATGGGACGCTCGATGTCCGAGACCGCAGCGGAATCCGCTGTGATGATCGGGATCGGTGAGGTCTGCGCTGCGTGCGTCTCGGCGAAGACACGCTCGAGGCGCTCCTGGTAGTCGCGGAGCAACTGCTCTGCTTCTTCCTCGGTGATGTCGCCACGGCCGATCAGGGACTCCGTGTACAGCTTGCGTACGGAGCGCTTGGCTTCGATCAGGTTGTACATGAGCGGCTGGGTCATCGAGGGGTCGTCGCCCTCGTTGTGGCCACGGCGGCGGTAGCAGACCATGTCGATGACAACGTCCTTGTGGAAACGCTGGCGGAACTCGTAGGCGAGCTGTGCAACGCGTACAACGGCCTCGGGGTCATCACCGTTCACGTGGAACACCGGTGCCTGGATCATCTTGGCGACGTCGGTGGAGTACGTGGACGAACGCGATGACGACGGCGCGGTAGTGAAGCCCACCTGGTTGTTGACGATCACGTGGATGGTACCGCCGGTGCGGTAGCCACGCAGCTGCGAGAGGTTGAGGGTTTCAGCCACAACACCCTGGCCGGCAAACGCGGCGTCACCGTGGACCATGATGGGCAGGACGGGGAACGACTCGCCCTGGTCCAGCCGGTCCTGCTTGGCACGGACGATGCCCTCGAGGACGGAGTCCACGGCTTCCAGGTGGGAAGGGTTGGCGGCGAGGTAGACCTTGGTCTGCTTGCCGTTGTCCGAGGTGAAAGTGCCTTCGGTGCCAAGGTGGTACTTGACGTCGCCGGAACCCTGGACCGAGCGGGGGTCCTGGGTACCTTCGAATTCGCGGAATACCTGGGCGTAGGTCTTGCCGGCAATGTTGGTCAGCACATTGAGGCGGCCACGGTGGGCCATGCCAATGGCAACCTCGTCCAGTCCGTCGTCGGCTGCATCAGAGATGACGGCGTCGAGCAGCGGAATCAGCGACTCGCCACCCTCAAGCGAGAAACGCTTCTGGCCGACGAACTTGGTCTGCAGGAACGTCTCGAATGCCTCTGCTGCGTTGAGCTTGGAGACGATGCGCAGCTGCTCTTCGCGGCTCGGCTTGGAGTAGGGGTGCTCCAGCTGGTCCTGGAACCACTTGCGTTCTGCAGGTTCCTGGATGTGCATGTACTCGATGCCCGTGGTGCGGCAGTAGGCGTCGCGCAGGACACCAAGGATGTCGCGGAACTTGAGTTGCGGCTTGCCGCCGAATCCGCCGGTAGGCCATTCGCGGTCCAGGTCCCACAGCGTCAGGCCGTAGGTCAGGACGTCCAGGTCCGGGTGCTTGCGCTGGACATACTCCAGGGGATCGGTGTCCGCCATGAGGTGGCCGCGCACGCGGTAGGAGTGGATCAGCTGCTGGATGCGGGCAACCTTGTTGATCTCATCGGCAGGGTCCACCTGGAGATCCGGGCTCCAGCGAACGGGTTCATAAGGAATACGCAGAGCTTCAAAGATCTCGTCGTAGAAGTTCTGCGCGCCCAGCAGGAGCTGGTGGACCAGCTTGAGGAACTCGCCGCTGCCGGCACCCTGGATGACGCGGTGGTCATAGGTGGAAGTCAGCGTGAGGATCTTGCTGATGGCGTTCTGGGCGATGATCTTCTCGCTGGCACCCTGGAACTCAGCCGGGTAGTCAAGGGCGCCGACGCCGATGATGGCGGCCTGGCCCTTGGAGAGGCGGGGCACCGAGTGCACGGTACCGATGCCACCGGGGTTGGTCAGGGAGACCGTGGTGCCGGCGTGGTCGTCTGCGGTCAGCTTGCCGGCGCGGGCACGCTTGATCAGGTCTTCATAGGTGTGCCAGAACTCAGCGAAGTCCATGGTCTCGGCCTTCTTGATGTTGGGAACCATCAAGAGGCGCGTGCCATCGGGCTTGGGCATGTCAATCGCGATGCCGAAGTTGACGTGTGCAGGCTGCACGGCACTGGGCTTGCCATCGATTTCGTCGTAGTAGACGTTCATCGACGGGAACTGGGACAGTGCACGGACAACCGCGTAGCCGATGAGGTGGGTGAAGGAGACCTTGCCACCGCGGGCACGGGCAAGGTTGGAGTTGATGACCACCCGGTTGTCGATCAGGAGCTTGGCGGGAACTGCCCGGACACTGGTGGCGGTAGGTACTTCAAGGCTGGTCACCATGTTGGTGGCGATGGCCTTGGCCGGTCCCCGGAGGACGGAAACTACGTCTTCCTCAGGTGCCGTGGGCGCCTTGTTGCTCTTGGGCAGCTGGGCAGGAATGGGCTGGGCCGTGGTTCCGGCTGCGGGCTTCTTTGAACCGTCCCGGGCAACAGTGGCCGGTGCTTTCTTCGCCGGGGCAGGTGCCGCCGGGGCAGGTGCCGCAGGAGCGGCGGGTTCCGCGGCAGCGGCCGGAGCGGCCGGCGCCGATGCCGGAGCCGCTGCAGCAGGAGCTACTACGGGAAGTACTTGGGTAGGGGGATTGGCAGCTGAGGGAGCTGCGGAGGATCCGTTGGAAGAAGTGCCGTCAGCAGAAGCAAAGGATTCAAAGAGCGGCCACCACTTGGTGTCGACCGAATTCTTATCCTGTTGGTACCGCTCGTACAGTTCGTCAACGAGCCACTCGTTTCCGCCAAATTCCTCTGGTAGACGGTGGCTGGGCTGCTCTGGCACTTGAAATACGCCTCTTCCATGAGTGTTGTTTTCCCGCTGGCCAAAGTTGCTTTTCCGCAACAATGGGCACAGGGTCCGGGTCCCGCGAACTCAGACCCCTGACAGTCTAGTTAGGATCGTTGGTTAACTGCCAATAGTGGTGACCTAAATCATGTTGCGGCTGACTTAGTGGGATGTCCCGGCTTTTGGTCGCGTGGTTAAGCCCGCTGTTGGAGCCGCCGCGGGGCAGGACTGTAGACTGGAACCCTTATGGACAGTAAATCTAGGTGCCGGCCTGGGAACTGTCGGGGGAGCCAAACTGGCAACTCCGCACAGCGTGCCCGTCGAGCCGGCAATACCCGTTCACATGCCCATCACGCGCCGGCCTTCGCTGCCGGTGGTTCTTCGGACCATGCGTCCGCGGGACCCGACCAGCCTCCGCCGGGGCGAATCCCTGCGCTGAAGGCGCCTTCCCCATTGCACGTGCCCACTCTTGGAGTGATGCACTAAGTGGAATGGATACTTCTCCTCGCCGGCTTTGCTTTGATTCTGGGCACCGGCTTTTTTGTAGCAGTTGAGTTTTCCCTGGTTGCCTTGGACCAGGCGAGCGTACAGCGTGCGGTCGACAACGGTGACCAGGCTGCAGCCCCGTTGCTGAAGTGCCTCAAATCGCTGTCCACCCAACTTTCCAGTTGCCAGCTGGGTATCACCCTGACCACGTTGCTGACCGGCTTCGTCATGGAGCCGTCCTTGGGGCAGCTTCTCGGCGGCCCCCTTGCTTCCCTGGGGCTTTCCCCGGAGGCGGCGCATTCGGTGGCGTTGGTCCTGGCTATGGCTGTGGCCACCCTCTTGTCGATGCTGATCGGCGAATTGGTACCCAAGAATATGGCCATTGCACTTGCCTTTCCCTTGGGAAAGCGCCTGGCCCGCCCGCAACTGCTGTTCACGGCCGTCTTCAAGCCCGCCATCGTGGTGCTGAACGGTTTCTCGAACAAGGTCCTCAATCTGTTTGGACTTGAAGCCAAGGAAGAGATCTCAGGGGCAAGGACCCCCGCCGAGCTCGCTTCCCTCGTGAGGCGTTCCGCTGAGCTGGGGACCCTGGACGCCGGTACTGCCAACTTTGTTGCCCGAACCCTGAACTTTTCCGGGCGCACGGCAGCTGACGTCATGACACCGCGCATCCGCATGGAAACGATCGACGCCGACCAGCCGGTATCGGACATCCTGGACGCCGCACGGCGCACTGGATACTCAAGGTTCCCGGTGATTGGTGATTCCACTGACGACATCCGCGGCGTAGTCCATGTCAAGAAGGCAGTAGCCGTGCCGGCAGAGCGCCGGGGCAAGCTTGAGGCCGGCGCGATCATGACCGATGTCCTGCAGGTTCCCGAAACCATCCACCTGGATGCACTCCTCGCCGAACTGCGCGAAGGTAACCTCCAGCTCGCGGTGGTACTGGATGAGTACGGCGGAACGGCTGGGATCACTACCCTTGAGGATCTGGTGGAAGAAATCGTGGGCGAGGTCGCTGACGAGCACGACAAAGTCCGCCCGGGAGTGCTTCAGAGCGCGTCCGGCGACTGGTACTTCCCCGGGCTGTTGCGCCCGGATGAGGTGTCCGAGCAGATCCCCAACCTCACGGTTCCTGACGAATCAGCCTACGAAACGGTGGGCGGCTACGTCATGAGCCAACTTGGCCGTATTGCCCGGACAGGGGACGTCGTGGACGCGGTAGGCGGGACGCTTACTGTGACCAGGATGGATGGGCGCAGGATTGACCGTATCTGTTTCCATCACGTGGAGACGGATCAGTCCAGTCCTGAGGACGCAGAGAACCGTCATGAAGCAGGTGCCGTATGAGCGACTGGGTAGGAATTCTCTGGCTCGTCGTTCTCCTGATCGGCAACGCCTTCTTCGTTGGGGCCGAGTTCGCCGTCATGTCCGCGCGCCGGAGCCAGATCGAGCCCTTGGCCGAAGCCGGATCCAAGCGTGCGCAGACAACCCTGCGGGCCATGGAGAATGTCTCGTTGATGCTCGCCTGTGCCCAGCTGGGCATCACGGTTTGTTCACTCCTGATTCTCCAGGTGGCCGAACCTGCCATCCATCACCTGCTGGCAGAACCCCTTGAGCTGGTGGGCGTTCCTGTTGAATTGGCAGACATCATTGCCTTTGCCATTGCTTTGTTGTTTGTCACGTTCCTGCATGTGACCTTCGGGGAGATGGTTCCCAAGAACATCTCAGTCTCCGTGGCCGATAAAGCCGCGCTGCTGTTGGCGCCTCCGTTGATGTTCATTGCGCGCCTGGTGAACCCGATCATTTGGACACTCAACTGGCTGGCCAACCACATCCTGCGGCTGATGAAGATCGAGCCCAAGGATGAAGTGTCCTCATCGTTCACTTTGGAGGAAGTGCAGTCCATCGTCCAGGAGTCCACACGGCACGGATTGGTGGATGATGAAGCGGGCCTGTTGAGTGGTGCCTTGGAATTCTCAGAGCACACGGCCTCGCACATCATGGTTCCCCTGGACAAGCTGGTGGTGCTGAAAACGGCGTCCACCCCGGTGGACCTGGAGAAGGCGGTCAGCCGCACGGGATTCTCCCGTTTCCCCATGGTGGACGACGACGGCGAACTCGCCGGGTATCTGCACGTGAAGGACATCCTGTCCATCCCCGATGAGGGGCGCAGGCATCCCATTGCCGAGGGGCGTATCCGTTCCTTTGCCAACTTGGCACCGGATGACGAAATTGAGCAGGCCATGTCGGTCATGCAACGTACCGGTTCCCATCTGGCCCGCGTGATCGGTGCCGGGGGAGAGACCCAGGGTGTCCTGTTCCTTGAGGACGTCATTGAGCAGTTGGTCGGTGAAATCCGCGACGCTACCCAGGCGACGGGTATCCGCCGCTACGGAGATCAGCAAGTGAAGTAGCACCGGAGTCGGGACGGCGTCGATCGCATGGATCGGCGCCGCCCCTGTCTAAATAGGAATCATTCCCATTTAGGGCTACACTGAAGTCCGACAGTAATTGTGTTTGATTCTCATTTTGAGTAGATCCGAGGTCCTTGTGCGTCGTTCCGCCGCCCGCCTGTCCATCGCCGCTTCCGCTGGGATGGCCGCCCTGTTGCTTTCTTCCTGCGCCGGCACCGCGGGTGCCGGGAGTCCTTCCTCATCCTCCGGATCCATTGAAGTGGTCACGTCCACCAACGTCTACGGGGATGTGGTGAAGGCGGTTGGCGGCGACAAGGTCAACGTCAATGCCATCATCACCAAGACCAGCCAGGACCCGCATTCCTATGAGGCAAGCGCCCAGGACAAGCTGGTTATTTCCAAGGCCAAACTGGTGGTGGAGAACGGCGGCGGCTATGACGAGTTCCTTCACAAAATTGCCGATGAGACCAAGGTTGGCCACGACAACATGATCAGTGCCGTGGAAATCTCCGGGCTCGCCCCGGAAGAAGACGCCCACAGCGCCGAATCCCAGAGCGAAGAAGGCCATACCCACAACCACGGCGGGTTCAACGAGCACGTCTGGTACAGCCTGGACACCATGGGCAAGCTTGCCGATGCAGTTGCGGCCAAGCTCGGCAGCCTCGACGCGGGATCGGCGGCGACATTCACAGCCAATGCCGAAGCATTCAAGACCAAACTCGCTGACCTCACCGGAAAGCTTGACGCCGTCAAGGCCGCAAATGACCACGCTCCGGTTGCTGTAACGGAACCCGTCCCGTTGTACCTCCTGGAAGCCGCCGGGCTGGAAAACAAGACCCCCGAGGCCTACAGCGCTGCCATTGAAGAGGAATCCGACGTTCCGGCCGCCGTCCTGAAGGAAACCACGGACCTTCTCAGCAACAAATCAGTCCGGTTCCTTGCCTACAACGAGCAGACGGAGGGACCCCAGACCGAAACCGTCAAGCGGGCCGCTGAAGCTGCCGGCGTGCCGGTGGTGAACTTCACCGAGACGCTTCCTGACGGCAAGGATTACCTCCAGTGGATGTCCGACAACGTGGAATCAATTTCCTCCGCTCTCAAGAAGTAGCATTTCCCGACACCCGGGTGCGGTGAAGGGCCCTGTCAACGTCCTAAGATATTCAGGATGGCTGCGGGGCCTTTTGCCTGCCACCAGTACAGCCGTGAACACCAGCGGCGCAATTGACTGCGTTCCCAGCAGCGCATGGATCGAGGACATCTTTTGACACCGGTAGTGAGCCTCCGCGGAGCGAGCCTTCAGTTCGGCAAGAGGACACTGTGGCGGGACCTGGACCTCGACATCAATCCCGGCGAGTTCTTCGCTGTCCTCGGACCCAACGGCAGCGGCAAGACCAGTTTCCTCAAAGTCCTCCTTGGACTGCAGGAGCTGCATTCAGGGACTGTATCCCTGGGCGGCCACCCTGTGGAGCGCGGCAGCAAGCGGATCGGCTATATCCCCCAGCAAAAGTCGTTTGCTCCGGACACCCCCTTGCGTGCACGGGACCTGGTGGGACTGGGGATCGATGGACACCGGTGGGGCATGCGGCTCTCGGCCGGGAAGGTCAATCCGAAAATAGACGAACTGCTGGAACTGGTTGGAGCTTCCGACTACGCCAAAGTGCCTGTGGGCCAACTGTCCGGCGGAGAGCAGCAGCGGCTCAGGGTGGCGCAAGCGTTGGCAACCGAACCGCAGGTGCTCCTGTGCGATGAGCCATTGCTTTCCTTGGACCTGCACCACCAGCAGGGCGTCAGCTCCCTGATCAACAAGCAATGCCATGAGCGGAACAGTGCAGTGGTTTTCGTGACCCACGAGATCAACCCGGTGATCGACTACGTCGACAGGGTTCTTTACCTCGCCGGCGGCCAGTTCCGCATAGGTGCCCCCAAGGAAGTCATGACGACCGAAGTTCTTTCGGAGCTGTACGACAGCCATGTCGAAGTCATCCATACCAACGGAAGGATCGTCGTCGTCGGTCTTCCAGACGCCACCACGCACTTCCATGACGATGCCCATGCAACTGCCGGGGAGGAGTTCTAGTTGGACCTGGAAACCATTCTGCAAACCATCTTCAACTTCGAGAACTATGGCGAGTTGCTGGTCCTGGTCCAGAACTCCATTTGGGCCGGAGCGGTGCTGGGTCTGTTGGGCGGGCTGGTGGGCACGTTCGTGATGAAGCGGGACCTGGCTTTTGCCGTCCACGGCATCTCCGAATTGTCCTTCGCCGGTGCTGCGTTCGCCTTGCTGATTGGTGCCGACATCATTTTCGGATCACTGATCGGTTCGGTGGCTGCCGCTGTCCTGCTGGGATTCATGGGCGTCCGGGCGCGGGATAAGAACTCCATTATTGGTGTCATCATGCCGTTCGGCCTGGGGCTGGGCATTCTTTTCCTGGCACTGTATGAGGGCCGTGCGGCCAACAAGTTCGGCCTGCTCACCGGCCAGATTGTTTCAGTGGACGCCGTTCAGCTGCAGGTTCTTGCCGGGACCGCTGTGGTGGTGATGGTCGCCCTGGCGGCAATCTGGCGGCCACTGAGCTTTGCCAGCGTGGACCCGGAAATGGCTGAGGCCAGGGGAGTCCCGGTCCGGGGGCTGGCCATCGGGTTCATGGTGCTCCTGGGTGTCAGCGTGGCGCTGTCCATCCAGATCGTCGGGGCCCTGCTGGTACTTGCGTTACTGATTACGCCGGCAGCAGCCGCGCTTCGGGTCACTACCTCGCCACGATTGGTGGTGCTGCTCAGCGTGGTCTTTGCCATGACGGCGACGGTCGGCGGCATCCTCCTGGCCCTCGGCAGCCGGATTCCCATCAGCCCGTACGTCACCACGTTGTCATTCCTGATCTACGTGGTGTGCCGGGTGATCGGCCGGGTCAGGGCCAACAGGGGACTCAACGGCAGGGTCTCCCGCGACCAGCCCGCAGGCGCCCTCTAAGGGGTTCCCGCCTAAAGTGTGCCGGCAGCCTTCCGGGCAGTGCACTCAGGGCATAGGCCGAAAATTTCCACGGTGTGGGCCACCTCGGTAAAGCCGTGTTCGGCAGCGGTTCGTGCCGCCCAGGTCTCGACGGCGGGCGCCTCCACTTCCACGGCCTTGCCACAGTTGCGGCACAGAAGGTGGTGGTGGTGGCCGGTGACGTTGCATCGCCGGTAGACGGCTTCGCCTTCACCGTTGCGCAGGACATCAATCAGCCCGTCATCGGCCAACGATTGAAGAATGCGGTATGCCGTGGCCAGCGATACCGAGATGCCCTTGTTCTGCAGGAGCCGGTACAGTTCCTGGGTGCTGACGAAGTCGTCCAATTCGTCCAGTGCGGCGCTGACGGCCAAGCGCTGCTTGGTAACGCGCTGCTCCTTGACCCCGCTGGTGGCCGGCGCCGAGGGGCCGGTCGTGGCGGAATTGGTGCCGTGTGGCATTGAAGGACTCATTTCCCTGGGGATGCTGGCAAACCCCAATTTTACCAGCAGGGAAGGCTTGGAAACTCTCAGCCGGGGGTCCTAGGCTTTGGTCATGTTGCTCACCAAATACACCCACGCCTGTGTCCGGTTGGAGAAAGACGGGAAGGTCCTGGTCATCGACCCCGGTTCCTTTTCCGAGTCAGGGGAAGCGTTGACGGGTGCCCACGCCGTCCTCATCACGCACGAGCACAACGACCACATTGACCAACCCGCCGTGGTCTCCGCGCTCCGCAGCGACGCCGGGCTTGAAGTCCATGCGCCGGAGGGGGTTGCAGCGGCACTCAGGGAGGAGGGCGACATCGCAGCCCGGGTCCATACCGCCGTGCCGGGTACCGACTTTGAGGCTGCCGGCTTCAGCGTGCGCACGTTCGGAGGCCAGCACGCGGTGATCCATGCGCAAATCCCTGTGGTGGCAAACATCGGATACCTGGTGGATGGGAACGTTTTTCACCCCGGTGACTCGTTCGTGGTCCCGGATGGGATTGACGTCAAGACACTCCTGGTGCCCATCCATGCCCCGTGGTCCAAAGTGGGGGAGGTTGTTGACTTCGTGATTTCGGTCCGGGCCCCCCGGGCGTTCCCGGTCCACGATGCCCTGCTCAACGACATCGGAAGAGGCTTGGTTGAAGGCCATGTGACCCGCATTGGCGCCCGCTACGGGACCCGCTATGAGCATCTTGCCCCAGGTGGGTCCGTAGAGGTCTAACCGGTCCACGCACCTGTGTCGTGGAACCGCTCCAAGGTTGCCTCGTGCGGGGTGGGGTCCAGTCCCTTGGCAGCCAGCCACCCGGCGTCGTAATAGCTTCCGGCATAGCGGTCGCCGCCGTCGCACATCAACGAAACGATGCTGCCCCGGCGGCCCTGGGCCACCATCCCTGCCACCAACTGCCAGACGCCCCACAGGTTGGTGCCCGTGGAGGGCCCTGCGTGCAGCCCTGTGAGTTTCCGGAGGTGGCGCATGGCTGCCACGGAGGCGGCGTCCGGAACTTGGATCATGTGGTCGATGACGGCCGGCACGAAGCTCGGCTCGGACCGCGGCCGGCCAATACCCTCGATCCGTGACGGCAAGCCGGTCGCTGCGGCGGCGTCTCCGTCGCGCCATGCCGGGTAGAAGGCGGAGTTTTCCGGGTCCACCACCGCAAGGCGGGTGGGGTAGCGGTTGTATCGCAGGTAGCGGCCGATGGTTGCGCTGGTTCCGCCGGTTCCCGCACCCACCACAATCCACTCCGGGATGGGGTGTTCTTCCAGGGAGAGTTGATCGAAAATCGACTCCGCAATGTTGTTGTTGCCCCGCCAGTCCGTTGCGCGTTCCGCGTGGGTGAACTGGTCCATGTAGTAGCCGCCGGAGTTCCTGGCGGTCTCTTCCGCCACCGCGTAGACCTCCGAGGCGTGGTCCACCAAAAGGCAGGCGCCGCCGAACTCCTCGATCAGGGCGATCTTTTCCGGACTGGTGGTTTTTGTCATCACCGCGATGAAGGGCAAACCGATGAGGCGGGCAAAATAAGCTTCGGACACTGCCGTGCTGCCGCTCGAGGCCTCAACGATGGTGGTTCCCTCGGTGATCCAGCCGTTAACCAGGCCGTAGAGGAACAAGGACCTCGCGAGCCGGTGCTTGAGGCTGCCGGAGCGGTGGGTTGACTCGTCCTTCAGGTACAGCTGGACGCCCCAGTGTTCGGGCAGCGGGACCGCATAAAGGTGCGTGTCCGCCGAACGGTTGTTCTCGGCCTCGATTTTACGGATGGCTTCACTGGCCCATGCCCTGTCCTGAATGCACGAATTGCTCACCGGATAAGCCTAGGCTGGAATCCGGGCGCCGACGGCAACGCCGGCCCACCTGCGGCAGAAATGAAGGAGAAATCGATGGCCACGCTGATAAGTGCCCCGGAACTGCGGGATCGTCTCGGTTCACACGATCGTCTCGGTTCAGGGGTGCGGACTGTGCTCCTGGATGTCCGGTGGGTGCTCGGCCGGACGGATGGACACAGCGAGTACCTGGCAGCGCACCTTCCCGGCGCCGTGTTCGTGGACCTTCCCACTGAGCTGGCCGATCACGCCGGGCCGGGTTTTGGCCGGCACCCGTTGCCCCCGCCGGAACGGTTCCAGGATGCAGCGCGGCGATGGGGGATCAACGACGGCGACACCGTGGTTGCGTACGACAACAGCGGGAGCATGGCTGCGTCACGTGCTTGGTGGATGTTGCGGAACGCCGGCCTGGAGTCCGTCTACCTGCTCGACGGCGGCCTGGCCGCCTGGCGCACGGCCGGCTACCCCGTTGAGACAGGCGAGGTTAGGCCCGCCGTCGGGAATGTTTCCCTTGGCGAGGGCATGATGCCGGTCATCAGCGAAGCCGAAGCCGGGCAGTGGCACCACCATGGAGTGTTGCTTGATGCCCGGGCGGGGGAGCGCTACCGGGGCGAAGTGGAACCGATCGATCCACGGGCCGGGCACATTCCCGGCGCCGTGAGCGCCCCCACCACCGAAAACATCTCGGCCGAGGGAAAGTTCCTGCCAGCCGAAGAACTACGCCGCCGCTTTGACGCGCTGGGCCTGGGTGGGGCCTCTGCCGTGGCGGTCTATTGCGGATCCGGCGTAACGGCGAGCCATGAGATCGCCGCGCTGCACATCGCCGGGTACAAGGCCGCCCTCTACCCGGGGTCCTTTTCCCAGTGGTCCACCAACACTGGGAACCCTGTGGCTGTGGGCTGTGAGCCGTTGGAGGAGCCCGCTGATGGCGATGGCCCAACTGGCTCAACCGGCCCAACTGGCACAAGCAGCGTCGGCGGGAGTAGCGTCGGATAATGACTCCTGGACGACCAGTACCCCCGCCCCTTGCCAAGCCCATCACTCCGGACACCAGCGGAACCGGAAGCGCCACCTTGGCTGCAGCGTACGGTGCCACATCTCCGGACAGCGGCTTGGTGCCCCTGACCGTTGCCCGGCGGGCGCCGACACCTGATGACGTAGAGATCGCGATTGAGTTCTGCGGCTTGTGCCACTCGGATGTCCACGCAACGCGGGGTGAATGGCGGGTTCCGCCGTACCCGCTGGTTCCAGGCCATGAAATTGTTGGCCGGGTAACCCGCGTGGGTTCCGACGTCAAGGAGTTCGCTCCAGGGGACCATGTGGGTGTGGGCTGCATGGTGGATTCCTGCCGGGAATGCGAGAGCTGCCTGGAAGGCCTGGAGCAGTATTGCGAACGGGGCAACGTCGGCACCTACGGGGCAGCGGACCCGCGGCAGGGCGAGGCAATCACCCAAGGCGGCTACTCGACGTCGATCGTAGTGGACCGCCGTTTCGTGTTGCGCGTCCCGGAAAAACTCGACCCCGCAGCTGCAGCTCCTTTGCTGTGCGCCGGGATCACCACCTATTCACCGCTGCGCTACTTCGACGTCGAAGAAGGGGACGCCGTTGGGGTGGTGGGTTTGGGCGGTTTGGGTCACATGGCCGTCAAGATCGCCAAGGCCATGGGTGCGGAGGTTACGGTTTTCACTACCTCCGAGTCCAAATTCGACGCTGCCCGCCAGCTGGGGGCCGATCACGTGGTCCTGTCCAAGGACGCGGACGCCATGGAAACTGCCAACCGGAGCATTGACGTCATCATTGACACGGTTGCGGCACCGCATGACCTCAACCCCTATTTCCGCACGCTTCGTTTGGACGGCGCACTCTTCCAGCTGGGCCTTCCGGCCGATGACATGCCGCCTGTCAGCCCGGGGCTGCTCATCCGCCGCCGGCTTGCCTATGCAGGTTCGCTGATTGGCGGAATCGAGGAAACACAGGAAATGCTTGACTTCTGTGCTGAACACGGGGTTGCCAGCGACATCGAAGTGGTGCGGGCCGAACAGCTGAACGAGGCCTATGACCGAATGGTGGCCGGCGACGTCAAGTACCGTTTTGTCCTGGACACTTCAACACTCCAGGAACCAGCCGAAAGGGCAGACGCATGAGCACGCTGTTCACCAAGATCATCAACGGGGAGATTCCGGGGCGCTTTGTCTGGAAAGACCAGGACGTGGTGGCGTTCCTGACCATCGCGCCCATCACCCCCGGACACACGCTGGTGGTGCCCCGCGAAGAGGTTGACTCGTGGACCCACGCCAGTCCTGAACTGCTTGCCAATGTCATGGATGTTGCCCAAAGCATCGGGAAGGTCCAGGAGGAGCTGTTCGACGCCAAACGCGTGGGTGTCCTGATGGAAGGCTTCGAGGTTGACCACCTGCATGTCCACGTGTGGCCTGCCTACTCAACGGCCGACTTCGAAATCCACAACGTGGACCACAACCCGGATCCGGCTGTCATGGACGCCACCGCCGTGAAGCTCCGTGCCGCCCTGCGCTCGGCCGGCCACGGAGACGCCGTCCCACAGGATTGAGGGTCCAACAAACTTAACCCGGCGGTGCTGAATCGGCACCGCCGGGTTTTTTGTCCCCAGCTAGGCCGGAGCCAAGGCCTGGTTCAGTGCTGTCCGGATACGCTTCTCAGAGACCGAGTACGCGGTTCCAAGTTCCACTGCAAAGAGGCTGACCCGCAGCTCTTCGATCATCCAGCGCACCCGTGTTAACTCAGTGCCGGCGCGGCGTCCCGGGAGGAGTGCTGAAACGGCGTCGTCGTAGTCGTCCTCGAGCGCCTGCACGACAGCCATGTTGAGCCCATCGCGCTGGACGTTGCCGGGAAGCTTTTCCAGCCGCTTCTCGATCGCCTGCAAGTATCGCGGCAACTGGCTGAGCTGGGCATAGCCCGTCTGTGCCACAAAGCCGGGATGCACCAACTGCTCCAGCTGCGACTTCATGTCATTGAGGGCACTGATGAGCGGCAGGCTTGCGTTGGACTTCAGCTCCTTCTGGATGCGTCGCGTACTGGCCAGAACGCGTTCGACGACGGCCGTCACCGTGAACACGGTATCGATCAGTTCCGCACGGACCACTTCATACAACGCATCGAAGGACTTCCGGTCCCACGGCAGTTCCTGGGGCGTCAGTTTGTCGATGGCAGCCAGGGCGCAGTCCGCAATCAAAGCACTGACGGATCCGTGCGGGTTTTGGCTGAAGGTCAGTTTTTCCATGTTGCTCAGGTGCTCCAGCACGTAGCGGTCAGGAGGCGGAATCCGCAGGGCCAGCAGCCTGATGACGCCGCCACGCATGGCGGCTTCCTGTTCT
Organism: Arthrobacter sp. StoSoilB20; assembly: GCF_019977295.1. Lineage (NCBI taxonomy): Bacteria > Bacillati > Actinomycetota > Actinomycetes > Micrococcales > Micrococcaceae > Arthrobacter > Arthrobacter sp. StoSoilB20. The sequence goes on along the minus strand of NZ_AP024651.1, from coordinate 3,046,832 downwards.
GCCTTGGTCTGGAAGACCCGCAGGGCCACAGTGGTTCCTTCGTCAACCACTGCCGGGAAGCCTGTGACGGAGTGGCCCTTGACAGTACGCGTTACCTGCCGTTCCACAGTCCCGAAGTCCCACTCCGTGATGCCGCTGCGTTCAGCCACTGCAGCATCAGTCCGGCTTCCGGAGGCAGCAGTGGCGTCGGGTCCCTGGCCGTTTGCCGTGCGCGCCGCACCGGAAGCCTTGCCGGCTTTGGCACGTGCGGTAGTGGCCGGGGTAGCGCCAAGGGATTCGGCGATTGCGCGGCGTGTGGCAGGGGCAAGCCTTTCCTGGAGCCCGGCAAGGTCCTTGCCTTCGTCCAGGACCTTCCCCTTGCTGTCCACCACCTTGAAACTCACCCGCAAATGCGATGGCACGGCATCCCAGTTCCAGGAACCGGGGGGAATAACATGCCCACGGAGGCGGCGAAGCACCAGCTCCAAAGACGGGTCCAGCTCATCGGCAGCCGGGTCAAAGTCCGCTTCAAGGGCAGCAGTTGCCTGCCGGGCCACATCAGGGGCAGGGACGAAGTTCTTCCGCACCTGCTTGGGCAGCGACTTGATCAGTGCCGTGACAAGCTCCACGCGCTGGCCAGGTATCTGCCAACGGAACGGGGCATCGTCCAACTGGTTGAGGAACAACACAGGGACCTCGGCGGTGACACCGTCCGATGGGTTGGGGGCAGACCCCGGTGCAACGGGATGGAATTCGTAGCTCAGGGGGAGCTCGAAGCCCTTGTGCAGCCAGGTCTTGGGATAGGCGGAGTCGTCCAAGGCATCGGCGTCCTCGCTGATGAGCAGCGATTGGTCGAAGTCCAGCATTGTGGGATCGGACTGGCGGGCGTCCTTCCACCACTTGTCAAAGTGCCTCTCGGAGACCACTTCCTTGCCCACGCGTGCGTCGTAGAACTCGAACAGCGTTTGGTCGTCCACCAGGATGTCGCGGCGTCGCATGCGCGTCTCGAGTTCTTCGATTTCCTGCAGCAGTGCCCGGTTACGGTGGAAGAACTTGTGGTGGGTTTTCCACTCGCCCTCCACCAGGGCGTGCCGGATGAAAAGTTCGCGCGAGAGTTCAGGATCCACCCGGCCATAGTTGATCCGGCGCTGGGGAATGATCGGCACGCCGTAGAGGGTGACCTTCTCATGGGCCATGACTGCGCCTTGGCGGGAGGACCAGTGGGGTTCGCTGTAAGAGCGCTTCACAAGGTCCGGAGCCACCTGCTCAGCCCACAGGGGATCGAACTTGGCAGCGACCCTGGCCCACAACCGGCTGGTTTCCACCAGTTCAGCTGCCATGACAAAAGTCGGAGACTTCTTGAACAATGCCGAGCCCGGGAAGATGGCGAAGCGGCTGCCCCGCGCCCCGGCATACTCACGCTTGCGCTCATCCAGCAGGCCAATATGGCTCAGGAGTCCCGAGAGCAGGCTGATGTGGATACCCTCGTAGTTGCCCACGGGATCGGCTTCGCGTTTGTTGTCCAGGGCGATGCCCAAGGGCTTGGCCAGTTGCCTGAGCTGCGTGAAGAGGTCCTGCCACTCCCTGACCCGCAAGTAGTTGATGAACTCGTTGCGGCACAATTTCCGGAACTGGGTGGAGGACAACTCGCGCTGCTTCTCCTGGATGTAGTTCCAGAGATTGAGGAAGCCGGTGAAATCGGAAAGCTCGTCACGGAAGCGCGCGTGCTTTTCCGAGGCCAGTTGCTGCTTGTCCGTTGGCCGTTCACGGGGGTCCTGGATGGTCAGTGCCGCGGCAAGGATCATGACTTCTCGGACACAGCCGCGCTTGCCGGCCTCGACAATCATGCGGCCCAGCCGGGGGTCCACCGGCAACTGGGCAAGTTTTTGCCCGACGGCGGTGAGGCCGCTGCCGCTGCGGCCGCCGCCACTGCCGTCACCTGACTTGGGTGAACTCAACGCACCGAGTTCGCGAAGGAGCGTGACGCCGTCGTTGATTGCCCTGGAATCAGGCGGCTCCACGAACGGAAAGTTCTCCACGTCCTTGGGACTGCGGGCCACGCCCATGGCGGTCATCTGGAGGATGACGGCTGCGAGGTTTGTCCGGAGGATTTCCGGATCCGTGAACTGCGGACGCGACTCGAAATCTTCTTCCGAGTACAAACGGATGGCGATGCCCTCGGACACACGCCCGCACCGGCCCGAGCGCTGGCTGGCCGAGGCTTGGGACACCCGCTCGATCGGCAGGCGCTGGACCTTGGTCCGGTGGGAGTAACGGGAGATACGGGCGGTCCCGGTGTCGATCACGTACTTGATCCCCGGGACGGTCAGCGAGGTTTCAGCCACGTTGGTGGCCAGGATGATGCGCCGTTTGCCCCCGGGATTGAAGACACGGTGTTGCTCCTGAAGGCTCAGCCGGGCAAAAAGTGGAAGGACTTCGGTCCCGCCCAGGCGGCGGTTGCTCTGGATACGCCCGTTGATGGCTTCGGCGGCGTCGCGGATTTCGCGCTCACCGGAGAAGAAGATGAGGATATCGCCGGGTGCTTCCTTGGCGAGCTCGTCCACGGCGTCACACACCGCGTCCAGGGGATCCCGGTCCTCTTCGAGTTCATCATCCGAGCTGTCCTCGTCGCCGCCGGCAGGCTGGGACAACGGCCGGTAGCGGATCTCCACCGGATAGGTACGGCCCGAGACCTCGATGATGGGGGCGGGCTCTTCTTCGCTTCCGAAGTGCTTGGCAAAGCGCTGGGGATCGATGGTGGCCGAGGTGATGATGACCTTCAGGTCGGGGCGCTGGGGGAGGATGCGTTTGAGATAGCCCAGGATGAAGTCGATGTTGAGGCTGCGTTCGTGCGCCTCATCAATGATGATGGTGCTGTATTTACGCAGCAGTTTGTCACGTTGGATCTCCGCGAGGAGGATGCCGTCAGTCATCAGCTTGATCTTGGTGGCCGCACTGACCTCGCCGGTGAAGCGGACCTGGAAGCCCACTTCCTGGCCGATCTCAACCTCCAGCTCAGAGGCAATGCGCTCAGCCACGGTACGGGCCGCCAACCGGCGGGGCTGGGTATGGCCGATCAGGCCCTTGTCTCCAAGGCCAAGTTCGAGGCACATCTTGGGGATCTGGGTGGTCTTGCCCGAGCCGGTCTCGCCGGCGATGATGGTCACCTGGTTGGCGGCGATGGCCGCCATCAGATCCTCGCGGCGCTCGGAGACGGGCAGCTCAGCGGGGTAGGAAATATGAAGTGTCATGGCTGCTGCCAGTCTACTGTGGCTGCGGTTCCGCGTCCGCGTCCTCCGTCACAGTGCCCGCTGCGGCAGAAAGCCGGAAGGAAAGGTGGCGGGCGAAGGACCTGAATTCCTCCGGCTCAAGGATCTCAAAGTCCATGTCCAGGGCGGCAAGATAAGCCGCCGGGGCGGCCAGGTTGTCCCATCCTGAGCGCAGGATGGTTGCTCCCGGACCATCGGCGGTCAGCGTCGCGTACTGCGGGCTGACGACGGCGGCCACCTCCGCCAAGGGCTCGTTAAGCCGCACCACGACGTCAAACCTGTAGGGGGAGCGGGTGATGGACTGCTGCACGTAGGCTGCCAGGTCCTCGGCGGGCAAGGCACGGGGCGTATATCTTTTTCGTTCGGACGGCAGTGAGGCGAAACGGTCGGCGCGGAAGGTCCGCCAGTCTTCCCGGTCCACGTCCCAGGCCACCAGGTACCAGCGCCTTCCTGTGTCGACCAATCTGTAGGGTTCCACGAGCCGGCGTGCAGCCTCGCCTTCGGAGGTGACGTAGTCAAAGGAAATCTGGCGCCGGTCCGAGATCGCCGCTGAAACCACGGTCAGCTGTTGCGGATCAACCGTGGCCGCATTGCTGGGCAAGGTGGTCACCGCTGCTTTCAGCATGGCGAACCTGGGGCGGAGCCTCGATGGCAGCACCTGTTCCAGTTTTGCCAAGGCGCGTACAGAGGCCTCGCCAATCCCGGCTACGGGTCCCGCGGCTACGGAATTCAGTCCCAATGCCACCGCCAGCGCTTCGTTGTCGTCCAGCAGCAGCGGCGGCAGTTGTGCGCCCGCTCCCAACTGGTAGCCGCCTGCGATTCCCGGGGATGCATGGATGGGATACCCAAGGTTGCGCAGCTTGTCGATGTCACGGCGCACGGTCCGTTCGGTCACGCCCATGCGGTCCGCGAGTGCCGGTCCCGTCCACTCCCGGCGCACCTGCAACAAGGACAGCAGTTGAAGGAGCCGGGCGGAGGTTTGGATCATGGAAGTGAATCTAGTCCATATGCGGGATGTTGAGCCCTCGCCGCGTGGGCCGGCGAAGGAACGCCCGCCGTCTGGGGAATCTGCGCAGAATTCCGCGAACGGCGGGCGTCGGACGGGTGGTGGGCATGCGAGGAGATGCAGTTTCCCGGCATGTCCTAGTAAATGCGGGGGTTCCAGTACGGCGTGCTGGGAGCCTCGAAGGCACTCCAGGGTTCCTTGGACTCAATGGGCGGGTTGTGGCCGCGGCCGTCCTTCAACAAGGCTGAGACGGTGGCTGCGACGGAGGTGATAAGGACGATGAAAAGGATGATTCCGAAGATTTCCATGTCTCAAGCCTGCTCCTGTGGAACGCCTGGAAACAGTGGCAGAAATGCCCCATTTAGATAATTTTCTGCCACACTGGAAACATGTTGAAATCAGTGGCAGTGATCGTGGTTCCCAACTTCTCGGTCTTCGAATTCGGCACGGCTTTCGAGGTCTTTGGCATCGACCGGACGGACAGGGGCGCCGGCGTTCCGGCTTTCGACTTCCGGGTGGTTGCACCCGAGCCGGGGGATATCCTCATGAAGTCCGGTCTGTCCCTTCATGTGAACCTCGGCCTCGAAGCAGCAGCCGATGCAGACCTCGTCATCATGGCGCCCTTCGGCCGGGACCAGGAACTCCCGGAGTCGGTAATGGAAACCCTGCGCAATGCCCATGCCAGGGGCGCGTGGGTGATGTCGATTTGCTCAGGCGCCTATGCACTGGCGCGGGCAGGGCTGCTGGACGGACGCCGGTGTACCACCCACTGGCACTACTCGCAGGACCTCGCCGGCCGATACCCCTCGGCGATCGTGGATGAGAACGTCCTCTATGTACAGGACGGGACCATCATCACCAGTGCCGGGACAGCGGCGGGGATCGATGCCTGCCTGCACCTGGTCCGCGTTGAACTGGGAGCCAATGTTGCAGCCGCCATAGCGCGCGACATGGTGGTTCCGCCGCATCGCGATGGTGGTCAGGCCCAGTTCATCGACCGTCCCATGCCCCGCTGCGGGTCCGCGCCCATGGAAGAACTCCTCCGGTGGATGGTGGAACACCTCGACCAGGAACACAGCGTGAACGAGTTGGCGGCCCGCCTCCATATGTCGCCAAGGACCTTCGCCCGGCGCTTCAGGGCCGAGACAGGTACTACTCCAGCCGCCTGGTTGAATTCCCAGCGGGTGCTCAGGGCCCAGGAGCTGTTGGAGAGCACGGAGCTGAACATTGACGAGATCGCCAGGGAAGCGGGATTCGGGCATTCGGTGCTACTCCGCCACCACTTCACGAAGGTGCTGGACACGAGCCCGCAAAGTTACCGGCGCGCGTTCCGGGGCCAGTTGGCGGAGGCTATTTAGGGGCGCCAAGGACCAAGGCGGGCGGGGTCTTTCAGCGCCTTCCCCCGAGCCGGCCGCGGGACTCGGACCCCTCGGCCTTGGCACACTCCACCAGTTCCTGCCAAGGCCCTGTGACAGCGCGGTCCGGGAGGGTTGCGCGCCGCTGGCCTGCCCTGATGGAGTACATGAACCGGTCCGGCTCGTTGGCTGCCCGTGCCTGGCTTTTGGCTTCATCCCAAGGGCAAGCCTCCACCATGGGGACCCATCGTTCCTTGTCATCAGGGGAGACTGCGTCCACGCTCCAGACGCGTGTCATCGCTGCAATTCCCCCACTGCGTTGGACGGTGATCTTCATGGCCGGCTGCTTCTCGTTCGACGTTTTCCGTCAGTCAGCCAGCGGGACCGCACCAAGCCGTCCGGTCCCGCCATCCGACTAAACCTTGACCTTCACAGTCTCCCATGCCTTCAGGACGGCGTCATGCTCTGCCGAGCCTGAACCGAAGAGGTCCACGGCGGTAGCTGCGGTGGTCTTGGCAAATTTGCCAAAGGTGCAGGTCGCCGGGAGCAATCCGCTTGTCAGCGTGCTGTACCAGATCTGTCCGGGCGCTTCCCACGCCGCCCCGCCCAGTTCCGAGGCCACCACGTAGAAAGCCTTGTTGGGGATGCCGGAGTTGATATGCACCCCGCCGTTGTCGGCGCTGGTGCGAACGTAAGTGTCCATGGAATCCGGCTGCGGATCCTTGCCGAGGATGTCGTCATCGTAGGCGGTGCCCGGTGCTTTCATGGAGCGCAAGGCAGCGCCTTGGACCTGGTCGGTGAAGAGGCCTTCGCCGATGAGCCAACTGGCACTCGCCGCAGATTCCTGTTTCAGGTATTGCTCCACGAGGACGCCGAAAACGTCCGACATGGATTCGTTGAGTGCACCGGCCTGGTTCCGGTATGCCAGGTTGGCAGTGTACTGGGTGACACCGTGCGCGAGTTCGTGGCCTATAACGCTGACGGACTTGGTGAAGCGCTGGAAGATCTGTCCGTCACCGTCGCCAAAGACCATCTGGGAGCCGTCCCAGAAGGCGTTGTCATAGAGCTTCCCGTAGTGGACGGTCGCATCAAGGGCCAGGCCGGCGTCGTCGATGGAGTCCCTGCCGAAGATCTCTCCATACAGGCGGTGCGTGCTTCCGAGGCCATCGTAGGCCTCATTGGCAGCGGTGTCCTCCACGGGCTCCGCGCCTTCCTTCCGGACAACCCGGCCGGGCAAGGCCTCTGAAGAACCGGCGTCGTAGATGGTCCGCTTGGGTGGTCCGGGCTTGGCCTGGCGGGCACTGGGCGGAGCCGGGGGAACGGGCGCGGTGCGGATGGCCTGCAGGTTCTTGATGTGCACCAGCGACTCTTTGGCGGCTCTGGCCACGGCCCGCAGCCGTGGCTCGTCCTGGGCGGCAATCTTGCGAAGCATGTACGGCGGTACGATCGAGCACATCACGGCAAACCCCTTTGGCTATCGGAAAGACCAACTGAATTCAGACTAGGAGCAGCCGCAGACAAAATTGCGGTGCATGCCCGGCAAGCCTTGAACTGATAGCGGGTAACCGGCACACATAAATACCCCGCCAGCGAACTGGCGGGGTATTCGTTGTGCCCTCGATAGGATTCGAACCTACGGCCTTCTGCTCCGGAGGCAGACGCTCTATCCCCTGAGCTACGAGGGCATCCAGGGTTCCCTCCGTTGCCGGTGGGACGTCCTAGAGCTTAGCAGCCACTGAGCCGCAAATGAAAACCCGGCTCTCCGCCGGCAAGCTCTGCCGTGGACCATCTGCTCTCCGGGGATCAATACCCGGCAAATGAATCCACGTGGACACGCCGCGCCCCGGCAGAACGGGCCGCGGCGCGCAGCGAATCGACGCTCGCCGGTGACCCGGAAACGAAGACTTCGCGTTCCCCGATGTCAGGCACCAACTCCTTGAGTCGGGCCGCATCGATCCTGGCGGCGCCGGCGTCGGTCATGAACTCCGGCGGAGCGGAACCGTCGGCCAACCTGGCAATTACCGTGGCCCCTGAGGCCTCCAACTGCTCCACGCCGGCCAGTTCCTCCCGGCTTTTGGCGAGGTAGAGAACCACGGTGTCACGTGCCGGCGCATCTGCGGCCAACTGTGAGAGGAAGGGCGTGATACCGATGCCCGCAGCCATCAGCAGGACCGGCCGCCCGGCGTCGTGCGGTAAAAGAAAGTCTCCGCCCACGGCTGTGGCCGAAAGCTTGTCTCCTGGCTGCAAAGCCAGCAGTGCCCGTTTTGCCGTGGACAGCGGCTCGGCGGTCCCGACGCCGAACGTCAGCTCACCAGCCCCCGGGGGGCTTGTGATGCTGAAGACCCGCCTGCGGCCCTTGCCGTCGGAGGCGGAGTGCGGGAGGTTGAGTTCCATGAATTGCCCGGCCTCGAACCGCACAGGGCGCTGCGGCTCAAACCGGAACTCCGTAGTGCCAGGGGTCAGGGCCCTGGCACCTTTGAACGTCAGCTCAACCCCGCCGCGCTGGCCCAGGAAGAACGCCACAAGGTTGCCCAGCAACAACGCCAGTTCGGGGGAGTTGGCGATGAACCCGAAATTATAGGGAACCGCAAAAACAACGCCCACGACGCCGGCAAGCGCCAACTGCTGCCAGCGCCGGGGCGGGAGGGTAAGGGGTTCGGAAAGCATGAAGCCCACGAAGAACAACAGGGGCCGCTGGGCGAAGGACTGCCACAAGGCCTGCCCGAACGTCATGCTGCGGCTCATCAGTTCCACGGTGATAATGCCGGCAGCCACCACCAGGAACACCGTGGCCATGAGCATTTTGCGCGTGCGGTACAGGACAAGCAGCACGCCCGGGACCAGCAGCCAGAGCATGGCCGGGGTTGCAGCCCACCACGTGGCAATGTTCAATCCCGTCAGGCCCGTGACAAACGCGCCGGCCGCGGCAGGATTGAAGATGTGCCGCCCCCGGAATGCCAGCGCGTACTTGGAGACGCTCGCTACCAAGCAGGCCAAGGCAACACCGGTCATGTCCGTTATCCCGAACGCGGGCCAGAACAGGAAATAGAGCAGCAGCCCCGTAATCAGGGAGGACTCCGTGTGCGGCCTGACACGGAAGACGGCGGCCAACAAGCGGTTGGAGGAATAGGTCACCCCAAGGCAGAGCACCAAATGCACCAGCATTTCCGGAAGCCCGAAGGTCAGCCAGCCCAGGACGTTAAGCACCATGCTGTAAGCCACCAGCACGGCCAACACCCATAGGATCAACCGGTACATCGTGAGGCGTCCCAACCACGTATCCACCCGGGACTTAACGGCAATCATGAGAACAGTCTCCCCTCGAAACTCTCCGAAAACGTGGCGGCACCACTGGAGGACACCCTGAGCCAGGCGACATCGAACTCCTCCTGCAAACGGGCCGGTTCAATCATGAACAGGGCAGTAGCCACGGCATCGGCCACCAGCGCGCTCGCAGCCATGGTCCAGGTGGCCACTGTGGTGTGAATGGGTTTGCCGGTGGTCCCGTCCAGGACGTGGTGCAGCCCATCTCCCCAGGCGCGCCGGTTGGAAGCGGAGGCGCAGAGCGCGGAATTGTTCAGTTCAACAGTTCCAATGGCTTGGCCCGGGTTATAGGGATGCTCCAAGGCGACCATCACGGGATGGGTCCCCGAGTGGAGCATGTCGCCGCTCCCATCCACCAGGAAGTCGGAATGGCCCTTTGAACGCAGGACCCCACCCAGCAGGTCCACCAACTGGCCCTTTCCTGCTGCCCCCACGTCCAGGACCACCGGTTCGGTGGCAGCCAGGGAAGTACCAGTCCACTCGAGGACATCTTCCCAGCGTGGCGGGGCCTGGGGACTTCCGGCGGGCACCAGGGAGTACTGGGGATCGTAGCCAAGCCGTTCCAGGCTGCTGCCGATGAGCGGGCTCATGGTTCCCCCGCTGAGCCGATACAGGGTGTCGTAGACCTGATGAAGGGCTGTTGCGTGGCCGGGCAACGTGATCCTGCCCGGCCCACGGGACAGGCCGGACACCAGGGAGTCCGGCCTGAACCGCGAATAGGTCCGGTCATACTCACTGACTGTTTCCAGCAGTTGGTGCCGCACGGCCGGTACCAATGCCTCCGGCGTCGAAACTTCCCAGCGCGTCCCGATGCCGTCAAAGCTGAAGGAGGCCCAGTCCGGGTGCGGCATGGTGCTACTTGGCCTGGGACTTGATCTGTTCCACGGCGTCATTGAAGCCGCCGGAGGTCAAGGAGGAGCCGGCCACCTTGGAGACGTTCAGTTCATCGATGTTCTTGCCGACAATCTGTGCCGAGATTCCGCCAGCGAACTCGCCTTGGAACTTCTTGGTGTTGGGGTTTGAGGGGTGGGTGGTGATGTTGACTGCTGAAACTTTGTCACCGGCCAACGTCAATTCCACGCCAACGGTCTCCTGGCCGTTGGGGGAGGTGTACGTGCCGTCGGCGCTGTAGGTACCGTCCTTATAGGTGGATGTTCCCGCCGCGGCTGAGCCGGACGAAGAAGAGGTGGGGCTTGTGGTGCTCGCCTGACCGCCGTTTTCGGCAGCCGGCGTGGATTCGGCGGCCGGCGATTGCGAAGAAGGGGCGCAGGCGGCCACGGCACCGATGAGGGAGAGGCCGGCAAATCCGGCGTAAATGCTCTTGCGGAGTGGCGTAGTCATGGTTCTGCTCGTTTCAACTGGACAAGAATCGGTCATGGGGCTGGTGCTCGCAGGAGGGCGGACCAGGCCGCCTCCTACGTGTTCACAACGTTGAATTCAGCGTAATGGTTCAGTCTGTGCCACCGGGCTCTCATGGCTGTGCCCCGCCCGTGACGTGACTATCCACATAAGGAACCCCCAATTCCGCGACTTTGCAGGCCCCCGGTAGGCTAGATGCGTGACTCCCGAAGAACTCTCTGCTGCCATATCCGCCTGCCTTAAGGACGCCGTCTCCAGCGGCGAAATCGCCTTGACGGAATCTGCCGTGCCCGAATCCGTGCGGGTGGAGCGACCCAAGAACCGGGATCATGGAGACTGGGCCACCAACATCGCCCTCCAGCTCTCCAAGCAGGCAGGCATGAATCCGCGCGAATTCGCCGGTATCCTCAGCAACCATCTGCAAGGCATTCCCGGCGTCAGCGGCGTGGAGATCGCAGGTCCCGGATTCCTCAACATCACTGTGGATGCCGCCACTGCCGGCGCCCTTGCCAAAGCCATCGTCGAGGCCGGAACCAGCTACGGAACCAACCAGGCGCTCGCAGGCCGCGTGGTGAACATGGAGTTCGTCTCGGCGAACCCCACAGGGCCGCTGCACATCGGGCACACCCGTTGGGCCGCACTTGGTGATGCGATTGCCCGTGTCCTGCGTGCTTCCGGCGCCGACGTCACCGCTGAGTACTACATCAACGACGCCGGCTCGCAGATGAACGTCTTCGCCAACTCGGTCCTCTCCCGCCTGCACGGCCGCGGGGTGCCCGAGGGCGGATATCCCGGTGAATACATCCGCGAACTTGGCGACGAAGTCCTCAAGGCGCACCCGGACATCCGTGAACTGACGGATGAGGCCGCCCTGCCGGTGATCCGTGCTGCTGCCTATGAGGCGCAGATGGCCGATATCAAGACCACCCTGGCGGAATTTGGTGTCCACTTCGATGTCTTCTTCTCGGAGAAGGAACTGCACGACGCCGGTGCGATCGAATCAGCCGTCTCCCGCCTTCGCGAACAGGGCCACGTCTTTGACGACGGCGATGCCGTATGGCTGCGCACCACGGACTTCGGTGACGACAAAGACCGCGTCATGATCCGCGCCAATGGCGAACCCACCTACTTCGCCGCGGACGCTGCCTACTACCTTTCGAAGAAGGACCGCGGATTTACCGAGAAGATTTACCTCCTCGGCGCGGACCACCATGGATACATCAACCGGCTCAAGGCCATTGCAGCCTGTGCCGGCGATGACCCGGAGGTCAACATCGAGGTCCTCATCGGCCAGTTGGTCTCGGTCAACGGCGCAAAGCTGTCCAAGCGTGCGGGCAACATCATCGAGCTCAAGGACCTTATTTCCTGGCTCGGCAAAGACGCTGTCCGCTATTCCCTGGCGCGTTTCCCCGCCGACTCACCTCTGACGTTGGATCCGGAACTGCTGAAGAAGCACAGCAACGAGAATCCTGTGTTCTATGTCCAGTACGCCCACGCCCGTTCCCGCGGCACAGCACGCAACGCGGCCGAGGCCGGAGTGGAGCGCCAGGTTGATGGCGTGGATGCCTTCGACGCCTCGCTCCTGGATCACCCCACGGAAAACGAGCTCCTTTCCTACCTGGGCAGTTACCCGTCCATCGTGGCCAAGGCCGCCGAGCTGCGCGAGCCACACCGGGTGGCACGCCACCTTGAGGTCATCGCCGGGGCCTATCACCGTTGGTACGACGCCTGCCGGGTATCGCCGCAGGGTGATGATCCCGTCCTGGACGTGAACCGCACCCGGCTTTGGCTCAATGACGCCACCAGCCAGGTACTTGCCAACGGACTCGAACTGCTGGGCGTCTCGGCGCCGGAACGGATGTAGGGCAATGAACACAGCCGCTGATCACGCTTCTCCGCTTGCCCCCGAATGGTTGGCCGTCCCAGGGGACCTCAACGCACTTCAAGCGCCCATGTGGGCTGCCGGGGTTGAAAAGAACGACGCCGGCGAGGTCACCGTTGAAGGCGTCTCCGTCAGTGAGCTCAAGGAGCAGTTCGGAACTCCGCTGTTCGTCATGAGCGAATCGGACTTCCGTGCACGGGCCAGGGCTTTCAAGGATGCCTTCGATGCCGCCTTCGCTGACATCTGCGGGGGAGTGGATGTCTACTATGCAGGAAAGTCCTTCCTGTGCACCGCTGTGGCCAGCTGGGTGGCGGAAGAGGGCCTGCGCCTGGATACGTGTTCCGGAGGCGAACTCGCTGTCGCTGCCCGCGCTGGAATTGATGGCTCCAACCTCGGGTTGCACGGCAACAACAAGTCCGACGCCGAGATCAATCGCGCCCTGGACATGAAGCTGGGCAGGATCGTTGTGGACAGCCTCGACGAACTCGAGCGCGTTGCCAAGGCAGCTTCGAGCCGCGGCGAGGCTGCCAAGGTCATGCTGCGCCTGACTCCCGGCGTCCATGCCCACACCCATGAGTTCATCGCCACGGCCCACGAGGACCAGAAGTTCGGTCTGTCCATGGCTGAGGACTCCACGGAAGAAGCCGGCCTTTCAGCAGCCGAGGAAGCTGTGGCAGCAGCCACCTCCTACCCGGGCATCGAATTGCTGGGCCTGCACTGCCACATCGGCTCGCAGATCTTTGAGCCGGACGGTTTTGCCGTTGCAGCGGAGAAGCTTCTGGGCTTCCTTGCCGCCATGCAAGCCAAGTACTCCATCGTCTTGCCGGAATTGGACCTCGGTGGCGGCTACGGCATCGCCTATACCCCTGTTGACACGCCCCGCCCGCCAGCGGAGATCGCAGAGGCCATGGCCGCCGTCGTGCGTTCGACGTGCGCTGAACTGGACATCAAGCCGCCGCGCATCTCCATCGAACCCGGTCGCGCCATTGTCGGCAGCACCACGTTCACCCTGTATGAAGTGGGCACGCTTAAAACCGTCCGTGTCGACGCCCCAGGGGCTGAAGACGAACACAAGAACGTTACGCATCCGCGCCGGTATGTGTCGGTGGACGGCGGGATGAGCGATAACGCCCGTCCAGTGCTGTACGACGCGGATTATTCGGCCATTTTGGCCTCGCGTGACTCCTCGGCGGCTCCGCAGCTGTCCCGCGTAGTGGGCAAACATTGCGAGAGCGGCGACATAGTTGTTAGAGATGTATATCTGCCCGCGGATGTGGCAGCCGGTGATTTGCTCGCAGTACCGGGTACCGGCGCCTACTGCTGGGCCCTCTCCAGCAATTACAACTACCTGGCACGGCCTGGCGTTGTCGCTGTACGCGACGGAGCTGCCCGGCTGATTGTCCGCGGGGAAACCGAAGAAGATCTCTTGAACCGCGACATGGGAGTGGCGAATGTCTGAAGTGCGAACCTTGAAGGTGGCCCTGCTGGGCTGTGGCAACGTTGGGGCCCAGGTCGCGCGGATTCTGATTGACGACGCCGAGGCCCTTGCTGCCCGCAGCGGCGCCCGCCTGGAACTGTCCGGGATCGCCGTGCGCACCATCGATGCTCCGCGTGACGTCGAGCTGCCCCGTGAACTCTTTACCACCGATGCCGACACCCTGGTCAAGGATGCCGACCTCGTCATCGAACTGATGGGTGGCATTGAGCCGGCGCGTTCGCTGATCCTGACGGCGATCCAAAACGGCGCCTGCGTTGTCACCGGCAACAAGGCCCTGTTGGCGCAGGACGGACCGACCCTGTACGAAGAGGCCGACAAGGCCGGGGTCCAGTTGTCTTACGAGGCCGCAGTGGCCGGGGCCATCCCCATCCTGCGTCCCATCCGTGACAGCTTGTCCGGCGATCGCATCACCCGGGTCCTCGGCATCGTCAACGGAACCACCAACTTCATCCTTGACCAAATGGACACCACTGGAGCGCAGTTCGCCGACGCCTTGGCCGAAGCCCAGCGCCTCGGTTACGCCGAAGCGGACCCGACTGCCGACGTCGAGGGCCATGACGCAGCAGCCAAGGCGGCCATCCTGGCTTCGCTGTCCTTCCACACCCGTTTCTCCCTGGACGATGTGTACTGCGAAGGCATCACCAAGGTCAGCGCCGCTGATATCGCTTCTGCCAAGGAAGCCGGATTCGTCATCAAACTGCTGGCGATTGCCGAAAAGATCGACTCCTCCGACAACGGCAGTGGCATTTCAGTACGCGTCCATCCCACACTCCTGCCCCGCGAACACCCGCTGGCAGCGGTGCGTGGCGCCTTCAACGCCGTCTTCATCGAGGCAGAGAACGCCGGTGAACTGATGTTCTACGGCCAGGGTGCAGGCGGAACCCCCACGGCCTCTGCCGTTCTGGGTGACCTCGTTTCCGCAGCACGCCGATTGGTCCTGGGCGGTCCCGGCCGCACGGAAACCACCACCGGACACGTCCCGGCCCTGGCCATCGACGCCTCCACCACGAGCTACTACATCGGCTTGGACGTCGCCGACCAGGCCGGTGTTCTGGCCCGGATCGCCCATATCTTTGCGGAAAACGGCGTCTCCATCGAGATCATGCGTCAGACGATCCACCGCGACTCCGGGTCGAACGTGGCCTCGGCTGAGCTCAAGATCGTGACGCACCGTGCATCCGAAGCTGCACTCGCAGCAACCGTCGAGGCCGTCAAGGGCCTGGACGTCATCAATTCTGTGACATCCGTACTGCGGGTAGAAGGAGTCTAAGTGGCTCACCAATGGCGCGGAGTAATCCGCGAATACGCTGATCGCTTGCCTGTAACGGAAGCCACCAAGGTCATTACCCTCGGTGAGGGCGGAACGCCCTTGGTCCACGCCCGGCAGCTCTCCGAGCTCACAGGCTCCGAGGTGTACCTCAAGGTTGAAGGCATGAATCCCACGGGATCCTTCAAGGACCGCGGCATGACCATGGCCATGACAGCGGCAGTTGAAGCCGGAGCCAAGGCAGTGGTCTGCGCTTCCACCGGAAACACCTCCGCCTCTGCAGCTGCCTACGCCACTGCTGCGGGCCTGAAGTGCGCGGTGCTGGTTCCCGAAGGCAAAATCTCCATGGGCAAACTGAGCCAGGCTATCGCCCACGGCGCTACTTTGCTGCAGGTCGACGGCAACTTCGACAACTGCTTGGATATTGCCCGTAAGCTCGGCGAGTCCTACCCGGTATTCCTGGTCAACTCGGTCAACCCTGCCCGCATCCAGGGCCAGAAGACAGGTGCTTTCGAGATCGTCGATTCGCTCGGTGATGCTCCGGACATCCATGTGCTGCCAGTTGGAAATGCCGGCAACATCAGCGCCTACTGGAAGGGCTACAAGGAGTACTCCGCGCCCTTCGAGACCGCCAACGGAACCCTGCCGGCCGTCGCAACCAAGACGCCCATCATGTGGGGTTTCCAGGCTGCAGGCGCGGCACCGTTCGTCGCCGGACATCCGATCACCGAACCGGACACCATCGCAACCGCCATCCGCATCGGCAACCCCGCCTCATGGGACACGGCTGTTGCTGCCCGCGACGAATCCGGTGGACTGATTGAGGCCGTCACGGACGAGGAAATCCTTGCAGCCCACCGCTGGCTGTCAGCCAAGGAAGGTGTCTTCGTCGAACCCGGCTCAGCGGCCGGCGTCGCAGGCCTGATCAAGAAGCATGCTGCAGGCGAGGTTCCTTCGGGAAAGACCATCGTCATCACGGTTACCGGTCACGGCCTCAAGGACCCGCAATGGGCTCTCCGCACCGAGGATGGCCATGATGTCCAGCCCGTCAAGGTGCCCAACGACGTCGTCACCGTTGCCGCAGAACTGGGACTGGAAGAAAAATAAGAGTGGAATCAACGCAGCCCACCGCGACTGATCGTGCGTTCGTCGCGGCAGGCCAGCGGCTGACGGTCAAGGTCCCCGGTACAAGCGCCAATCTGGGCCCTGGCTACGACAGCCTTGGCCTGGCCTTGTCTATTTACGACACCTTGACGGTAGAAACCCTGAGCACCGGAGAGCTTGAATTCGAGCTCTCCGGTGAGGGCGCCGAAACCCTTCCCCGGGATTCCAGCCACCTGGTGGTGCGCGCCATTGATCTTGCCTTGGATCGCCTTGGTTACCAGCACTCCGGACTGAAAATCACCGCGGACAATGTCAATCCCCATGGTCGTGGCCTCGGATCATCGGCTTCTGCCGTAGTGGCCGCAGTGACGGCCGCCAATGCCTTGGTGCCGGAGGGATCGCGGAAGGATCGCGACTGGATCCTTCAATTGACCAGCGAGATGGAGGGCCACCCGGACAACGTCGCACCCGCCATTTTCGGCGGACTGGCGCTGTCCTGGCAGGACAGCGAGCAGTACAGCAGTACCAAAGCAGACGTTGCTCCTTCGGTCATCCCGGTAGTCGCAGTCCCGGACTTTGAATTGTCCACGGAGACTGCACGTGGGTTACTCCCCGCTTCAGTGGGCCATCATGCTGCTGCCATGAATTCCGGACGTGCTGCACTGCTGATCCACGCGCTCACCTCGCAGCCGGCCTTTCTGTTGCCCGCTACCGAGGACTACCTCCACCAGAGCTACAGGGCACAGGCCATGCGCCCCAGCGCCGACCTCATCTCGGCTCTTCGTTCTGCCGGCCATGCGGCCGTTGTTTCCGGCGCAGGTCCCACTGTCATGGTGCTGGCCAACGGTCCTGGCGAAGCCGCCGTTGTCGAGGAATTCATTGGGTCCTACACGGAGTCCAACACACCCGGGATTGGCTGGCGCGTGATGACGCTGGCTGTGGACGTTCAAGGTGCTAGAGTGGAAGTGCACCGCCGGTAAAGCCGCGGGCAGTTCCCTGATTTTGGATCTCGGTGTTTCGCCGTACCTTTCGTCAACTGTGCCAACGTTGGTGGTGTCGTCTCTTTCCGGCCTGTCTCAGGTGCCGAGAATTCTCTCTGTTCCCTGAAAAAGCAGCCGGCTGTCCGGGTCACCGGCTCCAGTGATGACGATCAGTATCCGGCCCTGTTGGCCACAATCCATCAGGCACGGCCGAAATCACCGGCTGCAGATCTGAACTGCAGCCCAGAACAAATCATCGCGTCCAGCTCTCGCTCTGGACGCCGTCGAGGGGGAAGGATCCTTCGTGACAGAAACCACTGAGCTGGCTTCAGCTGTGGACACAACATCTTCTGCTGCTGAGTCGTCAACGGCAGCAACCACCAAGAGCAGCGGCCTTGCAGGCCTTAAGCTCGCCCAGCTTCAGGCTCTCGCGAGCCAGCTGGGCATCTCTGGGGGATCGCGGATGCGCAAGGGGGATCTGGTTACCGCCATTTCCGCCCACCGTGCCGGAACCTCCACTACCAAGGCACCTGCCAGGGCCAGTGCCCAGGCAAAGGGTTCCACCTCGGCGGCCAAGGAAGCCCCGGCAGTGGAAACCAAGGCTGCAGCGGAGACCAAGGGCAAGGCTGCCGAAAACAGTGCCGCTGCGGATGCAGCTTCCGAGGCTCCGGCCCAGGATGCTCCCCGCGGACGTGCCCGTGGCCGTAGCCGCCGCGCTACCAGCGACGGTGTCGTAGCCGCTGCTGCACCTGCCGAAAACACGGCTGCGCCTGCTGAAAACGCAGCTGCGCCGGTTGTCGAAGCTCCGGCAACGCCTGAAGCGGGGGAGACCGGCACCGAGCGTCGCCAGCCCCGTACCCGCAACCGCCGCCGCGGCGAAGCTGCTGCAGCACCCGCTGAAGCAGCCGAAGCACCTGCCGCCGAGCAGCGTGAGCAGCGCACCGATCGCGCCGAGCAGCGTGAGCAGCGCACCGACCGCACGGAACAGCGTGAGCAGCGCACCGACCGCGCCGAACAGCGTGAGCAGCGCACCGACCGCACCGAGCAGCGTGAGCAGCGCACCGACCGCACCGAGCAGCCCGATTCGGGCGAGCAGCGCGAACGGCGTGAGAACACCCGTGGCCGGCGTGAGGACAACAACGACGGCGACGACACCGGCAACCGCCGCAACCGCCGCAACCGTCGTGACCGCAACGACCAGAACGACCGCAACGATCGCCGGGGAGGTCAGGACAGCCGCGACGGGAACACCCGCAGCGACCGTTTCCGCGACCGCAACGAACGTCGCCGTGGCCGCGCGCAGGGTCCGGACGTCGACGACGTCGAGGTCACCGAGGACGACGTCCTGCTGCCCGTAGCAGGCATCCTGGACGTTCTGGAGAACTACGCGTTCATCCGTACGTCCGGTTACCTCCCCGGGGCAAACGATGTCTACGTTTCCCTGGCACAGGTCAAGAAGTACAACCTCCGCAAGGGCGACGCCGTCGTCGGCGCCATCCGTGCACCCCGCGACGGCGAAGACCGCAGCCAGCAGTCAGCCCGCCAGAAGTTCAACGCGCTGGTTCGCGTCACTTCCGTCAACGGCAAGACTCCGGAAGAACTCAAGGACCGGGTCGAGTTCGCCAAGCTCGTGCCGCTGTACCCGTCCGAGCGCCTCCGCCTTGAAACTGACCCCAAGAAGATCGGCCCGCGTGTCATTGACCTCGTGGCCCCGATCGGCAAGGGCCAGCGTGGCCTGATCGTCTCCCCGCCGAAGGCCGGTAAGACGCTCATCCTGCAGTCGATCGCGAACGCCATCACCACCAACAATCCTGAGGTTCACCTCATGATGGTTCTGGTTGACGAACGTCCCGAAGAAGTTACGGACATGCAGCGCACCGTCAAGGGTGAGGTCATTGCTTCCACCTTCGACCGCCCCGCAGATGACCACACCACGGTTGCCGAACTTTCCATCGAACGCGCCAAGCGCCTCGTTGAAATGGGCATGGACGTTGTAGTCCTCCTGGACTCCATGACCCGCCTGGGCCGCGCCTACAACCTGGCAGCACCGGCCTCCGGCCGAATCCTGTCCGGTGGTGTGGACTCCGCAGCCCTGTACCCGCCCAAGCGCTTCTTCGGTGCTGCACGCAACATCGAAAACGGCGGCTCACTGACCATCCTGGCAACGGCCCTCGTCGAGACCGGCTCCAAGATGGACGAAGTGATCTTCGAAGAGTTCAAGGGCACAGGCAACATGGAGCTCCGCTTGTCCCGCCAGCTGGCAGACAAGCGCATCTTCCCGGCCGTGGACGTCAACGCGTCCGGCACGCGCCGCGAAGAGAACCTGCTCTCGCCTGAAGAAGTCAAGATCATGTGGAAGCTGCGCCGCGTCCTTTCGGGCCTGGAGCAGCAGCAGAGCCTTGAGCTGCTGACCAACAAGATCCGGGAGACGCAGAGCAACGTCGAGTTCCTCATGCAGGTTCAGAAGACCACGCTCGGAGCGAAGTCGGACAACGACAAATAGCTGTGCTCTAACCGCTCAAAATATGCCGGCCCAGCCCCTACGCCGGGTAGCTTCCGATTTACGATCGAAAGCTACCCGGCTCCGGCAGGCCCGAAGCCACTCCCTGGCCGGCATATTTTGAGCGGTCCTTGTTTAAGGACTCCGTGGCCCGACACCACGTGAGGTCAGAAACGGCCCAGTGGGCCCAGGATGGGCTGTGCGTGACCCCACGATGCAGTTATTAGACTTGTAGAAGTCGAAAGAGGTTTGAAAATGTTTGAGTCCGTACAGGGATTGCTTGATGAGCATGCTGCCATCCAGGCGCAGCTGAGTGATCCTGCTGTCTATGCCGATCAGTCTGCGGCCCGGAAATTGGGGCGGCGCTCTGCCCAGCTCCAGGGCATCGTGGAGGCTTACAACAAGTGGCGCGGGCTCAATGACGATCTGGAAGCGGCCAAAGAGATGGCTGATGAAGATCCCGAATTCGCTGCGGAAGTTGTGCAGCTGGAGGAGCAGATTCCTGCGGCGCAGGAGCGTCTGCGCCGTCTGCTGATTCCGCGTGATCCCGATGATGCCCGCAACGTCATCCTCGAAGTCAAGGGCGGTGAAGGCGGCGATGAAGCTGCTTTGTTCGCCGGCGATCTTCTTCGCATGTACATGCGCTATGCCGAATCACGGGGTTGGAAGACCGAAATGATTTCAGCCACGGAGTCGGATCTTGGTGGCTACAAGGATGTTGCGGTGGCCATCAAGGGCAACTCGAACGACCCTGCTCAGGGTGTCTTCGCGCGTTTGAAGTTCGAAGGCGGCGTGCACCGCGTGCAACGTGTGCCCGTGACCGAATCGCAGGGCCGGATCCACACTTCGGCCGCCGGCGTACTGGTGCTCCCTGAAGTGGACGAGCCCGAAGAGCTCGAGATCAACCAGAATGACCTCAAGATCGATGTCTACCGGTCCTCGGGTCCGGGTGGCCAGTCCGTGAACACCACCGACTCCGCCGTACGCATCACCCACTTGCCCACGGGCATCGTGGTGGCCATGCAGAACGAGAAGTCACAGCTGCAGAACCGTGAAGCAGGCATGCGTGTCCTCCGTGCCCGCCTCCTGGCGCACCAGCAGGAACAAATCGATGCCGCCAACTCGGAGCAGCGCAAGTCGCAGATCCGTACCATGGACCGTTCGGAGCGCATCCGGACCTACAACTTCCCGGAAAACCGTATTGCGGACCACCGCACCGGGTACAAGGCGTACAACCTTGATGCGGTCATGAATGGCGACCTGGAGCCCGTCATCCAGTCGGCCATCGAGGCGGACGAACAAGCACGCCTGGACGCAATCGGCGAATAGCGCCGCGCCCAGATCAACAGCAGAGTAGATCCATGACGTTTTACCAGGGCCAGAGCCTCGCGGACGCAGTTCGCGAGGCCACTGCCGTTCTCTCCGACGCCGGTGTGCCAACACCACGGGTGGATGCAGAATTGCTGGCCGAACACCTCCTCGGCGGAGGACTGGGACGCTTGCGGGCCATGCTTCTGGGTGACACTGCCGCCCCGGATGGCTATGAAGAACTGGTTCGTGAGCGGGCGGGCCGCGTCCCGCTGCAGCACATCACCGGTGTCGCCTATTTCCGGTACCTTGAATTGCGCGTAGGCCCCGGCGTTTTCATACCCCGCCCGGAAACGGAATCGGTGGTCCAACTGGTCATTGACCGCCTCAAGGGAATGCCGAACCCCAAAGTGGTGGACCTTGGCACCGGATCCGGAGCAATCGCCGGCTCGATTGCCCACGAGGTGCCCGGCGCCGACGTCCATGCCGTGGAATACAGTACTTTCGCGCATGCCTGGGCTGCTAAGAACCTGGAACCACTGGGCGTCACGCTCATACAGGGCGACCTCAGGGATGCGCTGCCCGACCACAACGGAACCTTCGACGTCGTCGTTTCCAATCCCCCCTACATTCCGGCAGAGGCGATTCCCACAGAACCGGAAGTCGCGCTGCACGACCCTCCCGAGGCACTGTACGGTGGGGGAGCGGACGGCATGGAACTCCCGACGGCGGCTGCAGCCTCTGCGGCCCGGCTCCTGAAACCCGGCGGCTACTTCGTGATGGAACACGCCGAAGTCCAGGCAGGCTGGATTGCCGGGATGCTGCAACGCACGGGACGTTGGAATGACGTCACCACACACTTCGACTTGAACGGCAAGGAACGTGCCACCAGCGCGGTGCTGGCAAGCGCCGCCTCTGATGAGTGAAAGAATAGCGCTGTGACCACAACCTACAACTGCACTTCCGATGACCAGCGGGCTGAAGGACTTCAGCACGCCCAGCGTGCCATCAGTGAGAAGAAGTGCATCGTGCTGCCGACGGACACTGTGTACGGCATTGCCGCCGACGCCTTCTCTCCCTTGGCTGTGACCATGTTGCTGGCCTCCAAGGGACGCAGCCGGCAGATGCCTCCTCCTGTCCTGATTCCCAGGATCAACGCCCTGGATGGCCTCGCTACGGACGTCCCTGCCGATGCCCGTGCGCTGGCACAGGCATTTTGGCCGGGCGGGCTGACCTTGATCCTGCACGCGCAACCATCCTTGGATTGGGATCTGGGCGACACCAAGGGCACCGTTGCCCTGCGGATGCCCGATGACCAGATCGCGCTGGAACTTCTGGGGCTCACGGGTCCCTTGGCTGTCTCCTCGGCCAACCGCACCGGCCAGGAGGCAGCGCAGACTGCCTCCGAAGCCCGCATGCAACTGGCCGAATCCGTAGAGGTTTATCTTGAGGGCGGATTCCGGCCCGTGGAAGGTACTGCGGCGCTGCCGTCCACGATTGTGGACGCAACTGCCACCCCGTTCCGCGTAGTGCGCCAGGGAGCCATTCCCCTGGAAAGCCTCCGGGCCATAGTCCCCACCATTCTGGGCTTTGGCGAGACTGTTTCCACCGAGGTTGCGGAACCTTCAGCAGCCGATGCTGTTGCGGCGGCTCCGGAAGCGGAACAGGCTCCGGAAGCAGAAAAGGCCCCGGAAGCAGAAAAGGCTTCCGAAGTGGTTGAGACTCCGGAAGCAGCAGATCAGGCTGTCGTAGAGACTCCGACGGCGGGCGACGCACCGGCCGAGGTGACCGGGGCCGCCGTCGTCGAAGCCGCACCCGAAGAGGCCCCGCTGCCTGCCGGCGATGGGGAACCGCAGGCCACACAAGAAGCCAAATCCGAATGATTCCGGACCGTCAGCGCGTCCCCGTCCTTGACGTCGACGCTACTCCGTTGCGCGTCAATGACCTTATTGATGCCATGGGTGGACTCATTGCTGCGGGAACCAAGAGCACGGTGCTCGGCCACAACCTGCACAGCATTACGCTGTTTCATTCCTGCCCCGATGTCCGTGCCCTCTACGGGGAAAGCTCGATCGTCCTCCTTGACGGCGCTCCGGCCACGTTGCTCTGGGGTCTCTCGCGTCGTCGCCGGCTGCCTCCGTTGGATGAGGGGGCCATGGCGTACCGGCTGGGTTCCATGGACTGGATCCCTGAGCTGGGAAAGGTCCCGGGATTGCACCGGGTTGCTGTTGTTGGTGCCGGCCGTGAGGCCAACACCGAGGCTGTTGCCCGTCTGCGGTCCATCATTCCCGGAGCCACAGTGGACGGCATGCCCGGCGAAGGTTGGGACGACGCCCTCGAGGAAGCCGTAGTGGGATGGCTGGGCACCTTCCGGCCACAACTGGTGTTGATCGGGCTGGGAATGCCGCTCCAAGAGCATGTTCTGCGTCGCAGGCTGAACGAGTTGCCGCCGGCTGTCTATTGCGCTGTCGGCGGAGCGATCGAACAGGTTGCCGGTATTCAGAAACTGGCGCCGCGTTGGTTGGGACGCTTGGGGCTCGAATGGGCCTGGCGGCTGGTCCTGCACCCGGACAGGGTTGCCTACAGGGTTTTTGTGGAGCCATGGAAGCTCGCAAGCCTGCTGGTTCGGCGCCGTATTCAACCACCCACGACCAAAGGCAAGTAAATGACGTCCCAAGCTGTCGTGGTCGCCGTTGTGGTGACCTATAACCGCCGAGAACTGCTCCAAACCACGTTGTCCGGCATCGCGGCCGGCACCCGGGTGCCGGACGCCGTCGTCGTGGTTGATAATGCCTCAACGGACGGAACCGCAGGGTTCCTCCGGGACTATCAAGGGCCGCTGGTGACGGACGTGGTTACGCTGGGCACCAATGTGGGCGGAGCCGGCGGGTTTGTGGTCGGCATGGAACGCGCGCTGCTGGATCACGGTGCGGACCACGTCTGGATCATGGACGACGACACAGAACCGCAACCGGCCGCTCTTGCCGAAGCCTTGGAGGTTTCCGCTGCCTATGAGCAGGAAACCGGAGACACGCCGGCCTTCATCGCCAGCCGCGTGGTCTGGACCGATGGCCGGGACCACCCCATGAACCGCATGCGGCCCCGGTTGGGTGCCAGCGAGGAAGCACGCAGCGCCGCCGCCCGGGTCGGTGCCACGCAGATCCGCAGTGCTTCCTTTGTGTCAGTGGTGATCCGCGCCGAGGAAATCAGGAAGCATGGGTTGCCGATCGCGGATTACTTCATCTGGAATGACGATCTTGAGTACACGGCAAGGGTCTCGCGCAAGGGAACGGCGCTGACCACCGAAGCGTCGGTGGCCAATCACCACACCAAGGTTTTCGGTGATGCCGGTGCCGACCCCGGACCCCGCTTCTACTATGAGGTTCGGAACAAGCTCTGGGTCTATACACGTTCGCGCGCCCTGGCACCGTGGGAGAAAGTCCTTTTCACCGGCGCGTCGGTGCGCAACTGGACCCGCACCATCGCAGCCTCTCCCAACCGCAAAGTCCTGCTGGGAGGGCTCATCAAAGGCCTGCGGCACAGCTTCAAAGCACCGCGCTCCAACGCTGAAGTGCTCAAGGGAATTTACGCGTTGCGGAACATTCAGGAGCCGGTCAGCTGACAGTTGCGCAGCCTTGATCCCGGCCGGGAAGGCGGGGACCAACGGCTGTGTCACAGGGGGGTCACGGCCGTTGGCATTAGTATCGTGACTAGAGTCCACAGAAATCCCGCAACATTCGGCACAGCCGGTGCAGGCATGGCGACGGAGTAGTTCCATTTATCCACAGACAGAATTCCACACCTCAAGGTGCCCGGAAACCATCGGCTTTCCCGCGACGCGCCGGCTGCGTCCGCTGGTCACCGTTTCCGGAACAGAGGGCAGGCAGCTCCCGGGAGCCGCATCATGATCATGTATCTGCTGATGGCACTCACGGCTGCCGTGGTGTCCTATGCGGGAACGTGGGGCGCCCGCGTGGCTGGAAACAAACTGCGCCTGTACCGTCCCATCCGCAGCCGCGACATGCACTCGGCCTTGATTTCCAAGCTCGGGGGGTTGGGGATCTTCGTCGGGTTCTTCGCTGCCCTGGTAGTGGCCAGCAACTCATTCTTTGTCAAGGACATCTTCAGGCACAACGATGCACCTTGGGGGATCCTGGCCGGTGCCGTTGTGATCGTCGCTGTGGGAGTGGCCGATGACATCCTGGACATCCGATGGTGGATCAAACTGCTGGGGCAGGCGGCCGCAGCCTTCATCGTGGCAATCTGGGGCGTCAGAATGTCCGTGGTGCCCTTCATCCCTGAGCCGATATTCCTGGAGTCCGAAGTAGTCCAGATCGTGCTGACTGCCGGGCTGATCGTCACCACAATGAACGCCGTCAACTTCATTGACGGCTTGGACGGACTGGCAGCGGGCGTGGCCATCATTGGCGGCGGCGCCTTCTTCCTCACCGCCTACTGGGTGCACCGGAACAATCCGTCCACGGACAACTCGGACCTCGCCACACTCCTGATGGCCATCCTGGTGGGCAGTTGCATCGGGTTCCTGCCGCACAACTGGTTTCCCGCAAAAATCTTCATGGGTGACTCGGGGGCCATGCTCATCGGCCTGCTCATGGCCTCAGCCGGCGTGGTAGCAACGGGACAGATCGGGTCCGGCCTCTATGACCGTGCCAACGGTATCCCCACCATCGTCCCGATTCTGCTGCCCTTCGCCGTCCTGTCCCTTCCCCTCCTCGATTTGGGGATGGCCGTCGTCCGAAGGACAGCCAGGGGGCAATCCCCGTGGTCGGCAGACCGCGGGCACCTCCACCACAAGCTGGTGGACCTTGGCTACTCGCACCGCACCGCCGTCGTGATGCTTTACGTCTGGACATGCATCCTGGCTTTTGGCGGCGTCGCATTCGCCGTCTTCCCGTGGCAGATTGTGCTCATCGTGATCATTGCGGCAGCCCTCATCATGGCCGCCGTGACAGCATGGCCCTACTTCACGCGTAACTCGTCGCGGCCGGGGGAGTAGTTATTACTCCTGGTTATCGTCACAGTTCTATCTCATGTAGAATTCTTACTGCGGACAGTCACTCGCCCGTATCCCCACTTTGAGAATATGGCACCTGTGCCACGAGGATTGGTATCCCCATGACATCCAACGCCGAAACCGGACGCCCGTCCGGTAAACGTGGTGTTGGAGTCTCCGGTGAGACACCGAAGCTTTGGCTTAGATTGCTCTTCTTGAGTTCCGCCGCATCTTTGGCCGGACTGGTCATTACGAGCATCGTGGCGGGATTGATCAACGGCAGCAAGGGCGCCTTCTCGGTGGTCTTTGGCGGCGGGCTCGTCATGGCCTTCTTCGCAATAAGTCTCCTGATCGGACACTTCGTTGGACGCAACAATCCTTCTGGCGCCGTTGGTCTTTTCGTAGCTACGTACTTTGTGAAGGTCGTCGGGTTCGCCATTGTGCTCTTTGCGATCGGCACCCCCGAATGGCTCCACAGTCGGTGGTTCCTCATCGGTGCGGTTGTATCCGTTGTTCTTTGGCAGGCCGCAGAAATCTACGGTTTCAGCAAGGCCCGCCTTCAGATCTACAACGATCCCGAAGAGCAGGAGGGTGGCCCGGATGTCTCCGCGTAAGCGTTATTCTCGCCCGCCTGCGCAAGCCCAGCAACCTGCAAAAGCCAATGAAACGGCGCAAGCCGGGAGCGACGGCGGATACAACGCCGGCATCGCCGTCTTCAGCTACATCGTTGGCGGGATCATTGTCTGGAGTTTGATAGGCTGGGGTCTGGATAATCTGTGGGGGACCCGCTGGATTGTGCTCCTTGGCGCTCTGCTGGGAGCCGCAGGAGGGTTCTATCTTTCCCATATGCACGGCCTCACCAGGCAAAGCTCCTCTTCTGGCGAGAGCAACGCAGACAGCGGTCCGTCCACGGACGGGGACAGTAATGCCAAATAATTTCACATGGAATGCGGATGCGTCCAACGCCGCCGGATTCCAACCAATGCCCAATGATGGACACAGCAGAGAGGAAACGCGTTGATCGCGCTTGCGCTCCCCGCCCAGGATTCGGGGTCATTCACCCCACCCGGAATCGACGAAATGCACCTGCCGGCAATCCTGCCTTGGGGTGCGCACGACGGATTCTCCAAGCAGATGCTGCTGGTGATCCTTTCGGTCGTCATTATCGCTACATTCTTCATCCTCGCTGCACGTAAGCAGCAGCTGGTTCCCGGCAAGCTGCAGTTCGCCGGTGAGATGGCCTACGGCTTCGTCCGTAACAGCATCGCCAAGGACATCATCGGCGGCAAGGACTTCATCAAGTACGTCCCGCTGCTGTTCAGCTTGTTCTTCTTCATTCTGGTGAACAACATCTACGGCGCCATTCCGGTCATCCAGCTCCCGAGCTTCTCGCACGTCGGTGGAGCTTACGTGCTGGCCGGCATCGTGTACTTCACCTGGATCATCATCGGCATCAAGAAGAACGGCCTGAAGTACTTCAAGCTGGCCACCGTTCCTTCAGGGGTTCCGTGGTACATCCTTCCGATTGTTGTACCGATCGAAATCATCTCCAACTTCCTGGTCCGCCCTGTGACGCACAGCCTCCGTCTGTTCGCGACCATGCTGGCCGGCCACTTGATCGTCATGCTCGCCGGATCCGGTATCGAGTATCTGGTCATGCAGGAAAACGTCCTCTTGAAGGGCACCTCGGTTCTGGTCCTCGTAGGCGCCGTCGCCATGTACATGCTTGAAGCTTTGATCATGGCCCTGCAGGCGTACGTGTTTACCCTGCTGACTGCGATCTACATCGAAGGCGCCTTGCACGCCGACAGCCACTAGGCACCAAAAACTTCCCCTGATGGGGATTGAAGTAAACCAAACAACCTGCCACATGGGTGGCATCTTGAAAGGAAAAAAATGGAAGGCAATCTCAACCTCGTAGGTTACGGTCTGTCCGCAATCGGCGGTGGTATCGGTGTGGGTCTCGTATTCGCGGCTTACATCAACGGTGTTGCTCGTCAGCCGGAAGCTCAGCGTGTGCTGCAGCCGATCGCGTTCCTTGGTCTGGCTCTGACCGAAGCTCTCGCCATCCTCGGCCTCGTCTTCGCTTTCGTTCTCTAGTCTTCGGATTTAGAACAAAGCGAATTCCGCAACCGAGTAGATAGGACGGGTGAAATATGAATCAGCTGATCATCTCAGCCGCCACTGAAGGCGAAGAGGCCGCCAACCCTCTCGTTCCCAATGTTTGGGAAATGGGCGTCGTCCTCGTCGGCTTTGCGGTCCTCCTGTACATCGTGGTCAAGTTCATTGTCCCGATGTTCGAGAAGACCTTCGCAGAGCGCGCCGAAGCAATTGAAGGTGGCATTGCAAAGGCCGAAGCGGCCCAGGCGGAAGCTTCTGCAGCTCTTGAAGAGTACAAGCAGCAGCTCACCGATGCCCGCGCCGAAGCCAACCGTATCCGCGAAGAAGCACGCGCCGAAGGCGCCCAGATCCTTGCGGACCTGAAGGCCAAGGCTGCAGCAGAGTCTGCACGGATCACCGAGCAGGCACACGCTGCCATCGAATCGGAGCGCCAGGCAGCTGTTGTCTCGCTTCGTTCCGAGGTAGGCACCCTGGCCACTACGCTGGCCGGCCGCATCGTTGGTGAAGCACTCACCGACGACCAGCGCGCCGCACGCGTTGTGGACCGCTTCCTTGCAGATCTGGAGACCCAGAGCGCAGGTGCAGCTAAGTAATGGCAGGTATATCGAGCGAATCGCTGACCACAGCACTGGCGCAGTTGGAAGCCAAGCTTCCCTTCGCCTCGCTGCAGTTGGCTAAGGACCTCTTCGGAATCCTGGGAACGGTGGACAGCTCGGCTGGCTTGCGCCGCGCCCTGACTGACCCGTCCCGTTCCGGTGACGAGAAGTCGGCGCTGGTCAAGCAGCTGGTTGGCGGAAAAGTCTCCGCTGATGCTGCTGAGATTGCAGGCGGATTGGCCAGCTCGCGCTGGGCATCGGCACGCGATATCGGCGATGCACTCGAGACGCTTGCCGCCACGGTTGTCATTGCCGTAGCTGAAAACAAGTCGGCCGTTTCTGCCTCCGGTATCACGGGGCTGGAAGAGCTGGAAAACGATCTGTTTGCCTTCAACCAGGCCGTCGCCTCCAGCCACGAAGTACAACGTGCTCTGTCTGAGCCGCAGGCATCGCCTGCGGCAAAGATTGCACTGGCTGAGAAGCTTGTTCCTGGCAGCAGCGAGGAAGCAAAGGTTCTCATCAGCCAGGCAGTGACGCAGCCGCGCGGTGTCAAGCCGAGCAAGCTCGTCGAGTCATTCGCCAAGCTTGCAGCCAAGCGTCAGCAGCGCTGGATTGCAACTGTCAGCGTTACCCGTCCGTTGACGGAAACGCAGGCCAGCCGTCTGCAGGCCGGGCTTGACGCCCTGTATGGCCGCGAACTGAAGGTCAACCTCAATGTTGACCCTGCACTGATCGGTGGAATCCGCGTCCAGGTAGGTGACGAAGTGCTCGACGCTTCGGTTATCGCCCGCCTGTCCGAGCTCCGCCGCCAGCTCGCTGGCTAGCGAAGACAAAGCACAACTTAACTGATATAAAACCCGGTCATCGTGAGCAACGATGATCACGAAAACAGGAGAGCAGGGACTGCAGATGGCCGAATTGACCATCAACGCCGACGACGTCCGTAATGCGTTGAACGAGTTCGCGGCGTCCTACGAACCCGGTAACGCAGAGCGCGTAGAGGTTGGTCGTGTGACCACCGCAAGTGACGGCATCGCCCGTGTTGAGGGTCTTCCCTCGGTCATGGCGAACGAGCTGCTTCGCTTCGAAGATGGCACGCTGGGCCTGGCCCAGAACCTTGACGTCCGCGAGATCGGTGTCATTATCCTCGGTGACTTCACCGGTATTGAAGAAGGCCAGGAAGTTCACCGTACCGGTGAGATCCTGTCCGTTCCGGTTGGCGACGCCTTCCTGGGTCGCGTTGTTGACCCGCTGGGCCAGCCGATCGATGACCTCGGCGAGATCAAGGCCGAAGGCACCCGTGCACTGGAACTCCAGGCACCGGGCGTTACCGAGCGCAAGTCGGTTCACGAACCGATGCAGACCGGCCTCAAGGCTATCGACGCCATGATCCCGATCGGCCGCGGCCAGCGTCAGCTGATCATTGGTGACCGCCAGACCGGTAAGACCGCCATCGCAGTGGACACCATCATCAACCAGAAGGCCAACTGGGCTTCTGGGGATGTCACCAAGCAGGTTCGTTGCGTTTACGTTGGTGTCGGCCAGAAGGCTTCCACCATCGCAGCCGTGCGCCAGACCCTTGAGGACCACGGCGCACTGGAGTACACCACCATCGTGGCGTCTCCGGCATCTGACCCCGCCGGCTTCAAGTACCTGGCACCCTACGCAGGCTCGGCCATCGGCCAGCACTGGATGTACGGCGGCAAGCACGTCCTGGTGATCTTCGATGACCTGTCCAAGCAGGCCGAAGCCTACCGCGCCGTGTCCCTGCTGCTGCGTCGTCCGCCGGGACGCGAAGCCTACCCGGGTGACGTCTTCTACTTGCACTCCCGTCTGCTGGAGCGTTGCGCCAAGCTCTCCGACGAGCTCGGTGCAGGCTCGATGACCGGTCTTCCGATCGTCGAAACCAAGGCAAACGACGTCTCCGCTTACATCCCCACCAACGTGATCTCCATCACCGATGGCCAGATCTTCCTCCAGTCGGATCTCTTCAACGCCAACCAGCGTCCTGCTGTTGACGTTGGTGTGTCTGTCTCCCGCGTTGGTGGCGCTGCACAGGTCAAGTCCATGAAGAAGGTCTCCGGTACCTTGAAGCTGGACCTGGCGCAGTACCGCGACATGCAGGCATTCGCCATGTTCGCCTCTGACCTGGATGCTGCTTCCCGTCAGCAGCTGACCCGTGGTGCACGCCTGATGGAACTGCTGAAGCAGGGCCAGTACTCACCGTTCCCGGTTGAGAACCAGGTTG
Source organism: Arthrobacter sp. StoSoilB20 (assembly GCF_019977295.1). NCBI lineage: Bacteria > Bacillati > Actinomycetota > Actinomycetes > Micrococcales > Micrococcaceae > Arthrobacter > Arthrobacter sp. StoSoilB20. Next base: position 3,016,022 of record NZ_AP024651.1, on the reverse strand, counting down.
TTTCCATCTGGGCCGGTACCAAGGGTTACCTCGACGACGTTCCGGTTGAGGACATCAGCCGCTTCGAGTCCGAGTTCCTGGAGCACCTTGCGCACAAGTCCTCCATCCTGACCACGCTGGCCCAGACCAACGTCCTGGATGACGACACCGCTGCAGCCTTGACCGAAGCAATCGTTTCCTTCAAGAAGGGCTTCTTCGGAGAAGGCGACAACCACTTGGTTGGCGCCGGCCACGAAGAGCACGCAGCGATCTCCGGCGGCGACGTCGACCAGGAAAAGATCGTCAAGCAGAAGCGCTAGTTCCGATTACCTGCCCTGCCGGGGTCCGAAAGGGCCCCGGCAGGGCAGCAGATCGGGAACATAGGAAAGGATAAGTATGGGAGCCCAGATTCGGGTCTACCGTCAGAAGATCAGCTCGACGACGTCGATGCGCAAGATCTTCAAGGCGATGGAACTGATCGCTACCTCGCGCATCGGTAAGGCCCGCGCCCGCGTAGCAGCTTCACTGCCCTACGCGAACGCGATTACCCGCGCCGTTTCTGCTGTCGCAACTCAGAGCGAAATCGACCACCCGCTGACCACCGAGCCGGAGCAGATCCGCCGCGCCGCAGTCCTGATCATTACATCGGACCGTGGCCTTGCAGGATCGTATTCCGCGAGTGTGCTCAAGCAGGCTGAAGGTCTCACCGAGCTTCTTCACGCAGAAGGCAAGGAAGTCAAGGCATACCTGGTTGGCCGCAAGGCCCAGGCGTACTTCGATTTCCGCAACCGGTCATACACCCGTGTATGGACCGGTGGCACGGACGCCCCGGAATTCGAAACCGCACGGGAAGTCGGAGCTGCACTTCTCGAAGACTTCTCCACTGACTACGAAGAGGGTGGCGTGGATGAGATCCACGTCGTATACACCCGCTTCAAGTCCATGGTGACGCAGGAGCCCACGGTCATCCGTTTGCTCCCGCTCGAGGTCGTCGAAGAGGAAGCAGTTTCGGACTCCGAGCTGCTGCCGTTGTACGAGTTTGAACCGGAAACAGAGCAGGTGCTTGACGCACTGCTTCCGCGTTACATCGAGTCCCGCATCTTCGCAGCCATGCTGCAGGCCGCAGCTTCCGAGCTCGCAGCCCGCCAGCGTGCCATGAAGTCGGCCGGTGACAACGCTACGGATTTGATCAAGAAGTACACGCGCCTTCGCAACACGGCCCGCCAGGCCGAGATTACGCAGGAGCTTTCCGAAATCGTTGCCGGCGCCGACGCCCTCGCGTCCTAGCCTGCACCGGATTCGGCTCGAAGCCGCACCTGCAACAAACAGATAAACTTAACCCCACGCCATCTACTGAGTGAAGTGAGAGAGATGACTGCCACTGCTACCGAACACGTAGCAACGGCCGGTGCCACCGGCCGCATTGCCCGTGTTATTGGTCCGGTTGTCGACGTCGAATTCCCGGCTGACGCAATCCCCTCGATTTACAACGCTCTGACCACTGAGATCACTCTCAACGGCCAGACGAAGACCATCACGTTCGAGACCTCCCAGCACCTGGGTGACAACCTCGTCCGCGCCATCTCCCTGCAGGCAACCGACGGACTCGTCCGCGGCACCACCGTGCAGGACTCCGGTGCTCCGATCTCCGTGCCCGTCGGCGACGGCGTCAAGGGCCACATCTTCAACGTCCTCGGCAAGCCGCTGGACGTCGATGAGTCCGAGATCAAGGCTGACGCCTACTGGCCGATCCACCGCAAGGCTCCGGCCTTCGCCTCCCTCGAGGGCTCCACGGAGATGCTCGAGACCGGCATCAAGGTCATCGACCTTCTCACCCCGTACATCAAGGGTGGAAAGATCGGCCTGTTCGGTGGCGCCGGTGTTGGCAAGACCGTTCTGATCCAGGAAATGATCACCCGTGTTGCCCGCAACTTCGGTGGTACTTCCGTATTCGCCGGCGTTGGCGAGCGTACCCGTGAAGGTAACGACCTCTGGGTTGAAATGGAAGAGGCAGGCGTCCTCAAGGACACCGCCCTTGTGTTCGGCCAGATGGATGAGCCGCCGGGAACGCGTCTGCGCGTGGCCCTGTCGGCCCTGACCATGGCGGAGTACTTCCGCGATGTCCAGAACCAGGACGTGTTGCTCTTCATCGACAACATCTTCCGCTTCACCCAGGCAGGCTCGGAAGTTTCCACGCTGCTCGGCCGTATGCCGTCCGCCGTGGGCTACCAGCCCAACCTTGCTGACGAGATGGGTCTCCTCCAGGAGCGCATCACGTCCACCAAGGGTCACTCCATCACGTCGATGCAGGCCATTTACGTGCCGGCTGATGACTACACCGACCCGGCCCCGGCCACGACCTTCGCACACCTGGACGCGACCACGGAACTTTCCCGTGAAATCGCATCCCGTGGTCTGTACCCGGCCGTTGACCCGCTGACGTCGACCTCCCGCATCCTGGATCCCCAGTACATCGGCAAGGACCACTACAACACGGCTGTCCGTGTTAAGCAGATCCTGCAGAAGAACAAGGAACTCCAGGACATCATCGCCATTCTCGGTGTTGACGAACTCTCTGAAGAGGACAAGATCGTCGTGTCACGTGCACGTCGTATCCAGCAGTTCCTCTCCCAGAACACCTACACCGCCAAGCAGTTCACCGGCGTCGAGGGCTCCACCGTGTCCATCAAGGACACCGTGGAAGGCTTCACCGCCATCTGCGACGGCGAGCTGGACCACATCGCAGAGCAGGCGTTCTTCAACGTCGGTGGCCTGGATGACGTCGAGCGTCAGTGGGCCAAGATCCAGGAACAGACCAAGTAGTATGGCTGAGCTCGAGGTTGAGATTGTCGCAGCGGACCACTTCGTGTGGTCCGGCGCGGCCAAGATGGTGAAGGCCCGCACCAGCGATGGTGAAATCGGAATCCTGCCGGGCCACTCGCCCCTTCTGGCCATCCTGGCCGAGGGCGAGCTGGCAATCCAGCCGGTTTCCGGTGACCGTATTGCGGTAGTGGTCGACGGCGGGTTCTTCTCCGTTGACAACGATCGCGTGGTCATTGTTGCTGACAACGCCAAATTGGGCGAAGCGGCTACAGCGGGGATCCGATAGCACGACCTTGATGGACGATTCCCTTATTCCGTTCATCGCCCTGGCAACAGCGTTTACGTTGCTGATCATTTCACTGTGCCTGTTCGGGGTGCGCCGCTTCAACCTGCGGCGTGCCCTGGGCACGGTAGACGCCTCCATTTGCATGGCTGGAAACAGCTGGCAGATGGGGGTTTGTCGTTATCAGGACAATGAGCTGGAGTGGTTCCGCTTGATGTCCCTGAGCGTGATCCCCAAGCATAAATTCACACGCAGTTCGCTTGAACTGCTGGGCCGCCGACAACCCACGGAAGACGAACTCGTCAGGGTACAGCCCGGCGTCGTAGTGGTTGAACTGCAGTACGAAGGCTCGAAGTTCATGCTTGCCATGAATTTCGACGCGTATGCAGGCTTGTCATCCTGGCTGGAGGCCGGTCCGGTCGTCGGCGTTGGCACCTGGCGTTAGGCGCCATGGATCTATTTTCCGACCTCAGCCTGGTGGATGGTCCGTTCCTCTGGTTCAGCATCGCTTGCGGTGCTGCCGGCGGGGCGTACCTTCTATGGAGGCGTGGTCGTTCGTGGCCGCTGGTGGTCGTAGCTGCGTTGGCGGTTTCCATCGGCATTGTTGCCCTGGTTCACTGGATCCTGGTGGACCTCATGGCCACCTTTTCCGAGAACCTGCCTTTTGAAACGCTGGCTTGGTCGGTGCCGGCCGTCGCTGCCATCCTCCTCTGCGCAGTTCGCCTTCCCCGCAGCAGGGTCCGGGGGCGCACGTTCAGCGTCCTGGCGATGCTGGGAGTAGTCCTCCTCAGCGCAGTCCAGGTGAATCTCTATTTTGGGCTGAACAATTCGGTAGCAGATTTGCTGGGTACAGCAGTGGCCCGCATCCAACCATTGGAGGCCGGTCTCCAACGGAGCCCGGGAGCAAAGCCCGGTCCGTTGCCTGCAGCCTGGAAATCACCGGACTCCATGCCGCCGGGCGGGATGCTGCGCAAAGCACAAATTCCAGGAACCATCTCCGGATTTACTGCACGGGATGCGTATATTTATCTTCCCCCTGCCTACCTGACCGATGCCCGCCCTGCGCTGCCTGTGCTGGTCCTGTTTTCCGGGCAACCCGGTGGACCGGCCGACTGGCTGACTGGCGGGCAGCTCCGCACGCAGCTGGACCGTTTCGCCGAAGCGCACCATGGAATTGCCCCTGTCACGGTGGTGGTGGATCCCAACGGCTCGAGCAGCGCCAACACCATGTGCATGGATAGCTTGATTGCCCCTGCGGACACCTATCTTTCCCAGGATGTTCCTGCGTGGATCCACTCCACCCTTGACGTTTCGCCTGACCCCAAACAATGGGCAGTAGGTGGTTTCTCGTTCGGAGGCACATGCGCCCTGCAGATGGGTACTGCCCACCCGGAGCTCTTTCCTACAGTGCTGGCGTTTTCCGCGGAACGGGAACCCGCCTTGGCCAAGGATCGCAACAAGACCATTCAGGACTCGTTCGACGGCGATGTGGCGGCTTTCGAGTCCAAGACCCCTTTGGTGCTCCTGCAGGAGCGCAACTTCGCGGGAAACGGCGTCTACCTCACCGCTGGTGAAACCGACCACGAATTCACCGACTACATGCATGAACTCGCAGGGGCGACAAAGACGGCGGGCTTCACAACCGAGGAACATTCCATTCGGCACGCCGGGCATTCCTGGGATGCCGTTGTCCGGGGGATGCCGGGAGCATTGGACTTCCTCGCAGATCGCTGGGGGTTGACGCGGTGAGCCTTGCCATCAACGGTGTGATCAAGCCTGCGTTGCAGCAGGCAGGGAGGCATCTTCGGGCGACGCCGTTCACCCTGGTGGTGCTGGCTTTGTTTGTCATATTGTCCCTTGCCTCCGGCAGCTTCCTGTCGGGTCCACCGGAGCCGTGGCTGGCCTTTGCCGGGGTGTCCCTGGATGGCCTGCGGTCCGGTGAATGGTGGTCCATCTGGACGTCATTGTTCTTCACCACCAACCCCTTGGCTTATGTCACAGCCATCCTGATGTTCTTGTTCCTCCTGGGCCTGGCCGAGCGGCGTCTGGGATCGCTCAGGGCAGCAGGCGTGTTCCTGGGCAGCCAGTTTGCCTGTGTGACCGCTTTCCTCCTGGTCACCCAGGTGGCGCAGTATTCCGATGATGGCTGGTTGTCGCGAATGGCCGATACCCGGCTGATAGGCCCCTATGGCGCGGTTTTGGGCACTGCGCTGGCTGCCAGCGCGCTGCTTCCCACCTTGTGGCAACGGCGTTTGCGCACGGTGGCTATCTCGGTGTCGTTGCTTCTGGTCTTGTATGTTGGCCACGCCGAGACCGTCGTGGGTTTCCTGGGGGCTCTGATCGGCCTTGCCGCGGGGTGGTGGATGCAAAGCAGCAACGGGCATCTTTATCTGCATCGCTCCACGGGCAGGGAGGTCAGGAACCTTCTTGCCCTGACGATGGCAATCTTTGCTGTTGGCCCCATAGTGACCGCAGCTGCCAAGAGTCCTTCCGGTCCCCTCGCGTTGTTGCGCGACGTCATCTTGAATCCCTTGCCTACGTTGAGCCAGCTGGAAAGCAACTGCGGGGGAACCATTGATGTGGCGTGTTTGGAAGTGGGCCGACAGGCCTATACGGGCCCTTTCGGTTTGGCGCTTGCCGTCGTGCCGGTAGTGCTGCTGCTCATTTGTGCTGACGGCATGCGCCGTGGTCGTCGGCTTGCTGTGGGGATTGCGATCAGTGTCCAACTGGTGGTGGTCGCGTTGTCGGCAATTTACCTGGGTCTCTTCGCCGGGATGCCGAGGCTCCAGGGACGTCCGCACGTGCCCATGTTGAACACGGCTGTAGTTCATCTCCTGCCCCTGGTTCTGGTGCCGCTGGTGTTGGCGGTGCTTCTCTTTGCCTACCGCGGCCACTTCCGTGTGGTGTCGTCGGACCGCCTGAGGCGACGGATTTTTTGGCTGGTGGGCTTGACCGGGGCCGGCCTTGGCCTCGCCTATACGCTGGTGTGGCTGGCTTCCGGTGGCATGGACCGCGACGACGGCTTGCTGGGCCTGGCTTCTGAGCTTGCCAGGCAGTATCTTCCGGTCCCGCTACCGGGCGTCTACCGGAAGGTCTTCGCTGAACGTGATGTGGTGGAGGTTTTCCTCTTCTCCTACTCCGGCACTGTTTTCTGGCTGGTGGCACTCGTAGGCGTGTGGATCCTGCTGATTCGTGGGCACCATTCCGGTGGGCTCGATCATCAATCCCGTGAGAGGGCCAGGTCCTTGGTCAAGGCAGGGGGCGACTCCCTGTCGTGGATGGCCCTCTGGGAACCCAACAAGTACTGGTTCAATGCTGAAGGAACCGGGGGAGTGGCGTACCAGGTCCACGGCCATGTGGCCTTGACCATGGCTGGTCCTTTTGGGCCCGCTGTCCACCATCTCGACACTGCCAGGGGCTTCCTCGATTATTGTTCCCAGCAGGCGTTGATACCCTGCCTCTACTCCTGCACCGATGAATTGTGGGCCATGCTCAGCGCGCGCGGTTTCCGCAGGGTCTCGGTGGCCCAGGAAACCCGTCTGCGGATCAGGGACCTTGAGTTCCGCGGCAAGGAATGGCAGAACGTCAGGACATCGCTGAACCGTGCCAGGAAGCTTGGTATCACCGCCATTTGGGGCCGCTACTCCGAACTTCCCCCCGGCGTGCGCTCCCAGATCTCAGAAGTCTCCGAAGAGTGGGCCGCGCAGAAGAAGATCCCGGAAATGGGTTTCACTTTGGGTGGCTTGGACGAAGTCGAGGACGATGACGTCCTTTGCTGCGCCGCTGTGGATGATGCCGGCTTCGTGTACGGGGTCACCAGTTGGCTGCCGGTCCATGAAGATGGCCGGGTAGTCAGTTGGACGTTGGACTTCATGAGGCGCCGGGGTGACTCCTTCCCTGGAGTCATGGAGTTCCTCATTGCCTCCGCCATCCTCCACCTGCGCAGTTCCGTGGAGGTTATCTCGTTGTCGGGCTCGCCTTTGGCCCGGGAAAAGGGCGAAATCGAACAGCAGGCAGAGGGCCTGGCAGGAATTCTTGATGCGGTTGGGCAAGCACTGGAACCAGTTTATGGATTCAGGTCCTTGGCTTCCTTTAAGTCGCGTTTCCAGCCGGAGTACCGAACGCTGTACATGTATTACCAGGACCCGCTGCACCTTCCTGCAATGGGCCGTGCACTCACCCGGGCCTATCTTCCGGGATTGTCCGTACGGCATTCTGCGCGGTTGCTCCGAACCCTTGTTGCCTGAATAGGCAAGGGCCATTCAGAACCGCGGTTTCTGCTTTCTTCACGGTTAGTAACAGCAGTTGTTGGGATATCAGACATTACTGTCCTTAAACACGTTGACCCCGGCATGAAAGCCGGGGTCAACGTGTTTGTTGAATCTGCAACCAGCAGAATTCAACGGGTAAGACTAGACGACGGTAACGCCGGTTGCCTGGGGGCCCTTGGCGCCCTGGCCGATCTCGAACTGAACGCGCTGGTTCTCATCGAGGGTCTTGAATCCGCCGGTCTGGATCTCGGAGTAGTGAACAAAAACGTCCCCATCCGAGTCATCCGGGGTGATGAAGCCGAAGCCCTTTTCAGCGTTGAACCACTTGACGGTTCCCAGTGCCATGTATTTCTCCTCATTGTGGAACATCAGTCCGATACACCTCGTACCGGCTTTGTTACTCCGCGAGAAGACCTTGGATTCCATCCGGGCGGACCCGGATTGGTTTCGCAGGAGCTTCACGCTCGCAACTCGTCTTGCGAGCATGAAAACCACCTACACAAAGACTGCTACAACACTTTCATGTGGCCTGCCGCAGGTCAACGGTCTTTTGGGCAATTCGGGAAAATTTTCGGTAAAAAGAAGGTAACGCAGCAGCAGCGAATTAGCTCTGGGACAACCAGATGCCGTTGCGCATCACGCCGGTGAGTTCCAGGTCCCCGTCGGTAACAACAACGTCTGCGCGCAGTCCGCGGCGCAGTCCGCCAATTTCATCCGAAAGGCCCAGGACAGCTGCGGGCACAGCTGTAGCGGAGCAAATGACATCGGGAAGAGCGACGCCGGCACTTGCCGTTTTGCGAACGACCTCCAGGAGGGTGGCGGTGCCGCCGGCGATGGATCCGGTGGCATCAAGGGTGGCAACGCCGTCGCTGACCGTCACGGGGGAGGGGCCCAGCATGTAGCTGCCATCGGAAAGGCCGGCCGCCGCCATGGAATCGGTCACCAGGACGATGTTGGCCGCTCCCACCAATTGGAAGACCGTGGCCACCATGCTGGGGTCCAGGTGCGTGCCGTCGGCGATGAGTTCCACCACGGCTTTGCCTTCCTGGGCCATTCGAAGGCACGCTGCCACCGGGCCTGGGGCGCGGTGGTGCATCGGTGGCATCCCATTGAAAAGGTGCGTCACGGTGGGAAGCGAGCTGACGCCGTCGAACCCTGCTGATTCCAGCCCCTCGCGGGCGGCAGCCAGCGACGCAGCAGCGGTGGCGTCGTCGCAATCGGTGTGTCCCAGAGACGGGGTCACGCCGTGGGACGTCATCAGGTCAACCAGTGCCGCGGCACCCGGAAGCTCAGGCGCGTAGGTCATGGTGGCCAGCTTGCCGGCTGCGGCGCCGACGAGTTCCTCCATGAGGTCCAGGTCCGGTTCCAGCAAATATTCCGGGTTCTGGGCTCCACAGCGGGCATGGGAAAGGAAGGGGCCTTCGAGATGAATTCCGGCAACAAGGCCTTCAGCGGCCAGCTTCACGTACAGCTGGATGCCACGGAGGAGGTCTTCCGGGGGTGCGGTCACCATGCTGGCAAGGAACGTCGTGGTGCCCGAACGGTGCAGGAAATCCACGGCCTGGCGCGCCGAGGCCTCATCTCCGCCAGGAAAATCCCCGCCGTTTCCGCCGTGGCAGTGAACATCCACCAGTCCTGGAATGAGGTAGCTGCCGCTGGGAACTCCAAGCCGGACAGCGCTCTGGAAGCCTTCGAAAGCTGCCGGATCAAAGCCGTCCGCAGGTCCGGCGTAGGCAATCCTGTCGCCTTCAATGGCAACAAGGCCGTCCTGAACCACCTCGCCATCGCTGACGATCGTGCCTTTGATGATCTGGTGGCTCGGCGCGGAAGAAGTGGGCAAGCGATCTGCGGCAGTCATGCTGTTGATTCTAGTGGCCTGCGGCACAGGTGCCTGGGGAAGAGGCTAGAAGAGCCGGGACTCACTGTCATCCACGCCGCGCATGGCGTCATAATCGAGCGTTACGCAGGCAATGCCGCGATCGTTCGCCAGGACCTTCGCCTGCGGCTTGATCTGTTGGGCGGCGAAAATGCCACGCACAGGTGCCAGCAGGGGGTCGCGGTTCAACAGCTCCAGGTACCTGGTGAGCTGCTCGACGCCGTCGATGTCGCCGCGTCGCTTCAGTTCTACGGCAACTGTGGCTCCGTTGGCGTCCCGGGCAAGGATATCCACCGGTCCGATCGCCGTGAAGTACTCACGCCGGATGAGCGAGTAGCCGGTTCCGAGTGTCTCGATCTGCTCAGCGAGGAGCCGCTGGAGATCGGCTTCCACTCCGTCCTTGATCAGGCCGGGATCTGTACCGAGCTCGTGCGAGGTGTCATGCAGCTGCTCGTAAATGTTGATGATCAGGCGGTCATCGGTCTTGGCGGACTGGACGGTCCACTGTTCCACGACGCCTTCCTCTACGTCGGTCTCCTCCGGCGTCGTCACCCGCAGTGTGGCCGGGGGACTCATCCAGTTCAGCGGTTTGTAGGAGCCGCCGTCCGAGTGCACCAGCACGGAGCCATCGGCCTTGACCAGCAGCAGCCGGGTGGCGAGGGGAAGGTGGGCCTTGAGGCGGCCAACGTAATCAACAGAACAACGGGCTATGACGAGTCGCACCCGCTCCACATTACCGTCTCACCATCTGCAACAGGGTGGCTGGGGCAGAATGGAAGCATGCCCCGCTCCAACCGACCTCGTCGCAACGCGTCCAGCGCACGCTCCGGCAAGTGGGCCGAGCCGGTATCCGAGATTGACCTGGAACGGGCAAGGGGCGGAATTGCCCGGCGTGAGAGCGCCCCGGATGGTGACTGGATGGTCAGGACCATGACGGCCAAAAAAGCGGAGAAGCAGTACATTTGCCCCGGCTGTTCCACCGCAATCGTCCCAGGCATCGCGCATCTGGTGGTGTGGTCCGACAGCCACCTGTTCGGTCAGGCCGCAGGGCTGGCCGAACGCCGGCACTGGCACACCAATTGCTGGACCGGCAGGACCTACCGCTACCGCTGATTCGCTAGGCTGGGAACCATGACTTTCGACCCCGCCTCGTTCGTATTTACCCCGCAGGCTGCCCCATCGGAGATCCGCGCTTCGACTGTCCTGCCCGCCCGCCGCGAGAATGTGGAGTTCACCACAGAGGACGGCAAGGTGTTGCTGGGCGAGTTGGCACTTCCGGAATCCGGCGAGATCACCGCGACGCTCATTACTCTCCATCCATTGCCGACCCACGGCGGGTTCATGGATTCCCACGTCTACCGGAAGGCCTCCTACAGGCTCCCGGCGCTGGCCGGAGTGGCTGTGCTGAGGTTCAACACGCGCGGCACCCAGTCTCCCCGCGGGACCAGCGATGGAGAATTCGAAGAAGGCATCGGGGAGCGGTACGACGTAGAGGCGGCGGTACGGTTTGCTGTTGAGCGGGGCCTGCCGAACCGTTGGCTGGTCGGTTGGTCCTTTGGCACGGAACTTGCCTTGATGTACGGCGCTGTGCAGCCGGTGGCTTCGGAGATCGAAGGGGCCGTGTTGTTGTCCCCGCCCTTGCACCGGGCCACGGATGTCCACGTGAAGGAGTGGGCGGCATCCGGGAAGCCGCTCACGGTCCTGGTGCCGGAACACGATGACTACCTGCAGCCTGCCGAAGCAGCCCAGCGGTTCAGCCTTGTCCCGCAGGCCCGGCTTGTCGGCGTCGACGGCGCCAAGCACCTGTGGGTGGGGGAGAAGTACGCCGCGCGCGTCCTGAACGAGATCGTCGACGACGTTACTCCAGCAGGTGCCGGCGTGGACGGCCTGCCGCGTGATTGGGCCGGGCCTGTGGCCAACGCCTAACCCCGCATTGCGGGGCCGTCAGTGCCGGTCTTGGCGGACGATGAAAACTTCCTTGATCAGCAGCATGATCGCCGCGGCGGTCGGGATGGCGATCAGGGCACCCAGGACACCGAGCAGGCTGCCGCCGGCAATCACCGAGATCACAGCAACGGCGCCGGGGACGGCCACGGCTCGCTGCATGATGCGCGGAGAGATGAAGTACGCCTCGAACTGAAGGTAGGCGAAGTAGGCGATCGCGTAGACCACGGCAGTCTGCCACCCCGCGGTGAGGGAGACCAGGATGACCACGACGGCGGCGATCAGGCCACCTACCAGCGGAATGAAGGCGAGCAGGGCCACCACGAAAGCAAGCAGGACGCTGAACGGGATGCCCAGGATGGTCATCACAATGAAGGCGAAGATGGCGTTCAGGAGGGCAACGCAGGCCTGGCCGATCACGTAGTTGCCCACGGAATCAGTGATGGCCTCGGAAAGGGCCTCAACCCGGGGACGGCGTGAACGGGGGGCCAGGCGGTAGGCCCACTTCTTCATGGAGGGGAGCGCAGCCAGGAAGTAAAGGCTGAGGACCAGCACAATCAGCGAGCCGAACAGGCCGTTGGCAACTGTGGATCCGAAACCAACGACGCCTCCGAAGATGCCGCCCATGGCCTCGGGATCCTTGACGAACTTGTCCAGTTCCGTGGTGATGCGGTCACGGACGCCAAACTGGCTGTCGGCGTTGCGGAAAAAGTCCGAGTCAAGGAACCCGCGGATCCATTCCGGGGCCTGGCGGACAATTTCCGATACCTGCTCAACAATCGTCGGGATCAGGGTGGCGAAGAACCCGGCCACGGCCAGGACGAGGGCCGAAACGGAAATCAGGATGCCCGCAGGGCGGGGAACCCGCCGGGACTCAAGCCAGCGGACCACGGGGTCAAGCCCCAAGGCTATGAAGAGTGCGGCAACAATCCACAGGATGAGCTGGGTGGTATTGCTGGCGATATAGAACACTGCCAATGCAATCCCGACGCCTGCGGTCCCCATGAATCCGACATAGAGCGGGTGCTGGGAGGACATGCGTGGCCCGGGCGCTCCGAAGCCGTGGTCGTCCTCGGAACCGGGCCCCCTGCGGCCTTCTTCGGATTCGTCTTCCGGTGGCATTTCGAACCGGACGCGGGTGCGGGCTCCGGGGATGGGCTGCCTGAGCCTGCGTCCCAAGGCGGCGAGGCGTCCGGTGCGAACCGGAACCGTTGCGGCGGTGCCGTCCGAGGGAGCGTCCACCGCACTTGACCCGGTCTCATCGGAGGGACGGGGCTCCAAGTGGTCTTTCACGCGGTTTTGCTGCCTTTTCACTAGTGGTAAGGGGCTGATTCAGGCGCTAAAGGGCCCGGATATCATGATCATCGCCACACTATCAGGAGCGCGGAATGGCGCTGCAGCGGCGCGGTGGCGGGCTTTTGGGGATGTTGCCCCGATCACCCCGATCTGACTCTCTGATAACAAAACGGTTACCCTTGAAGTTCAACGACCGCTGATGATAGGTGATCCTGTGCGTTTGAAGACTGCAGCCTTGCTGGTGCTGCTGGGCCTGCTGACGATGCTGGCCGGCATTGGCCAGCTGACTTTCTGGGCCCCCTCCGAGACCGTAACCGCCTCGGTTCCCAGTGATACCAAAGCTGCCCCGCTGACGGTGATCGACCAAAAGTTGATCGCCCTCCATGACGGGCCAGTGAAGATCAAGATCCAGGGCGAAGGCAACTTCATGGTCGCCACCGGACGCCCCGACGACGTCGATGCCTGGGTTGGCAAGACCGCCCACACCACCGTGACGGGCGTGTCGGCAGACCAGAAGTCACTTGAGGCAACCTCGGTGGACGGTGAAGCAACGGCACCTTCCCCGGCCGGATCGGATCTGTGGGTCAGCACCGAAGACGCCAGTGGCGAGCTGGACTACACCTGGAACCCGCCTGCCGATGGCGAGTGGTCCCTGCTGGTAGCTGCAGACGGAACCCAGCCCGCGCCGTCGTCTATTTCCATGACTTTCCCGAACAACGCCACCACCCCTTGGGCCGTGCCGCTGATTGTTCTGGGCATCATCATCATCCTGGTGGGCGCTGCCCTGCCGTTCATAGCCAAGGCCCTGTCCAACCGCCGCAAGGACGGCCAGGACGACGAGCCGCACGATGACGGGGAAGCCACCACCACGCTTCCCGTCCAGTCCGGCTCAAGTGAGGCAAACCGCCGCCGTGGCCCGGAAACCGAAGGTCCTGCACTCCGGGTTACCGCCATCGCTGCTGCGCTGGCAGCGGTCATGGTAGGCGGCACGGCTGTCGCGGCCCAAGCCACCACCACCCCGGAGGCCACCTCCACTTCTTCCGCAGCAGCTCCTGCCGAAGGCGACGGCGGCACTCCAGTCCTCCTGGAATCCCAGCTGCAACGGATCCTCGAACAGGTCGCAAGCACAGTGGATGCTGCTGACGCAGCGAAGGACGCAGCCAAGCTGGCTCCCCGCGTGGACAAGATGGAACTGCAGATCCGCACGCAGAACTACAAGATCCGCACCGCGGTATCGGCTTACGAAGCACGGATGCCCGTGCGGGCCACAAAACTCCAGAGCAGCGTCATCAGCACCAAGCGCGAGTGGCCCCGCACGGTCTTTGCCCTGACCCAGGGCGAAGGCAACGTTGTGCCGCAGGTCCTGACACTGGTCCAGCTCTCGCCGCGCGAAAACTACAAGCTGTGGGGCAGCGCTCCGTTGCAGCCGGGCACCAACTTCCCGTCGTTCCCTGTTCCCCGCGAAGGAACTGAACCAGTACCTGCCGGCGACAACACCGGTTTGGCGTACAGCGGCAACGAGGCTTTGGGCATTCTGGCTGAAATGCTGACCACGCCTGACTCCCCGAACCGCAGCAAGCTTGCTGACGGCCAGGCCTCCCCGTACATCGCCGGTGCTTTGGCTTACCAGGCAGACACCGTGAAGAACGGGACCAGCGCCAACTTCAAGTTCACCCACACCCCGGTGACCAACCAGACCGTGGTGCTGCGCACTGCTGACGGCGGTGCATTGGTGGTGGGACGCCTTGACTTCGCTTTCGAAGGCACGCCCAAGGCGGCTGGGGACAAGCTCCTGCTTGAGGACGATTCCGCCGTCTTTGCAGGCGGAAAGGAAACCACCACGGGTATGGTGCTGAACTTCGCCGAGTCCGTAGCGGTGTACATTCCGCCGGCAGGATCCGCTGATCCCATGAAGCTCGTGGCGGCCACCCGCGGCCTGGTCGGGGCCAGCTTCAAGTAGGCAATTGCGCTGCAGGGCAGCGGCTAGAGTGGATGGTATGAGTTCGCCCGGATACCGACCCACTCCAGCCGCTGCCAGCCAGCTCAACCTTCGCGGCGCCGTAGACCTCTCGTCACTGCGCCGCCCGGCCGCGCCTCCCGCGCCACCGGCCTCCGGCCCAGTCGACGCCGGTTCGCCCGACGCAGGCGCCCCCAACGGTGATGACACCGGCGGCGGTGCCGGCAAGGCACCCCTGAGGGTGGATGCCACAGAAACAAACTTCCAGGACCTGGTGCAGTTGTCAGCCCAGATTCCTATCCTCTTCCTCCTGTGGTCCCGCTATGCGCCGGAATCGCCTGCAGTCCTTGACGCAGCCCAGCGCGTGGTGGAAAGTTACGCCGGCCGGCTGGTACTTGCCGCGGCCGACGTCGACGCCTTTCCCCAACTGGCCCAGGCCTTCCAGGTCCAAGCGGTTCCCACCGCCGTAGCAGTGGTGAAGGGCCAGCCCGTTCCCCTGTTCCAAGGTCCTGCCGACGACGCCCAGATCAAGGACCTCGTGGAGGAACTCCTCAAGGTGGCTGCGGCCAATGGGGTTACCGGAAGCATCGGGGACCCCGGAGATCAGGGCGAAGAGGCTGAGCCTGAGCCTCTCCCGCCCCTGCACCAGGCAGCGATCGACGCGATCGAGGCCGGTGACTATGCCGCGGCGGCAGCCTCTTACAAGCAAGCCCTTTTGGAACAGCCGGCCGACGCCGACGCCAAAGCCGGTCTGGCACAGGTTGAACTGATGGCCCGTTTGGAAAGCCTCTCCGCTCCCGATGCCGAGGCCCTGCGCGATCTTGCCGCCCGGGAACCGGACAACATTGATGCCCAGCTTGCCGTAGCTGACCTTGATGTTTCGGGTGGGCACATCGAGGATGCGTTCAGCCGGATCATTACGTTCATCGGCAGGAATTTCGGCCCGGAACGCGAGACGGCCCGCGTCCGGCTCCTTGAGCTCTTCGAGGTAGTCGGCACCACCGACCAAAGGGTGGCCAAAGCCCGTCAGGGACTGGCGAGGGTTCTCTTCTAGTGCCGTCCGCGCTGTTCTCCCCGCTGCAGCTTCGTTCGCTCTCCATTGCGCACCGTGGGTGGGTTTCACCCATGTGCCAGTACAGCTGCCATCCGGAAACCGGTGAGGGCGTACCCAACGACTGGCATCTGATGCACCTGGGTTCTTTCGCCGCCGGGGGTGCCGCTTTGATCATGAGCGAGGCCGCAGCGGTGAACGCCGTGGGCAGGATCAGCCCGTTGGACGCGGGACTGTATTCGGATGAACAGGCTGCGGGATGGGAACGGATTATCGATTTTGTCCATCGGCATGGGGCCGTGGACTGCAGGATCGGGGCCCAGTTGGCCCATGCGGGCCGCAAAGGATCAACGTACTGGCCGTTCGCTGACAAGTCCGGTTCCGTAGCGCCTTCCGACGGCGGGTGGGCCACCGTTGGACCCGCCCCGCAACCCTTCGATGGCTATGCGGCGCCCGAAACCATGAGCGAGGAAGACATCCTTGGCGTGGTGGAGGACTTTGCTGCCGCGGCCGCGCGGGCCGTTTCTGCCGGCTTTGACACGGTGGAGATCCACGGGGCCCACGGATACCTGTTGCACCAGTTCCAAAGCCCCCTCATCAATACCCGCACGGACAGGTGGGGCGGGAGCGAGGACGGCCGGAACAGGCTGATGCTCGCCGTGGTGGATGCAGTCCGCAATACCATTCCCGACTCCATGCCGTTGCTGTTGAGAATCTCCGCTACCGACTGGGCGGACGGGGGAGTGGACCCTGCGGCGTCAGCGCGGCTGGCCCAAGCGGCAGCAGCGCGGGGCGTCGACCTCGTGGACGTCTCGTCCGGTGGCGCCGTGGCCCACCAGAAGATCAGGGCTGTGCCCGGCTACCAGGCCGGGTTTGCCGAACAGATCAGGCGCGACGCCGGTGTCCCCACAGCTGCGGTGGGGCTCCTGACCAGTGCTGCCCAAGTTGAGGACATTGTTGCCAACGGCAGGGCGGACGCCGTCTTCATGGCCCGCGCGGCCCTGCGCGATCCCCATTGGTGGTTGAGGGCTGCCTACGAGCTGGGCCATGACATCGCTTGGGTTCCGCAGTACCAGCGGGCCGTCCCCCGCCACGGCTTCTAGAACCGCCACCGGCCCTGCTGCGCGAGGTTAGGCTGGTCACATGACGGAACCACGCCATGAACCCACGCCCACATCCGCGCCGCCGCAGTATGCCGCGCCGGCACATGATCCTGCAGCACAGCGGGAAACTGCAGCACAGCAAGAAACTGCATCACTGACTGAACCCGCGTCACTGAATGACCCTGTAGCACAGCAAGACTCCGCAGCACTGAATGCCCCTGCAGCATCGGGAGCGCCGGCGCCGTTGTCCGCATTGTCCATCCGGGGCCTGGCCAAGCGCTTCGGGGAGAAGATCGCCGTCGATGGAGTCAGCCTGGAAGTGCCGGCCGGATCCTTCTATGGGATGGTCGGCCCCAACGGTGCAGGAAAGACCACCACGTTGTCGATGGCAACCGGGCTGCTCAGGCCGGACTTCGGCACAGCCTTGATCCACGGCGTCGACGTATGGGCCCGCCCGTTGGAAGCCAAGAAGCTCATGGGTGTACTGCCTGACGGTGTACGCCTTTTCGACAGGCTCACCGGCGAGCAACTGGTGACGTACTCCGGTCTCCTTCGCGGCATGGACCGCGAGGTCGTAGGAGCACGTGTTCCTGAGTTGCTGGCTGCCCTCGACCTTGAAGCGGACGCGGGCTCCCTGGTGGTGGACTACTCCGCCGGTATGACGAAGAAGATCGCACTGGCCTCCGCACTCATCCACGCACCGCGGCTCCTGGTCCTTGATGAGCCTTTCGAATCGGTGGACCCTGTCTCGGCCGCCAATATCCGCGGCATCCTGGAGGGTTACGTCTCTTCCGGAGGCACGGTCATTGTTTCCAGCCATGTGATGGACCTCGTGCAGCGCATGTGCAGCCACGTAGCAGTGGTGGCCGGTGGGCGGGTCCTGGCTGCGGGATCCGTGGACGAAGTCCGCGACGGCTCCACGCTGGAGGAACGTTTCGTCCAGTTGGTGGGCGGCGGACACCGAACGGAGGGCCTGGAATGGTTGCGCACCTTCTAAGCCTGAAATGGCGCCTGCTCCTGAATGGGTTCAAGCGCAGTCCGTGGCAGCTGGTGGGCATGGCCCTGGGGCTTCTTTACGCGTTGGGATTGTTGGTCCTCCTGGTTGGAGGCCTCATAGCACTGCGGTGGGCCGATCCTGAGATCGCGCACACCGTAGTGGTATTGGGTGGAGCGGCCACAGTCCTGGGGTGGGCCATCATCCCGCTCGTAGCTTCGGCGGCAGACATGACTTTGGATCCTGCGCGGTTCACAACCTTCGCAATTCCTTCCAAGCAACTGCTGACGGGCCTCGCATTGGCCGGTTTCATCGGAATTCCCGGCCTGGCCACTTTGATTGCCGCGCTGGGAACGGTGGGAACGTGGTGGCGCAGTGTGCCGGCCGTTTCCGGAGCATTGCTGGGCGCCGTCCTGGGTGCCCTGACGTGCATTGTTTTGTCCAAGGTGGTCACGACGGCGACAGCCGGCCTGGCGGCCTCCCGGCGTTTCAAGGATGTCAGCAGCATCATTGTCTTCATTCCCTTGGTCCTGCTGGGTCCGATCATGATGGGCGTGGTGGAAGGTGTTCGCGGCAGCGCCGACTACCTTCCGGTGCTGGCCCGAACGGTGTCCTGGACTCCGCTCGGTGCGGCCTGGTCCCTTGGCGGGGACCTCGAGGCGGGCAATGCGGGTGCGGCGGGACTGAAGTTCCTGATTGCGGCGGCGACCATTGCGGGGCTCCTGCTGTGCTGGCATGTGCTCCTCAAGCGCGCGCTGGTGACGCCCGCATACTCCGGAGGAACGGCCAGGAAGGGCGGAAAGCTGGGCCTGTTCGGCCTGCTCCCCGGCACTCCGTCCGGGGCCGTTGCTGCCAGGGCCCTGATCTACTGGTTGAAGGATCCGAGGTACGCGGCGTCACTGGTGATTGTCCCGATGTTCCCCATCCTCTTCTTCTTCAGCGGCTCGCAGAGCGGCAGCTACGGTTTGCTCATGATTCTTGGGCCGCTGACTGCTTTCGTCATGGCATGGTCCATTTGCGCCGATGTCTCCTACGACAACACGGCATTTGCGCTCCACCTGGCGGCCGGTGTCCGGGGAGTCGATGACAGGCTAGGGCGGGCTTTGGCCTGTCTGGCCATATCCCTTCCGATAGTGCTGATTTTCACGGTGGGGCCCCTCTTTGTGACGGGGGATTGGCAGTGGCTGCCGAACCTCATGGGCCTGTCCCTCGGAACCCTCTTCACGGGCCTGGGTCTGTCTTCGGTGATTTCGGCCCGTTACAACATTGCCGTCCCCTTGCCGGGAGACAGCCCGTTCAAAAAGCCGCCGGGAAACGTGGCCCAGACCCTGGCCGTCCAAGCGGTGGGCATGGGTGTCCTGGCGCTCCTGCTGGTTCCGGAGCTTGCGCTCGTTGCAGTCCAGGCTTTCACCGGTGGGCCGGAGGCTGGTTGGATCAACCTGGTGGCGGGCCCGGTCCTGGGCATCGTACTGTTCGTCGTGGGTGTCCGCCTGGGTGGAAAATGGCTGGATGCACGGGGTCCGGAGATGTTCGCCCAGCTCAGTGTGAACCGTTAGCCGCGTAATAACCATGCCCATAGGTGGGACATGGGATAACGTCTCTGTCAGATAGCTCGAAGACCCTTACCAAGAAAGGCCGTGACGATGGAAGTTGTCATTCTCCCTGGCACCAAGCAGATCGGTGCGCTTGCAGCCGATGCCATTGAAGCGTTGGTCCGCCGCAAGCCCAATGCTGTTCTGGGCCTTGCCACGGGGTCCTCGCCGCTGCCCGTCTATGACGAACTGGCGCGCCGCTACGATGCCGGGGGACTGGACTTCAGCCAGGCCCATGGTTTCGCGCTCGATGAATATGTGGGCTTGGAGGCCGGGCACCCCGAGTCCTACCGCGAGGTGATCCGGCGCGAATTCACCAACCGGGTGAACATCAAGCCGGAGAACGTCCACGGGCCGGACGGTGCTGCCGAGGACCTGGAAGCAGCCTGCCAGGATTATGAGGATGCCATCAAGGCCGTCGGCGGCGTGGACCTCCAGATCCTGGGCGTGGGCACTGACGGGCACATCGGCTTCAACGAGCCAGGATCCTCCCTGGCGTCGCGGACGCGGATCAAGACACTGATCGAGCAGACCCGCAAGGACAACGCCCGCTTCTTCGACAGCATCGATGACGTTCCCCACCATGTGGTGACGCAGGGACTGGGGACGATCATGGATGCCCGGCATGTGGTGCTGGTGGCGACGGGTGCCCAAAAGGCGCAGGCTGTCCGCGATTTCGTCGAAGGCCCCGTGGCGGCGATCTGCGCTGCATCGATCCTCCAGATGCACCCGCACGCAACAATTTTGGTGGATGAGGCAGCCGCGTCATCGCTGAAATTGGCCGATTACTATCGCCACACGTTCGACAACAAGCCGGAGTGGCAGGGCATCTAGACGGTAAGATGTTTGGCATGACTACGCTTCCTCCGGATCCATTCGAAAACGACCCCATGCGCGAGCTTTCCGGAGCCGGAACGTCCACTGCCACCATTGAGCGCGAAGAAACGCGCCAGGAAGTGGAACCCGGCGACCGCGAGCGTTTTTCCCACTACGTCCGCAAGGAAAAGATCATGGAGTCGGCTTTGACCGGCGAACCGGTCATTGCCTTGTGCGGTAAGGTCTGGACACCCGGACGTGATCCCCAGAAGTTCCCGGTCTGCCCGGAGTGCAAGGAGATTTACGAAGGCCTCCGCCCCGGCAACGACGGTGGAAACAACGGCGGCCCGGGCAACTCCAAGTAGTGGGTGGGAAGAGAACACAGGTCCCTTCTGATCGTCACAGTTGCCTCCTCCAACCCGGCTTCTTAGCCGGGTTGGAGGCCATGGGCGCTGCCATCAGGCCGGGGGAGCCAGCATGACAGAAACACTTTTCGGCGGCCCATCCCTGCCTCCGGCGTACCCGGAACGGGCCGCCTGGGGCACTGCGCCCAAGCTCCGCGCCTGGCAGCAGGAGGCGCTGGACCTCTACATGACCCGCAACCCCAAAGACTTCCTTGCCGTGGCTACCCCTGGTGCCGGTAAGACTACTTTTGCGTTGCGGATTGCCACCACCTTGCTGGACAGCGGTGTGGTCAACAGGATTACCATCGTTGCCCCTACCGATCACTTGAAGCGTCAGTGGGCTGACGCCGCAGCCAAAGTCGGGATCGCCATCGACCCCAACTTCAAGAACTCCGATGGCCAGCATGGCCGTGGTTTTGTTGGCGTCGCAGTGACTTACGCGCAGGTGGCGAGCAAGCCCATGTTGCACCGCGCAAAGACCGAAGCGGCGCGTACCTTGGTGATTTTGGATGAAATCCACCACGGCGGTGAAGCGCTCTCCTGGGGTGATGGCCTGCGTGAGGCCTTTGATCCTGCCGCGCGGCGCCTGTCGCTGACCGGTACGCCGTTCCGTTCGGATACTTCGCCCATTCCCTTCGTCGAATACGCCGAGGACCGCGACGGCATCAGGCGTTCAAAGGCCGATTACACCTATGGTTACGGCAATGCGCTGAGGGATCACGTGGTCCGTCCCGTGCTCTTCATGGCCTATTCGGGCCAGATGCGGTGGCGCACCAGTGCAGGCGACGAGATGGCTGCTTCACTGGGTGAAGCAGCTGTCACCAAGGACATCACCTCCCAGGCGTGGCGTACTGCGTTGAACCCCACCGGGGAATGGATCCCCGCCGTTCTCGCCGCGGCGGACAAGCGCCTGGGCGAGGTCAGGCGGACAGTGCCCGACGCCGGTGGCCTGGTTATTGCCACGGACCACGACGACGCCCGCGCCTATGCGGGCCAGCTCAAGAAGATCACAGGCCAGTCGCCCACGGTGATCCTCTCGGACGACTCCAAGGCCTCGAGCAAGATCGAGGAGTTCTCCGCTGGGGACCAGCGCTGGATGGTTGCCGTCCGCATGGTGTCCGAAGGAGTTGACGTCCCGCGTCTTTCTGTCGGTGTGTACGCAACCTCAACCTCCACTCCACTGTTCTTCGCCCAGGCTGTGGGTCGTTTTGTGCGTGCCCGCAAGAGGGGCGAAACTGCGTCGGTCTTCCTTCCGTCGGTGCCGCCGCTGATGATCCTCGCCAACACCATGGAGGCCGAGCGTGACCACGCCCTGGACCGTCCGGAGAAGGACGAGGATGGTCTCTTCAATCCCGAAGAGAACCTCATGGCCGAGGCCAACCGCGAGGACAAGGCATCGGATGAACTGACCAAGGGCAAGTTTGAAGCGCTGGACTCCCAGGCCTCTTTTGACCGCGTCCTTTTTGACGGCGGCGAATTCGGCACCGGTGCGGACATCGGTTCCGATGACGAGCTGGACTTCCTTGGCATTCCCGGGCTCCTGGACGCCGAGCAGGTAGGGACGCTGCTGCGTCAGCGCCAGCACGATCAACAGTCGCGGAAGAAGCGTCAGTCGCCGCTGGCCGCTGCTGCCTCTCCCGCTGTGCCTGACCACCGGATGCTCATGGATCTGCGAAACGAGCTGGCCAAGAACGTCGCCGCCTGGGCTGCCCGAACCGGTACCCCGCATGGGGTTGTCCACACCAAACTTCGTGAAGTGTGTGGCGGTCCGGCGGTCGCCCAAGCCAACGAGGAGCAATTGCAGGCCCGTTTGCGCAAGCTCCAGGATTGGTTCATCGGCAGGAAGTAGCGGAACCGTCATCCCTCAGATACGCCAAAGGGCGCCGCGGTTGCGGCGCCCTTCGGCGTATCTGCTGCGGGCCTTCCGTGTCTGTTCAGAAAGCGGCAGCTCA
The DNA here is from genome assembly GCF_019977295.1 of Arthrobacter sp. StoSoilB20. Taxonomy (NCBI): domain Bacteria; kingdom Bacillati; phylum Actinomycetota; class Actinomycetes; order Micrococcales; family Micrococcaceae; genus Arthrobacter; species Arthrobacter sp. StoSoilB20. Next base: position 2,993,681 of record NZ_AP024651.1, on the reverse strand, counting down.
GTCGCGTTCGACGTCGACGCCGGCTGCTTCCATCTCGTCCAGCGCATCGGTGAGGTCTTCGGCGATTCCGGCCGTAAGGCCCGCGATGACGGTGGTGTTGTAGCCGGCCTGAACGGCATCAAGTGCCGTTGACTTCACGCAGTAGTCGGTGGCCAGACCCACCACCACAACGTCCTCGACGTCGTGGCTTTGCAGCCAGTCATCGAGCCCGATCGCATCCTCCTCGAGGACCTCGGCTACGGTTGCACCGGCCTTCAGGTCTCCGGTAGGGACGTCATCTTCGGGCGCGAGGACCCCTTCAAAGCCGGAGTAGGCCGCGGTGTATTGTCCCTTGCGGAAATAGGCCTGGATGTACTCGGGGTCGAGGTCTTCGTGCAGTTCCGCGCCCTTTGTCCGCGCGCGGCAGTGCGGAGGCCAGGAATCCACCATGTCGGGGTCATCCGAGAAGTGTCCGCCCGGTTCGATGTGCCAGTCCTGCGTGGCAACGATGTGGTCGAAGTGCTGCTGGTTGGCATCAACATACTCGGTGATGGCTCCGGCGATTGCTGCGCCGCCTTCAACGGCGAGGGTACCGCCCTCGCAGAAGTCGTTCTGGACATCAACGATGATCAGGGCACGGGACATCAGTTCTCCTCGTAGACAGTGGGAATGGCGGCCTCGCCGCGCTGGAGGCGGTTGACGACGGCGGGCAGCTCGGCCATGGTGGCCGTGTGCCTCTCCTTGGCGCGGATCACGCCTTCGGGCCCGGTCCATCCCGGGAGGACCTCGCCGTTCTTGACGAATTGGTGCAGAAGTACGCGGTCGTTGCCGTCGTCCTGGGGCCGATGGCCGATGCCCACCACCTCTTGGGTGGCGCGGCCGCGGTCATTGAGTTTGCGCAGGGCGTACTTCCGTCCACCCACGCTGGCTTTGTTCTTTGCGGCCTTGGCCACTGAAATGAACTCGCCGGAATCGTTGGTACGGCTCACCAGTTTGTAGACCATGCTGGCCGTGGGAGCACCGGAACCGGTCACCAGGGACGTGCCCACGCCGTAGGAGTCCACCGGGGCCGACTGGAGGGCAGCGATGGCGAATTCGTCAAGGTCCGAGGTCACCACGATCCTTGTGTTGACGTTGCCCAGGTCATCCAGCAATTGCCGGACCCACTGTGCCTGGGCAATCAGGTCCCCGGAATCCAGGCGGACTGCACCGAGCTTGTCGCCGGCCAGTTCCACGGCAGTGCGCACCGCGGTCTCGACGTCGTAGGTGTCCACCAGCAGCGAGGTCCCGGGTCCGAAGGTCGCGATCTGCGCTTCGAAGGCTTCCCGCTCGGTGTCATGGAGCAAGGTGAAGGAGTGGGCTGCCGTGCCGACCGTCTTGATGCCGTAGCGGCGTCCGGCCTCCAGGTTGGAGGTGCTGGCGAAGCCGGCGATCACGGCGGCGCGCGCTGCCGCCGTCGCCGATTCTTCCTGGGTCCGACGGGAGCCCATCTCGATGCAGGGGCGGGTGCCCGCTGCGGAGGTCATGCGTGAAGCGGCGGAGGCAATGGCACTGTCGTGGTTGAGGACGGACAGGATGTAGGTCTCCAGGATGCAGGCTTCTGCGAAGGTGGATTCGACGATCAGGATGGGGGAGTTGGGGAAATAGGCGTCGCCCTCGGCGTAGCCCCAGATGTCGCCGCTGAACTTGTAGTCTGCCAGATAGTCCAGTGTTTCCTGGTTGACCACTTTGTTCTGCTGGAGGAATGCGAGCTCGGCGTCGCCGAAGCGGAAGTCGGCTATGCCCTCCAGCAGGCGCCCCGTGCCGCCCACCACGCCGTAGCGCCGGCCGTCCGGCAGCCGCCGGGCGAAGGCTTCGAAGACCGAACGACGATGCGCGGCGCCCGAATGCAAGGCGGCCTGAAGCATGGTCAGTTCGTAATGGTCGGTGTACAAGGAAGTTGCGGGGTGGTCCCAGGACGTGGCTCTACTCACGAATTCACTCTAGTGCGAGCCGCCATAGAATGGACAGATGAGCCCCAGCGTTGCGTATGGCACGGACATCGATGAGCGGACCAAAGCTGCAGAGCAGTCCGCCACCGATGTCCTGACCGCCCCTGATATCCCGTGGAACCTTGTGATCTGGAATGATCCGGTGAATCTGATGAGCTACGTGAGCTTTGTCTTCCAGAGTTACTTCGGCTATTCCGAGTCCAAAGCCCACAAGCTGATGATGGAGGTCCACAAAAAGGGCCGCTCCATCGTGGCCCACGGAAGCAAGGAACAAGTGGAGCAGCACGCGGTAGCCATGCACGGTTTTGGCTTGTGGGCCACCGTGGAGAAGGCCGCGAGCGGAAACGAAACACCCGGAAAGGGCGGCCGCCAGCGTGGCTAAGGCATTCAAGTACGGACTCAAGGGCATCACGGGATACCTCGAACCCGCTGAACGGGACCTCTTGCGCGGATTGCTGGACGACGTCATTTCCATGTTGGAGCAGGACGTCAAGGAGAACGAGGACCCCCTGGCGGCCCTCATCGGCCTGGACATGGACGTCAAGCAGCCCAGCGACCGTGCGCTGCTGCGGCTGCTGCCCAACGTCATGAAGGACGACGACGGCGGCTCGCTGGAGTTCCGGCAGCTCACCGAACGCTCGGTGCGGGAAAACAAGATCGGAGCCCTGAGGGCCGCGGCCATGGGGCTGGACAAAGACGACCTGGTCCTGACTCCAGAGGACGCCACGCGGTGGTCCATGGCCCTGAACGACGTCCGCCTGGTCCTCGCCGAACGCCTGGACATCCGCGATGAAGCTGACGCCGAACACATCCACAGCATGCAGGACTGGAGCCAGGCCGAAGACGTGGAAAGTTACCTGGCCCTGGTCTACAACTTCACTACCTGGCTGCAGGAGTCCCTGGTACAGGCCATGATGGCGGCAAGGCAGGGGAAATCCTGATCCGGACGGCCAAGTGCTGCTCCTGCCGTGTGACACATCAGACACGAGGCGGAGACCACAGGTAATGGCCGCACACCAAGGGAAGCCTTATTCTCGAATAATTATGACTTCAGCATCGGGTTCACCAAGCGGCGCCCTGGGCTCTGACGCCCCCATCAGCACGGGGGAACTTGTCGGCACGCGCCCGATCGGCATTTTCGACTCCGGAGTCGGCGGGTTGACCGTTGCGCGCTCCATCATCGACCAGCTTCCCAACGAGTCAATCCTCTACGTAGGTGACACTGCCAACGGCCCTTACGGTCCCCTTCCCATCGCCGAGGTGCGGGCCAATGCTTTGGGCGTGATGGATGAGCTGGTGGATTCGGGCGTGAAGTTGCTGACCATTGCCTGCAACTCCGCCTCCGCCGCCGTGCTCCGGGATGCGCGGGAAAGGTATACGGCCCGCTATGGCATTCCGGTCATCGAGGTCATCCAGCCGGCCGTGCGGCGGGCTGTCGCGGCTACGCGTTCAGGCAGGATCGGCGTCATCGGAACCTCAGCCACTGTTGGGTCCCGTGCCTACGAAGATACTTTCGCTGCTGCTCCTGACCTCACCATCACCTCAGTGGCCTGCCCGGCCTTCGTGAACTTCGTGGAGGCTGGCATCACCACCGGACCTGACCTTCTCGCTGCAGCCAACGAATACCTGGAGCCGCTCAAGGAAGCCGGAGTGGACACAGTGGTCCTCGGATGCACCCACTACCCGTTGCTGACCGGCGTCATCTCCTTCGTCATGGGCGAGGACGTCACGCTGGTTTCCAGTGCCGAGGAAACAGCCAAAGACGTGTACCGCGCCTTGGCCAACCATGGCATCCAGCGGACGGAGCCCACCACGCCAAGCCACGAGTTCATTGCCACTGGAGATGCTGCCCAGTTCGAGACCCTCGCCCGCCGTTTCCTGGGACCGGAGGTCCTCTCGGTGAAGCACGTGGACCATGTGGCGGCGCAGTACCCCACCGGCAGCCTGGCCCGTATTACGCCCGAGATGTTGGAAGCGGCACGCTCCGGAACCGGCCTGTCCCGGCGCTCGTACTTTGTACAGCCGGATCCGGCCGTCAACGCCGGCGCGGGCAACACCCTGGGGCGTGGATTGTGAAACTCACCATTGTGGGCTGCACGGGCTCATTCCCCGGACCCGGTTCCCCGGCGTCGTGTTATTTGGTGACCGCGCATGACGGTGAGCGCGAATGGAAGATCGTCATGGACCTGGGCAGCGGTGCTTTGGGTGCCATCCAGCGTTACACGGATCTGGAAGACATTGACGCAATCTTCCTCACCCACCTCCACCCGGACCACTGCATGGACCTCTGCGGACTCCACGTGGCCGTTCGCTGGAAGCCAGGCGGATGGGGGCGGGACCGGCTCCCGGTCTGGGGACCTGCCGCTACGGCGGACCGGATGGCCACAGCCTATGGCCTGGATTTGGATCCGGGCATGCACGAGGAATTCGACTTTACCCACTGGGCCGAACGGCAACCTGTCACTGTGGGCCCCTTTACGGTGACCCCGTTTGCCGTAAACCACCCGGTGGAAGAGGCCTACGCGTTGCGTGTGACTGCCACCGAGCCCGGCAAGGACGGTGTGGCGGTTACGAAGGTCCTGACGTACTCCGGGGACACCGATTCCTGCCAAGGCCTGGAGGATGCGGCCAAGGGCGCGGACTTGTTCCTGTGTGAAGCGGCGTTCGAGGAAGGCCGGGACGATGACGTCAAGGACGTCCACCTCACCGGCAAGCGTGCGGGGGAGGCAGCAACGAACGCTGCTGCCAGGAGGTTGCTGTTGACCCACATTCCGGTATGGACTTCACAAACCAAGGTCCTGTCCGAGGCGAAACCGGTCTTCGCCGGCGACGTCGCCGTAGCTGTCGCAGGAGTGCATTACACGATCTAGTCGAAGGATCCAGTAGAAGGATCCAGTCGAACGATCCAGCCTGGAAGGCGCCGGCCAGTGCGGGCGCCGGGGGTGTCCGGGCTTGGCTAAGCTTGGAGCATGACTTCTGAAGCTACAGCCACCCCCGTCATCCGTGCCGATGGCCGGACCCCAGACCAATTGCGCCCCATCAGCATCACGCGCGGCTGGTCCAAGCAGGCCGAAGGTTCGGCGCTGATCGAGTTCGGCAACACCCGGGTCCTGTGCACAGCTTCCCTGACCGAGGGCGTGCCGCGCTGGCTTAAGGGCGAAGGCCGCGGCTGGGTCACCGCGGAGTACGCCATGCTGCCCCGGGCTACGAACACCCGATCGGACCGCGAGTCCGTGAAGGGCAAGATCGGCGGCCGTACCCACGAAATCTCACGCCTGATCGGGCGCTCACTGCGCTCGATCATCGACACCAAGGCGTTGGGTGAGAACACCATCGTGCTGGACTGCGACGTCCTGCAGGCCGACGGCGGCACACGCACCGCTGCCATCACGGGTGCTTATGTCGCGCTGGCTGAAGCCATCCGCTTCGCCCGGGAGAACAAGCTGATCGCGCGCAACGCCGAGCCGCTGGTGGACACCATCGCAGCGGTCTCCGTGGGAATCATTGACGGCGTGCCCATGCTGGACCTGCCCTATGTGGAGGACGTCCGGGCCGAGACGGACATGAACGTTGTGGTCACCGGATCCGGAAAGTTCGTCGAGGTCCAGGGCACCGCTGAAGGTGCTCCCTTCGACCGCGACGAATTGAACGCACTGCTGGACCTGGCCCTGCTGGGCACCACGCAGTTGTCAGCCATCCAGCGCGAAACCCTGGCCGAGGCCCCGTGAGCGGCACGGCAGCAACCGCGGCTCCGCGCCTTGTCCTGGCTACCCACAACAAGGGCAAGCTGAGGGAACTCAGGGAGTTGCTGCGGGACCAGGTACCAGGACTCGACGTCGATACCCAGGTGGTGGACGCCGCTGCGGCCGGTGCCCCGGACGTTGCGGAAACCGGCGTCACCTTTGCCGAGAACTCGCTCCTGAAGGCCCGCGCCGTCGCGGAGGCTACGGGTCTGGTCGCGATTGCCGATGATTCCGGCTTGGCCGTCGATGTTCTGGGCGGAGCCCCGGGCATCTTCTCGGCGCGTTGGTCCGGAACCCACGGGAACGACACCGCCAACCTGAACTTGTTGCTGGCCCAGCTCTCTGATGTTCCGGACGACTTCCGTGGAGCTGCGTTTGTTTGTGCTGCCGCTTTGGCTGTGCCGGGCTCCGATGGCATCGCCCATGAAACCGTCGAATACGGCCAGCTCGAAGGGACGCTCCTGCGTGAACCCCGGGGTGTGGGTGGCTTCGGCTACGACCCCGTGCTGCAGCCGGCCGGCATGGACCGCAGCTGTGCAGAACTGAGCCCGGAGGAGAAAAACGCCATCAGCCATCGCGGCCAGGCGTTCCGGGCACTGCTTCCCGCGATCGTCTCGGCTTTGTCCGGCCCCGGTTCGCAGTAAGCTCTGCGTCAGCAAAAAAGGCACCCCGCCGATGCGGGGTGCCTTTTTTGCTGTTCCGGGCTCCAGGCGCGGCCTGTGCCTCGGAGCGGCTGTGAAGCCTCAGTGCTCCTGCTTGCCGCCCTCGTGTTCCTCGATGAACTCCTCCACGGGGTCCCCGCCTCCGGCAGCCGCACGGCGCTTGGCCACGAATCCACGTCCAATCTCAATGAAGATCGGGATGACCGAGATCAGGACGATCACAATGAAAATGATGTCGATGTTGTTTCCGACCCACTCGAACTGGCCAAGCCATGCACCGAGCAGGGTCACTCCGCCGCCCCAAAGGACAGCGCCGATGACGTTGAAGAGGAAGAACTTGCGCTTATCCATCTGCGCAACGCCCACGATGACCGGCACGAAGGTCCGGATGATGGGAACGAAGCGGGCAAGGATCAAGGCCTTGCCACCGTGCTTTTCAAAGAACGCGTGGGCGCTTTCGACGTTTTCCCTCTTGAAAAGCCGTGAATCAGGCTTGTTGAAGATGGCCGGGCCGGCCTTTGACCCTATGAGGTAGCCAGTCTGGTTGCCGATGATGGCAGCGACGATGATCAGGCCGCACATGGCGAAGAGATTGAATTCGATGGCACCGGTGGAGACCAGCAGCCCTGCCGTGAACAGCATCGAATCACCCGGCAGGAAGAAACCCACCAGGAGGCCTGTTTCTGCGAAAACGATGGCGCAGACCAGGAGGATCACCCAGGGTCCCAGCGGTGAATCGCGGAGGAAGACGTCAGGGTTCAGCCAGTCCGGCAGGAACGAAGCCATGGAGGGTTGAACCGGTCCCGCACCCCCGATGGTGGATACGGCAAGGTCGTTTATCGCAGAAAAGATCACCCAACAAGCCTACTTGACGGCCGTCGTCGTGATTTTCCCGGCGCGAGCCTTGACTCCTGCTTCACTGCTTGTATGGTTAGTTACATGAGTAACGAACCAAAGAGGCGGTGGTGCTCATGATCGATGACAGCAAGCCGATCTTCCTTCAGATCGCAGAGCTCATCGAGAACGGAATCGTGGACGGAACCATGGCCGAAGAGTCGCAGGTGCCCTCCACCAACGAGTTTGCTGCCTTCCATCGGATCAACCCGGCGACCGCCGCCAAAGGCGTCAACCTGCTGGTGGATTCAGGAATTCTGTACAAGCGCAGGGGGATAGGGATGTTCGTAGCAACAGGGGCCCGCGCCCAGTTGATAGCGCGCCGCACCGAAGAATTTGTCGAGCAATACGTCAAGCCGCTGGCTTTGGAAGCCCGGAAGCTGGGCATTACGGCCGAGCAGCTGAACACCATGATTGAACGCACCTCCGGGCTTGTACCGGAAACCGGGACAGACAAAGAAAGGAGCGCGGCCCTGTGAACGAGACCATCGTCGAGGCCCGTCACCTGATCAAGCACTACAAAGACCTCAACGCACTGGACAACGTCAACCTCAGCCTCTCCGCGAACCGTATCTACGGCCTGCTGGGGAGAAACGGCGCCGGGAAGACCACGCTGATGTCCATCCTCACCGCCCAGGCCTTTGCCACCTCCGGGGAAGCACTCGTCTTTGGCGCCAGCGCCTATGAAAATGACGCCGTGTTATCCAGGATCTGCTTCATCCGGGAATCGCAGAAGTATCCGGACGATTTCCAGCCCCGCCACGCTTTCCGCTCTGCCGCCCTGTTCTACAAGGACTGGGACCAGGGTTTCGCGGACCGGCTGGCCGAAGACTTCCAGCTTCCCCTCACACGCCGCATCAAGAAGCTCTCACGGGGGCAGTTATCCGCCGTCGGGGTCATCATCGGCCTCGCCTCCCGCGCAGAACTGACCTTCTTCGATGAGCCGTACCTGGGGCTCGACGCCGTTGCCCGGCAATTGTTCTATGACCGCCTGGTTGAGGACTACGCCCGGCACCCGCGAACCATCATCCTCTCCTCCCACCTGATCGATGAGGTAGCAAACCTCCTGGAGCACGTAGTGGTGATTGACCGGGGCCGGATCATCATGGACGCCGATGCCGAGGAGATCCGGGGTTCGGCCGTCACGGTATCCGGCTCTGCCGAAACGGTGGATTCGTTCCTCAGCGGCAGGAAGGTCCTGCACCGCGAAACGCTCGGATCCCTGGCGTCGGTGACCGTGGACGAGGTGTTGGATCACCGCGAACGCACCGAGGCCCGGGAGTTGGGGCTTGAACTGTCGCCGGTTTCCTTGCAGCAGTTGGTGGTGCGAAAGACCATGGCCGGCGCCGACTCTGCAGGGACGCCGAGTGGCGACTTCGCCGATGACACGATGGAGGCACGACGATGAGCAGGACCATGGCAGTTGCCCGGATGCAGCTGATCAACAAGTGGACGTACATCGGGTGGCCGTTGACCATCCTGGCGGCTTCCTTCCTCATGTCGCTGGCCATCTTTGCGCTCATACCCGTCACCGAAGGGAAAAACGGCGGCGGCAGCCAGGCGCCCCTGTGGTACTTCCTGGTCCTGGGAATCCAGAGCATGACCCTGGTGTTCCCGTTTTCCCAAGGACTGAGCATCAGCCGCAAGGCTTTCTACCTGGGAACCCTGGGCTTGTTCTCGCTCATCGCGGTGGGCATGACGGTGCTCTACATGCTCGGCGGCGTCATTGAAAAAGCCACCAATGGCTGGGGTGTCTACGGCTACTTCTTCAACATCCCGTGGGTCACGGACGGTCCGTGGTACTCCACTGCCGCGTTCTTCTTCGTGGTGATGATGTTCATGTTCATCATCGGGTTTTGGTTCGCCACGGTCTTCAAGCGCTGGGGGACCACCGGGACGTTAATCTCGACCCTGGGTACCGGGCTGCTCCTGATTGGTGTGGCCGCCTTGTCCACCTTGCTTCAATGGTGGGGAGCGATTGGGGCCTGGTTTGCCCAGCAGAGCCCCCTGAGCATCAGCGGCTGGGCAGCGCTGCTGTGTGTGGTCCTGGCTGCCGGCTCCTACACAACCCTTCGCAAAGCCACCCCATAGAGGTCAACGTGTAGCGTTCGCCACAATACTGGCCTGGAGAGGCCGCCCCGCCGCGGAAATCGGCAGGGGCGGCCTTTGCCGGCTGTAACCTTGTCCAGTGGCATTGGACTTTACGGCGATCGACTTTGAAACAGCCAACGGCTTCCGGGGGTCGCCGTGTTCGGTGGGCCTGAGCAAAGTCCGCGGCGGAGTCGTGGTGGAAGAAGCGTCCTGGTTGATGCGCCCCCCGGAGAACCACGACCACTTTGAGTTCCACAACACCCGCATCCACGGGATCAGGGCCGAAGACGTTGCCGGCCGTCCACGGTTCGGTGAACTCTTTCCCGAAATCGGTGCGTTCATCGGCAGTGACGTCCTCGCAGCCCACAACGCAGCCTTCGACCTCGGAGTCATCCGTTCCGGCCTCGAAGTATCAGGGCTCGCCGGCCCCGCCTATGACTATGTCTGCACTGTCATGCTTTCCCGGCGCTGCTACTCCCTGGTGTCCAACTCCCTGCCGTACGCCGCGGAAGAAGCCGGGGTGCCCCTGGTCAACCACCACGATGCGGCGGAGGATGCCCGGGCCTGCGCTGGAATCCTGGTGGACATCGCCCGGCGGAACAACGCGAACAGCATCGCCGAACTGTATCTCTCCTTGGGCCTTAACCTTCCCCAGCAGCCTGCGTTCGATCCCTCCCAAGGTCTTTCCAAAGCCACCCGTTCTGCGCTCGCAGCCAGGATGGGAGGCGCTGGTGAAGCTGCGCCGGACCGTGCTGCCGGAGGTCCCAGTGGATGGTCGGCCTGGCCCGAGGAAGGCCCCAATCCCTTACCGAATCCCAGCGCGGAGCCCGGGCACCCCTTGTACGGACAGACTGTGGTTTTCACCGGGGATCTTGCCATCACCCGGCCTGAAGCCAAAGTGCGTGCCGCGGAGATGGGAGCCCGGCCCGAGAGCAGGGTGACGGCAAGGACCACCGTGCTGATCGTCGGCGACGGTTTTGTGGCCGGGGACCTGCGTGCCGGTCGACTCACGGGCAAAGCCAAGCGGGTGCTGGAGCTCCATGCCAAGGGCCAACAAATCGAGGTTGTCTCCGAAGGCGAATTCCTGCAGATGGTGGGCGGGGGCTAAGCCCTGACCGCGGACGGCGGGAATGGACACGGCAATGGTCACACTGCGCAACAATGCTTCCCGCCCGATGAACTGCGCTCCTAGCCTTGGTGGATGACCAAGCTTCCCTTTCACCCGTTGCAGTTGCGTGGGCACGATGATGCTGCAGGGGCTGAATCACACCGCAGGACTGATTGGCGTGCCGTTTTCGCGTTCCCCAATCCCGTGAACGACTACGCTGCCCGCATCACCGCCGGGCTCGTGGTGGTTCTGGCCGGGGCAACACTCGTGACGGGCTGGGGATGGGGCTTGGCGGTACTTGCCACAGGTTTTTGGCTCCGCGTGCTTTTTGGTCCCCGTGTTTCCCCGCTCGCGCTGCTTTCGGTTAAAGTGCTCGCACCCAGGATCGGGCACGTGAAGCTCGTTGCCGGCCCGCCCAAGCGCTTTGCCCAGGGCATTGGCGCCGCCTTGACCAGTGCCGCCGTCGTGCTGTTCTTCACCGGCCACCAGCTCGCTGCCTGGGTCCTGCTGGCTATTTTGATCGTGGCGGCCTCGCTGGAGGCGTTCGCCGGCTTTTGCCTGGGCTGCGCAATTTTCGGCTTCCTGCAGCGCCGCGGCATCATTCCCGAGGCTGTTTGCGAGGCCTGCAACAACGTGGCGCTTCGCAGCTCATAGCTCCCGTTATCCGGTAGTGACGGCCAGAAGCCTCTCTCCCATACCACGGATGACCTCGGGGGCTTCCAGGGCGGCGAGCCAGTCGGCAGGGAGGCATTCTTCGCCGTAGAAGGCCCCCAGGATGTTGCCGGCGATGGATCCGGTGGAGTCGCTGTCACCGCTGTGGTTGATGGCAACGGCCACAGCATTGCCGAAGTGCTCCGCTGGTGAAGCGCCACTCGTGGCCAGCACGGAGTACAGTCCGACGGCGAGTGCCTCCTCGGCGACCCAGCCCTCACCGAGCGCTGCGGTGAGCTCTTCGGGCTTCAGGACGGGGGATTGCTGCGACAACTGCAGGGCAGCCTCCAGCCGCTCGCCAAGTTCCGGCGCTTTGGTGGGAACACCGTTTACGTAGCTGAGGGCTGCGGTTGCGGCATCAAGGATGCCGCTTCCGGCCACGATGTTGTGGATCAATAAGCTGAAGGCCGCTGCGCTAAGCCGCGCTGAAGGATGTCCGTGTGTCAATGAAGCAGCGTCGGAACTCAGCTTGTAGACAGCCTCCCGCGGGATGTGGGGGACCAGTCCAAAGGGTGCTGAACGCATCACCGTGCCGCATCCCTTGGAATCAGGATTCACCGGACGGGCTACCGTGCCCATCTCCCCGGTAGCCAGGCCGCTCAGGCAGGCATTCCCGGGTGCCCTGCGGTGCCGGAGCACTTCCTGGGCATCGATCCACCGGGGTTGGGGTGCGGGTGCGGAGGAGGAAACAGCGACGTCCTGGGTGTTGAGCCACCGCAGGTAGGCAAGCCACAGGCAGGCGATTTCGTCCGCAGCCACGCCATCGTTGGCCCATTCAAGGGCTTCGACCAGGCCGTCAACGGTGTAGAGCGTCATCTGGGTATCGTCCGAGAAGTGGCTGCCGCCGTCGAGCTGTCCAAAGCCAATCAGGCCGGCAGGGCCGTACTTTGCACGGATCGCTTCGATGGATTCAAACTCCACAGCATAGCCAAGGGAATCACCCAGCGCGCCACCTAAAAGTGAGCCATGGACACGGGATTCGAAGGACGGCGCTACACGGGAGGAAGGTTCAACACTCATGCCAGTAACTTACCGTGCCCGCGAACGCCCGCTGATATGGTGGGGAAGCTGCCCGGCACCGATGAAACCTTGGAGGAACCTGCGTGCGTGAACCTGCTTGGCGACGATCCGGCAAGACACCTGATTACCGGTTCTCGCTTGCCAACGAACGCACTTTCCTCGCCTGGATCCGTACCTCCCTGGCCCTGCTTGCCGGCGCCGTAGCAGTTGACCAGCTGGCTCCCAACATCGCGCCGGCTCCGGTTCGGCTGGTCCTTTGCGTCCTTTTGGCATTGGTCGGCGCAGGTTTGGCCGCCTTGTCCTACCGCCGGTGGGGGCACATGGAAGCGGCAATGCGCAACGATCAAGCGCTTCCCTTCTCCCGTGTCATGTTGTTCATGACCATAGTGGTTGCCTTGGCAGCCTTCGCCTTCGCGGTACTGATCCTGGTGGCCCGGTGATAAAGGACATCCCTTGAGTGCCGACGTCCGCGATCCCGGCCTTCAACCGGAGCGGACCACGCTGGCGTGGCGCCGGACCCTGATCTCCCTGGTGGTGGTGGACCTTTTCATTTGGCGGAGTTGGTTGACGTCGGAGCCGTCCACGGGCACCCTTGCCCCCGGGCTCCCGGGGCTTGACTACCAAGGCCTCTGTGCGCTCATGTCAGCTCTTGCCACCGTCGTCCTCGCCTCCGTGGTGTGGATTCGATCACGCCAGCTCCAGGCCGGGAACGCCGCTGCTTCCCCGCAGTTGGTCCTGGTCAGCACCGTGGCCGTGGTGTGCCTTGGTGCAACTGCGATCGCCGCCATAGCTTTGGGCGGCTAAGCTCGAAGGCAGGATTCAGCAACCGCCCAGACTCGGCTGGCACAATGCTCAGAGCTTTGGACTTCCAAACGGCGTACCTGCGCCAAGGATGCGCCGGGCAGCAAGCAGCACTGGACAAGTGCGCGCAGCACGCTTCGGGGCCGGCCGGGACGCCTCCCTGACCAACGTTAAGGACACATTCGACATGACCTCTCCTGTTCAGGCCACTTCCGAACCCCAACCGGGGCTTTTTGCCCGCTTGTCGGCTGAGGCATTGGGATCGATGTTCATTGTCGTCGTGGCGGTGGGTGTCGGGATTTTCTCCAACCCGGGCGGGGCACCTGTCCCGGTTGCCCTGGCGGCTGGCCTGACAGTGACAGTTGCCATGCTGGCCTTCGGGCATGTGTCCGGTGGCCACTTCAATCCGGCCATCACCCTCGGCAACCTGGTTGCGGGCAGGATCCGGGCCATCGCTGCCGTGGCCTACCTGGCGGCCCAGATCGTTGGAAGCATCGCTGGTGCTGCCCTCGTGTACTTCGTGGTGACCACCGTCCCCGTGCTGACGAACGCCCGCGCTGCCTTCGACGTGGTGGCTCCTGGCTTCGGGGAGCACGCACCGGCCCAAACGCAGATGGCGGGGGTCCTGATGGTTGAAATCCTTGGTTCTGCCCTGCTTGTTGCGGTTTTCCTCGGAGCGACCGACGGCCGCCGGGCTGTTCCCGCAGTGGCTCCCTTCGCCGTAGGCCTTGCCATGGTGGTGTTGCTCCAGCTGGGGCAGGTCCTGGGCAACCTTCCCTTCAACCCCGCACGGGCAACGGCCCAGGCTTTCTTCAGTTCACCTTGGGCCATTGAGGGCCTGTGGCTCTTCTGGGTGGCACCGCTGATGGGCGCGGCGCTGGCCGGTCTCGTCTTCCGTGGTTTCCAGGGCCTTACCGCCGCCAACGGTGCCGGGACCACGGATGAGCAGGCGGGCGCTGTTGACGGAGTCCACGATGAATTCGATACCGACCAGGATGTGACGGTAGAGGCGGCCGAAACCGCTGATGCCAAGGTCCAGGACGCTTCGCCGGGCAAGAGCACGGTCAGCCGGGCACCTGCCCCTGCTGCCGCCGCAGATGATGCCCGTGATTTCTTCGACGGTAAAAAGGGCTGACTGCCGGACAGGATCGACGCCGGACGGCCCGCCTCCGCTTTATTGTCGGTGCCCCCGGTTAACTTGGGATTATGCGGTTACTTCACACTTCGGATTGGCACCTCGGCCGGTCATTTCACGGCGTTGGCATGCTTGAAGCCCAGCGCGACTTCGTGGACCAATTGGTATCGGTTGTCCAGGCCAAATCCGTTGACGTCGTCCTGATCGCAGGTGATGTCTATGACCGCGCCTTGCCGGGCCTGGACGTGGTGAAACTCCTCGATGATGCCTTGGTCCGGATCTCCCATGCAGGTGCCGCCGTGGTTTTGACCAGCGGCAACCACGACTCCGCCATCCGGTTGGGCTTTGCGTCCCGGCTGTTGGAGCGTGGGGGAGTGCACCTCCGGACCCGGGTTGAGGACCTGGACGTGCCGGTGGTCATGCCATTGGGGCCGGACCCTGGCAGCGGGGACGTGGCCATTTACGGGATTCCCTATCTGGAGCCCCGGCTGGTGGCTGAACGGATGGGCGTCGAAACTGCCAACCACTTCGATGTCACCTTGGAGGCTGTGGAACGCATTCGGCGTGATGTGGAGCGCCGCCGGGAAAACGGACCGGTCCACCCTGTAGTCCTCGCCCACACTTTCGCCAGCGGAGGCATCACCTCGGACAGCGAGAGGGACCTCAGCATCGGCGGACTGGGGGCTGTTCCATTGGATCTTTTTGAGGGCTTCGCCTACACCGCACTGGGGCACCTTCATGGCCGCCAGGAACTTGCGCCGAACGTCCGATACTCAGGTTCGCCGCTGGCCTACTCTTTCTCCGAGGCCAAGCACCGCAAGGGCGCCTGGCTGGTGGACATCGACGCCGACGGTGAAGTGAAGGTCGACGAGGTTTTGTGGGAAGCTCCCAAACCGTTGGCCATCCTGCGCGGCACGCTGGATGACCTGATGGCGTCAGGGGAGCATGCATGGGCGGAAGCTGCTTACTGCCAGATCACGTTGACGGATGCACAACGCCCCGCCCAGGCGATGGAGAGGGTGCGAACCCGTTTCCCCGACACCTTGGTTCTGGCCTTCGACCCCGAAGGCGGCGAAGCCGTGGCCAAGACCAGCTACAGCAGCCGGCTCGCCGAGGCCGAAGACGACCTCGACGTCTGCTGCGGCTTCCTGGAACATGTCCGGGGACGCGCTTCAGGCGAGGCCGAGGAAACCGCCCTCAAGGAAGCCCTTGAAGCTGTGCGATTGGAGGAAGCGGAGCTGTGAGAATCCATCGTTTGGACATCGAAGCCTTCGGTCCCTTTGCCACGCCCCAGCACATCGACTTCGACCAACTGAGTGCCCAGGGCCTCTTCCTGCTGAACGGCGCTACCGGTGCCGGGAAAACCAGCATCCTGGATGCCATCTGTTTTGCCCTCTACGGCTCCGTCCCGGGTGCACGGCAGGAAGGAAAAAGGCTCCGCAGCGACCACGCGGCCCCGGGCGCGGAACCACGCGTGGTGTGTGAGTTCTCCGCTCGTGGAAGGCGTTTCGAAGTAACGCGCTCGCCCGCGTGGGATCGGCCCAGCGCCCGTGGGCGCAACGGCTTCACCACGCAACAGGCCAAGACGCTGCTCCGCGAAAGGGTGAAGGGCACCTGGGAAGAGAAATCCTCCAGGAATGATGAAGTAGGGGCCGAGCTTTCCGACGTCCTGGGAATGGACCGGGAGCAATTCACCAGGGTAGTCATGCTGCCACAGGGTGATTTTGCCGCCTTCCTCCGGTCCAAGGCAGGGGACCGATTGGAACTGCTCCAAAAACTGTTCGGCACCCAGCGCTTTGAAGCTGTTGAGCGCCATCTGGCTCGGCAGGCCGTTCTCGCTGCCGGGGCCGTCCAGGAGAACACAGCGGAACTGACCATGCTGTTGGACAGGGTTGCCGCCGAACGGCAACAGCTGGGGACAACCCAGGCCGGGCCGGGGGATTCCGAAGGTGCCTCTGCCACCATCGTCGCAGGGCAAGATCCCGAGGAATGGCTGGCCGGGGTGGAGGACGAAGCCACGGCCGAGTGGCAGCGCCGTCAGGACCATGCCGCAGAAGCCGGGTTTTTGGCCACGCGACTCGCAGCCAAAGCCGTGGAATCACAGGACAAGGCTGCGCGCCACGGGCGTCTCGCCGCTGCGATGCAGCGGCGGGTCCTTTTGGAGTTGGCCGCTCCCCGCGCGCAGGAGAACAGGGAAAGGCTCGGCCGGCATCGGCGTGCCGCCGTTCTTAGCGGCCAATTGGATGCCGTGGATTCGGCAGCCCGCAAAGTCGAGGCTGTCGCTGGGCTAGCGGCCGGTATTCGCGCAAAATTGGACGCAGCCGGTATTGACCCCCAGAACCCTGCCACATCCCTGGAGAGCGTCAAGGCAAGTTGCGCCGTGCTGGAGGCACGTCTTCCCGATGAGCAGCGCCTGGAAGGTATCGCAACACGGCTTTCAGCCAAACGCGCAGCGTCGGCCGAACATGCTGCTGCAGCTGAAGCGGCACGCTCCGCATTGGACCAGCTTCGCGACGAAGCGGCTGATGTGGAGTCGCAGATTACGGTCCTCGAACCTGTAGCAGGGAAGCTGGCAGAGCTGGAAAGGGAAGCTGCGGCGGCCACCGAACTGGTGGAGATTGTGGCCCGCCACGCCACTGCTGCCGAAGATTTGGAGGACATCACCGGGAAACATCTCCGTGCCCGGACCGTATCCCAGGATGCCCGCCAGCAGTGGCTCGATCTGAGGGAGTTGCGCCTTGCCAATGCGGCGGGAGAGCTGGCAGCAGCCTTGGAAGACGGTTCGCCATGTGCCGTATGCGGCAGCACGGACCACCCTAACCCAGCTGCCGCAGTACGTTCGGCCCTCTCGCTCGCCCAGGAAGAGGAAGAGCTGAAGGAGCTTTTCGATACCTGCGAGAAAGCCGAGGCCAAGCTTGCAGAGCAGGTCTCCGCGGCAGCCCAGGTTCTCGCCGGCCTGAAAGCACAAGGAGGCTCTGCGGACGCCGCCGACGCCGGGACGAAGCGTGAGGATGCCAGGAAGGCCCTCTCGGAGGCCCGAAAGGCAGAAGCTTCCTTGGAGGTGCTGCGGAGCCGTCACAAGTCCCTTGACCGGCGCATCGCACTGGTGGAGGAAGAACGCGCCGGCTCCCTCTCGGCCGCTGCCCAGGCAGCTTCCGAGGTGGGGTTGTTCGAGGAACAACTCACTGAACTGGAAACCGAACTCTCCGGCTTGAGGGGTGGCTTCAAGAGCCTGCGCGAAAGGTTGGAGGCCCTGTCGGCTGAACGCACTCTGCTGCAGCAGGCCGCTGATGCTGATCGGGACATCGAAAGCGCAGCACAATCGCAGGCGGATGCCTTTGCCTCCCTTGACCGCGCGTTGCCGGAATCCGGATTCGGGTCTGCGGAGGAAGCACGTCGTGAACTCCTGCCGCCGGCCGATGTTGTTGGCCTTGAAAAGGACCTCACCGATTTCGACGCTGAGTCTTCCCGGCTCGACGAGCTGTTTGCCGGTGAGGACCTGGTCCTGGCCGCGAAGGAAGCGGGCATTGGCGAGCTTCCCCTGCCAGAGGCGGAACTTGACGGCCTGGAACAGTTGGCTGCCGAGGCTGCCGACAAAGCACGTGAGGCCGCCGTTGCAGCAGGGTTGGCTGGAAAGTCGGTCCAAGCTGTTGTCCGGCTCAGGGCTGAGTACGGGGTGCTCGCCCAGTCGGGCAAGGAGCCGCGGAAAAAGGCCCGGCTGCTGGCAGAGTTGGCAGACACGGTGCGGGGAGCCGGTGACAACAGTTACCGGATGAGCCTGAACACGTATGTTCTGGCCGCGCGACTGGAACAAGTGGCCATCGCCGCCTCGGAGCGGCTTGTCGCCATGAGCGATGGCCGATACACGTTGCAGCACACTGACGCCAAGGCAGCACGGGGTGCGAAGTCGGGACTGGGTCTGGAAGTGGTGGATGAGTGGACCGGCCAGCACCGCGACACCTCGACCCTTTCCGGCGGGGAGTCTTTCATGGCCTCGCTGTCCCTTGCCCTCGGCCTTGCCGATGTTGTCCAGCAGGAGGCCGGTGGCGTGGATATTGAGACGCTGTTCGTCGATGAAGGCTTCGGCAGCCTCGACGAGCAAGCACTGGAGCAAGTGATGGATGCTTTGGAAGGACTGCGTGATGGAGGCAGGGTTGTTGGCCTGGTAAGCCACGTGGCCGAGATGAAGCAACGCATCACCAGCCAGGTGCAAGTAGTCAAAGGCCGGCACGGATCCACGGTGCGCATCGCTGAAGCGGTGCCGGCCTAGGACATATCCGATAGACTTAACCCGTTACACCGGGTCGCGCGCATCGGGAGGAGGGACGATGCGCATCCTTTAGCGAACCCGGATTAATGGAAAAATCTTCAGTGGCCTCCCAGCCCCTCCCTTCTGCGACCTCACGCCCATCACGCCTGCCTGGCCGTTTCGCGCGGCTTCCCGAGTTGGCAGGACCTGGTTTCCTGCCCTTGGGCCTCTTCGCCCGGCTTCCCCTGGCCATGCTCACCGTCGGAACCCTGACACTGGTCACCGCCGTCAGCCAGTCCTACGCCATTGGCGGCATGGCTGCCGGGGCTGTTGGCATCGGTTCTGCCCTTGGCGCGCCGGTCCTTGGTTCCCTGGCTGATCGCGCAGGTCAGCGGATAGTGCTTCTCGTGGCCGCGGTCATCAACGCATTGGCTGTTGCCGGATTGCTTGCCGCGGCGTACCTCACCCCGGCCTACGGTTCGGCAGGTGATGCCGCAGTCGTCCTGGTGGCGGCTTTCATGGCCGGTGCGAGCTGCCCGCAGGTTGGTCCGATGGCAAGGGTCCGCTGGATGGCACTGACCACCCGCAACCTTTCCCCCTCGGCCACCAGTGGAAGCAAGAGCGTGGCATCAAACCGTGCCGATCTGGATACCGCGTTGTCCTATGAGGGCACCGCTGACGAAGTGACGTTCGTCCTCGGACCTGCGTTGGTGGGTGTCCTGGCCAGCATGGTGGCGCCGTGGCTGCCACTGGCCCTGGCAGCGGTCATGACCATCACATTGGTGCCGGCTTTCGCCGTCCACCCCAGCCAGCATGCAGTGGTTCCCGCACCCCGCAAGCCGGCGCCCGGCGTCGTGCCTTCCGGTGATGGGGCTGCGCAAACGGGTCCGCAGCGGCGCAACCGTTGGGCTGGAGCAGTAGTGGCCGTTCCGGTCCTTGCCATGGTGTGCATGGGTACCTTTTTCGGGGCGACCCAAAACGCGCTGAGCGCCTATTCAGCGCAGTACGCAACGGCCGAGATCGCAGGTCTTTTGTATGCCGTGATGGGTCTGAGTTCCGCTGTGGCGGCTCTGTCCGTAGCCTTTTGGCCGCAACGGTTCAGCTTGGCCTCCCGTTGGGTCGCGGCTGCACTTGCGATGTCAGCATTGTCGTTCCTGCTCCTGTTGCCCGCCGGTATCTGGCCAATGGTCTTTGTCTTGCTGATCCTGGGTATTCCCGTGGGCCCGGTGATGGTCACCGTGTTCAGCATCGGCGGAGTGGTGGCGCCGGCGGGTCGCATGGCCACAGTCATGACGGCCCTGGCAAGTGGAATCGTTGCAGGTACCGCGTTAGGTGCCTACCTGGCGGGGCAATTGGCCCAGACACAGGGGCCCGGTGCGGCCTTCGTGGTTTCGATGGCAGCCGCGGCGGGCCTTCTGGTGCTCGGCGTCCTGACATCCTTGGTGATGAAAAGCAGGCCTCAGGCGTAACTCCAGCTACCGGGGTTCGCTGCGGTATCCGGTGGGGGAATTCCCGAAAGCTGCGCGGAAGATGCGGCTGAAATGGGCGGCATCGGTGAAGCCCCACCGCGCCGCGATTGCCGTGACAGCTCGATCCGCCAGCACCGGATCCCTGAGGTCCCGCCGGCAACGTTCCAGTCGCCGTTGCCGGATGGAGGACGCCACCGTGGTCCCGATTTCCTGGAAGAGGTCGTGCAGATGCCGCGTGGAAATGTAATGGGCAGCGGCAATGGTCCCGGGGGAGAGCTCGGGGTCACCGAGGTTGGCCTCGATGTAGTCATGGATTCGGCCCAACAGCAGCAGGTGCGGATCCCTCCCTGTCTCGATCAGTTGATCGAGTTCACCGTTGAAAAGCGTGGTGACCAGGTCCAGGGCGTTGTGGACCAACCGGAGCCCGTTGGTGCCGGAGAGGGCTTCGAGGTTATCGGCCAGCTTGACCAGGAAGGGGCTGATGAGTTCGCCCAGGCCCTCATCGCCCGGAATGCGCAAGGCCGTCACATGTCCCATCGCTTCAGCGGGCAAGTCCAGCAGGACGTGCGGGAACATGAGCACCAAAGTGCGGAAGTCGTCGTCGAACGTTAGTTGGTACGGGCGGGAGGTGTCGTAGATGGAGAGATCGCCGGGGAGCAGCACGGCCTCGCGTTCGTCCTGAACCAGGCGGCCCGATCCCGCCAATTGGATGCTGAGTTTGAAGAAGCGTCCTGCTGACTTGGCAATCAGTTCCGGTGTGCGCTGGACAGTGTGGGGACCGGCGGTAATTTCCACTACGGAGATTTGTCCCAGCACGCGTGCCCGCATTGTTCCGTGGAAGGACGCTGCCTGGAACGAGGAACTGACCGGACCCGTTGCCAGCAGTGGCACAAAGGAGGTGGAGATCGCCTTGCTCCACTCCTGGAACGACTCCGCCACGATGGTTTCCACGGTTGCGGGGCCCGTATCAGCCGCGACGGTCATCGAACTCCTTCTAAGTGGCCCGCGGCGCCGCTGCCACTGATGCCGGGAATGCCCGGTTGTGCGGACGTGAGCTTGCCCACGATTCTACACCGGGCGCCCCGTGCGTCCGTGCTTGCGTGCTCCGACAAACACCCTGCCGTGTGAGACAAGTCACGCAGGGACCATGCGGTGGAAGATTGCGGAATGACAGACATCGTGCCGCGCAATCTCCCGTGGCACCGAGGCAGGAGCACACTATGAGCGTGGACAACCCCGTCAAAGGCAAGGCCGCTGGAGCCGTAGGCACCAGGAGGCGTCTGGGCGTACCGGCAGTAACCTTCATGATTATCGCGGCCTCGGCACCGCTGACCGTGCTCGCGGGTGGAGTAACCACCACCTTCGCCGTTACCGGGGTCACCGGTGTCCCACTGTCCTTCCTGATCCTGGGCGCAATCCTGGCTTTGTTCGCTGTCGGTTACGCCGCAATGAGCCGCTACGTCACCAACGCCGGGGCGTTCTACGCCTACATTGCCCAAGGCATTTCCAGGCCGGCCGGTGTGGGGGCATCACTGATTGCCCTCATGGCCTACAACCTCATGCAAGTGGGCATCTACGGCTTGTTCGGCTTCACCGTCTCATCGCTGTTGTCCGCGCGGCTTGGTATCAGCGTGCCGTGGTGGATTCCTGTGCTGGTGTGCATCGCAATCGTCGGATGGCTGGGAGTGAACAGGGTGGATCTGTCCGCCAAGGTGCTGGGCGTCCTGGTCGCCCTGGAGTTCCTGGTGGTCATTGCCTACGACGTCATCAGCCTCGCAGTAGCGCCCGAAGGCATCAGCGCAGCAACCTTCAGCCCCGAAAGCCTGTTCGTTCCCGGGGTTGGAGCAGTCCTCTCCTTCGGTATTGCCGCCTTCATGGGTTTCGAATCCGCGGCCATCTACGGTGAAGAGGCCAAGGACCCCAAACGCACCGTGGCCCGGGCAACGTTCTCGGCCGTTGGCATCATCGCTGTCTTCTACGCAATCTCCGCTTGGGCCATGACCGTAGGCGCCGGCCCCTCCGCTGTGATTGAGGCGGCCACCACCAATGGGCCTGACATGATCTTCGCCTTCCTGGGCACCCATGGCGGCGTCCTGCTCAGCGACATTGCCCAGATCCTCTTTGTCACCAGCCTCTTCGCCGCACTCGTCAGCTTCCACAACGCCGTAGCCCGCTACTTCTTCTCCCTTGGACGAGAGCGTGTCCTGCCGTCGGCGCTGGCCAAGGTGCGGGCCGCCAGCGGGGCACCCTTTGCCGGTTCGCTGGCACAGACGGTCATTGCCGTCGTCGTAACCATTGCCTTTGCCATTGCCGGCTCCGGCTCGGAAATGGGCGAGCTGTATCCCGTCCTGACCATGTTTACCTGGCTCACCAACAGTGGTGCCATGGGGCTTGTGCTGTTGATGGCCGTGGTCTCTGTGGCAGTGATCGGATTCTTCCGCCGCCAGCAGCACGGGGCAAGCCTGTGGGTCAGGGTGATCGCTCCCGGCCTGGGGTTCGTGCTCCTGGCGATCGTCTTTGTGCTCATCATGGCCAACTTCAACGTCCTGCTGGGGCAAACCGAGTCAACGGCCGCCTCGTTTGTCCTGCCGATGCTGGTGCTGCTGCCCGGAGTTGTTGGACTCATCTGGGGCCTGCGTCTCCGGCGCTCGCAGCCTGCACTGTACGCCCGGATCGGCCATGGTTCCGAAGACTGAGAACTGTCCTTGATCCAGAAGGAAGCCCCGGCGGTTGTTTCGCCCGCCGGGGCTTCCTTGTCCTGTTTCCGTGGAGCTAGATTCCCATCGCCGGGTTGAGCCCGGGGCTGTGCCGGCTGATGCTGATCAGCCGGCCGTGAGCGCCGAAAGTGAAGTGCACCGGCGCGATGCCCGCCTCGTCCCAACCGAAGAGACTGCCGTGGGACCGGATGGCATGGGGATCACGGTGGTCCGCAATGGTCACCGATCCGCACGGTATGACTTTCTCGCGCCACGTGAAGACGAAGATTCCGGGGCGGATCTGAAAGACGGTATTGGAGTCCGTGTCCGCCAATCCGCGCTCGGGACCTGCCAGGCATTGCCAGGTGTACCAGGTGGGGCTGAGATAGATGTGCTCATAGGCGTGGGATTCGCTGTAGACCCATTCAACGCGCCGCCCAATGAGTGCGTTGCTTTCTGAAATTTCGGCCCCCGTGGGATGGTGGCCATCGAGCGTCCCGGGGCGGAAATCGTGCTGGACGGCCACACTCGACGCTGTTGCCCTGCCCAGTGCGGCACCAATGTACAGCGCCCTGCCGTGCAGCAGGTCCAGGACCAGGGAAACGGCGAGTCCGGGATCCTGGGTGCTCTGCCATTGGACGTAGTACAGTTCCTCGGCCACCAGGAAGGCCTCATAGGGTGCGGTTCCTGACTGGCCGGCCGCAGCCCACTGAACTTCTTCGTCATCGAAGCTGAACGTCATGGGGCCGCCGTCATTGCTGAGGGAGAACTGCTTTCCTGCCAGGTCCTGCACGGTGGGCGCCTTGTTGGCGTCGAAGCCGGGGGCCAGGCCGTCCAACGGCAGCCAGTTGGAGGTGTCTAGGAGATTCAGGCTCATGGGTTCCTTCTCGGGCTCGAAAGAAGGACCGGACGGCATGTCCGGTCCTTCTTTCGAGTATTCAGTTCCCGTTGCTGCCGGTCTTGTGCTGTGGGGCACGCCACTTGACCTGCACGGAAAGGTTCAAGCCAGCTGGCTCTCAATGCGTGCCGCACTGGCCGCCAGTGCTTGGCCAACGGCGTCAGGGTCTTGGTCCAGGCGGATATAGACGACGGCGATCGCGGCGGGCCGTCCGCCGGGGACCCTGATGGGGGCGGCAATGGAGGACAGTCCGGCGATGACTTCGTCGTGGCTGGTGGCGTAGCCCAGGCGGCGCGCCTGATGGGCTTCGGGGCGGTAGGGGTTTCCGGCGCCCATCTGCTGCCAGCGTTCTTCGGTCATGGTGGATTGAATGGCGATTCCGGGAGCGCCGGTACTGACCGGGTGGCGGCTTCCGGGGTGCTGGGCCAGCGCAGCGCCGGCGTGCCGCGGTTCAACGGTGACCAGGGTGACGCACTCTTGATGGTCCCAGACGGCCACGAAGGCCGTCATGTGCAAGGTGTTGGCGAGTTGGGTCAGTTCCGGCAGTGCGGCGGTTTGCAGGTTCCGGGAGACGCCACTGGCAAGGACTGCCAGCCCGGGCCCGGGTTGTACCCGCCCGGAGTCATCGCGCACCAGGAGGGAATGGTCCTCCAGGGTCCGGAGAATCCGGTAGGCCACGGAGCGGTGCACCCCGAGCGCTTCGGTGAGCTCGGCAATGGTCAGTGGATGGTCGGCGGCCGCGAGGATCTCCAAGGCGCGGATTCCCCGTGACAAGGTTTGCGACGGCGGTGCTTGTGCCGCCGCTTCCGTTGGAGGGTGGACATCGCTGCGGGGATTCATGCGAACCATCCTATGTTGGTGCGAACTTCCCGAGGGCTGTGCTTTGGGTCACAGAATGTAGTATTCTTTCCTAACTGACCGTTCTGTCGGTTAATGCAAGTCAAATGCCGACCAGTCACTCTCACCCCATGGAGTTCCAATGACCGCAACTTCCACTGTCGACTCCCAGTCAGGACCCAGCAGTAAGCGCGAAGAGCGCCGGGTACTGGCCGGGACGCTGGTAGGCACCACCATTGAGTGGTACGACTTCTTCATCTTCGCCCAACTCACGGCAACACTGCTGGCACCGCTGTTCCTCTCTCCCTTGGAGAAGTCCAACCCCGGAGTCGCCCAGCTCTTGTCGTTCGCCACGATCGGCATCAGCTTCCTGTTCCGTCCCCTCGGGGCATTCGTCGCCGGACACCTCGGCGACAGGATGGGCCGTAAAGCCGTCCTGGTCATGACATTGGTCATGATGGGTGCAGCCACCGCCCTGATCGGCTTGCTGCCCACCTACGCCACCATCGGCGTCTGGGCTCCGGTGCTGCTGATCACGCTCCGCGTGGTCCAGGGCTTCTCCGCAGGCGGTGAGTGGGGCGGTGCCGCCCTCATGGCCGTGGAGCACGCACCGGTCAAAAAGCGCGGACTCTTCGGCGCCTACCCGCAGATCGGTGTGCCCATCGGCATGATCCTGGCCACCGGCCTGCTGTTCATCCTTCAGACGGCCATGTCCAAGGAAGAATTCGCCTCATGGGGATGGCGTGTGCCGTTCCTGCTGTCCGTAGTCCTGATCGTGGTGGGCTACCTCATCCGCCGCGCCGTCGGTGAGAGCCCGGTCTTCAAGGAGATTGCCCAGCGCAAGGCTGAAAGCAAGGCGCCCTTGGGTGAGCTCTTCCGGAAGAACAAGAAGGAAGTTGTTCTCGCCGCTTTGATCTTCATTGCCAACAACGCCGCCGGGTACCTGCTGATTGCCTTCTTCATCTCCTACGCCACACGTACGCTGAAGATGCCCACCCCGCAGGTTCTGCTCGCCACCACCGTTGCCTCGTTCGGCTGGCTCATCTTCACCATGGTGGGTGGCTGGTTGTCGGACAAGATCGGACGCGTCAAGACCTTCCTGATCGGCTATGGATTGGTTTTCGCCTGGATGATTCCAATGTTCGTGTTGATCGATTCCAAGGACATCGTGCTCTACGGAACCGCCCTGTTCGTCCTGACGATCGGCCTGGGTCTGTCCTACGGTCCAATGTCCGCCATGTACGCCGAGATGTTCCCTGCGCAGGTCCGCTACTCCGGCATCTCCATCGGGTACGCCCTGGGTGCCATCCTGGGCGGTGCCTTCGCACCCCTGATCGCCCAGGCTCTCCTGGACTCCACCAAGTGGTCCGGTTCGGTGGGCTTGTACATCATGGGGCTGTGCATCATCTCCGCCGTGGGCGTGATCCTCGCCAAGGAAACCCGCGGCCGGCCGCTGGGCTACAGCGTCCACCACTAATTCGGGAAACTGCAAAGCGGGTGCGGTCCACAACGGACCGCACCCGCTTGTGCGTTGGAGAACGACGGCCGCTAGGGGCGCCGGCCGGCCCCGGCACCTTCCAGCCGGCTGACGACGTCGGCGTCGGTCAACTGCCCGAAGTGTTCGTAGAAGGCGCCAACAGCATGGAACTTTCCGGGTGTGTGCAATGCCATGACAAAGTCGCAGACCCGGGCCAGCGACGTCGAGGCTTCCAATGAGGCGACAGGCACGGCGGCAATGACCGTGCGTGCCCCGGCTGAACGAACAGCTTCCACGGCCGCCCGCATGGTGGCCCCGGTGGCCAGTCCGTCGTCGGCCAGCACCACCGTCTTTCCGCGAAGATCGTGCCCGGTGCCAGGATAGGCCTGCGCACGCCGGAGCAGCTCGGACCGTTCGTGTGCCTCCACCGCATCCAGCGCGGACTGGGAGATTCCGTGGGCGAGGATAAGTTCCTTCAGTGGCCTGTTGACGATCCGGAGAACATCCCCTTGTGACCACGCCAGGGCGCCGAAGGCGGTCTCGTCGCGGCCGGGGATGCCAAGCTTGCGTACCAGGATGGCACCGTAGGGCAGGTACAACGCGTTTGCTGCCGCAGCGGCCACGGGAACGCCACCGCGGGCCAGGCCCAGCACTATGGTGTCCGGCTGCTCCCGGAGTTGGGGGAGGGCTTCAGCCAGGCGTCGACCGGCTTCCGCACGGTCCTTGAAACGCATGCCCATCTGCTCCACTTCCACGTAATTCGTTGCCGTTCCAAGCCTACCGTCCAGACCTTGCCCGGCGGCGTATCCGCTGAAAGCATGGGCTTGTGAACAAGCCCATCGGATATTGGATCAAGAGGCTCGACGCCGCGTTGGAGGCCCAGCTGGACAGCATCCTGGCCCGGATCAAGCTCAGCCGGCGTCAGTGGCAAACCCTCAGCGTTCTGTCCGAGGGGGCGATGCTTCCGGACCAGCTGGAGGAAACCTTGCGTCCTTTATGGGGGAACGATATCCGGATGCGGGAGAGGGAGCTCGCGGCGTTGGTTGGCCGGGGCATGATCACCATGATTGATGACCGGCTGGTCCTTAGTGACCGTGGTCGGGAGAAGTTCCATGAAGCCCAGCGGTTTGTTGAAGCCGCCCGAGAGGACCTGTCCATGGGCATCGGGATCGACGAGTACGCCATGGCGTTGAGCGTGCTGGAGCGCATGAGCCTTAACGCGGAGCGGCTGGCCCGCTGATTACGCGGTGGTTGAAGTCGCGCGTGTGGGCACTTCACACCCATATTTTCCCCAACATGGGTGTGAAGTGCCAACCCGGCGCAAACTTGTCCCGCGGATCAGACGCCAAGGAACGCGATGGCGGCTTCCTTGAACGCACGGCTGGTGATGACGTTGGTGTGGGTCCGCCCGGGGATCACCAGGGTTTCCACCAGTCCGCCCCGCTTACCGGCAATGGCCGCGAGCTCCGGCATGGTGGCTGCCCGTTCGTCCTTTTCGCCGGCCACCAACAACAGGGGCATATGCGGGGCTGCTTCGGCGGGATCGAAAGGTTCTCCCTTGACGGCTTCGATGAGGGACAACATGGCGAACAGGTTGTTGCTGGGAAGCATTTGCGCCATCCTCAGCAGCCCTGCGGTGGATGCGTCCTCCACAGGCGTGCCGTCGGAGAGGTGCCGCTGGGCGGCCGCGAGGTCGAAGGCAGCCAGAGGATCCGCTGAGCTTGGGCCACCGAGGACGATCCGGTGGACCAAGTCCGGCTGGGTGGCGCCAAATTCCCAGGCCAGCCGTGAACCCAGAGAGTAGCCAATGACGTCCAGCCCCGTGGACGGATCACCCTCGCGCAGGGGCCGGGCACCGGCGTCGGTCACTATCTGCAGAAGGTCCGCGCGAATGCGGCTGGGCGTATATGAGTCCAGATCCTCCGGGGAATGGCTCCGGCCGTGGCCGGGCAGGTCGACGGTGATCACCTGGCGGCCCGCGTCCTGGAGGGCAGTGATCCAGCCGCTGTCCTCCCAGTTCAGCTTGCTGGAAGAGGAGAAGCCATGGATCAGCAGGACAGGGCGCAAGCCGGCGTCAGTGGCGGATTCATGCACGGCCACGAACAGGCCGGGGTCGGTGCCCTCCACGGTGTGCCGGTGTTGTTCCACGGTGTGCCTGCCGGTCATGGTCTCAGTCCTCATCGAGTACGGCGCTCAGGCGGACCCGGCGCTTGGGTGCTTCGTCCTTCGGAACAGTGCCCACGATCCCGGCGGTGTCGTCCGGAACCTCGAACACGATCAGCGGCTCGCCCACATTGATGGTCTCACCGGGCGCCCCGTGAATACGCACCACTTTACCTGCCTGGGGGCTGGGCAACTCGACGGCCGATTTGGTGGTCTCAAGCTCCACGATCGCTTGGTTGCGTTCCACCTGCTGACCGGGTTCAACCAGCCACTCCAGCACAGTTGCTTCGATGAGTCCCTCGCCGAGATCGGGGAGGGGGAACGAAATTTCAGCCACGGCGGTACTCCAGTACGCGTTGGATCCCAAAGAGGATGCGGTCGATGTTGGGGATGTATTCGTCCTCCAGGTCTCCGGAGGGATAGGGCACGTCAAAGCCGGTGACCCGCTCCACCGGCGCCTTGAGCGTTGCGAAACAGCTCTGCGTGATGAGTTGGGCCACCTCGGCGCCAAGTCCGGAAGTCAGCGGCGCTTCATGGACGACGACGGCGCGCCGCGTCTTTCCGACGGACCTCGCCAGGGCCTCGGCGTCAATCGGCTTCAACCAGCGCAGGTCCAGGACCTCGACGTCGATCCCGTCCTCGGCGGCCAGTTCAGCAACCTGCAGGCATCGGGACACCATGGCGCCCCATGCCACCAGCGTGAGGTGCTTGCCCTCCCTGGCCACGCGGGCGCCGGTGGGGCTGCCGCCGCCGGAGGTGCAACCGTCGTGGATTGCCTCACCGGGAGTCGCGGTGGTGACGTCCACCGGCCCCTTTTGCCAGTAGCGCGACTTCGGCTCCATGAAGATCACCGGATCCGGGCGGGTGGCGGCGTACTTGAGCAGGTGGTAGGCGTCGTGCGGGGTAGCAGGGGAGACAACTTTGAGTCCGGGCACATGGGCAAAGAGTGCCTCAAGGCTTTCGCCGTGGTGTTCGGGCGCTCGGATGCCGCCGAAGCTGGGCACGCGCAGTGTAATGGGCATGGGCAATGTGCCCCGGCTGCGGTAGTTCATCCGGGCGATCTGGCAAATGATCTGGTTGATGGCCGGATAGGCGAAGCCATCGAACTGGACCTCGGGAATGGGGTGGAAGCCGGCCATGGCAAGGCCCACGGACATGCCCAAAATGCCCGACTCGGCCAGCGGGGTGTCGAACACCCGGTCCTCGCCGTACTTGGCCTGCAGGCCGTCCGTGATGCGGAAGACGCCTCCCAGCCGGCCGCAGTCCTCGCCGAAAATGACGGTCCTGGCATTCTCGGCCAGGAGCTCGTCCAATGCCCGGTTGAGGGCCTGTTGCATGGACAGGTGCTCGACGCCGGCTGTGCTGTCCACGTTGGGGTGCAGCCCGGTGATGGTCTCAGACATGTTCGGACTCCTCGCGCCACGCGGTGGCCTGGGATTGAAGGGAAGGGGTGGGCTCCTGGAAGACCATGCTGAACATTTCCGCGCCGGGACGTGCGCCGAGGTCCGCGATTCCGGCGCGGATTGCCTCTTCTTCCTGCTCAGCCAAGGACTGGGCCTCGGCGAAGAAGGCCTCATCGGCCACTCCTTCGGCCAGCAGGCGCTGTTTGAAGCGCTCCAGGGGATCCTCGCCGGCGTCCAGGCGTTCCTCCTCCAGGGTGCGGTAGCGGCCGGGGTCGTCAGCTGTGGAGTGAGGGCCGCGCCGGTAGGTCATGGCCTCAATGACCACCGGGCCGTTCCCTGCTCGGCAGTGGGCGAAAGCGGAACGGGTAGCTTCGTAGACGGCTACGACGTCGTTGCCATCTACCTGCAGGGACGGGATGCCGTATCCGGCTGCGCGGGCTGCCACGGAGCCGCCTGCCACCTGGCGTTCGGTGGGGACCGAGATGGCCCACCCGTTGTTCTGCACGAAGAAGACCACGGGGGCCTTGAAGACAGCGGCGAAGTTCATGGCCTCATGGACGTCGCCCTGGGAGGAAGCGCCGTCGCCGAAGTAGGTCATGGCCACCCCCAGTCCGTCTGTTCCCGGGCCGGTGAGGGTCTGGCCGTGGGCCCAGCCGACTGCATGGAGCACGGATCCTGCCACCACTGCCTGGATGGGGGCGAACCGTGATTCCAGGGGGTTGTACATGCCGCCATGCCAGGTGGCTTTGTGGGTGGACATGTAGCCCACCATGTCCAGTCCCATGGCCCGGGCAACGCCCATTTCACGGTATGTGGGGAAAACGAAATCGCGGGTCCGGTCCACGGCATAGCCGCTGCCTACCTGTGCGGCTTCCTGGCCGAGCTCCGGGGCGTAGCCGGGAATGATGCCTTGGCGTTGCCAGGCGACCGCTGAGGTATCCAGGTGCCGGACTGCTGCCATCAAGGTGTACAGCTCACGGAGTTGATGGTGCGTGAGCGGGGCCGCGTCGTCGTCGACGGCGGCCAGCACGGGTTTGGTCGTCATGGTTGTGACCCTAGTCACCGATTGTGGTTGTGCGCAATCAGCACAGTTCAAACGAAACACTTTGTACAAGTTGGGCATAAAAAGAAGTCCTGCACAGTACAAACTGTGCAGGACTTCTTAGTTGTGATGAGCAGGTGTTACTTCGCCGCCGTGCTGTGGCGGGCGGCTTTGGACTTGGCGTTGATAAAGCAGCCGGCGGCGATGGCCAGGATCAGGATGAACGTTCCGACCAGTTGTCCGGCGCTTTCCGGGTTGGCAAAGCCCACCACCAGGATCAGGCCCAGCAGCACAAGTCCCAGGATGGTCAGGAACGGGAATCCCTTCATCCGCAAGGGCAGTTCGGTGCCATCCCGGTCTGCCCTGCGGCGAAGGATGAATTGGGACACCAGGGCAGTTCCCCAGACCACCAGGCAGGTGGAGCCCACAAGGTTCAACAGTGCCGGCAGGATCTTCTCCGGGAACAGCAATTCCAGGACCGTGGCGATGAAGCCGAAAGCAACCGAAATTCCGACGGCGGCAACGGGAACCTTTGATCCGCTCAGGCGGGAGAGGAAACGCGGAGCTTCGCCGCGCTCTGAGAGGGAGAAGATCATGCGGGAGGCGCCGTACAGGTTGGCATTCAACGCCGACAGCAGGGCCACCACGGCCACCAGGGTGATGGCTGCACCGGCGCCCGGAATTCCTGCGAGGTCCAGCACTCCGGCGAACGGGGACTTGAGTCCCTCCGAGCCCACAGGCAGGACGGCGGCGATGACGAAGACGGAGCCGATGTAGAAGACCAGGATGCGCCACACCACTGTGCGGATGGCCTTGCCGACGCTGTGGGCGGGGTTCTCGGTTTCTGCTGCGGCAACGCTGACGATCTCGGTGCCACCGAAGGCGAAGATCACCACGAACAAGGCTGCTGCGATTCCGCCGATGCCGTTGGGAGCAAAGTCGCCGAAGGCCGAGAGTCCGGGGGAGGGAACGTTCGGGAGCCAGCCGAACAGCAGGGCGGCACCAATGAGCAGGAAGATCACGATGGCAGCGACCTTGAGGATGGCGAACCAGAATTCAAACTCGCCAAAGTTCCGCACGCCCACCAGGTTGATGCCGGTGAAGACCACCATGAACACCAGGGCGAGTATCCACACCGGGATGACGGGCCAGATCGAGAACAGCAGTCCTGCTGCGCCGAGGGCTTCGGCGGCGATGACCACCACCAGTTGGAGCCACCACAGCCAGCCGATGGTTCCGCCGGCAGTCTTGCCCATGGCCTTTTCCGCGTACACAGAGAAAGCGCCGCTGTTGGGGTTGGCGGCCGCCATCTCGCCCAGCGCCCACATGACCAGGATGATCAGGGTGCCGGCGACGAGGTAGGAAATGAGCACTGCCGGACCTGCAGCCTGGACCCCTGCCCCCGAGCCGAGGAAGAGGCCGGCGCCGATCGCACTGCCCAATCCCATCATGGTGAGCTGGCGCGGCTTGAGCGAGTGCCCGAGGCCTGATGTTGGGGCAGGAGCCGCGATGGACTTCGTTGTCATACGTGTCTACCTTCTATGGATTGCATGCTGGTTTGGCGTGTTGGCCTCATGGGCTTGG
The DNA here is from genome assembly GCF_019977295.1 of Arthrobacter sp. StoSoilB20. Taxonomy (NCBI): domain Bacteria; kingdom Bacillati; phylum Actinomycetota; class Actinomycetes; order Micrococcales; family Micrococcaceae; genus Arthrobacter; species Arthrobacter sp. StoSoilB20. Next base: position 2,961,728 of record NZ_AP024651.1, on the reverse strand, counting down.
CACGCAGGCGTCGACGACGCAGCACGAGCCGTGGAATAATTCTCGCAGTTTGTAAGATACATCACTTTTTGCTCTAGCGATGTGATGGGTACGAATCCCCGGGGACAGGAACTTTGATGCTGGTCGATGCGCTTGATGCAAAAATTGTACGTTTCTTCACTGACTCGCCACGATCCTCAGTGCTGGAGGCTTCCCGCGTGCTCAAGGTCGCCCGTGCCACGGTGCAGTCCCGGATCGACAGGATGATCGAAAACGGGGTCATCGGATCATGGGTTCCCCAGCCGGATCCCGCCAGCTTTGGGTTTCCGGTGGTGGCGTTCTGTTCGGTCACGATCACCCAGGAGATCGGCCACGACGCCATCATTGAAAGCCTGGGTGCCATCCCGGAAATCATCGAGGTCCACACGGTGACGGGAAACTCGGACCTGATGGTGAGGATCGCAGCACGGTCCAACCCGGACATGCAGCGGGTGCTGGACGCCATGATCGCCACCAAGTCCGTGGTCAGGTGCTCATCGGTGATTGTCCTGAACAGCCACATACAGGGCCGTACCCTGCCCCTGATGGAAGCTGCCGCTAAGGCAGTGTGACGTAAAGCATTTTGCTTGCCGCCCCTTGAGTCGTACCATTAGTTCTAGTCAACATGACTTTAACTAGCTTTCCGGTGTACATGACTGTCTGGTGTACACCGAGGGCTCCTGACGGCGATGAAGCGAGGTGAAACGCCGTGAACACGAACTCAGCCAATGTCGCCGAGAGGCGGCTCGCGCCGCCGTCGTTGGCTATCTCCACGGTGATTTTCGCCCTTCGCCCCAGTGAAAAGTCGGGCCGGCCCACCCTGTGGCTGCCGCTGGTCCGCCGTATCCGTGAGCCGTTCAAGGACATGTGGGCGCTCCCGGGCGGACCGCTGGCCCACGACGAATCCCTCCAGGACGCAGCCTCAAGGAACCTCCGCGAAACCACGGGACTGGCGCCCCATTACCTGGAACAGCTCTACGCCTTTGGCGGACTCCACAGGTCGCCCACCCAGCGGGTGGTTTCCATTGTGTACTGGGCGCTGGTGCAACCCACGGAAGCTGCCCTCGCTGACGAGTCCGAGAACGTGCGTTGGTTCCGTGCAGACCGGCTTGGGGAACTGGCCTTCGATCACCAGGCGATCGTCGACTACGCCCTTTGGCGGCTCCGCAACAAGATGGCCTACGGTTCCATCGCCTACCACTTGCTGGGCGAGTTCTTCACGCTCGCCCAGGTCCGCGAAGTCTACGAGGCCGTGCTGGACCGCCCGCTCGATCCCGCAAACTTCCGCAGGCACGTCAAGGCAACACCGGAAATAGAAGAAACCGGTGAATACCTGCAAGGCGGAAAACACCGCCCACCACGCCTCTACCGCTTTACCGGCACCCCAGGCCTCGGGCCAGACAACAGGAGTACACCATGAGCAGCGTCAATACTGCCGTCCAGCTGATCACCCGCGAGGAAGCCGAAAAGGGCCTCTCCCGCGCGGGATCCACGTGCAGCCCCGCACTGGCCAGGGGCCCCTGGGAATATGACCTTGCCGAAGCCCTCGCCGGCGAACCAGCCTACGGCCCCGGTGCTTCAAGCGATGACGTGGCACCGAAAGCCACGCCACGCCAGGGCCAGTTGCCCGAAGAGTACAAAAAGGCCTCCGACGCCGAACTGGACGCCCGCATCCGGGCCGCCAAAGCGACTCTCGGGGACCGGGCCGTCATCCTGGGCCACTTCTACCAGCGCGATGAAGTCATCCAGTACGCGGACTTCGTGGGCGACTCGTTCCAGCTGGCCAATGCAGCGCTGACCAAGCCGGACGCCGAAGCCATCATCTTCTGCGGCGTTCACTTCATGGCCGAGACAGCGGACATCCTCTCCACCCCGGACCAAGCCGTCATCCTGCCGAACCTCGCCGCAGGCTGCTCCATGGCTGACATGGCAGACGAAGACTCAGTGGAAGAATGCTGGGAACAACTTGAGGAAATCTTCGGCACGGAGCCGGACGCGTCCGGACGTGTACCGGTCATTCCGGTCACGTACATGAACTCCTCAGCTGCGTTGAAGGCGTTCTGTGGGCGCAACGGCGGAATCGTGTGCACGTCCTCCAACGCCAAGGTCGTCCTGGAGTGGGCCTTCGAACGCGGTCAGCGGGTCCTGTTCTTCCCCGACCAGCACCTGGGCCGCAACACCGCCAAGGCACTCGGCGTGCCGCTTGAGCAGATGCCCATGTGGAACCCGCGCAAGGAACTCGGCGGCAACGACGAACAGGTCCTCCTGGACTCCCGCGTCATCCTCTGGCACGGCTTCTGCTCGGTCCACAAGCGCTTCAACGTAGGACAGATCGAGAAAGCCCGGCAGGACTTCCCAGGGGTCAACGTGATCGTCCACCCCGAATGCCCCATGGAGGTAGTGGACGCCGCCGACTCCGCCGGTTCCACCGACTTCATCAAGAAAGCCATCGCCGCCGCCACCGAACCCACCACGTTCGCCATCGGCACCGAGATCAACATGGTGAACAGGCTCGCCGCCGAAAACCCGCAGCACACCATCTTCTGCCTCGACCCCGTCATCTGCCCGTGCTCCACCATGTACCGCATCCACCCGGGGTACCTTGCCTGGGTCCTTGAGGAGCTCGTGGAAGGACGAATCGTCAACCGCATCACGGTGGATGACTCCGTGCAGGACAACGCCAAGATTGCGCTCGAGCGCATGCTGGCAGCCAAGCCGGCCTAGCCCGGCCACACCGGACCAACCGAATCGAGCCCCACATGACAACAGAGAGCCTTGCCCGCGGCCCCGCGCCCCGGCGGCTGGTGGTCGTCGGCAGCGGTATCGCAGGACTGTACTCAGCCCTGCTTGCCGCTGAAGCCGGGGCGGAAGTGGTGTTGCTGACCAAGGGTGCCCTGGCGGACAGCAACACCTACTACGCCCAGGGTGGCATCTCCGCCGTCCTGGACGAACCTGCACCCGGTGATACTGTGGCGGCCCACATCGCCGACACCCTCAAAGCCGGGGCCGGCCACTGCAATGAAGAAGCCGTTCGGGTCCTGTGCACCGAGGCCCGTATGGATATCGCCGGGTTGGGTCGGTTCGGTGTCCAGTTCGACCTCGATGACCAAGGCGATCCCGCCTTGGGCCTGGAAGCTGCCCATTCAGCCCCGCGTATCCTGCACGCCGGGGGAGATGCCACCGGTGCCGGAGTGGCCGCAGCCCTGATCCGGACCGTGCTGGATTTCCAAGCCGCAGGAAAGATCCAGGTCATCGGCCACGCACACGCCACCTCCCTGGCTCTGGGCGGACACCAAGGCAGCCGTGTGGTGGGAGTAAATTTCCTCCACGACGGACGCAGCCTCGGGGTCCATGGCGACTCCGTCCTGCTCGCTACGGGCGGAGCGGGGCAACTGTTCGCCAAAACAACCAATCCATCTGTTGCAACGGCTGACGGACTGGCGTTGGCATGGCGGGTTGGTGCCGCCGTCGCGGACCTCGAATTCTTCCAGTTCCATCCCACCTGCATGGTGCTGGACAAGGAAGCCAGGGAGGCCGAGGGCAACAACGATCCCTTGCTCATCTCCGAAGCAGTCCGGGGTGAGGGGGCCATCCTGGTCGATGCCGCCGGTCATCGCTTCATGCCGGACTACCACCCCGACGCCGAGCTCGCGCCCAGGGATGTGGTCTCCCGCAGCATCGCCCTTCACCTTGCGAAACTTGGTGACCCCAACGGTCACGTCTACCTGGACGCCACCGTCATTGAGCACCAACGCGGCGGCGGCTTCCTGGCCAGGCGCTTCCCGAACCTCAGTACGCGCACGCGCCAGGCGGGCGTGGACTGGACCCGCGACCTGGTTCCCGTGGCACCGGCTGCCCACTACTGGATGGGTGGGGTGGTGACGGATCTCTACGGCCGGACCTCTGTTCCCGGATTGCTCGCTGCCGGTGAGGTGGCTTGTACCGGTGTGCAAGGAGCTAACCGTCTGGCAAGCAACTCCCTGCTCGAGGGACTGGTGTTTGGGCGGCGGGCTGTTGAGGGGTTTTTTGGTTCGTTTGGTGCCTCGACGGACGGAGTCCCTCTGCGTGCTGACTCGGCCGCGGGCGGCCTCGCTTTTACGCACGCTGCCGGGACCCCGTCAGCCGACCAGAGCGACCGCAGCGCTCACGCGACAACGGCGCTGCCGGGGCCTCCGGCGCCGCTGGATGAGCTTGATGCTGACCTGCCCGCTCCTGTTTCCTGGGAGTTTGAGAGCTTGCCGGGGCCGGGGGCTCGTGAGGCTTCGTTTGCTCGGGCAGGGGTGTTTTCGAGGGGGTCCTTGCGGCGGCTGATGACTGCCAAGGCAGGGGTTTTGCGTGATGGCGCACTGCTGCGGGAGGCCGGTGTGGCGTTGGTTGCCTGGGCTGGAGAAGTGCAGCCGTTGAATGTTCCTGATTCCCTCGATGTCCGTGTGCATGAGGACTCGAATTTGTTGTTGGCGGCCCAGCTGCTCCTTCATGCGGCCCGGGAGCGCCGGGAGTCGTTGGGGGCGCACTACCGCAGCGACAGCATGACGGAGCCGGCCGTCGTCGAAGATTTTGACAAGCGTTACACCATGAGCCGGAAAGTGAGCCTCGTCCATGACTAACCTGACCCTCCCCGCAGCGCCCGTGCGGGACATCCTGGAACGGGCGTTCGCGGAGGACGCTCCCAGCGGCGACATCACCTCGCAACTGCTCATCCCCGCCGACGCCCGGGCAACCGCGGTGTTGAATGCGCGCGTCCCCGGTGTCTTCAGCGGCGGCACCGTGTTCCGTGACGCCATGAAGCTCGTTGACCCGGATACCGAGGTAGACCTGCTGCTGGGCGACGGTGAAGCGTTCGACGCCGGGACGCACCTTGCCAGGGTCAGCGGCAGCGCCCGCTCGGTGCTGCTGGCCGAACGCGTCGCATTGAACCTGGTGCAGCGCATGAGCGCCATCGCTACGAAGACCGCGGAATTTGTGCGTCTGGTGGAAGGCACCCGTGCCCGGATCACTGATACCCGCAAGACCACGCCCGGCCTTCGCGTCCTGGAACGATACGCTGTGCGCTGCGGTGGCGGGGCCAACCACCGCTACAGTCTCTCGGACGCCGTACTGGCCAAGGACAACCACCTGGCCGTCATGACCGGCGGCGACTCCGCAAAACTGACGGAACTGCTGATCGCCGCCAAAGCACAGCTGGGCCACACCACCCACTTTGAGGTAGAAGTGGACCGGGCCGAACAGATCGAACCTGTCCTGGCCGCTGGAGTGGACACCATCATGCTGGACAACTTCTCCATCGAGGAACTCCGCGCCGGAGTGAAACAAGTGGACGGCCGCGCCATCGTGGAGGCAAGTGGCAACGTCAACATCGCCACCGTAACGGAAATTGCCGCTGCCGGCGTAGACGTCATCTCCATTGGTGGGTTGACCCACAGCGTGAGCGCTCTGGATCTCGGTCTCGACGTGGTCCTGGAGACAGCCTGAGGCACCCATGATCTTCCTCGACGCCGCAGCCACCACCCCCGTTCGCCGCGAGGCACTTGAGGCCATGTGGCCGTACTTGAGCGGTGAGTTCGGCAACCCCTCCAGCCACCACACCCTGGGCGAAGCCGCAGCAGCTGCGCTCGCCGGAGCCCGTGCAGGTGTCGCGAAGATCCTCAACTGCCGTGCTGGCGAGGTGACTTTCACCTCAGGAGGCACCGAGGCGGACAACCTGGCCGTCAAAGGCATTGCACTGGCCAGGCGGTCCGCTGATCCTTCGCTGAACAGGGTAGTCATCAGCGCAATCGAGCATCCAGCCGTGGAGGAATCGGCGAGGTATCTGGAGCGGGTGCACGGTTTTGTTGTGGACGTCCTTCCCGTTGACTCTGAGGGGCTGGTCTCCATCGAGGGTCTGCGTGCGGTGGCAGGACCGGACACGGCGTTGATCAGCATCATGTACGCGAACAATGAGATCGGAACGGTCCAACCGATCACGGCTCTGGCTGCGGTGGCGCGCGAACACGGAATCCCCTTCCATACCGATGCAGTCCAGGCCGCCGGATGGTTGCCCCTGGACGTCAAAGCGCTCGGGGTGGATGCCCTGAGCTTGTCCGGGCACAAGCTCGGTGCGCCCAAGGGTTCAGGTGTGCTGTTCACCAAGGGCCGGCTCCGGGTGGAACCACTCGTTCACGGCGGGGGACAGGAACGGGGCAGGAGGTCCGGGACGGAGAACGTGGCCGGCGCCGTTGCCTTGTCCACCGTACTGGCGTTGTCAGGTGCCGAGCAGCCGGAACAGGCAGCCAGGGTCTCCGGTCTCAGGGATCAGTTCATCGAACGGGTCCTGGCCGGCGTGCCGGGAGCTGTGGTCACTGGCCACCGGCTGCAGCGTTTGCCATCGGTAGCGTCCTTCTGTTTCCCGGGTACCAGCGGCGAATCGGTTCTGCTCGAACTTGAGCGGCTGGGCGTGGTGTGCTCCAGCGGCTCGGCGTGCGCTGCAGGATCCGATGCCCCCTCGCCCGTGTTGGTGGCCTTGGGAATAGCTCCCGAGACAGCCCAGACGGCAGTCCGTTTCAGTTTCCCTCCAACAGTCACCGGCTCCGAACTGGAGCAGGCCGCGGACGCCGTGGAAACCGCCGTCGGGCGTGTTCGGAACCTTGCCTCCCCTCAAGGCGACAACTGAAGCCGGCCTGAACGGCTGCGGTGCCGGCTGGCCCCACAACGGCTGCACGGCCGGCTATACGTGCCGCGCTCGCCGGAAAATCCAATGCCTCAGCAGGGTAAACCGGACCGCGGTGGCCACGAAGCCGGACAGGGTTGTGGTCCACAGCTCTTCGGTGACCGTGGCTTCGGGCCGGAAGAGGTGCAGCAAACCCAGGCTGCCACCGGTGATGACCAAGGCGATGGCAATCACCAGGACCCCGCTGAGGTGATCCCGGGTGCGCTTCTTTTTCCCCGTGATCTTGAAAGTGAGCCTGCGGTTCAACGCCGTGTTCATCAGCGAGGTCACAATCAAAGCCACGGCGTTTGCCAGCTGGGGGTCAATCCACGGACGCAACAACGCGTAGATCGCCAGCGAGCTCGCGGTGCAGACTACACCCACCCCGGTAAAGCGGATCAATTGCCGCACTACGGGGTATTTCAGGACCCCACGGTGGCGTGTGCGGGGTGGTTTCTGCGGGGGAGACGGGCGTAGCTCAGTGGCGTCCGCAGCTGTCTCCATGGCTTAAGCCTGACACACTACGCCGGAAGGTCTTCCCAGGAAGCGCCGGTAACGGGGTTCCGGAGCTCGCCGATTCCCTCAACCCGGCACACCACGGTGTCGCCTGGTTGGATGCGGGCGCACTCGGCGGGGAAGCCCGTCAGCACAAGATCGCCGGGCTGGAGGGTCATGAAAGAGGTCAGGTAAACAAGGATCTCGTCCACCTTCCAACCCAGGTCAGCTGAACTGGCGGTCTGGAGTTCATGGCCGTTGTGGACGATCCCGATTTCCAGGTTGGAGACCTCAAGATCCGTGACAATCCATGGACCGACTGGAGTGAAGGTGTCCTGGCTTTTGGCGCTGATCCAGAGTTCGTCGGTTTTCTGCAAATCCCTTGCCGAGACGTCGTTGCCGATGGTGTAGCCGAGAACCGCCGAACGCGCCGTTTCGGCAGTCAAACCGCGGGCGGGGCGCCCGATGACCACCGTTAGTTCGGCTTCAGGGTCGACGTAGCCCACCGTGGAGTCCAGTTGGATGGCCTCGCCAGGGCCGATCACACTCGAGGCGGCCTTGTGGAATGCCTGGGGCGGCAGGTCGCGGCCCGGTTGGCCTGTGTTGTGCGCCATGCCCAACACATTGACGGGGACGGCCGGTTCCAGGAAAGTGAATGAGCCTTCCGTGACCGTCGCACCGGTCTCCCAGCCGTCCCGCGCTGGACTGGCGGTGTTCGCCCGGGATGACGGGAACGGCGAATGGATCACAGTCCACTCCCGGCCGGCATCGGAGCCGAAGTCCCGGGCGTCATTGGCCACGAAGAAGTGCTCATCGGCTGAGAGCGGCGGGACGGGCCGGACACGGGCAATACGACGAGGGAGGCGTGAAGTCATGATGACATCCTACGTCCTCTGATGCGTTGTGCCGGTGTTCCGGACCCGCGTTACCTCTTGTGGCTGTTCTTGTAGCAGTTCTGGTGGCAGTTGCGCGATCATCCGGGATAGGCAGGGGCGGCTTCGCTGCGCCTCAGGCCAGCGGCGCAGATCCGAAAGCTACACTGAAGCGATCGCACCACAGGACCACCGACGCCAGCCCACTGACGTCAGTGCCGGCGGGAATGGCGTAATTGTGGTTTCCATGGGTGGCCTTGATACTGCCGAGGTCCACGTAAGCCCCTGAGCGGTATTTGAACCAGTCACCGCCTGCCTCCAGGCTGCTGAGCCACACCTTGACATCGGGTCCGTCGCTGCTGGCCAGGTTCTCGAGGCGCAGTACGTGGCTGCCGTCGGGCAACGCCAACAATTGCGCGGAGCCGGTGGTCTCATGCTCCTGGGATTCGAAGGCGCCGCTCTTGAGAATCGCCGGGCTTGGGATGGGATTGGTGGGCAGGGGACTGGTGGGCTGGGGGTTGGTGGGCTGGGTCGCGGTGTTCCCAGGTGACGCAGCCGCCGTCCCACCACCCGATGATGTGTTCGCCGGGCCTTCCACAACAGGCAGGGCCTCGTTGACGTTGCTGCTGGTGAAAATCCGCCACGGTTGGAAGAGTGCTGCCCCTGCCATCACCGCTGCCAGGACCATCACTGCGATCACTGCGGCAAGAGCCCTGTGGGAGCGAATGAAAATCCGGATTCGGTTCATGGATCAAGCCTAGGCTTCGGGGGACAGCACAACCGCGTTCCATTGCTTACGGTCCCGTGACGGCTTGTGCCCCGGCTGGGTGTGAATGGACGGGTGTGTGAACGGACGGGGAAAGCAGAGCGCCTGGGGGAGAATCCCAGGCCCCGGGCTTAGAATCCGATTCATGCGCCTGGCGATCATCGGATTGGTTCTCCTCGTGGCAGGCGTGGTAACCGTTGCCACGGGCGTTTTGCCGTGGCACGAAGTAGCCGTCCTGGTAGACCGGGTGGCGCCCATCCTGGCGTTCGTTGTTGCCATGACCGTGGTCACCGAGCTCGTCAGTGAGGCAGGGACTTTCCAGTGGATTGCCCGGCGACTCCGGAGATGGGGTCGTGGCCGTGGTGTCCTGTTGTGGTTGCTGCTTGCGCTGTTCGCCGTCCTGAGCACGATCTTCCTGTCGCTGGATACGACGGCGGTCCTGCTGACTCCGGTGGTGGTCACCGTAGCCCGCCAAGCCGGGTTGCCCGTCCTGCCCTCGGCGTTGACCACGGTGTGGCTGGCGAATACGGCGAGTCTGTTGCTGCCGATTTCCAATCTGACGAACCTCCTGGCGCAGCACAATCTGGGTGGCATCAGCCCGGCACAGTTTGCCCGCCTGATGTGGGCTCCGTCCCTGGCGGCAATTGTGGTTCCGTTGGTGTTCGTTGCAGTGGTGTTCCGGCGCGAGCTGCGCAAGACCTACGCCTTGGATTCCGCACGACCCGCCCCAGGGCCAACATCGGCCGCCGCCCCTGATCGGGTGCTGCTGGGTGCCAGCGCCGTGGTCCTGGTTCTCCTCTTGCCGGCCCTGGTGTCCGGTGCGGCGATCTGGATTCCGGCCACCGCCGCAGCCTTGGTGCTGGCGGCGTTTTTCGCCATTCGGCGCCCGAAAGTGCTTAAGGTGACGCTGATTCCGTGGTCGCTGCTGCTTTTTACGTGCGGCCTTTTCCTGGTGGTCGAAGCAACCCAGTACCTTGGAGCTTCCGTGTTGCTTGGGCAGGTGGCAGGGGAAGGAAGCGGCTTCGTCGAACTGCTGAGGTTGGCCATGACAGGTGCGCTCGGATCCAATGTGGTCAACAACCTGCCTGCTTATCTTTTGGCCGAGCCGCTGGCAGGAAGTCCAGTGCGGATGGCTGCACTCTTGATAGGTGTCAATGCAGGACCCCTGATCACGCCATGGGCTTCCCTGGCCACCCTGCTGTGGCACGATCGCCTGGTCCGGATGAACGTGTTGATCAAGTGGAAGGGTTACGCGGTGTTGGGCTTGATCGTGGCCCCGTTGACCATAACGGCGGCCATCGCGGCCCTCGCAGTCGTTGGCCCAGGAGGGGTGTTTGGCTAGCCCAGGTAGAGTTCGCCCACGGGAATGTCTGTGGCCAACCGGTTGTCCGGTCCTGCCAAGGGGCACGCCCAAGCCTCGTTGTAGGCGCAGGAGGGATTGTAGGCAAAGTTGAAATCCAGGATGAACTCCGGTTCACCGGAGGAGCTCCTGGTGCCGTGGAAAGAGCCCTTGACCGTGTCCAACAGGTACCGACCCGCCCCGTAGCTTCCGCCATCCTTGCCAGCGGTTGTGTCACGGAACGGGACAAAGATCCCGCCGCCGTAGCTCCTGAGCCGCCACACTGCCAAAGAGCCCAGTTCATCCAAGTCGAAGGTGCCGATCCTGACAAACGGCACAACGCCGTCGGTGCCTGTCTCAACATTCATTTCCTGCCCGGATCCGTCAGGGAGCAACACCGCGTGCCTGCGGAAGGCGGGGTCGTAGTCAGCCGTACGCAGTCCTGAAAAGGAGGCCTTCATCCCGGCCGTCAGCGCGGATGCCGGATGGGTGGCAAACATCAGGTCCCGCTCCTGGCGCCAGAAAACGTGGGCGTCGAAAGGATTGGTGGCTGCAAGTTGACGCACTTTGTCGTACAGGGCGAACGTCCGCAGGCGCCAGTCGGCTATATCAACCGCTGACATGGTGGGGATGTCGTCCTCGAAATAGTCCTGCTGATCGGGAGCCATACCCACAGCCTAACCCTGTGCGTGTCGCGGTATCGCCGCCGATAGGCTGGGGCCATGATCGGCATCATGAACCTGAAGCGCGTTCCGGTGAAGCTCGCTGCCTTGGTCCTTGCAGGGACGGTCCTGGCCGCAACGGCATCTTGCTCGGCTGAAAACAAGGGACCGCAGGTTACCTCCACGGCAACGTCGAAGCCGAACAGTTCGGAGTCGGGCACGGGGGCGCCGACGGAAAGCACGACGCCGGAGCCTGGTACCGCCGTTGGCTCACCCTCGGCAACACCGGGCCCGGAGGGCCAGGCGGCTTCGTCGGGGGCGGCCGGCGCCACGCCGGGTCCCGCATCAACGGCGCTTTCATGGAAGACCTATACGGATCCGGCCAAGAGCGTCAGTTTCGAACTGCCCAGGGATTGGATTGCCCAGTCGGTGACTCCCGAGCCGGGTTCTTTGCCGTCAGCAGTGAAGGTCGAAGTCAAGGACGGTGCCGGGAAATACGTTGCCACCCTCCAGACCGGCCTGCCGCCGTCTGCTCCGGTCGATTGCCCGGCCGGACAAGCCCGGCCCTATGTAGTGATCAGCAGCGTACCTTTGGACATTCCGCATGCCGATGGGCCGGACACCATTGATCCACGGGCGGTTTTCCGGGTGATCCAGGGATACAAATTCTTCGGCTCGTATGGCATCACCAATACGGTGGCCGGGGCTGACGGGCAATCGTGCGAACTCAGGAACCGGGTGCTGGGACCGGATGGGAAAGGCGACTATTCCTTTGGGGACATCCCCGTGCTCCATGCATATTCTGCCGACGAGAAGGTGGCCCCGGCCAAGTCCTTCGACACTCTTGACCTCGCTGCAAAGTATGCGGTACACGGTTCTGAATTCGCCAATGTCCAGCGGATGCTACTGTCTCTGAAGGTCAATCAATAGCCCAGGCGATTGGCTGGTTCACACATACGGCGGCGTTGGGGGCTTCCCGTCGCAACACACCCCGGAGATCAATGGAACGCAACGTTGCTGCCACGCTCGTTTTCAAGACCGCAGCCAACACCAAAGTAGCCATGGCCATAGCCGTGGCCCAAAATTCCGGCTACGACTCAGTGACCGAAACCCTGTCCATCACGGCGGCCGGTGGGGAGCTTCCCTTTGCCGAACTCAGCGACCACCACGGCGGACGCTTCCACTACCTTGAGTTCACCGAGCCCAGTGAAGTGACCGTGGAGTACAGGGCAACTGTCCACGGCGTTGGCATCCCCGAAACCTCCAATCCCATGGAACTGATCCGCTACGTCCGGCCCAGCAGATATGCGGAGTCGGACAGGCTGCTGCCTACTTCCTATGCCGAGTTCGGAAACCTGCAAGGCGTTGAACTGCTTCAGGCTGTCCGCGACTGGGTCAACGGTGAACTCCGTTACGTCAGCGGTTCTTCGCGGGGTACTGATGGAGCCGTGGAAACGTTGCTGCACCGCAAGGGCGTGTGCCGCGATTTTGCCCATCTGGCGATCGCCCTGCTGCGGGCCAAAGACATTCCCGCGCGGCTCGCGGCTGTGTACGCTCCCGGGCTGAGTCCCATGGATTTCCATGCCGTTGCCGAAGCCTACGTTGACGGCGCCTGGTACATCATCGATCCCACAGGCCTTGCTCCGCGCGAATCCATGCTGAGGATCACCGCCGGCCGGGATTCCTCGGACACGGCGTTCCTGTCCACCGTAGGCGGCAGCCTGACGCTGAAGACACTCAATGTCAGTGCTTCGGTCAATGGCGAGCTCCCGGTGGAAAACCTCCGGGAGCTCGTCAGGCTTCGCTAATGTCCGGCCACCGAGGCGCGGAGTTTTTCGGTCAGGCGGAGTAGTTCGCGCTGTTCTTCGGGTGTGAGGGCGGGCCCCACCAAGTGGGCGATGTCCCTCACATGGTCCCGTCCGATGGCTTTTTGAAGCTCGCTTCCGGCCTCGGTGAGTGAGAGCAGCACTCCGCGGCCGTCGTCGGGGGCTGCCGTCCGCTCCACCAATCCGCGCTTCTCCAGGCGATCCACCAAACGGCTCAGGCTCGACTGGCTCAGCAGAACCTTGTCGTTGATCTCATTGAGCCGCAGCTGGCCGGAAGGGCACTTGGACAACGTGAAAAGGACGTCGTATTCCTTGACGGGCAGGGTCTTGAACGCCGGACCTGACTGAAGTTTCCGCATCACCGCCACCTGGGAGCGGAAGAGCGACTCCCAGGTTTCGGCGGCGAGGCGAACGGCGGAGGACCCAGCGCCCGTTGGACCGGACATCAGGCGTCCTGCCCCGCGGCACCTGCAGTAGCGGATTCGCTGACCTTTACCTCCAGCGAAGCGGCCACGCGTGATGCGTGGGTCGGAGCGTCCGGTACGTGGGCGGGCTTCATGGCGGCGTACTCCTTGCGCAGGACAGGAAGGACTTCCTCGCCAAACAGGTCCAGCTGCTCAAGCACGGTCTTCAGGGGAAGTCCGGCGTGGTCGATCAGGAACAACTGGCGCTGGTAGTCGCCGAAGGCCTCACGGAAAGTCAGCGTCTTTTCGATGACTTCCTGGGGGCTTCCCACGGTCAGGGGCGTTTGGGAGGTGAAGTCTTCCAAGGACGGTCCATGGCCGTAGACCGGTGCGTTGTCGAAGTACGGGCGGAATTCCTTCACCGCGTCCTGGGAGTTCTTCCTCATGAAGAACTGACCGCCGAGTCCCACAATTGCCTGGTCTGCCTTGCCGTGCCCGTAGTGCTCGTAACGCTCACGGTAGAGGCCGATCAGCTGCTGGTAGTGCTCCTTGGGCCAGAAGATGTTGTTGGCGAAGAAGCCATCGCCAAAGTACGCGGCAACTTCCGCGATCTGCGGTGTGCGGATTGAACCGTGCCACACGAACGGGGCGACGCCGTCGAGGGGGCGCGGCGTGGAGGTGAAGTTCTGCAGAGGCGTGCGGAACTTGCCCGACCAGTTGACGGTGTCCTCATCCCACAGCTTGCGGAGCAGGCTGTAGTTCTCAATGGCCAACTCAACGCCGTCCTGGATGTTCTTGCCGAACCAGGGGTAGACCGGTGCAGTGTTGCCGCGGCCAAGGACCAGGTCCACGCGGCCGTCGGAGAGGTGCTGAAGCATTGCGAAGTCTTCGGCAATCTTCACAGGATCGTTGGTGGTGATCAGTGTGGTGGCCGTGGACAGCGTGATGCGCTCGGTCTGGGCAGCGATGTAGGCCAACGTCGTGGTGGGGGAGGAGGAGAAGAACGGCCGGTTGTGGTGCTCGCCAAGGGCATAGACATCCATGCCGATTTCTTCGACCTTTTTGGCGATGGCAACGGAGGCCTTGATGCGTTCGTTCTCCGTGGGTGTGCGGCCCGTGGTGGGGTCAGCTGTGATGTCGCTGACGCTGAATACGCCGATCTGCATGATGTGCCTTTCTCCCTGCCCGAGGTCCCGGGCTCTTTCAACAGTGTACCTCAAACTAGATGCATTTGCATGTATCGATACCTGTAACAGGGCAGGGCCGGGAATTGTTCCCGGCCCTGCCCTGTCATGGAGTTTGTTGGCTGTGGCTGCTATTCGCCGGGGTTGTGGGCAGCGCGGCGACCCTTGACCCTGGGAATCATCCCCGTGGTCCAATCCTGGAATTCATCGGAGGAGCCACCGGCCGCGTTTCCTGCCGGGGCGGCTGTTCCGCTTCCGGATTCAGGTGCCGGCTTCTCCTTCAAGGCCTTCAGCAAGTCTTTCTTTTCCCTGCGTCCCTCCACCAGTTTGTAGAGGACCGGGACCAGCACCAAGGTCAACGCCGTGGAGGAGACCAGGCCTCCGATCACCACGATCGCCAGGGGCTGTGAAATGAAGCCGCCGCCGCCGGTAAGTCCCAATGCCATGGGCGTCAGTGCGAACACCGTGGCCAACGCCGTCATGAGGATGGGGCGGAGCCGCTGGCGGGCGCCGTGCGTAATGGCCTCCGCGACGTTCATGCCGGGGCTGCCATCGTGGGGCTTGCGGTACTGGTTGATGAGGTCAATGAGGACAATGGCGTTGGTGACTACGATGCCTACCAACATCAGCATGCCGATCAACGAGGGCAGGCCCAGCGGAACACCGGTCACCAGGAGCAGGCCTACCGCTCCCGTTGCCGCGAACGGCACGGAGACCAGCAGGATCAGGGGCTGGATGAGTGACTTGAACGCTGCCACCATGATCACGTACACAATCGCGATGGCTGCCAGCAGTGCCAGGCCCAACTGCCGGAACGACTCCGCCTGCTGGGTGGTCGCACCTCCGATGGTGGCTGTAACCCCGGCCGGAAGTTCCAGGGATGCTAGGCGCTCCTGGACCGCGGCGCTGACGCTGCCCAGGTTGGAACCCGACGGCGTGACGGTCACCCGCGCTGTACGCTGCCCATTGCTGCTGGTGATGGACACAGGAGTATCAACCTGCTCGACGGCGGCGATGGTCTCCAGCGCCACGCCACCCCGGGCTGTGGGGAGCTGGAGCGCCCGCACCGAAGCAATGCTGGTGAACCGTGTGCCCTCACCGATCTGCACAGGGTAGTCGTTGGTATCGATGCGCACGGTGCCGGCAGGGATGGGGCTGACGGTGGAAGCAAGGAAGGCCCCAACCTGCTCCTCGGTCAATCCGGCGGCCACGGCCTTGGCGCGGTCAACGCGGACCTGGACCACTGATTGCTTGGAGGCCAGGTTGGTGGCTACCTCCGAACTGCCGGGCACTCCTTCCATGGCCTTCACCGTGGCGTCGCTGGCCGTTTGGAGATCGGCGGAGTTCGCTGCCCGGATAGTGATGTCCACCGTGGAAGATGTGCCGAATCCACCTTGCTGGGACCCGACAGTGATCTTTCCTGCCGCGCCTTGGAGCTTGGAGCGGACCTCATCCTGGAGCTTGGCCTGGTTCACTTTCTCATCAGTCACAATGGTGAACGTCGAGTTGGAGGAACCTGTGGAGGTCAGGGCGGCGAAGCCTGTCTGGGCGTTTCCGGAGGTGACCTGCACGTCTTTGATGCCGTTGATGCCCTTGAGGGAATCCTCGATCTTGCTTGCCTCATCGCTTGTGGTCTGCAGGCTCGTGCCGGCTGGAAGCACTTGGCGTACGGTCATGCTGTTCTCGCCGGAGCGGCCCAGCAGGTCAGTGGCCAGGAGCGGTGAAACGGCGACCGTTGCCACAAGGATCAAGGCGGCGGCGGACAACGTGATAACCGGGTGTTTCTGTGTTTTCGCCAGGATTGGAAGATAGCCGCGCTGGAGCCTGCTTCTTTCCTCGGCTTCCCGGGCTTTTGCCGCAGCTTCCCGGAGGGAAGCCTGGGTCGCCGCTCCCTGTGTCGGGGAAGCGAGGAACCAGTAGGCCAGGACCGGCACGATCGTGAGCGAGACCAGCAATGAGGACAGCAGGGCGATGGTCACTGTGAGGGCGAAAGGCCGGAACAGCTCCCCGGCCAGGTCTCCCACAAAGGCAATGGGCAGGAAGACGGCAACGGTGGTCAACGTCGAAGCGGTGATGGCCCCGGCGACTTCCCTGATGGAGGTCAAGATGGCTGTCAGCTTGTCTTCGCCGTAACTGAGGTGCCTCTTGATGTTCTCGATCACCACGATCGAGTCGTCAACCACGCGCCCGATCGCAATGGTCAGGGCACCCAAGGTCAGGATGTTCAGCGAATAGCCCGTGGCCGAGATGCCGATGAAGGTAATCAGCAGGGACAGCGGTATCGAAACAGCGGTCACCAAGGTCGATCGTACGGACATGAGGAACACCATGATGACGGCCACGGCGAAGCCCAGTCCAAGGAGTCCTTCGGTGGTGAGGTCCTTGATGGACTTCTCAATGAACGGAGCCTGGTCGAAGACCGGTGTGAACGTTGCGTTGTTGCCGAGTTCTTCCTGCATAGGTGCGATCGCGTCCCGCACGGCATGGGAAATCGCCACGGTATCGCCCTCGGGCTTTTTGGTGACGGACAGCGCCAGCGTCGGCTTGCCGTTGGTGCGCGTAATGGAAGTGGCGGCGTCGTCTTCGATGCTGACATCGGCTACCGACCCGATAGTGGCCGCGGTCTTGGCGCCGGCCAGGGGAAGCCCCTTGATGATCTCCAGCGAATCAACCGGACTTCCGAGCTGGAGGGACAGCGTCTTTCCCTGGTCCTCGATGGTGCCCACGGGGACCAAGGTGCCATTGTTCTTCAAAGCACTGCTGATGGCCTGGATGGACGCTCCAGTAGCGGCCAGATCCGCCGGACGCGGCTCGATCAGGATGTGCTGGCTGGCTCCGCCCGTGACGTCGGCGCCGCGGACTCCGTCGATCTTCTGCAGCCGGGGAACGCTCAACCGCAAGAGGTCCGCGTTGAGTTCGCTCAGCGGTTTGTCCGAGGACACGGCCAGGTAGACAATCGGGAAATCGCTGATGTTCCCGGCAATGGACTGTGGCTCGACGTCGGCCGGCAGAACCCGCTTGGCGTTCGAGATGGCCCGGTCAATCTGGTTGCGTGCCCGGTCAAGGTTGGACCCGTAGGTGAACACCATGGTGATTTGCGAAACACCGTTGCGGGAGGTCGACGTGGTGGACTCCAGCCCCTCAACACTGTTCAGTGCTGTTTCCAGGGGCTGGCTCAATTGCTTGTCCACCACCTCCGGAGAGGCGCCCGGCATCGAGGTCACCACAGTGATCTGCGGGAACTCGATGGACGGTATGAGTTCCTGCTTCAGGGATCCCATGGTGATCACGCCGAACACCGCAGCGAAGACGGTGATCAGCGCGATCAGGGCCCGGTTTCCCAGAGAAAGCTTGGCCAGGCGGAACATTGCATTGACTCCCAGGGTCTACGAAACGATTCGTCTGACGGGAACCGGCCGCAGCCCCGGGTATGGCCTAGCTTTGGACGGCGTTTGCCACTTCGAGTTGCAGCGAACGCGCGGTGCTTGCTTCGAGTTCGGCAGCGAGCTCAGGGTTCTCGTTGAGCTTGACGCCGTAGCCGGGCATCATGTCCTTGAGCTTGGACTGCCAGCCCTTGAAGTTCTTCGGGAAGGACTTCTGGAGCAGTTCGATCATGATTGGTACAGCAGTGGAGGCTCCCGGAGAGGCACCCAGCAGTGCGCCAATCGAACCATCGCGGGAGGCAATGACCTCGGTGCCGAACTGCAGGACGCCACCCTTCTGAGGGTGCTTCTTGATGATTTGTACACGCTGGCCGGCCGTGATCAGTTCCCAGTTACCACCGGCAGCTTCCGGGTAGTACTCGCGCAGCGCCTCAACCTTGGCCTCATGGCGCTTGGCCACCTCTTTGATGAGGTAAGCGGTGAGGTCCATGTTGTCCTTGGCTACAGCCAGCATGGGAATGATGTTTCCCGGCCGGATGGACAACGGCAGGTCCAGGTAGCTGGAGGTCTTCAGGAAGTTGGTGGAGAAACCGGCGTACGGGCCGAACAGCAGCGAACGCTTGCCGTCCACGTAGCGGGTGTCCAGGTGCGGTACGGACATGGGCGGCGCTCCTACGGATGCCTGCCCGTACACCTTGGCGCTGTGCTGGGACGTGATGGCGTCGTCCGTGCAGCGGAAGAACTGGCCGGAAACGGGGAAACCGCCGTAGCCCTTGCTCTCGGGAATGCCGGAAGCCTGGAGGAGGTGCAGGGCTCCGCCGCCGGCCCCGACGAAGACGAACTTCGCATGGATCCGGCCGTGCTCGCCGGACTTGTGATGCTTGATGGAAAGGTCCCAGCCGCCACCTGCAGCCCGGTTGATGTTGGTGACGTCGTGGCCGTAATTGACCTCGGCGCCGCTGTCCTGCAGGTAGGTGGTCAGCTCACGGGTCAGGGCGCCGAAATCGACGTCGGTGCCTTCAGCAGCCCGGGTAGCGGCAACCCGTTGCTTACGGTCGCGTCCCTTGACGATCAGGGGCGCCCACTTGGCAATCTGGTCCTGGTCCTCGGTGTATTCCATGCTGCGGAACAGTGTGTTGGGCTTCAGTGCCTCGTACCGGGTCTTGAGGAAGTCCGCGTGGTCGTCGCCAATGACGAAGCTCATGTGCGGAACGGTGTTGATGAAGCCCTTGGGGGAACCGATAACGCTGCTGTCCACGAGGTGGGACCAGAACTGGCGCGAGAGCTGGAACTGCTCGTTGATGTGGAGGGCCTTGGAGGGGTCCACGGAGCCGTCTTTGGCTGCGGGCGAGTAGTTAAGCTCACACAGCGCGGCATGTCCGGTGCCGGCGTTGTTCCACGGTCCGGAGCTCTCAAGCCCCGCTTCGTCGAGTCGTTCGAACAGGGAGATGGTCCAGGTGGGTTCGAGTTGCTTGATGAACGCACCAAG
Organism: Arthrobacter sp. StoSoilB20; assembly: GCF_019977295.1. Taxonomy (NCBI): domain Bacteria; kingdom Bacillati; phylum Actinomycetota; class Actinomycetes; order Micrococcales; family Micrococcaceae; genus Arthrobacter; species Arthrobacter sp. StoSoilB20. Next base: position 2,942,605 of record NZ_AP024651.1, on the reverse strand, counting down.
GGTGGCGCTCATGATTCCGCCGCCAATAAGGACGACGTCGGCATGTTGAGTCTTGGAAATGAAGGTCACGATCAATCTCCGTTAGCGGCGGCACTGGCTGTCACAGAATATCCCCGCGCAGACCCAATACTGAAATTGCGGGCAATCGTCAAGGCTTTAAGCGGACGTTCGTGAAAACTTCGTTGAGGACCGGTGAAGCCGGGTAGCTTTCCACCTTGTTGGACAGCGCCAACGCCGAGATGGGGAAGGCGATGGGCACTGCCGGGACCGAGGCTGCGATTTCGGCATTGATGGCCTGGTACTGGGCGTTGCGGTCGTCACCATCAGGCATGGCGCGTGCCCGTTCGATTTTGTGGAATACTTCTGAATCCGCATAGCCGAACTCGGCGCGTTTCTCGCCGAAGAGCGGCCCCAGGAAGTTGTCGGCGTCAGCGTAGGAGCCGTTCCACCCCAGGAGGTGCAGGCCGCGGTCTCCGGCCGACTGGACCCGTTGCAGGTAGCCGCCCTCCCAGTCCACGGGCACCGGCTTGATGTTCAAGCCCACGGCAACCAGCTGGCGGCTGATTTCAGCGTAGATCTTCTCCGGAGTGGGCATGTAGGCGCGGGTGGCATTCAACGGGTAGTAGAACTTGATTTCCTCGCCCTTGTAGCCCGCCTTTTCCAGCAAGGCCTTGGCTTTATCGGGGTTGTACCCCAGGGAGGGGGCATTGTTGTTGAAGCCGCTGAGCTTGGGCGGCACGAACTGCGAGGCCTGGGCCGTGTTGTCGATGAAGAACCGCCGGATCAGTGTTTCTTTATCGACTGCCATTTCGATTGCCTGCCGGACCTCGAGCTTGTCCAACGGGGCTGTTGCCTGGTTGATCCCGAGGTACATCACGGAGAACGGATCGCGCTGGATGATCTGCACGCCCTTCTTTACCAGTTGGTCAAACGTGCTGGGGGTGACCAGGTCGTAGGCATCGATCTTGCCGTCCAGGAGGGCTTGCTGACGCGTTTCGGCGCGGTCGTAGGGAATGAAGTTGATGGTTGCTATCTGGCCGCGGTTGCCCCAGTAGCCCTTGTAGGTGGCCAGGGTGATTTTATTCTCATCCCAGGCACTGAATTCATATGGGCCCGTCCCCACGGGGTGGCTGGCGTAGGCGGACACGGCCTGGCCGTTGAGGGTCTGGTCCAGCACGTTCGCTTTTTGTGCTTCCAGGGCCGTGGGCGAGGAAATGGCGAAGGCGGGAAGGGTCAACGCCTGGAGGAAACCGGTGAAAGGCCGCGTCAGGTTGATCTGGACGTCAGTGGCAGAGACCACTTTGCAGTCTTTGAAGATGGAGAACACGGGTTCGTCCGAGTAAGCCTTGAACACCCCTTGGAAAGAGATCCCGGGAGCTTGTTTCCGGAGCTCGGAGGAAAAGGTGAACCAGCGGTTGAAGTTTGCGCAGACAGCTGCAGCGTCAAGTGGGGTGCCATCGTGGAAGGTTACTGCGGAGCGGAGCGTGAAATCGTAGCTGAGCCCGTTGTTGCTGTCTTTCCACTCCGTGGCCAAAAGGGGAGTGGTCTCACCTGTGGCGCCATCGACGCCCACCAGTCCTTCGAGGACCTGGCGGGTGACCCGGTAGGACTCTGAATCCGCGGTCATGGCGGGATCGAGCCCAAGGGGCATGGAGGCAGTACCGAAATTGAAGGTGGCAGCAGGCTCTGCGGGAGCTGTACTGCTGGAAGACGAAGACGGCGCAGATCCCGGCGCTCCTGTGCATGCTGCCAGCCCTAAAACCGCTGCTGCAGCTACGAACTGTACGGTCAGTCGCCGCATCTTGCTGCTTGCCACTCTTGTCCCCTCAAGCCGGTCGGAAGTGCTGTGGCCGGCTTTGCCAGACCGCATTCCAGTCTAGTTGAACCTCCTGAGTGCACTTCCCAGCGCATTTTCAGGAAGCTGTCCCCGCTGCTTGAGGAAAAAACACCCCCGATTGCAAAATCGGGGGTGTTCTATGTGGTCCATTCACTGCCTTTGATGCTGTGCGCAAGGGGGGACTTGAACCCCCACGCCCGAAGGCACAGGAACCTAAATCCTGCGTGTCTGCCAATTTCACCACTCGCGCCGGCTGATGGCCGGCGCCCCAGGGGCGGCCCGCCATCGGCCTCCAGTGTACCTGCTAGTTGTCCAGCTTGAGGTCCCTGCGGAGCTTGGCAACATGCCCGGTTGCACGCACGTTGTATTGCGCCAGGGACACTTTTCCTTCGGGATCCACCACCACCGTGGACCGGATCAGTCCCATGTAGGTCTTGCCGTAGTTCTTCTTCTCGCCCCAAGCCCCGTAGGCCTCAGCCACAGCATGGTCCTCGTCCGAGAGGAGCGGGAAGGTCAGTTGTTCTTCGGATGCAAACTTCGCCAGTGCTTTGACGGGATCGGGAGAGATGCCAACAACCTCATAGCCTGCAGCCTGCAGTGAAGCCAGGGTGTCGCGGAAGTCACAGGCTTCCTTGGTGCAGCCGGGGGTTGATGCTGCCGGATAGAAATAGACGATGGTTTTGCGTCCGCGGAAGTCCGCCAAGCCAACGCTTTTACCGGTTTCATCCAGAAGTGAGAAGTTCGGGGCGACGTCGCCCGGGATAAGTCGTTCTGCCACAATATGCTCCTAGCTGGGGATCGCGATTTCCCAGTTTAGTGGGGTGAAGCCGCACTGGCTCCCCGTCCGCGCATATACTGTCGGCATGCCAGATATGGAGAGATGGCCCACCACCCGATTGCTTTCGACAGCTGCGCGCCTGGTGGAAATCTCGTGGAACGAAAAATTGAAGTCCATCGGCCTTACCCACGCCGGGGTCATAGCCATGCAGGTGCTTGCTGCCAAAGGTGCAATAACGCAGGCAGCATTGGCCGAAGTTGCGCGGGTCAAGGCCCAGACAATGGGTACCACTCTTGCGCGGTTGGAGCTGCACGGGCACATCACGCGCCAGCGCAGCGACTCCGACCGCAGAAGCCACGTGGTGACCCTTACGGATGCCGGCAGTGCAGCGCTTGCCGAAGCGGTAAAGCTTGAGCAGGACGTCCTGTCTCCGGTTGCCGTTGATACTGCACGGTTGCGTGAGGAGCTGAGGATCGTAGTCCGGGGGCTGGCTGGTTTGCCTGCTCCCGAGCAGGAACCCAGCGAAGGCGCAGCTGACGCAGCTGACGCAGCACAGAGCTGACTTACACCAAGGCCCAGACCGAGGCGTTCCTGCCCGGAGCGCCTCGGCCAGGCCAAACAAAAAGGCTCCGGATCGTTTTCACGATCCGGAGCCTTTTTGTTATTGGTGCACCCCCCGGGACTCGAACCCGGAACCCATTGATTAAGAGTCAATTGCTCTGCCAGTTGAGCTAGAGGTGCAGCTGTTGACCAAGTCTTCGATGAATTCGCATTCCTCGTTGAGCTCCGCAACGAGGAATAACTCTACACGAGATTTGGACTGTTCAAAACCAAAAGGAGTGGGGGAGTGATGCATGCCATGACGGGGTGATTCCACGGTGGAAGGAGAAATAAAAAAAGCCCTGGAGTGAAAATCACTCCAGGGCTTCCTTGGTGCACCCCCCGGGACTCGAACCCGGAACCCATTGATTAAGAGTCAATTGCTCTGCCAGTTGAGCTAGAGGTGCAGCTGTTGAATTCGACCAACCTTTGGGGCTTTTGTTTCCCCGGCGATCTCCGCAACGACATGAAACTATACACGAGATCCGCCCAACTGCGAAATCGACCCGTACAGGGTGGCCGGCGCTAGGGCGAGACCCTCAGAATCAGCGCAAAGTCGGGGTTCCGGTTGTTACTGATCACCCACAGGGTGCCGTCGGGGGCCCGGGCAACATCCCTGAGGCGCCCATATTGTCCTGTGAAATAAGCCACAGGTTTTCCTGCCGTCTCTTCGTCGAGCGGCACGCTCCACAGCCGTTGGCCACGAAGGGCACCTGTGTAGGCCACGTTGCCAACAATCTCCAGTCCGCTCGGAGACGCTTCGGACGTTGAAGGCCACACCACCTTGGCATCAATCAGGCCGCTCCTGCCCGGAGCTCCGGTCACAGTGGGCCACCCGTAGTTGCCACCCGGGGTGATCAGGTTCAATTCATCATCCACGTCAGGTCCGAACTCGCTGGCCCATAGCCTGCCCTCGTTGTCCCATGCCAGTCCTTGGACGTTCCTGTGCCCGTAGCTGAACACGGGATTGTCGCCGAAGGGATTGCCCGGGGCAGGCCGCCCATCAGGGGTAAGGCGCAGGATCTTGCCGCCCAAAGCGTTGATGTCCTGGGGCTGTTCCCGCCGCTGTGAATCCCCCGTGCCTGCATACAGGAAACCGTCTGGACCAAAGCGGATCCGGCCGCCGTTGTGGGTGGATGCCTTGGAAATTCCGGAGAAGACAACCTCCGGCTCGCCCAGGGACAACGAGCCATCCGGGCCCTGCATCAGGGTCATCCTGGCAATCCGGTTGTCGGTGGCGGAGGTGAAGTACGCATACAGCCAGCGGTCACTGCCGAAGGATGGAGACAACGCAAGGCCCAGGAGGCCGCCTTCACCTCCCGGTTCGACGCCGGGAACCTCACCTACCGTACGGGCCTGCCCGTCCCTGATCGCTTTGACTTGGGCGGAGTCGCGCTCGGACACCACTGCTGTTCCGTCCGGGAGGAACACCACCGACCACGGCAGCTGCAACCCGACGTCGAGCTTTTCAGTGACGACAGGAGTCCCGGGTCCATCGGGGCTGGAGCTTGGGTTTGGCGTCGCCGCTGTTCCTGGCGCTGACGGGCTGCCCGTACAGCCTGCCAGCACCAGGGCAATGGCACAGGCCGGAAGGAACGCGCGCAAACTGCGTGCTGCCCGTGCGTGCCTGCCCATCGACGTCACCATCAGATCGCTGTAACCCTCAGAAGCCCTGCTGGATAGACCCTTCAGTGCCGGCTGCGCCTGGGAGGCCTGAAGCCGGCGGCCTCAGCGTGGGCCGCCGATTCGAACCACACGTCTGCGGCAACTTCTTCATAGCCTGCGGTGTCTTCGTCGTAGTACGTCATGGCCGTTGCGCTGGCCTTCACGGGGTAGGCGTCGGCCTGAGTGCTGGAGGAGCCTGTTCCGTAGGGGTGGTCGGCGGCGAGGTGACCCGATGTTGCGGGGTCCTCCGCTGCTGCGGACTCGGCGCCCGGCAGGGTGGGGGAGTGGACGTCCGTGTATTCGTGATGGTGGACAGGGGTGCCGGACGAGTCCGTCCAGGACGTTTCCCACTCGGCCTTGTCTGCCGACTCAGACGTCGCTGCAGTGGCATCCTCGCCTGCAGGCTCATCCTTGGCCGGAAGCGCCGAAGCACCGGCGGGCTCCGAAGCTCCGGCTCGATCCGCAGTGCCGGCATCCCAATCGTCAACGTCGCCGGCATCGGCCGAGTGCACCGTTGCGCCGCTGTTGACTGTGTCGCTGTTGACCGTGTCGCTGGTGACTGTGTCGGCGGCGACTATGTCTGAGTTGACTGTTGGTTCTGCCACCACGGGTTCCCCGACCTCCGGTTCCTCCACCACCGGAGCAGCAATGACAGGCTCATCCACAGTGAGGCCAGGCGTGGCGGCCGGCTGCGGTTCCGTAGACATGGCTTCGGGCGAATCCCGGACTTCACCCATGGGGGAGGTGCGATCAGCGCCAGCGCCAGCGCCAGCGTCAGCGTCACTGTCAGTGTCGGTGACAGGGCCAGCGCCAGCGTCAGTCACAGTGCCACTCTCAGTGGACAGCGCGGCGTCGGCCGCTTCCTGGTCCCTGCGCGCTTTGAGCTGGGCAGGTTCATCTGCCAGGGACTCGTCCACTGCAGGTGCCGGGTCCTCAAATGGCTCCCCGGATGGCTCCCCGGCGGTGGGACCGCTGCCCTCTGCGGCAGCTTTGCCCAGGTTGGTGACGCCGGCAAGTCCGGCTACTCCCGCCGCTGCTGCGGCCGTATCCGGCAGGGAAGCGGTGTTGGCGGGTTCCATTGCCGCGGGTGCTTGAGTCGAGGAGGAATTACGTGATTTGTTGCGGTTCAATAGCCACCAAATAATGGCAACGACCAACACAATGACAATGACCCAAATTATCCAGTCCATGTGGATGCCCTTCTGCTCACAGGGGTGCAGTTCGTGGTGTTCCTGACGTTACGTGCCTCCCCATGGGCTGTCCAGCGTTTGACCTGCTGTTCCATGGAAATTTGCCGCCCCTGCAGGCCATAATTCCGGCGCCGGAAATGGCTGGAAAGCCAATTCCTCCGGGGTCGCCTAGGCTGGCTGAATGGATTTCAAGAGGCTGCAGATTCTGCGCGAGTTGGCAGACCGGCAAAGCGTCGGTGCCACAGCTGAAGCAATGAATGTCACGGCTTCTGCCGTCTCGCAGCAATTGAAGACACTGCAGGCGGAAATCGGTGTTGTGCTGGTGGAAAAAGTCGGCCGGGGCGTCCAGTTGACCGAAGCTGGATATGCCATGGCGGCCGCTGCTGCGGACATAGCCACTGCAATGGCGCGCGCTGAGTCCACCATCGACACCTACAGGAAAGGCTGGCAGACCCGTGTCTCGGCGGCTTTCTTCCCCAGTGCCGCCGAAATGCTCCTGCCCGGGGTGCTGCATCGGGTATCCGCGGTGGAAGGGCTGACTTTTGACGCGTACTTCGAAGACCCGGGAACCGCCCACTTCGCGCCGCTGGTGGCGGACTACGACATTGTCCTGGCCCACAGCGTGGATGGGCCGGACGTATTTGCCCGCCAAGGACCGACGGTTGTCCCGCTGCTCGAAGAGGCCCTGGACGTCGCCATGCCCGCCGGACATCCGCTGGCAGCGAAGGCACGTTTGAGCCCGGGGGATGTGGTTGACTACCCGTGGATCGGCGTGCCGGAGGGGTTTCCCTTCGACACTGTCCTTCGCCAGATCGAGCTCCATGCAGGCCGTCAAGCCAGGCGCGGCCAGCGGTATCCGGACCTGCGGGTATTGGAAGCGCTGGTGGTCGCCGGCCACGGGATCTGCCTCCTGCCGCGCTATACCGCCCGGGCCAGTGCCCGGCGTGGACTGGTGCTCCGGCCGTTGACTGACGTGAAAGCCAGCAGGAGCATTGTTGCCCTGTCCCGTCAGGAGGTTGCAGCCAGGGGCACAATCGCCATGGTCCTTGACATGCTCAGGAACGAGGCCGCGGCGATCGCCAGGGAGCTCCAGGATGCTCCCGGGCGAACCTGAACCCCCGGACAGCCGGGGGCCGGACCACAAGGGAACGCGCCGGTGTCCTGCAATATTCGGCCGATCCCGCTTAACGCGGCAGCGAACAGCGGTGGCCGGGCCTGCGTACCCATAGACTTTGGTCATGAGTGACACTGAGATTGCGACACACACCACGCCGGATATCAAGCCACGCAGCCGGGTGGTCACTGACGGCATCCACGCTGCACCTGCCCGTGGGATGTTCCGTGCAGTGGGCATGGGGGACGACGACTTCGCCAAACCCCAGATCGGCGTCGCCAGTTCCTGGAATGAAATTACCCCCTGCAACCTCTCCCTTAACCGGCTTGCACAAGGCGCCAAGGAAGGCGTCCATGCCGGTGGGGGCTTTCCCATGCAGTTCGGCACGATTTCCGTCTCGGACGGCATTTCCATGGGGCATGAAGGCATGCACTTCTCTCTGGTTTCCCGCGAAGTCATTGCCGACTCCGTGGAAACGGTGATGCAGGCCGAACGGATCGACGGTTCGGTCCTGCTGGCCGGTTGCGACAAATCACTTCCCGGAATGCTGATGGCTGCTGCCCGCCTGGACCTCGCATCGGTGTTCCTCTACGCCGGGTCCATCATGCCCGGCTGGGTCAAGCTTGAGGACGGCTCGGAAAAGGAAGTCACCCTCATCGATGCCTTCGAAGCTGTCGGTGCCTGCGCTGCAGGCAAGATGAGCATGGAAGACCTCACCCGGATCGAAAAAGCCATTTGCCCGGGCGAAGGTGCCTGCGGCGGTATGTACACGGCGAACACCATGGCCTGCATCGGCGAAGCCTTGGGGATGTCCCTTCCCGGTTCCGCCGCCCCGCCTTCGGCAGACCGGCGTCGTGATGACTTCGCCCGTAAGTCCGGGGAAGCGGTGGTGAACCTGCTGCGCCTGGGGATCACAGCCCGGGACATCATGACCAAGAAGGCCTTTGAAAACGCCATTGCGGTAACCATGGCTTTCGGTGGTTCCACCAATGCCGTCCTGCACTTGCTGGCAATTGCCCGCGAGGCAGAAGTCGAGCTGACCCTTGATGACTTCAACCGTATCGGTGACAAGATTCCCCACCTTGGCGACCTGAAGCCTTTTGGCCGCTACGTCATGACCGATGTGGACAAGATTGGCGGCGTTCCCGTCATCATGAAGGCACTGCTCGACGCCGGCCTGCTGCATGGCGACTGCCTCACCGTCACCGGCAAGACCCTCGCCGAGAACCTCGCCTCCATCAACCCGCCGGACCTCGACGGCAAGATCCTCCGGGCGCTGGACAACCCCATCCACAAGACCGGCGGCATCACCATCCTCCACGGCTCCATGGCACCTGAAGGCGCAGTGGTGAAGAGCGCCGGCTTCGACGCCGACGTCTTCGAAGGCACCGCCCGCGTATTCGAGCGTGAACAAGGCGCCCTCACTGCGCTGGACAACGGCGAAATCCATAAGGGTGACGTGGTGGTGATCCGCTACGAAGGCCCCAAGGGCGGCCCCGGCATGCGCGAGATGCTGGCCATTACCGGCGCCATCAAGGGGGCAGGGCTGGGCAAGGATGTCCTGCTGCTCACCGATGGCCGGTTCTCCGGCGGCACAACCGGACTCTGCATTGGCCACGTTGCCCCTGAAGCGGTCGACGGCGGTCCCATCGCCTTTGTGAAGGACGGGGACCGCATCCGCGTCGACATCGCTGCACGCTCGTTCGACCTCCTGGTGGACGAGGCGGAGCTCGAAGCCCGCAAGGAGGGCTGGGAGCCGCTGCCGGCGAAGTTCACCAAGGGTGTCCTTGCCAAGTACGCCAAGCTTGTCCACAGCGCCTCAACGGGGGCGTACTGCGGATAATTCCTGTCTGGGACTCCGGCTGCCGCAGGGCCGCCGGAGTCCGGCAGGCGGACATGGCTGTCCAAATAGTGAGATACGATAGTGGTCAATTGACACGTATCTCACTTAGAGGGAACACTGAACGCATGATCACATTCGTTACCGTCGGCGTCGTCGTCCTTACCAAGCGCGTGGCTTAGCCCGACTGGTAACGAACCGTCACGCGCAAACCCCTCGAAGAGCCGGAAGGCTGAGGGGTTTTTTTATTCCCCCAAGCAAGACCCATCTATTGAAGATCCACTAAGGAAGAGTCCGATGAGCAAAGGATCGCCGATCAGCCCCTCGCTGATGGCTGCAAAGTCCGCTGGAGCCCACAAAGCTCCGGAAAAGGTCGACCGTACGGCTGAGGCCGTCGTCGTCGACGCTGCTGCACCTCTCTCTCCTGTACTTGGGCCGAACACCGTTGTACCCCCAACGGTGATGTCCGGCTCGCAAGCAATTGTCCGCTCGCTCGAAGAACTCGGCGTGGACGATATTTTCGGTTTGCCCGGTGGCGCGATCCTGCCCACCTACGACCCCTTGATGGCCTCCAGCATGAATCACATCCTGGTCCGTCACGAACAGGGAGCCGGCCACGCCGCGCAAGGCTACGCCATGGTTACCGGACGGGTTGGAGTTTGCATCGCCACCTCCGGCCCCGGTGCCACCAACCTCGTTACCGCCATCATGGATGCCCACATGGACTCCGTGCCGATGGTGGCCATCACCGGACAGGTCTCCAGTGGAGTCATCGGCACCGATGCCTTCCAGGAAGCTGACATCGTGGGTATCACGATGCCCATCACCAAGCACTCGTTCCTGGTGACGGACCCCAACGACATCCCGCATGTGATGGCCGAGGCATTCCACCTCGCCTCCACGGGTCGTCCGGGCCCGGTCCTGGTGGACATCGCCAAGGACGCCCAAGTGGGCCAGATGACGTTCTCCTGGCCTCCGAAGGTGGACCTGCCGGGCTACCGTCCCGTGGTGCGTGGACACAACAAGCAGGTCCGCGAAGCTGCCAAGCTGATCGCTGCTGCCAGCAAGCCCGTGCTGTACGTCGGCGGCGGCGTGGTCAAGGGCCATGCCTCGGCCGAACTCATGGAACTTGCCCTGGCTACCGGCGCTCCCGTGGTTACCACCTTGATGGCCCGTGGTGCTTTCCCTGATTCGCACCCGCAACATGTCGGCATGCCCGGTATGCACGGCTCGGTCTCCGCCGTGACCGCACTTCAGCAAGCAGACCTCCTGATCACCCTTGGGGCCCGCTTTGATGACCGCGTGACGGGCGTGCTGAAGACCTTCGCCCCGTTTGCCAAGGTCATCCACGCTGACATCGACCCGGCTGAGATCTCCAAGAACCGCACCGCCGACGTCCCGATCGTTGGTTCGGTCAAGGAGATCATTCCCGAACTCACCGAAGCCGTGAAGACGCAGTTTGAATTGAGCGGAACACCGGACCTGGATTCCTGGTGGGCCTTCCTCGGCAACTTGCGCGATACGTACCCGCTGGGCTGGACCGAGCCGGAAGACGGACTCACCGCACCGCAGCGCGTCATCAAGCGGATCGGTGAACTCACAGGTCCCGAAGGCATCTACGTTGCCGGCGTGGGCCAGCACCAGATGTGGGCTGCCCAGTTCATCAAGTACGAACGGCCGCACGCCTGGCTGAACTCCGGTGGAGCAGGAACCATGGGATACTCGGTTCCGGCGGCCATGGGTGCCAAGGTCGGTGAACCGGATCGCGTGGTCTGGGCCATCGACGGTGACGGCTGCTTCCAGATGACAAACCAGGAACTGGCCACCTGTGCCATCAACAACATCCCCATCAAGGTGGCCATCATCAATAACTCCTCGCTGGGCATGGTCCGCCAATGGCAGACGCTGTTCTACGAGGGCCGCTACTCCAACACGGACCTGAACACAGGCCACGACACCGTCCGGATTCCGGACTTCGTGAAGCTGGCCGACGCCTACGGTTGCGCTGCACTGCGGTGCGAGCGTGACGAGGACATTGACGCCACTATCCAGAAGGCACTCGAGATCAATGACCGCCCCGTGGTCATCGACTTCGTGGTCAGCCCCAACTCGATGGTGTGGCCCATGGTGCCTTCAGGTGTCAGCAATGACCAGATCCAGGTTGCCCGCAACATGACCCCGGAATGGGAAGAGGAGGACTAGGCATGACCCGCCACACACTGTCCGTTCTGGTAGAAGACAAGCCCGGCGTGCTGACCCGCGTGGCCAGCCTGTTTGCCCGGCGCGCGTTCAACATCAATTCCCTGGCTGTGGGACCCACCGAGGTCCCTGGCATGTCCCGCATGACGGTTGTCGTCGACGCCGACGGCGACCTGATCGAGCAGGTCACCAAGCAGCTCAATAAGTTGGTCAACGTCATCAAGATCGTTGAGCTGACTTCCGAATCTTCCGTACAACGTGACCACATCCTGGTCAAAGTACGTGCGGATGCCGCGACACGCCTGCAGGTTACCCAGGCTGCAGACCTGTTCCGTGCCGCAGTCGTCGACGTGTCCACAGACTCGTTGGTGATCGAGGCAACCGGTACCCCCGAGAAGCTCGCCGCACTGCTTTCAGTGCTCGAGCCGTTCGGCATCCGTGAAATCGTGCAGTCCGGCACCTTGGCCGTTGGACGGGGATCCCGCTCCATGAGTGACAGGGCGCTCCGCTCCGCGTGAGCAGAACGTCCAGTACCGCAGCACCACAATCAATATCTAAGAAAACCACTCAAGAGGAGTTACGCAAGTGACTGAAATGTTCTACGACGACGACGCAGACCTGTCGATCATCCAGGGCCGCAAAGTAGCCATCGTTGGCTACGGCTCCCAGGGCCACGCCCACGCGCTTAACCTGCGCGATTCCGGCGTCGAGGTTGTTATTGCGCTGAAGGACGGCTCCAAGTCGGCCGCCAAGGCAGAGGACGCCGGCTTCACCGTCAAGAACGTTGCGGACGCCGCCGAATGGGCAGATGTCATCATGATCCTGGCACCGGACCAGCACCAGCGCGCGATCTACAACGACTCCATCAAGGACAAGCTGACCGAGGGCAAGGCACTTGCTTTCGCCCACGGCTTCAACATCCGCTTCGGCTACATCGAGGCTCCGGCCGGCGTTGACGTCATCCTGATCGCACCGAAGGCGCCGGGCCACACGGTTCGCCGCGAATTCGAAGCCGGCCGCGGTATCCCGGACATCATTGCAGTGGAGCAGGACGCCTCAGGCTCGGCCTGGGACCTGGCGAAGTCCTACGCCAAGGCTATCGGTGGTACCCGCGCCGGTGTCATCAAGACCACCTTCACCGAAGAGACCGAAACCGACCTCTTCGGCGAGCAGTCCGTTCTTTGTGGCGGCGTTTCCCAGCTGGTCCAGTACGGCTTTGAAACCCTGACCGAAGCCGGCTACCAGCCGCAGATCGCCTACTTCGAGGTCCTCCACGAGCTCAAGCTCATTGTTGACCTCATGTGGGAGGGCGGCATCGCCAAGCAGCGCTGGAGCGTTTCGGACACCGCAGAGTACGGCGACTACGTCTCCGGCCCGCGCGTCATCACCCCCGAGGTGAAGGAAAACATGAAGGCTGTCCTCGCCGACATCCAGAGCGGTGCGTTCGCCAAGCGCTTCATCGACGACCAGGACAACGGCGGTACCGAGTTCAAGGAACTTCGCGCCAAGGCAGAGCAGCACCCGATCGAAGAGGTCGGCCGCGAACTGCGCTCCCTCTTCTCCTGGCAGCAGCAGGACGCTGACTACGTTGAAGGTTCCGCAGCCCGCTGATCCTTCGGCGCCGGCCTAAAGGCCTCCGCCACATAACGACGCGCCCGCCCGGTGGACAAAGCCGGGCGGGCGTTGCCGTATCACCGGCATTGCGACCATGTTTTCATCAGCGGCCTTGGCTGTGAACTTCTTCACAACGGCCGCCGGCCCGGCCGTAACATCCCCCGCCGGCAGCGGAATCCCGGCCCGTATTCGATATTCTGGGCTGGTCCCGGCGCCGTGCCCCGGGCCACGCATCCGCTCCTTGTCCAGTCCTGTCCCAAAAGTTGTCCAAAGTAAGGTGCCTCCCCGTGTCAGCCAGCAAACCCGTCGTCCTCCTCGCCGAGGAACTTTCGCCCGCCACAGTCGAGGCTTTGGGCCCGGACTTTGAAATCCGACAGACCGACGGCGCAGACCGTTCGCAGCTGCTGTCCGCAATCGCCGACGTCGATGCCATCCTGGTCCGCTCGGCTACCCAGGTGGACGCCGAAGCCATTGCCGCCGCGAAGAACCTGAAGGTCATCGCCCGTGCCGGCGTCGGACTGGACAACGTGGACATCAAGGCCGCCGCCACGCAGGCAGGCGTCATGGTGGTCAACGCCCCGACGTCCAACATCGTCTCCGCAGCCGAGCTGACCGTTGGCCACATCCTCAGCTTGGCACGCCACATTCCGCAGGCGAGCTCCGCGCTGAAGAATGGCGAGTGGAAGCGCTCCAAGTACACGGGCATCGAACTCTTCGAAAAGAAGATCGGCATCATCGGCCTGGGCCGCATCGGTGCTTTGGTGGCAGCGCGCCTGCAGGGCTTCGATACCCAGATCCTGGCGTACGACCCCTACATCACCTCGGCCCGTGCCGCCCAGCTGGGCGTCAAGCTGGTCACCCTGGACGAACTCCTGGAGAATTCCGACTTCATCACCATCCACATGCCCAAGACGCCCGAAACAGTGGGGATGCTGGGCGCTGATGCTTTCCGCAAGATGAAGGAAACCGCCTACGTGGTCAACGTAGCCCGCGGCGGCCTCGTGGATGAAGAAGCACTCCACATTGCGTTGAAGGAAGGCCAGATTGCCGGAGCCGGCGTTGACGTCTTCGTCAAGGAGCCCAGCACCGACCTGCCGTTCTTCGAGTTCGACAACGTCATCGTGACTCCGCACCTGGGCGCTTCAACGGACGAAGCCCAGGAGAAGGCCGGGGTTTCCGTGGCCAAATCGGTTCGCTTGGCCCTTGCCGGTGAGCTGGTGCCCGACGCCGTGAACGTCGCCGGCGGAGTCATCGCCCCGGATGTCCGCCCGGGCATCCCGCTGATTGAAAAGCTGGGCCGCATCTTCACCGCACTGACGCACGCTTCGCTCACCCAGATCGACGTCGAAGTTGCAGGCGAGATTTCCTCGCTGGATGTCAAAGTGCTCGAGCTTGCTGCACTGAAGGGCGTTTTCGCCGATGTGGTCACCGAACAGGTCTCTTACGTCAACGCCCCTGTGATCGCCGAACAGCGCGGCATCAACACCCGCCTGATCACCACTCCGGATGCTGAGGACTACCGCAACGTCCTGACCATCCGTGGTGCCCTCAGCGATGGCTCCCAGATCTCCGTAGCCGGAACCCTCACGGGTCCCAAGCAGGTGGAAAAGCTGGTGGGCGTCAACGGGTACGACGTCGAAATCCCCATCAGCGAGCACTTGGTGGTGGTGGCCTACGCGGACCGTCCCGGCGTTATCGGCACCATCGGACACATCCTGGGCATGAACAACATCAATATCGGCGGCATGCAGGTTGCCCGCCAGACCGAAGGCGGCCAGGTTCTTGCCCTGCTGACCATCGACAGCTCCGTGCCACAGCAGGTCCTGGAAGCCATCAAGGCCGGCATTGGCGCGGACATGGTCCGGGAAGTGGACCTGGAGGACTAGGACTTTACCTGATTTCCATCAGCTGAGTTCGCGTGCCGGCGACACACCTTTGGCACGCTGGAGTGGCCGGTCTGCTTACAATGGCTGGGTCCGGGATTCGGACCCGGCAGCAGGCCGGCCACAACTTTTGCACCTACAGCCCGGTATTCCCTTGTGTCTTTTGAGGAGTTCCGGACTTTGCGTGCGCGCCCGCAATCAAGGTCTCAGGGAGCCCAATGAACGCCGTCCAAAGGTTCATCAGAAGCCGTGTGCTGCTGCTGACCGCGGCCATTTTGATCGTCGCTATGTGCTTGTCCGTCCTCGTCCAAAGCCAGTCGCAGGCTGCTTTGAACAGGACAGTGGATGAGAACTCGCGGGGTCTCTACGACATCCTGGTCCAGGCCAAGCCTGACCAGGACCAAGATGGCGACGGCGGTGCATTGATCCAGCCGGAAATCGCCAACGGCCAGGGCGGGATCAGCTTTGAACAGCTGGAAAAGATCCGCACCATGGGCCAGACGGCGGTTGCCGCCCCCATCAGCCTGGTCTCCCGCGTTTCGCAGAACCTTGAGGCTCCCCGCCTCAACGCCATGGACTACCTCGGCTACAACGCCGGCCTGGCCGGGGCTGTGACAGCGGGGGACCCCTCGGCCATGGATTCCAGCAAATGGCCGGCCGCCGAATCGGTGTTGTCCGATACGCCCAAGAAGTACCGGCTGACCGCCTCGGCCACGAGCTCCGACGGCGTGAACCAGCAAACACTCTTCAAGACCAGCGCAGAGGGCACCCTGGGCAAGGGCCGCTTGATCCAGGAGCAGGCTGCAGGCGGCTCCAACGTCAGGATTGCCGGACCCGAAGGTGAGACCGGGGTCAAGTTCCCGGCTCCCGCGCTTGGCTCCGAGCACAACCTGTTCAACCTCTCCGTAGCGCTGCCACTGGCACCTGAGGTGACCGAGTCCGTCGTCGCGGTTGACCCGGCGGCCGAGAGGGCGCTGCTGGGATCCGCAGGCGACTTCCTGGCGCCCCTCGAGAAGGCCCCGCCGGCTGATGCACGTGACGCCGGAGCAATCGGGCGCCACTTCGAAAGCCTCTTCACCACTGGCCTGAGCATGGACCAGTTGGAGGAGGGCCCCGACTTCCTGGGCGTCAAGCTCAAGTACTGGGCGCCGCTGATGACCCAGTACCAGCAGGCAAAGCGTGACGGGTTGCTGACCGACGATTCCCAGGCGATCCCGCTCATTGTCCGTTCCGGCACCTCCCTTGACCTGCAGTACTCGGTCAAAATCGAAGAACTGGACGCCGGCGGCAAGGTGGTCAACGAGGTCGGCACGGTCACGCGCAGCCTGGACAAGGATTACCTCCCGTTTGTCTCCAAGTCCCCGTTTGCCCTCGAATGGCCAGGCTCCACAGACCACAGCAAGCTGCTGGGGAGCACCGCTTCCTTCAGCCAGGGCCTGTACAACCCGGCAACCTGGAGCGCAGCATTCGCCGCTGCGCCCAAGTACAAGGACGGCGACGAAGCCTCCAATGGCGCCTCGGACAAGAGCGCGACGCCGGGGGACTGGGTTACGGTCAACCGTCTCCCGGAGAAGTCTTCCTTTGGTGCAGCCGTGGACCAGACCCAACGGAAGCCTGTTGATGAGCGCTCCTACCGGGAAGACCTGGAAACGGGCAAGAAACCGGCGGCACCGCTTCCCATGGTTTATGGCACCTTCGACCCCGCAGCCGTGCAGTCGGCAGCCGGTGATGTCAACAAGCTCCCCCTGGGCGGCTACGACCCCACTCCGATGACCCTCACCAAGGACGCTGAGGGCAAGGATGTAGCAGGCACGGAATTGAAGCCTTCGTTGAGCGCTACGGGGCTGGTCAGCCAGTCTGCCGGTGCCATTACCGACTACTACGGCCTCGCTGCAGCCCGCGGCTACGACACCAATGCCGACGTCATCGACGCCATCCGGGTCAAGGCTTCGGCTACCGGTAACTGGAAGACTGCCCAGCCTGAGGTGGAGAAGCTGGCCACCCAGATCCGTGAGCTCGGGCTGGAGGCCACCGTGGTGGCCGGTTCCGCACGCGAAGATGCCAACATTTTCGTCCCCGGCTACAGCAAGGACGACGCCGGCAAGGAATCACCCCTGGGCACCGTCCAGCAGTCTTGGGTCCGCCAGGATGCAGCCGACGCCGTCTCCGGTTCGCTGACCGGTACCAACATCACCCTGCTCTTCCTGACCCTGTTGGGCGCAACGCTCCTGACCGGCGCGTCGACGGTCAGCTACATCAGGCAGCGCCGGAGCGAAGCCGGCATTCTCAGGGCGATGGGCTGGACGCAGAAACGC
Organism: Arthrobacter sp. StoSoilB20; assembly: GCF_019977295.1. Classification (NCBI taxonomy): domain Bacteria; kingdom Bacillati; phylum Actinomycetota; class Actinomycetes; order Micrococcales; family Micrococcaceae; genus Arthrobacter; species Arthrobacter sp. StoSoilB20. The sequence continues at coordinate 2,925,570 of NZ_AP024651.1, read as the reverse complement.
ATCCGGTCCTGGGTCCTTGAAGAATTTGCCGTAGGCGCGGCAGCCCTCGCTGCCGCCGGAGTCATCCTCAGCCTGCTCAGTTGGAACATCGCCACCGTGATCGTTTCAGTGACCATGCTGATCATCTACTGTGGAGCCGCCTGGCTGGCTGCCCAGCAGCTGCGCCACCGCGTGGTGATCGACCAGGAGCCGCAGCACGATGACCGCCTTGTAACGGTGGACTCTCCGTTGACCTTCGCCAACAGGCAACTCACCACCAACCGGTTCAACTCCATCTCCCTTGCGGTGGCGGTAGGTGTGTTCGGGGCTGCAGTAGGTGCCCTGATCGCGCTGCTGATCGATATTCCGCGGGCGGCCGGTGCCAGCGCCCTCAGTGGCCTGGCCGCTGCAAGCATCGCCTTGCCCAGCGTCATCCTGGCAGTCTTCGGAGTAGTGGTTGGCCTGCTGCTGACCCTCGTGACCGGTCGCTTTGAACTCCACGCCAAGCGGGAGTACCTCGGTACGTTGAAGGCCATGGGCTGGAACCCGGACATGCTGGGCCAGGTCCGCTTCTTCGAGAACGCCCTTGTAGGCACAGTGGCACTTCCCCTCGGCGTCCTCGGCGCCCTGGGACTCGGGTTGCTGCTGGCACCCTACGCGGCCCTGTGGGCCGGATTGGCCGGTCTGCTGGCCGTAATTTGCTGGATTCCGATTGCAACGAAAGTAGTCAAATGACTGACAAACTCAACCCCGAGCTGACGGCCACCCCGGAATCCACGGAAGAGTCGCTGCAGACCCGCGCCAACACGATCGTGAAGGCCGCTGACCACGCAACTCCCTTGGAACTGAGCCGCGTGACCATCCATTACGGTGGCGACAAAGGCGGCGCCGAGGAAGTGGACGTCGTCGACGACTTCAACCTCACCCTCCACGCCGGTGAGATGCACTGCATCGCCGGCCGAAGCGGTTCCGGCAAGACGAGCATCCTGACGGTGAGCGCCGGACTGACGCTCCCGACGTCGGGCAAGGTCTTTTGGGAGGGCCTGCCTCTGGAGACCATGGGCGATGACGAAATCGCCGACCGTCGCCGTGCACTCATCGGATATGTGGACCAGGGCGGCGCCTTGATCGACGGCATGAGCGCCCTGGAGAACGTCCTGCTTCCCGCCGTGCCTGACGGCGAAGTGGAGCAGCGGACCGAGATGGCCAAGGACCTCCTGGACCTGGTGGGCCTGGGACGCCGCATGCGCCACCGTCCCGCCCAGCTCTCCGGTGGTGAACGCCAGCGTGTGGCTATTGCCCGTGCCCTGATCCTGGGTACCCGCGTACTGGTGGTGGACGAGCCCACGGCCAGCTTGGACCGGGCCGCGGCCAACCGCATCATCGGGATCCTCAAGGACACCACCAGTGATGGCATCGCCGTGCTGGTGGCCTCCCACGACCACGAACTGGTCCGGCTCAGCGATACGCTGACGGAACTAAACTAAGCTATTTCATCCTAAATAAAGGTAACTTCTTAGAGTGACGTCTCCAGAGAAATCCCCGTTCTACATCACCACCGCAATCAGCTACCCCAACGGCGTGCCGCACATCGGCCACGCCTACGAGGTCATTGCCACCGATGCCATGGCGCGTTTCAAGCGCCTTGACGGCCATGAAGTGTTCTTCATGACCGGGACGGACGAGCACGGACTCAAGATGCAGCAGTCTGCCGAGAAGGAAGGCATCACTGCCAAGCAACTCGCGGACCGCAATTCCGCTGCCTTCCAGCAGATGAGCAAGGACCTGGGTATCTCCCACGACCGTTTCATCCGCACCACCGATCCCGATCACTATGCCGCTTCCCAAGCCATTTGGAAGAAGATGGAAGCCAACGGCGACATCTACCTCTCCAAATACGAAGGCTGGTACTCGGTCCGTGACGAGGCGTACTACGTCGAGGACGACACCGTAGTGAAGGATGACGGGCTCCGCTACTCCAAGGAGACTGACACCCTGGTCACCTGGACTGCTGAGGAGAGCTACTTCTTCCGGCTCTCCAACTACCAGGAAAAGCTTCTCGAGCTGTATGAGGCTCAGCCTGAATTCGGCGCACCGCAGTCCCGCTTCAACGAGGTCATCAGCTTCGTCAAGCGTGGTCTTGAGGACTTGTCGATCAGCCGCACCACCTTCGACTGGGGTGTTCCTGTTCCGGGCGATGAGAAGCACGTCATGTACGTCTGGGTTGACGCCCTCACCAACTACCTCACCGGCGTTGGCTACCCGGATATCGAGTCTGAATCCTTCAGGAAGTTCTGGCCCGCTGACGTCCACGTGATCGGCAAGGACATCTCGCGTTTCCATGCCATCTACTGGCCTGCGTTCTTGTTGAGCGCCGGACTGGAGCTGCCACAACGCGTCATGATCCACGGCTTCCTCACCAACAACGGCGTCAAGATGTCCAAGTCCCTCGGCAACGTGGTGGCCCCCCAGGATTTCGTAGCCCAGTACGGGCTGGACCAGTGCCGGTACTTCTTCCTCCGCGAAGTTCCTTTCGGTGCTGACGGCAACTACAACCACGAGGCAATCGTGGGCCGCATGAATTCGGACCTCGCCAACAACTTCGGAAACCTTGCCCAGCGTTCGTTGTCCATGGTGGCGAAGAACTGCGAAGGCAAGGTTCCGGTACCGGGCGCCTTCACTGCGGAGGACACTGCCTTGCTGGCACAGGCGGGGGAGTTGCTGGAGACAGCCCGCTCCGCCTTTGACAAGCAGGAATTCAGCAGGGCGCTGGAAGCCATCTGGACCGTGCTGGGCGACACCAACGCCTACTTTGCCGAGCAGGCCCCGTGGGTCCTGCGGAAGACGGACATCGAGCGTATGAACACGGTCCTGTACGTCACGTTGGAGGTAGTGAGGATCGTGGCGATCCTCGCCCAGCCGGTCATGCCGTCGTCGTCCGCCAAACTGCTTGAGGTGCTCGGCCAGGCCGAAGGTGAGGCCAGGCAGTTCGCCGCAATCGCCACGCCGATCGTTGCGGGCACACAGTTGCCGGCTCCGGCACCCGTCTTCCCCCGCTACGAGGAGCCCGCCGAGGCGTAAACCCTCTCCCACCTAACGGGCATCAATAAGAAACGCTCTCTCACTTCCTGCCGGGAAGTGGGAGAGCGTTTCTTATTTCAGGGGGATATGTGAAAGAGGGTCTAGGCGGTAGCCAGTCCCTCCACCGGGGAAAGTCGCGCCGCCCGCCGGGCCGGGATGACCGAGGCCAGCAGACCTGCCACCACAGCTACGCCAAAGACGGCGGCCAGTTGCAGCCACGGCACGGCCGGAACAACACTCGCTACCCCGCCCAGGGTTGCCTGTGCCCCGAGCCAGCCGTAGACGATGCCCATTCCCGCACCCATGATGGCGGCCACGCCGGCGACCAGTACGGCCTCGATGGCCAGCATTCCGCGGAGCTGGCCTTTGGTGAGGCCCAGCGCCCTGAGTAGCGAGTTCTCCCGGGTCCGTTCCAGGACCGAGAGGGACAAGGTGTTGGCCACCCCGATCAAGGCAATGACTACGGCCACACCCAGCAGCCCGGTGACAACCAACAGCAGCACGTCAATGATGCTGTTGAACGTCACCCGCTCGATGGCGGCCCCACTGACCGTGCGCTCCTGCACACCCAATGCCGCAGCAATGTCCTTCTGAAGGGCCTGCACTCTGTCCGTGGAGACCGAATCATCCAGTTTCACCCACACCATGGAGGCGGTTTCAGGCAGCGCAGAGGCAGGAATGCTGGAACTCTCCACGAACGCCGGAACGTGGCGGGTGCGCAGTACCTTGGCATCAAGGGACACGCTGCCTGCCGCAGTCGCGATGCTGGCAGGTCCTTCCGGAGAGTCCTCGGGAAGGTAGAGGGTTCCGGGACCAGGTTTCAGGTTGTTATCGCGCAGGACTTCCGCGGCATCGGCGGCGGAGATGCCATAGATGGTCTGGCCGCCGTCGGGGGTTGTTGTATCGCTGAGTGTTCCCACCGGTTCCAGCAGGACCGCCGCGCTGACGCCGTCGAGCCCTTTGATCCTCGCCAAAGCCTGATCGTGATCGCCTGAACCATCCACCGCAGTCTGGGCGGAAAGGTCCACAGGGTAGTTCTCGGCGAGGGTGTCGTTGAACGCCTGCCGCGAGGTGGCCGCTCCGGTCATCATGAGCGAGACCAAGGTGACGCCAATAAGCAGTGCCGCAGCCGTCGCCGAGGTGCGGGCAGGGTTGCGTGTGGCGTTCACGGCGGCGAGCTTGCCCGGCACTCCCGCCGGTGCCGCGAGCCGGCCTGCTACGGCAACAACTGTGGGGATGAACAGCGTGGAGCAAAGGAGAATGCCCACAAACGAGGCAGCGCCGCCCAGCAGGGCAACGCCCAGCGAGACGTTCACGCTGCCGTACGCCAGCGCCGCGGCGCCGCCCAGCAGGGTCACCAGCCCCAGGACCAGGCGCACCTTGCCCCGTTTGTTCCGGACGGACGCGTCATCGCTGGGGCGCAGCGCAGCAAGGGGCGCGACGGCGGTGGCCGCCTTTGCGGGAACCAGCGCCGCGACCACAGTCAACACTGTTCCGGCGACCAAGCCGGCAACAATGGCAGACGGTGGGACAGCCAACGTCGCAAAGGCCTGTTCCGGCTGGGACCTTGCCCAGGCAATCAGCCCGGTCATCAGGCCTGCAGCGGCCAGGACGCCCAGCACCGAGGACAGGAAACCAACCACCAAAGCTTCGAGCATGACCGAGCCGCGGATTTGTCCCCGGCCTGCTCCCAGGCACCGAAGAAGGGCCAGCTCCCTGGTTCTCTGGGCCACCAGAACGGAGAAGGTGTTCGCTACCACCAACGTGGAGACAAGGATGGCCACGCCGGCGAATGCGAGCAGCACTATGGTCAGCTGGTCCTGCCCCGCGCTCAGCATGGCCACAGTGGATGTGACCTTCTCCTGGGCCGTTTCCAGTACAGGAGATGCCGCTCCCGCCGCCTCCATCCGATGGGTGATGTACTCCTTGGCCGCCGCCGCGTCTTCGCCGGACTTGAGTGAAAACTGAACCCCGGTAAACCCGGCTCCGGCGTCCTGCACCGCGTTCAGGACGGCATCTGAGGCCACCAACTGTGCTGCCGAGGAGGAGAAAGGATCATTGGTGGCCTGGATCAGGCCGGTAATGCTGACTTTGGCGGTCTTGACAGGTCCTGCTCCGCGGAGTTCAAGCATGCTCCCCACGGACAGTCCAAGATGCTCAGCGGTCTTGACATCGATCACTGCCTCCGACGCCTTTGATGGCATGGAGCCGCTCTTCAACACAGCGCCCTCCAAGGATGCCGGCGCTGCGTTGCGAAGCCGCCCGTACTGCTCACCGCCGCCGGCTTCGAACATGACATAGGTGGACCGCTCGGCGTAGCTGTCCTCCACTGAAGGGGCGGAGACGGCAGCGTCCACAGCTGCCTGGGTAAACGCTTCGCCGTTCCTGGATGATGCAACCAGGTCGGCGTTGCGGTACGACTCGCCGATGCTGGCGCCCAGGGAGGCATTCGTGCTTGCACCCACCATCAGCGTCGCGGAGAGGAACATGACGGACAACATCACCGCGAGTCCGATGGCGACGAAACGCCGGAAATGCGTCGTCAATTGGGAAACGGCAACACGCAGCATGCTCAGGCCCCCAGTTTGCCGAGGGCTGCCAGGACCGAGTCCGCGGTGGGATCATGGATCTCGCCCACCAGCCCGCCGTCGCTCATCAGGACCACGCGGTCGGCATAGCTGGCCGCCACGGGATCGTGGGTGACCATGATGATGGTCTGGCCCATCTCCTGGCTGCTCCGGCGGAGCAATGCCAGCACTTCACCGCCGGCTTTGGAGTCAAGGTTGCCCGTTGGTTCATCGCCGAATACGACGTCGGGACGGGTCAGCAAGGCCCGGGCTACTGCCACGCGTTGCTGTTGCCCGCCGGAAAGCTCGTGCGGGCGGTGCTTGAGCCGGTCCTTCAGGCCCAGGGTGTTGACAACGGTATCCAGCCACGCGGCGTCGGCGGTGGTCCCCGCCAAAGCCAGCGGAAGGGTGATGTTCTGCTCGGCCGTCAACGTGGGCACCAAATTGAAGGCCTGGAAAACGAAGCCGATCCTCTCCCTGCGGAGCGCCGTGAGCTGACGGTCGTTCAGGCCCGTCAACTCCGTGCCACCGAGGACAATGCGGCCCGAGTCCGCTGTATCAAGGCCCGCAAGGCAATGCATCAACGTGGACTTGCCGGAACCTGAGGGCCCCATGATGGCCGTGAACTTTCCAGCATCAAAGCTCACCGAGACCTTGTTCAGTGCGGTGACAGTGGTATCTGCGCGGCCGTAGCTTTTGCTCAGCTCGTGGGCCTCGACGGCGGGGCGGGCCTGGGCCGCGTCGGAGCCCTTGGGCCGCTCGGTTCCTGACGGGTGGGAGAGGTGCGTGAATGTTGACATGCTTTCACGCTATGTTCTGCCATGGCCCTACAGGATCGGGCCAAGGGCCCATTGTCCGGCGGCGGCCCTCATACCCAGGTCGGAGATGCTAGGACCCAGGGGCTACAACGCCGGTCTCATAGGCGATCACCACTACTTGCACCCGGTCCCTGGCCCCCAACTTGGCAAGGATGTGCCCCACATGGGTTTTCACTGTGGCTTCCGAGAGGAACAGCCCCGCGGCAATCTCGGGATTCGACTGTCCCTGGGCGATCAGCTGGAAGACCTCGCGCTCGCGGGTCGTCAGGCGCTCGACGGCGGCAGCATGCACGGACTGCTCCGGCGTCTGTGTCCTCAGCAACGGTGCCACATGGTCCAGCAAACGCCTGGTGGTGGAGGGAGCTATCACCGCATCCCCGCGGAAGACGGTGCGGATGGCTTCCAGTAGTTCTTCGGGTGGGGCATCCTTCAGGAGGAACCCGCTGGCCCCGGCCTGGATGGCTGCCAGCGCGTACTCGTCCAGGTCGAAGGTAGTCAGCACCACTATTTTGACTTCCGCCCGCTGGGAGCCTGAAGGCTGTGCTGCGGCCTGTTCCAGGATGCGGCGGGTTGCCTCGATGCCGTCCATGCCCGGCATCCGGACATCCATGAGGACAACATCGGCGGCGGTGGCTGCCAACGCCTGGACAGCCTCGATCCCGTTACCGGCCTCGGCTACGACCTCAAGGTCCGGCTGGGAATTGATGAGCATCCCAAAACCGGACCGCACCAACTGCTGGTCATCAACGAGCGCCACCCTGATGGGCGCAGGAACTTCTGCCATTGCTTAAGCCTCCGAATACGGGATGAATGCAGACACGCGGAAACCGCCGCCCTGTTCCGGGCCTGCTGCCAAGGAACCATCGTAGAGGGAGACTCTCTCGCTCATTCCCAGCAAGCCATTCCCACCGCCAGGTGCCGGCGGATCAGCAGCGGCGCCCCGGCCGTCGTCGAGGATGTCCAGCTGCAGGCCCCGGGCCTGCCATGTCAAAGTGACGCCCGCCTTCGCTTGCGGGCCGGCGTGCTTCATGACGTTGGTGAGGGCTTCCTGGATGATGCGGTACGCCGTGAGCTCCGCTCCGGCAGGCAGCGCCCGGCGGGGAACGCCGCTCTGTTCAAAAGCAACTTGAAGGGTGGCGGCCCGGAACCCGAGGAGCAGTTCGTCCAGGTCCGAGAGTCGCGGCTGCGGGCGGGTGGGGGAGTCGTCGTCGGAGCGGAGTACTCCCAGCAGCCTGCGCATTTCGCCCAGGGAGTCCCTGCCCGTGGCAGCAATCGTGGCCAGGGCTTCAGTTGCGAGCTCGGGCTTAGCGGCGGCAGCGTACCTCGCTCCATCGGCCTGGGTGATGATCACGGACAAGGAATGCGCCACGATGTCGTGCATCTCGCGGGCAATGTGGGAACGCTCATCCGCGGCGGCCAGTTTCCGTTCCTGCAACTGCTCCACTTCCAGGCGCCGCGTCCTGTCCTCCAACGCCTGGAGCTGGAGCCTGCGTACCCGGGTGAGGTCTCCCAGCGTCCAGCTGACCAGCACCAGCATCCAGATCAGGACGGTGTACAGCGTGCCGATGGTCAGGCCCATGATTCCCGACTCCACAGTGGTCGAGAACAACCGGGTGGTGAGCATGACGCCGCCTGCGAGGCCGGCAATCAGGACACTCCGGCTGGCCCAGGCAGGCCCGTAGGCCGCGGTGGCGTAGATGACCAAAGGGACGGCGATTTGGCCTGCCACTGGTTCAGCGCCTACCGCCCACTGGATCAGGCACACCAGGATCACTGCGCCGGCCGCCAACTCCGGCCGCGTGCGTCGCCAGGCGAGGGGGAGCAGGAGGCTGCAGGACAACAGTGAGAGCCACGGACGATCAGCAAGGAGGTAAACCGGGCCGAAGAGCAGGATCAGCAGGCACGTTGCCGTCAGGTCAACCATGAAGCGGTTGATCCGGAACCATTCATAAACCGCATGCCTTCTATCCACGTTTAGACTCTATGCGGTGGTTCCCATGGCGGGCATCATGCTGTGGTCTGACTCCCTGGCATGGAAGTGTTCGCAGAATGAGACGATTTTGACCAGCATGTGGATTGCTTGGCTAGATAGAGCTATGAGTGCAACGTCCATCAATCTCGCTGTCATCCCTGGCGACGGCATTGGCCCCGAGGTCATCGCCGAAGCCGTCAAGGTCCTCGAAAAGGCCGTAGCCGCCGAAGGCGTTGCCCTTGAACTGACCAACTACAAGCTCGGTGCCCAGCACTGGCTTGAAACAGGCGAGACCCTCCCGGACGAGGTCCTGGCGGACCTTCGCACCCGCGATGCCATCCTCTTCGGCGCTGTGGGAGCGGCCCCGGGTGATACCCGCATCCCCTCTGGCATCATCGAACGCGAGATGCTGCTCAAGCTCCGCTTCAGCCTGGACCACTACGTGAACCTGCGCCCCTCCCGCCTGTACGGCACTGTCGGCAGCCCCTTGGCAAACCCCGGCACGATTGATTTCATCGTGGTCCGCGAGGGCACCGAAGGTCCGTACGTGGGCAATGGCGGGACGTTGCGCGGTGGCACCCCCCACGAGGTCGCTACCGAGGTCTCCCTCAACACGGCCCACGGTGTGGAGCGCGTTGTCCGCGATGCGTTCCGTCGTGCCAACGAGCGCCAGCGTAAGCACGTCACGCTCGTCCACAAGCACAATGTGCTGGTTTTTGCCGGACACCTGTGGAAGCGCACTGTTGAAGCGGTGGCCCAGGAATTCCCCGAGGTCACGCACGACTACCTGCACATCGACGCCGCCACCATTTTCATGGTGACCGACCCCGCGCGCTTCGACGTGATCGTTACCGACAACCTCTTTGGTGACATCCTCACCGACCTCGCCGCAGCCGTGACCGGCGGCATCGGCCTGGCGGCATCGGGCAACATCAACATGGACCGCACAGCGCCGTCGATGTTCGAGCCCGTCCACGGCTCCGCTCCGGATATCGCCGGACAGCAGAAAGCCGATCCCACCGCGGCCATCCTCTCCGCAGTGCTCCTCCTGGACCACCTTGGCTACACCACGGCGGCCCGCAAGATCGAGGCGGCAGTGGTCGCCGACGTCGAAAGCCGCACCGGCGAGCCACGCAGCACAGCTGCCATCGGCGATGCCATCGCGGCCGCACTTTAGGCCCAATACTCAGGCGTAAGCTTGTGTTGAATTATTTACCTGCTTCCCTGGTCCATCGCTGAACCGCACCCTTTTTAGGGCCGGTTCGCCCTGCCAGGTAGCTGACTGTGGAGGAAACATGACTCAGACTGCCCATGGCGTCGAATTCAGCCAGCAGCTTTCGGAAACCCCGAAGTCTGTTGAGGAGCGTGCAGCCATCCTGGCGAACCCAGGCTTCGGCGACTACTTCACCGACCACACCGCCGTCGTCGACTACAAGGTTGACGCCGATGGCAATGGCGGTTGGCAGAATGCCCGGATCGAGCCCTACGGACCGATCTCCCTGGACCCGTCTGCGGCGGTGCTGCATTACGGCCAGGAAATCTTCGAGGGCCTCAAGGCCTACCGCCACGCAGATGGTTCCGTCTGGACCTTCCGTCCCGAGGCCAACGCAGCACGCTTGAACAAGTCCGCGCGCCGCCTCGCACTGCCTGAGCTGCCCGAGGAGTTCTTCCTGGGTGCCATCCGCGAGTTGGTCCAGGCTGACAAGGAATGGGTTCCTTCCGGTGACGGTGAAGCCCTCTACCTGCGTCCGTTCATGATCGCCACGGAGGCGTTCCTTGGTGTGCGTGCTGCCCGTGAAGTGTCCTTCCGCGTTATCGCTTCTCCCGCAGGAAACTACTTCGGCGGCGAACTCAAGCCTGTTTCCATCTGGATCTCCCGCGAATATGCCCGTGCCGGCCGCGGCGGGACCGGTGCTGCCAAGTGCGGTGGCAACTATGCTGCTTCCTTGATCGCGCAGCAGGAAGCCGAAGCGAACGGGTGCAAGCAGGTACTGTTCCTGGACCACTTCAACGACGACGCCGTGGAAGAACTCGGCGGCATGAACGTCTTCTTCGTGATGAAGGACGGCTCGCTGGTCACTCCGGCCCTCAGCGGCACCATCCTTGAAGGCGTCACCCGCATGTCCGTCATCCAGGTGGCCAAGGACATGGGCCGCGAGGTCACCGAGCGCAAGATCACCCTCGATGAGTGGCGCGACGGCGTTGCCTCCGGCGAGATCACCGAGGTCTTCGCTTGCGGCACCGCCGCCGTGATCACTCCGATCGGTGTGCTCAAGGACGCCACCGAGTTCATCGGTTCTGAGGACGCGACGGCGGGCGAGACCACCATGGCCATCCGCGAGCAGCTCCTGGGCATCCAGACCGGCGAGGTCGAGGACACCCACGGCTGGCTGACCCGCCTGGTCTAGCTTCCGGAGCGTTTCGAAACGCCACGGCACGACGGCGGCCCTTCCCTTGGCCATCAAGCGGAAGGGCCGCCGTTCTGCTGACGCGACGCTCTTGCCGGTCCCCTTGGGTTGGGCGCGACGCTCTTGCCGGTCCCCTTGGGTTGGGCGCGACGCTCTTGCAGGTCCCCTTGGTGTGGGCGCGACGCTCTCACCTATCGGCGGTCGGATGGGGGATGTGAGAGAGGATCGGTCGGTAGGGCGGGGGATGTGAGAGGGGATCGGTCGGTATGGCGGGGGATGTGAATGAGCATCGGTTCGGTGCCAAGATGGGAGCGTGACTTCTGAATCAATGGCGAACACCGGCAACGCACCAAGCGGCGAGACCTCTCCCCTGCAGCGCAGCAGCGGGCTGACCCGTTTCCGGCTGGCTCCTAACCCGGGCCCGATGAGCCTGGACGGCACCAATTCATACGTCATCGGAGCTCCAGGCTCCAGTCGCGTGGCAGTGGTGGACCCCGGGCCCGAAGATGAGCAGCACCTGGCAGCGCTGGCAGCGGCGGGCACTGTGGACGTTGTCCTGATTACTCATCGGCACGCCGACCATACTGAAGCGTCAGCACGCTTCCACGAGCTGACGGGAGCGCCGGTCCGCGCCGTTCTGCCTGAGCACTGCCACGGCGGCGAGCCCCTCAGGGATGGGGAAGTCCTGACTGCAGGGGGCGTGGAAGTCCGCGTTGTTGCCACCCCTGGCCATACATCGGACTCGGTGTGTTTCCATCTTCCCGCCGACGGCCCCCACGGCTCTGTCCTGACAGGCGACACCATACTGGGCCGCGGCACCACAATTTTGGATTATCCCGATGGCCGGTTGGGCGATTACCTTGCAAGCCTGGACAAGCTTGAGGCACTCGGGCCGGCTACCCTCCTTCCCGCGCACGGCCCCGTGCTCCCGGCCCTGGACGATAAGTGCCGGGAGTACAGGGATCACCGTGGTCAGCGCCTCGACCAAATCAGGGCAGCGCTGAAGCAGTTGGGCGGTGGCGCTTCGATCGGGGCAGTCACCGATGCCGTGTACCCCGACGTCGACCCATCAGTGCGGTGGGCGGCAGAGACTTCCGTTGCCGCCCAGTTGGATTACCTCAGAAGCTAAACCCGGACTGTAGGCTTGAGCCCATGCGTATCGCCCGGTTTGTAGTTGATTCTGATCCCCTTTACGGCGTTGTTGAAGGCGAGCCCGGCAGTGAGGAAATCACTGTCATCAACGGCGACCCCTTCTTCAACGGCGTTGAACGTACCCATTTGAAGCACAAGCTCGAGGACGTCCGGCTCCTGGCTCCGATCATTCCCCGCAGCAAGGTCATTGGGGTCGGCCGGAACTTTGCCGAGCACGCCGCTGAACTGGGCAATGAAGTTCCCCAGCAGCCCTTGTTGTTCCTGAAGCCCAATACCTCGGTGATCGGTCCGAACGATCCCATCATCCTCCCGGAGTTCTCGGAGGAAGTTTCCTTCGAAGCGGAACTGTGCGTGGTCATTGGCCGCATCTGCAAGGATGTCCCGGAGGATCGCGCGGACGACGTCATCTTTGGGTACACCTGCGGCAACGACCTCACTGCCCGCGATGTCCAAAAGACGGATCTCCAGTGGGCGCGCGCCAAGGGGTTCGACACCTCGGCACCGCTTGGCCCGTGGATTGAAACCGAGCTCGACCACGAGGATTTGTCCATCCAGGGACGGCTTAATGGTGAACTTCGCCAGGACGGCAGCACCAACCAGATGATCCGTGGCGTGCGCGAACTCGTCTCGATCGTTTCCCACGCCTTTACCCTGCTCCCCGGCGACGTCATCATGACCGGTACGCCGGCCGGCGTCGGGCTGGTGAGCGAGGGCGATCGCTTCGAAGTGGAGATCGAAGGCATCGGCCGGCTCTCCAATCCGGTGGTTCGCCGCTAGGCTCAAAGCCAGCGGAACCTCAAAACCCAAGGCCCGACGGCGGCACCCGCCTTTCGCACGAAAGGTAGGCGCCGCCGTCGAGCGGTTGGGTCGAAAACCGAGCCGGCCCCAAGCGGTAAAGTTGGACCTACTATGACTACTGCTTCTGCGTCGAACGCTGCCTCCAGCGCTATTCCTGCCGTCAACGCCGACACTCCGGTCCGCGTCCGATTTTGCCCCTCGCCTACGGGGACTCCGCACGTTGGCCTGATCCGTACCGCCCTGTTCAACTGGGCCTACGCACGCCACACCGGCGGCAAATTGATCTTCCGCATCGAGGACACGGACTCCGCCCGTGACAGCGAGGAGAGCTACCACCAACTGCTGGACGCCCTGAAATGGCTCGGCATCAGCTGGGATGAGGGCGTGGAAGTGGGCGGACCGCACGAGCCGTACCGCCAGTCGCAGCGCGGCGACATCTACCAGGACGTCATCGCCAAACTCAAAGCCGGGGGACATGTCTACGAGTCCTACTCCACCCCCGATGAGATCGAGGCCCGTCACAAAGCTGCCGGCCGCGACCCCAAGCTGGGCTATGACGGATTCGACCGGCACCTGACGGATGAGCAGCTGGCACAGTTCAAGGCCGAGGGCCGCGAAGCTGTCCTGCGCCTCCGCATGCCGGATGAGGACCTGACGTTCAACGACCTTGTCCGTGGTGAGATTACCTTCAAGGCGGGTTCAGTTCCCGACTTCGCTGTTGTTCGCGCCAACGGAGCTCCGCTCTACACCCTGGTGAACCCCGTGGACGACGCCCTGATGGGCATCACCCACGTACTCCGTGGCGAAGACCTGCTGAGCTCCACGCCGCGACAGATCGCCCTGTACCGTGCGCTCTACGCGATCGGTGTGGCCGAGTACATGCCCGAGTTCGGTCACCTGCCCTACGTGATGGGCCAGGGCAACAAGAAGCTCTCCAAGCGTGATCCCGAGTCCAGCCTGTTCCTGCACCGGGAGCGCGGCTTCATTCCGGAAGGCCTGCTGAACTACCTCTCACTGCTGGGTTGGTCGTTGAGCGCGGACGAGGACATCTTCACCGTGGAGCAACTGGTGGCCAACTTCGACATCCATGATGTCCTGGGCAACCCCGCACGCTTTGACATCAAGAAGGCCGAGGCCATCAACGGTACGCATGTCCGTTTGCTGGCTCCGGAAGACTTCAAGGAGCGCCTGGTCCCGTACCTCCGCGCTGCAGGGTTCGTGGGGGAGATCCTTACCCCGCGCCAGGAAGAGATTCTTGCCGAAGCAGCCCCGCTGGTCCAGGAGCGCATCACCCTTCTTGGCGAGGCTCCCGAGATGCTGGCGTTCCTCTTCAAGGCCGACGACGCCATTGACGTGGCGGATGACGCCCGGAAGGGGCTCCCTGCCAATCTGGACGAGGTCCTTGACGCTGCCCTGGCCGCGCTTGAGCCCATCGGGGACTGGACTGCCGAGAACATCCAGACTGCCCTGAAGCAGGCACTCGTGGAAGACCTTGGGATCAAGCCCCGCGCCGCTTTCGGTCCCGTGCGCACTGCCATCTCCGGCCGCCGCATCTCCCCGCCTTTGTTCGAGTCAATGGTGATCCTGGGCAAGGATTCTTCCTTGGCCCGTGTTCGCGCCTTCCGCGGCTAAGGGCGGCACACGTCATGGCGATCGCAAGCTCCTTCGGCACTATCCGCGGTGTCCTCTTCGACATCGATGACACCCTGGTGGACCTCGAGTACGCCATGACCACAGCATTGCGTGACGTCAGCGAACATCTCCTGCCCGGCCTGGACCAGGCCGGGTGGGTGAAGTTCGGCCGCATCTTCACCCACGAGACCACGCACTTCTATGACCGATACCTGGCCGGGGAGCTGACCTTCAACGAGCAGCGCCTGCTTCGCGGCAGGGCTGCTTTGGGTCACTTTGGCGTGGAGCTCGACGACGGCGAGGATGCACAGGCATGGGTGGCTGAGTACCACCAGCGCCAGACGGCGTATGTGAGGGCCTTTGAAGATGTGGCAGGGGTGCTGGATGCCCTTGATGCCGCGGGTGTCCCTTATGGTGCCGTGAGCAACAACGTGCACGACTACCAGCGGGCCAAACTCGATGGCGCCGGCCTTTCCAGGATCAAGGTCCTGGTGGGAACGGATACGGTGGGCGTGCCCAAGCCGGATCCCGCCATTTACCTTGAGGGTGTGCGTCTGCTCGGCACTGCTCCAGGGGAGACCCTGTATGTCGGCGACAACAGGCTGCTGGACGCCGACGGCGCGACGGCGGCAGGTTTGGTTGGCGTGTGGCTTAACAGGACAGGAGAGGTCGTGGAGGAGTTCGCGGGCCGGCAAGTGGACTCATTGTCGCGGTTGCTGATGAAGGCTTCGACTGCGGTCTAAGCCCGCTGCCGGGCAGTAAAGAATCGTGTGATGCAGGTAACGGCTTCTCGATTTGTGCAGGTGGCAAGACTCCGGTAGAGTCATTACTCGTGCTGAGGGGCACGGAGGGAAAAGCAGAGGGAAACCGAAGCGCGGAACTCCGGTCCAAAAGTCACTTTGGGATATGGTGTAATTGGCAACACTACGGTTTCTGGTACCGTCATTCTAGGTTCGAGTCCTGGTATCCCAGCTCTGATTATCCGCGTGAATTCGCTGGAAAATCGGAACCTCCGAGTCGCTGAAGCGATTTGGAGAGAAGCTGAATATATGAAATACTCATTCAGCTTGATCACCGGAAACGGTGAATAAAGTGCAAGGCCCCATCGTATAGCGGCCTAGTACGCCGCCCTCTCACGGCGGTAACGCGGGTTCGAATCCCGCTGGGGTCACCACAGAATCCCCCGGAACCACGGTTCCGGGGGATTTCTTTTTGCCTCCGTTATGCACATGGCGCCAGCCGCGCGCCCCGAAGGTGGATCCGGCTGGCATGATGATGCTGTGACCGCAAACGAAGACCCGGCAGCTCTCCGGAAAGCCCCCGTAGCTCAAGGCGCGGCAGCCGCCGTCGAGGCCTTGGAAGCTGCCCGTGCCGAATTGGCGCTCACCACCCTTCCACTCGCGATCCAGGATGCTCCCGAGGCCCGTCAATGGATCCGTGAATCGCTGGCGCAACTCGATGATTACATCATTCCCCGCTACCGCAGCCTCGACGCTCCGCTGCTGGCCGTCGTCGGCGGTTCCACGGGTGCGGGGAAATCCACGCTGGTCAACGCGCTGGTGGGATATCCCGTGACGCGGGCCGGGGCCATCAGGCCAACCACGCGCCAACCCATCCTCCTGCATCATCCCCAGGACGCCGGCTGGTTCGAAGGCCACCGGATTCTTCCCAGCCTTGAGCGCATCCGGGGGACTGTTTCCTCGCGTCCAGTGCCCGCCACCGAGGCAGGCGCCGCTCCGGACGCCCAAGCGATCACCTCTCTGGTACTGGTGGGCCATGACGCTGTGCCTCAGGGCATCGCGCTCCTGGACGCACCTGATGTCGACTCAATTTCCGATGACAACCGCAGGCTTGCCGGGCAGTTGCTCGCCGCGGCGGATCTCTGGGTGTTTGTCACCACCGCCAACCGCTATGCCGATGCCGTTCCCTGGCGGCTGCTCCTGGACGCGGCGTCGCGCGATATCACCGTGGCCGTGGTCCTGGACCGGGTGCCGGCGGCGGCGGAAGAAGAAGTACGGGCAGACCTCAAAGCCATGCTGGACCGGCAGGGGCTTGCCGAGGCAGAGCTCTTTGTCGTGCCGGAAAGCGCCTTGGACGATCTGGGCATGCTCCCGGATGAATCGGTGGCAGCGCTGCGTGAGTGGCTCGCAGCGCTGGCAGCGAATGCGGCGGGCCGGGCGGACGTCGCCCGGCGCACCCTTGATGGAGCCGTCAAAGCCGTCGGCGTCCGGTTGGAGGGCATCGCCGGGGCAGCGTCAGCACAGGATGCTGCTGCGGATGAACTCCGGAAGATGTGCATCCTGGAATATGAAGACGCCCTTTCCCGCATTCTTGAGGCCACCAAGGATGGCGCACTCTTGCGTGGCGAAGTACTGGCCCGGTGGCAGGACTTTGTGGGCACTGGAGAGTTTTTCCGGGCCCTGGAGCAGAATATCGGGCGGATGAGGGACCGTATGGGGGCGTTCTTTCGGGGGGAGCCTGCCCCTGCGGTGAAAGTGGAGACCGCCATCGAGACCGGACTGCAGGCTGTGATCCTGGATGAAGCGACCAACGCAGCAGAGAACGTGGACAGCCGTTGGCGATCCGGATCGGCCGGCCGGCACCTGCTTGGTGCCGATGACCTCTCCGGAACAAGCGAAGGTTTCGATGCAAAATCCGCAGCCGCCATCCGCTCCTGGCAGGAAGGGCTGATGGGGATGATCCGAACCCAAGGGCAGGGAAAGCGAACCCAGGCGCGCTGGTTGTCCTTTGGCGTGAATGGCCTGGGCGCTGCGCTGATGGTAGTGGTGTTCTCCATGACTGCGGGCTTGAGCGGGCTGGAGATCGGCATCGCCGGCGGTACGGCCGTAGTGGGTCAGAAGCTGCTGGAGGCGGTGTTCGGTGAGGATGCCGTGCGTCGCCTTGCACAGCAAGCCCGGGATGACCTGCACACGCAGTGCCAGCGGCTATTGGATGATGAACGGCAGCGTTTCCTGGACCGCCTTGAAGCGGTGCATCCGCGTTCCGGGAACCAGTTGGCCGGACATGCCAAGACCCTGCGCCGCTTGGCAGGAGCCGCATGAGCCGCCACGGCCAGGTCCGCGAGGCCTCCCAGTTGCAGCGCAGGCTGGAGGCCCTTAATACGGCCCGCGAACTCGCAGAAGGCGTGCTTCCGGACGAGAACCTTCAATCGGTCTACGAGGTCTTGGAGCGAGCCACCTCCAGGCGCTCCTTATCGGCCGGACACACGGTGGTGGGATTTTTTGGGGCTACCGGGAGCGGGAAGTCCTCTCTGTTCAATGCCGTGTCAGGAAGCGACCTCGCAACAGCGACGGCGCGGCACCCCACCACCTCGGCGCCGCTGGCGGGAATATGGGGTGAGGAGGGCAGTGGCCCGCTGCTCGACTGGCTCGATGTCAAGGAACGCCACGCGCTGCCCTCGGTCCCTGGGTTGGCCGACGCTGACACCGGCCTGGTTCTCATGGATCTTCCGGACTTCGACTCCACCAGGGAGGAAAACCGGGAGATCGCGCAGCGCATGGTGGGCATGGTGGATGTCCTGGTGTGGGTCCTGGACCCGCAAAAGTACGCCGATGCCGCCGTGCACAACGACTTCCTTCGGCCCATGGCTTCCCACGGGGCCGTCACCCTGGTGGTCCTGAACCAGATGGACAAGCTCAGCGCGGGCGACGCTTCTGCAGTCATGGAGTCCCTGAAAGGCATCCTGGCCCGTGACGGTCTGGGCAGCGTCCGTGTAGTGGGTGCGTCAGCGCTGACGGGCGACGGCGTCCCTGCCGTCCGTGCGGCCATCAGGAACGTCGTGGTCCAACGGGAAGCAACAACGCGGAGGCTGGCAGCGGACGTCCTCAAAGCAGGTACGGAATTGGCAATCGCGTCCGGCGACGGTGAAGCCCACGGCATCACAGCGGGCGCCAAGGCGCGGCTGGCATCCGAACTGGCGACGGCGGCAAACGTACCGGTGGTGGTGGACGCGGTCCAAAGGTCCTTCGCAAGGGAATCAGCCCGAAGGACGGGGTGGCCGGTGACGCGTTGGTTGCTTCGGTTCCGACCGGACCCCTTGCGGAGGCTGAACCTGGGGCGAAAGGACACCCGTCCCGAACTAAGCAGGACCTCACTGCCTCCGGCCAGCGCGCCGGAGCGGGCACGCACCGATGCTGCCGTCAGGGATTTCGCGGATGCGGCGTCCGCTGGTGCTCCGGGGCCGTGGCGCGCAGCAATCCGCGCAGCCGCACGCGACGGCAGGGAACAACTGCCCGATGCCTTGGATCAGGCAATTGCCGGCACCGACCTCAAGGCAACACAGCGGCCACTGTGGTGGGTGCTGTTCAACACGCTCCAGTGGCTCGCCTTGGTGCTGGCCGTTGGTGGGCTTGGCTGGCTCGGTGTGCTGGCGGCGCTGGGCTACTTCCAGATGCCCGTGCCGGAGGTGCCGCGGACTGAGGGTTGGCCGTGGCCCACCTTGATGGTGGCCGGGGGAGTGCTGCTGGGAATCGTCCTCGCCATAGCAGGCAGGATTGTGGGCGGATGGGCGGCAAAGGCGCGGGCAGCCCGGGCAGCGAAGAGGTTGAAGGCCGCAGTGGCTGCCGTTGCCGGGCAACGGATCGTGGAGCCGGTGGACGTAGAGATCACGCGGCAGAAGGCCTTCAACGCTGCACTGAAGGTGGCACGTTCTGCCCCAGTACGCTGAGCTGGAATCGTTGAGCCGGAGTCGCTGAGCTAGAGGGCTGCTGCTGCATCCCTGACTTTGATGAGGGTGCGCAGGTTCCGGGTGGTTGTACTGGCTTTGTAACGTGATTTGGCGGAGAGCTTGCTGAAGGGGCTGTCCAACGTGCCGCCTGCCGGGGCCAGCCACGCCGATGCTTCGGGTCCGAGCCGCACCTGTTCCACGCCGCCCAGGGCTTCGCCGGCCTCAAAGAGTTCATCGAGCATGGCGGTATCGGAAGCCAGCGTTATGTAGCTGTGCGTGGACTTATCGTCAGCCGGATAGGGGCAGGCATCCACCAGTTCGCCAACGCGCGCTGCTGTGAGCACCACCACCCAGGCGTCGTAGTCGAAGCTCGTTCGCAGGCATTGCTCGAACTGCTTCTTGACTTCCCGGGCGCTGAGTTCACTTTGCAGCACCACGTTTCCGCTGGCCAGAAGGGTCTTGACCTTGGCGAACGGATAATTCTGGAGGGCGGCTTTGAGCTCGGCCATCTTGATGTTGATGCCACCGACGTTGATGCCGCGGAGGAAGACGGCGTAGTTCTCCATGGCGGACCTAGTCGTTGTTCTTCCGCAGCGCTTCGGTGAGCACCCGGGCGGCGTTGCAAACTACTTCGGCGTGCAGGCGGCCCGGCTGGCGGGTCAGCCGCTCAATGGGACCAGAAATCGAGACGGCCGCAATGACCCGGCCGGACGGTCCGCGGACGGGAGCGGAAACCGAGGCGACTCCAGGCTCGCGTTCGCCGAGGCTCTGACCCCAGCCCCGGCGTCGTACTCCCGCCAGTACGGTGGGCGTAAAGCGGGCGTTTTGCAGCCCTTCCAGGAGCCTGTCGTGGTCCTCCCATGCCAGCAGGACCTGGGCGGCGGAGCCGGCCTTCATGGACAGCTGCGTGCCAACAGGAATGGTGTCGCGCAAGCCAATGGGGCGTTCGGCTGATGCCACGCAGACACGCCAGTCACCTTGCCTGCGGAAAATCTGGGCGCTTTCACCGGTGGCGTCGCGCAACTGGATGAGGACCGGTCCAGCGGAGGCGATCAGCCTGTCTTCACCGGCGGCCGAGGCCAACTCCACCAGGCGGCTGCCCAGGACGAAGCGTCCTTGGATGTCGCGGCTCACCAGACGGTGATGTACCAGCGCCAGCGCGAGCCGGTGAACCGTGGGCCGGGCAAGGCCCGTAGCCGCTACAAGTTGCGCGAGTGTCGTAGGCCCGGCCTCGAGGGCGTCGAGAACCTGGGCCGCTTTATCAATGACACCGACTCCACTAGAATTGTCCATGTAATGATATTGCCGTCTCAATATCTGAGATGCAAGTTCTTTAGCTGGCCTATATCGCAGCGATGCTGCTTCAGTGGACAAAGAACAACGCAACAAGCCAAACGCAGTGAAGGGAGCAGGCCGTGGGAAAGACACTGGCCGAGAAAGTCTGGGACGCGCACGTAGTGCGCAAAGGTGAAGGCGAAGGAGCCAACGCCCAGCCCGATCTTCTCTTCATCGACCTTCACCTGGTCCACGAAGTGACCTCACCGCAGGCTTTTGAAGGCCTGCGGCTGGCCGGGCGGCCGCTGCGCCGTGTCGACCTCACCATCGCCACCGAGGACCACAACACTCCCACGCTGGACATCGACAAGCCAATTGCCGACCTCACCAGCCGCACCCAGATTGAAACGCTGCGGGCCAACTGCAAGGAATTCGGCGTACGCCTGCACTCCCTGGGTGACAAGGAACAGGGGATCGTGCACGTCGTCGGACCGCAGCTGGGGCTGACCCAGCCGGGCATGACTGTGGTTTGCGGCGACTCCCACACCTCAACGCACGGAGCCTTCGGTGCCTTGGCCATGGGCATCGGCACGTCCGAGGTTGAGCACGTCATGGCAACCCAGACGCTGTCCCTGAAGCCGTTCAAGACCATGGCCATCAACGTTGAAGGAACCCTTCGTTCCGGTGTCACGGCCAAGGACATCATCCTGGCCGTCATTGCCAAGATCGGCACCGGCGGTGGCCAGGGCTATGTCCTGGAATACCGTGGTTCCGCCATCCGGGCACTGTCCATGGACGCCCGCATGACCATCTGCAACATGTCCATCGAGGCCGGTGCCCGGGCAGGCATGGTGGCTCCAGACCAAACCACCTACGACTACATGCAGGGCCGGCCCCATGCGCCCGAAGGCGCCGACTGGGACGCCGCCGTCGAGTACTGGAACACGCTGCACACCGACGAGGACGCGAGGTTCGACGTCGAGGTGGACCTGGACGCCGACACCCTGGAGCCGTTCGTGACCTGGGGTACCAACCCGGGCCAGGGTGTTTCCCTTTCGGCCAAGGTCCCGTCCCCTGAAGACTTCGGCGACGAGAACGCCAAGGCTGCGGCCGAGCGCGCGCTCCAGTACATGGGCCTGGAAGCAGGGACCCCCATGAAGGACATCCGCGTGGACACGGTCTTCCTTGGATCCTGCACCAACTCCCGCATCGAGGACCTCCGCGCCGCTGCGGACATCATCCGCGGCCGTGAGAAAGACCCCCAGGTCCGTATGCTGGTGGTTCCCGGCTCGGCCCGTGTCCGACTGGAAGCCGAAGCGGAAGGCCTGGACAAGGTCTTCAAGGAATTTGGCGCCGAATGGCGTTTCGCCGGTTGCTCGATGTGCCTGGGCATGAACCCGGACCAACTGGAGCCGGGAGAGCGCTGCGCATCAACGTCCAACCGCAACTTTGAGGGCAGGCAAGGCAAGGGGGGACGCACCCACTTGGTCTCACCTGTTGTCGCTGCGGCCACAGCCGTACGTGGCACGCTGAGCTCGCCGTCGGACCTTGAGTCCGCCACGGCCGGCAGCCTGACCGGAACAGCAGTCTAGGAGGATCATCATGGAAGCATTCACCACCCACACCGGGATCGGCGTGCCGTTGCGCCAGAGCAACGTGGACACCGACCAGATCATTCCTGCCGTCTACCTCAAGCGCATCACGCGAACCGGCTTCGAAGACGCCCTGTTCGCTGCCTGGCGCAAGGATGAGTCATTCATCCTCAACCAAGCCCCGTTCAATGCCGGCTCAGTGCTGGTGGCCGGACCCGACTTCGGAACCGGCTCATCCCGCGAGCACGCTGTCTGGGCGCTGAAGGACTACGGTTTCAAAGCCGTACTTTCTTCCCGGTTTGCCGATATTTTCCGCGGAAACTCCGGCAAGCAGGGTTTGCTCGCCGCACAGGTGGCGCAGGATGACATTGAACTCATCTGGAAGGTCCTGGAGAACGCCCCCGGCACCGAAGTCAAGGTGGACCTGGTCAGCAAAACCGTGGAGTGCGGCAATGTTGTTGCTCCCTTCGACATCGACGACTACACCCGCTGGCGCCTCCTGGAAGGCCTGGATGACATCGGCCTGACCCTGCAGCACGAGGAAGACATCACCGCTTACGAGGCCACGCGGCCTTCCTTCAAACCGAAGACGCTTCCTGCGAAGGTTGAGGCTGGCTAAAGCCTTCAACCAAGGCCGCACAGCGGCAGATTGTGGACCGGTGGGCACCGTGAAGGACTGCCCGCCGGTCCTTTTTCGTAGAGGGCCCGCTGAGGCCCGGTACGGCCGGCGCAGGGTGCGTCCATTTCGGTTCGGTAACGCAAGCTTCTATGCTTAGCTGGAGCCTTTGTAAGTTTGGGGGGCGAGTAGTCGTGAGGAAACCGGTATAGATGAGTAGTGTTCTGACAATCCGCGGTGGCGTCCCATTAACGGGACGAGTGACCGTTCGCGGTGCCAAGAACCTGGTGCCCAAGGCCATGGTGGCGGCGTTGCTGGGCAGCGAACCATCGGTGCTGAGGAACGTGCCGGAAATCAAGGATGTAGAGGTTGTCACCAGCCTGCTGCAGCTGCACGGAGTGACAGTGGTGAAGGACCCCGTTACGGGTGACCTCACCTTGGATCCCAAGGATGCCAAGACTGCCTCCAGTACGGCCATTGACGCCCATGCCGGGGATTCCCGGATCCCCATCCTGCTGTGCGGGCCCCTGATCCATGCCATCGGGGAGGCCTTCATCCCCGATCTGGGTGGTTGCAAAATCGGGGACAGGCCCATCGATTACCATCTCGATGTGCTCCGCCAGTTCGGTGCCGTGGTGGAAAAGCGCCCTGGCGGGATCCACATCTCCGCACCGCACGGCCTCCATGGAGCCAAAATCTCCCTTCCCTATCCTTCGGTTGGCGCCACCGAGCAGGTGCTGCTGAGCGCAACACGGGCAGAAGGAATCACTGAACTCATCGGGGCTGCAACGGAGCCCGAGATCATCGACCTCATTGCGGTCCTTCAGAAAATGGGCGCCATCATCAGCGTCCAGACCGACCGCACCATCAGGATTGAGGGCGTCAAGGACCTCCGTGGGTACAACCACCGTGCTCTGCCGGACCGCAACGAGTCCGCATCATGGGCCTCGGCTGCATTGGTGACCCGGGGAGACATCTTCGTTGAAGGTGCATCCCAGCGGGACATGATGACTTTCCTGAACACCTACCGCAAAGTCGGTGGCGGGATGGACATCGGAGACGACGGCATCCGCTTCTACCACCAGGGCGGCAAGCTCTCCCCGCTGGTGCTGGAAACGGATGTGCACCCCGGCTTCATGACTGACTGGCAGCAGCCACTGGTAGTGGCGCTGACCCAGGCCGAGGGCGTTTCCATCGTGCACGAGACGGTGTATGAGAACCGGTTCGGCTTCACCGAGGCGCTGGCCCGCATGGGAGCAAACATCCAGGTGCACCGTGAGTGCCTGGGCAGCGTCCCATGCCGGTTCGGTCAGCGGAACTTCCTTCACTCCGCCGTGATTTCAGGACCCACTCCGCTCCGTGGCACCGATATTGATATCCCGGACCTCCGGGGCGGCTTCAGCCACCTCATCGCGGCACTGGCAGCCACCGGCACCTCCAGGGTTACCGGCATCGACATCATTAACCGCGGGTACGAGCGCTTTACCGAGAAGCTGGCCGGCCTGGGTGCCGATTTCGATATCACCACCACCAAGTAGCGGGGGATCCTTTGAAGGAATCGGCCAAGAGCCGTGCCACATTCGTGCTGCTGGCGGGCCTGGCTCGTCCGTTGATGAACCTCGTGATGGCCAAGAAGTGGGAAGGTGTTGAAAACCTTCCCCCGGGTGGTTTCATCGCGGCGCCCAACCACTGCACCGAGATCGATCCCATCGTCATTGGGCACATGGTCTACAACCAGAAGCGGCCACCGCACTTCCTGGCCAAGAAGGGGCTTTTCAAAGTCCCCGTGCTCGGAGCACTGCTGGCAGCCACCAAGCAGATACCGGTTGAACGCTCGACGGCGGGAGCGAACCGTTCGCTGCAAGTCGCCAAGGAGGTAGTGGACGCCGGTGGTGCGATCATCATCTATCCCGAAGGCACCCTGACACGGGATCCCGATCTGTGGCCCATGAAAGGCCACACCGGAGCAGCAAGGCTTGCTCTGCAAACCGGTGCGCCTGTTGTCCCTATGGCGCACTGGGGAGCGCAGGAAGTCTTCCCCCGTTATGCGAAGCGTTTTCACATTTTCCCGCGCAAAACAGTACGGGTCCTGGTCGGGAAGCCGGTTGACCTCAGTGCCTTCGCCGACCGTCCGATGGATCGCGCCACGCTGACTGAGGCAACCGAAGTCATTATGGACGCCATCACGGGCCTGCTGGCGACGCTCCGCAACGAAGACGCTCCTGCTGAACGTTGGGATCCGGCTGTTCACAAACAGTCAAAACATGGCCGTTTCGTCGAGCGCGGAGCCTCCGACGCTCCGGAACCCGAGGAAGGTAAATGACCATTATCCAAAGCCCTGCCCGGACCCCGGACGTCGTGGCGGTTTTGGGTGCCGGATCATGGGGCACCACCTTTGCCAAAATCCTGGCCGACGCCGCGGAGGCCGCCGGCGCTGAACGCAGCATCCGTATCTGGGGCCGCCGTCCCGGGGTTGTGGAACAGATCAATTCACTGCACCGCAACCCGCAGTACCTCAAAGACATTGAGCTTCCGGCTTCCGTCACCGCCTCCACTGACGTGGCGGAGGTGCTCAAAGACGCTGCTTTGGTGGTCCTTGCTGTTCCTGCCCAGTCGTTGCGGCCACAACTGGGCGAGTGGAAGCCCTTGCTGGCCCCCGACGCCGTGGTGGTTTCCCTGATGAAGGGATTGGAGCTGGGCACTGATGCCCGGATGAGCGAAGTCATCGCACAGGAACTGGGGCTTCCTGCCGACCGTGTAGCAGTGGTTTCTGGCCCCAACCTTGCAATGGAGATTGCCCGTGAGCAGCCCACAGCGTCCGTGGTTGCCTGCAGCGATGCCGATACTGCCGCTGCCATAGCGTTGTCCTGCACAGCGCCGTACTTCCGGCCGTACACCAGCACGGATGTGGTGGGTGTTGAGATCGGCGGGATCGTCAAGAACGTCATTGCCCTCGCCGTGGGTATTTGCGAAGGCCGGCAGATGGGTGACAATACCAAGGCTTCGGTCATCACCCGTGGACTTGCGGAAACCTCCCGGCTTGCCCTCGCCCTCGGCGGCGAAGCCCACACCATGGCCGGTCTGGCCGGCCTCGGTGACCTGGTAGCCACCTGTTCATCGGCGTTGTCGCGCAATCACACTGCGGGCCGTTTGCTGGGCGAAGGGCTGACTTTGGAACAGGTCGCAGAACAAATGACCCAGACTGCCGAAGGAATCAAGTCCGGCCCGGCTGTGCACGAACTTGCCGGCAAACTGAACGTTGAAATGCCCATTACGGCAGCCGTGGTAGCGGTGCTGGAAGGCAGAATGTCCGTTGATGACCTGGGACCACGTTTGCTGGCCCGGGCACTGAAGTCCGAAGGCGACTACTGATGGTGACAGATCACTCCACCCCCGCAACCAACCGCCCCCGCGTGGCGGTTCTTTTCGGCGGCCGCTCCAGCGAACATGCCGTCAGTTGCGTCACCGCGGCCGGGGTCATGGGAGCCATCGACAAGAACAAGTACGACGTCATTCCGATCGGCATTGCCAAGTCGGGGCAATGGGTGCTGGCCCCGGCTGACACCAGTGAGTGGTCCCTCAGCGCCGCAGCACTGCCTGAAGTGCCGGCGTCGGAAAAGACCGTGACCCTGGCCGAAGTGGGCGGTGAGCATCAACTGGTCGTTACCGAGCCCAACGCCATTCCCCAGGAGTTGGGCTCCGTGGACGTTGTGTTCCCGCTTCTTCATGGCCCGTGGGGCGAAGACGGAACCATCCAGGGCCTGCTGGAACTTTCCGACACCCGATATGTCGGGGCCGGGGTCCTGGCTTCTGCGGTGGGCATGGACAAACACTTCATGAAGGTGGTCTTCGAGTCCGCCGGACTAAGCGTCGGACCGTACATTGCTGTTACGGACCGGGACTGGCTTACCGACGCCGAGGCCGTCCGTAAGCGCGTGGACAAACTTGGTTTCCCGGTGTTCGTCAAGCCTGCCCGGGCAGGTTCGTCCATGGGAATCTCGAAAGTGGATTCCCTGGAAGGGCTGGACGCCGCGATCGAAGAGGCCCGCAGGCATGACCTGAAACTCGTGATCGAAGCCGGCATTGTGGGCCGTGAGATCGAATGTGCCGTACTCCAAGGACGCGGCACGGACGCGCCCCGGACGTCCATGCCCGGTGAAATCGCGGTGGCAGCAGGAGAGCACCAGTTCTATGACTTCGCTGCCAAGTATGTTGAAGATGGAGCGGCGGCGTTGAGTTGCCCGGCCGACATGCCCGAAGAGGCCATCAGCCGTGTTCGCGAACTTGCTGCCCTGGCATTCGATGCGGTGGGAGCCGAGGGGCTTAGCCGCGTGGACTTCTTCTACACCCCGGCCGGCGAGCTGATCATCAATGAGATCAACACCATGCCGGGATTCACGCCCAAGAGCATGTATCCGCAAATGTGGGCGGCATCCGGGCTGGCTTACGGCGATTTGATCGACGAATTGATACATCTGGCCCTGAACCGCAAAACGGGTCTGCGCTGACGCGCGCCTGCTGAACTGACAGGCGGGCCCGCTGACCGCATTACTTACCGGCGGGCAGGTTCTGCAGGTCCTCCTGGCCAACGCATTTGCCGGTTGCCTTGATCTTGCCGACAGCAGCCGCGAGCTCGGTGAGTACGGTTGCGGAGCTGATGTTCGCTGCCTCCAACTTGACCGGATCAATCAGGATCTCGGTGGCAGGTTCGCGGCCAAAGGTGGTCAAGGTGTACACGGGGTCACCTTCTTTGATGACCCAGTCGATGTCGTTGACGCTCACGCAGCGGTCGGTGGTGGGCCCGGGTACGTTCACTCCGCAGCGCAGGATAACCTGCGACGGTTCACCCCATGCCGCAGTGGCCTGGCTGTTGGTCTTGCGCAGTGCGGCATCGCCGATCTGGTCCGGCAGGGCAACCATCATCGGTGCGCAAGCAGGATTGGCGGCGTCTGTGGCGGCCGTGACATCAACGGTGGGTGAACACGCTGAGAGGGCGAGGGTGGCCGCGAGGGCCGAAGATACGCCCAGGGCTGTCCGGCGGAGGGTCTTTCGGTGCATTCATCCAGCCTATCCCGGGCGGGCTCGAGGGCAGATTCCGGTATCGGAGGTCACATTCCCCCCGATGCCGGGGAACCTGCGCACGTCATTATCCTGTCGGTGGATCGCGATAGCGTAGAGCCGTGCCCGCAGAACAGTTGACCGTCCAAGACCTTTCGGAATCAGAGCTCCTCGCCAGGATCTTTCCGCGCCTGAACCACAGCCCGGGCATTCTCCTGGGCCCTGGAGACGATGCTGCCTTGGTAGCGGCCCCGGATGGCCGCAGTTTGATTTCCATCGACACCCAAACCCAGGACCAGGATTTCAGGCTCGAATGGAACAACGGTTACCGGACCACCGGCTACGACGTCGGCTGGAAGGCTGCGGCGCAAAACCTCAGCGACATCAACGCCATGGGCGGCAGCGCCACTTCCCTGGTTGTCAGCCTGACAATGCCCCCGGATACTCCTGTGGCTTGGGTGGAGGCTTTTGCCGACGGTCTCACTGCGGCCATCGTCGGCTTGGGCGCTCCTGATTGTTCCGTTGCCGGGGGGGACCTTGGGCGGGGCCGCGAGCTGTCGGTGACGGTCGCCGTCGTCGGAAGCCTTGGGGGCTTGCCGCCTGTGCTGCGATCCGGGGCCAAACCCGGCGACGTCGTGGCAATTGCGGGGACCTTGGGGAGGGCCGCTGCCGGCTGGGCATTGTTGGAAAGCCGACATCCGATGCAGAGCCTGGATACCGAACTGCAGGCCCTGGTGGAAAACCAGTGCCGCCCCCAGCCCCCTTTGGCAGCGGGACCCTTGGCGGCGCGCGGAGGTGCAACTGCCATGATGGATATTTCCGACGGCCTGGTCCGGGACGGCGGCAGGCTCGCTTCGGCCAGCAACGTGACCCTCAACCTTGACCCCGTGGCCTTGAAGGTC
This sequence comes from Arthrobacter sp. StoSoilB20, assembly GCF_019977295.1. Lineage (NCBI taxonomy): Bacteria > Bacillati > Actinomycetota > Actinomycetes > Micrococcales > Micrococcaceae > Arthrobacter > Arthrobacter sp. StoSoilB20. Next base: position 2,897,033 of record NZ_AP024651.1, on the reverse strand, counting down.
CATGCCTTGCCGCTGGAACCGGCCGCTCTTTTACTGGGCTGCGAGGCGTTGCCCTGGGTCCTTGGCGGGGGAGAGGACCATGGATTGCTGGCCACCTTCCCAGCCGGAATTCAGCTACCGGCGGGGTTCACTGCGATAGGCTCAGTTGAAGCCGTTGTCGAGCCGCCAGGCAGGGGCGTCCGGATTGCCGGGCAAGCTGTTGACACCGTTGGATGGGATCACTTTGCAGACTAAGATCGCCGCGAATGCGCACGCCATGAAACGCTGGCTCGGCAAGGCGGAGGTGGTCCTCGGCAACCACAGCGATCGCCTCAACGCGATCAACATCTTTCCTGTAGCCGACGGCGATACCGGCACCAATCTCTATCTCACAGTCCGTGCCGCGGTTTCCGCCTTGGGCGGCACCGCCCCGGACACCACGGAAACGGGTACAACGGAAACGGGCAACGACGTCGGCGCGGTCCTCTCACGTGCAGGCCAAGCTGCCATGGAGCAGGCCCGGGGCAATTCGGGCACGCTGTTCGCGGTCTTCCTCTGTGCTGCTGCCGAGCCACTGGCCGGTAAATCCCGGCTCAGTGCGCCCTTGCTGGCAACAGCCCTGAACCGGGCCCAGATCCGCGCCTGGTCAGCGCTTAGTGAGCCTGTAGCCGGAACGATGCTCTCGGTCCTGGAAGCGGCATCGGACGCCGCGCAGGCCGTGGACGCCTCGCAGAACGCAGACGACAGCAATCACGCCCTTGGCCTTGCACTCGATGCCGTTGTGGAAGCTGCCTACCAGGCCGTCATCCGTACTGAGGGCGAGCTCGCCCAGCTCCAGGAAGCCCGCGTGGTGGATGCCGGTGGCGTTGGCATGCTGCTGATCCTCGATTGCCTGCGGGCGGCGGTTCTGGGCGAAGAACTCCAGGACGAACTCCTGGACGGTCTTCACGGGTATAAGCTGCAGGACCCGCACATCCACGAGCGTATGCCGGCCGATGATGGTGTGGAGGTCATGTGCACCATCAACCTGTCCCCTTTGAACGCAGCCATCCTGAGGCAGCGTCTTGATGAGATGGGTGATTCGGTCATCATGAGCCAAGTGGGCGGCGCACGGAGCCAGGATGATGATGACGAGGAATCCACGGTTGAAGCCAGCTACCGGTGGAGGGTCCACGTTCACGTTCCGGACCCCGAGCCGGCAGTAGCGCTGATTCGATCCCTGGGGGAGCCCACGGACATCGCTGTCAGCCAACTGGCCCTGCCCGGCACCGGCGGCCACAGGCCAGCCGAAGCTGAGTCCGGTGACCCGCAGGAGTCCGGCATTACAGGCCAGTCACGGCATGATTACTGAGCTGGAACTTCCCCTCGAGCGCAGGATCGGCAAGAGGTCTGCAGCAGTCATCGAGAAGCACTTGGGGCTCAAAACTACCGGTGCCTTGCTGAACTATTTCCCGCGCCGGTATCTGAGCCGTGGGGAGCTGACGCCCATCAGCAACCTTCCGCTGGATGAAGAAGTCACCCTGATTGCCCGGGTCCTGTCCAACACGACGCGCCAGATGCGGGCACGACGCGGCTCCATTACCGACGTCGTGGTGACCGATGAAGCCGGTGGAAGCGGGGCTCCGGGCACCCTGAAAGTCAGCTTCTTCAATGGTTTCAGGGCCAAGGCGGAACTTCAGGCCGGCCGCAGGGCCATGTTCTCCGGCAAGGTGACCCGCTACGGTGGTGCGCTGGGCCTGACCAATCCGGATTTTCTGTTGCTGGATGAGGACCCTGAAGCCGAAGGTTCCATGGACCCGGAAAAGCTTGCCGCCATGCCGATTCCGGTCTACCCGGCAACCGCCAAACTCACCAGCTGGTCAATCCATAAGGTGATCACGGCCCTGCTCCAAACCATGGATCTCGATGCCCTGGAAGATCCGCTTCCTGCAAGCATCGTCCGCAGGGATGGGCTGCTCAGCGTGGCCGAAGCCTACCGCCTGATCCATTCGCCGGAGACGGCGAAGGACTGGCAGCGGGCGCAGGAGCGCTTCAGATACCAGGAAGCACTGGTTCTGCAGACAGCCTTGGCCAGGCGGCGGGCCCAGCTCGCAGCGGAGGAAGCCACTGCCCGCCGTCCCCGCCCGGACGGATTGCTCAGCAGCTTCGACCGGAACCTGCCGTTCACCCTCACTGCCGGCCAGTCCGCCGTCGGGAAGACGCTCGCTGAAGAACTGGCCCGGGATACACCCATGAACCGGCTGTTGCAGGGGGAAGTAGGGTCTGGAAAGACCATTGTTGCCCTCCGGGCCATGTTGCAGGTTGTCGATGCCGGAGGCCAGGCCGCTTTGCTGGCACCAACCGAAGTTCTGGCCGCCCAGCATTTCCACTCGATCCGCAGGACCTTGGGGGTTTTGGCACGGGACGATGTCTTTGGCGGGGCAGGAATGCTCGGCGGGGACGCCGGGCCGGACTCGGTCCAGGTGACGTTGCTGACAGGCTCCATGCCGACGGCGGTCCGCAGGCAGGCCATGTTGGACGCTGCCTCGGGAAATGCCGGGATCGTCATTGGCACCCATGCCTTGCTTAGTGACAAGACCAGCTTCCAGGACCTTGGCCTGATTGTGGTCGATGAGCAGCACCGTTTCGGCGTGGAACAGCGGGACGCCCTCCGGGCCAAGGCCCAGCGCCCGCCGCATCTGCTGGTCATGACGGCAACCCCTATTCCCCGGACCGTGGCCATGACGGTTTTCGGAGACCTTGAAACTTCGATCCTGGATGAGCTTCCTGCCGGTCGCGCTCCCATCTCCACGCATGTGGTGGGGCTCGCGGAGAACCCCGGCTGGGTGGACCGCATCTGGAAGCGGTCGCGTGAAGAAGTTGAGTCGGGCCATCAGGTGTATGTGGTGTGTCCCAAGATCGGAACGGACGACGACGGCGACTTCAGTCCCGGAGAAGCCGAACCAAGCGACTCTGACCTCTCGGACGAAGGATCCGCGCGCGAGCTCGCATCGGTGGCTGCCGTCGTCGAGAGCCTGCTGCAGGAGCCCTCGCTGTCCGGTGTCCCCGTGGCGCCGCTCCATGGCCGGCAGGACCCTCAGTTGAAGACCGAAACCATGGCGTCGTTCGCGGCCAACCAGGTCAAGGTGCTGGTTTCCACCACCGTCATCGAGGTGGGCGTGGACGTCCACAACGCCACGTTGATGGTGATTCTGGACGCGGACCGTTTCGGAATTTCGCAACTCCACCAGCTCCGCGGCCGTGTTGGCCGTGGCGGACTGCCAGGTACCTGCTTGTTGGTGACCACCTTGGAACCGGGCCACCCGAGTCGTCGACGACTTGAAGCAGTGGCATCCACCACCGATGGTTTTGAGCTTTCCCAGGAAGATTTGAAGCTGCGCCGTGAAGGCGACATCCTCGGGGCCTCGCAATCCGGCGGACGTTCCACACTGAAATTGCTTCGGGTCCTGGAGCATGAGGACATCATTGCCCGCGCCCGGACGGACGCCCAAGGCCTTGTTGCAGAGGATCCTGCCCTCCAGCACCAGCCTGGCCTCGCTTCAGCAATCGACGAATACTTGAACCCCGAAAAGGAGGCGTTCCTTGAACGTGGCTAGAAATCCAGGTTCCGGCGGCCCACGGGGTGCCTCGGCCCCGGGAGCAGATCTGTGAGCCGGATTATTGCCGGAGTGGGTGGTGGGAACCCGCTGGCCAGTGTCCCTGGTACCGCTACCCGGCCCACCACTGACCGCGTCAAGGAGGCCCTTTTTTCCCGGCTGGAATCTTTGGCAGTCATTGACGACGCCCGGGTCCTTGATCTCTATGCGGGCTCTGGAGCCTTGGGTGTAGAAAGTGCCAGCCGTGGTGCACGCAGCGTGGACCTGGTGGAATTCGATGCCAAAGCCAGCGATGTTTGTCAGCGCAACGCAGACTTGGTCAACCAACTTCTGGGCGGCAAGAAAGTCTCCGTCCACCGATCCAAGGTCGAGTCGTTCCTGGAACGGGTCCGCGAAGGCGGCGTGTGGGACTTGGTCTTCCTTGATCCGCCATACCCCTTGGACGAACCGGCCCTGACCGCGGTGCTGGAAAAGCTGGCGCCGCACTTGGACGAGGGAGCCGTGGTGGTTGTGGAGCGGAGCTCGCGGAGTCCTGAACCGGCCTGGCCTGGGACCATGGACTGTTTCGCCGACAAGAAGTACGGCGAAACCAAGCTGTGGTTTGCCGAGCCGGCTTAGGGGCAGCGGTGCCTAGCCGGCGATCTTGTCCAGGTCCATCCCTGTAAGGACGGTGGCTGGATGCGGGCCGCGGGCCAGCAGCTCTGCTGTCCATTCCGGGGACCATTTCCTGCCAGTGCCCACAAGAATGATGTTTCCGGGGTAGCGGCCTTCAAACATTCCCGTCTCTGCGAAGGCGGCCACATCGGGCATGGCCTGGCGCAAGGCAGTCACCTGGCTCTTCACAAGGGTCAGCGCAGGTTCATCTCCCACGTTGACGATCAGTACCCCGTCAGGGCCCAGGCGTGCTGCAGCTTCTTCGTAGAACTCTTTGCACGCAATATGTTCCGGCGCGTCCGGCCCGGAGAAGATGTCAAGAATCACGACGTCGAAACGCGCCCCGGCGTCCAGCTCCGCCAGGGCCTCGCGCGCGTCGCCGATGTGGGTGGTCAACGTGGTGCCTTGTGGCATGGGAAGTTTGAGGAGCACGAAGTCAAGGAGCTCGCGTTCCAATTCAACGGCGTATTGTGCTGAACCTGGGCGGGTTGCCTGGATATAGCGGGCAAGGGTCAAAGCCCCCGCACCCAGATGAAGGGCACGGATGGGTTCCCCGGGCTCAGCGGCCAAATCCACCACGTGGCCAATCCTGCGCAGGTACTCATAAAAGATCTCCCGCGGGTCCGCGAGGTTGACGTGCGATTGTTCGGCACCGCCGATGCTGAGAATGAAGCTGCCCTCGATCAGGGTATCGGCGTCGATGGTGGCGTGCTGCCCCGTGGTCCGGAGGTAGCGTGAGGCGACGTGTGGTCCAGGGCCGGTGGTACTCAGAGCCGGTCCCGGAGTGAAGAGAGGCGTTCTGCAGCTTCTTCAAGCACGGCGGTCTTTTTGCAGAAGGCAAAGCGCAGCAGGCTGCGGGTTCGCTCCGCTCCCTCCGGATGGCAGAAGACAGGCACCGGAATTGCTGCCACGCCCACCAGCCCAGGCAGCCGCCTGGCGAGGTCCACGGAATCCCTGATGCCTAGGGGGGCCGTGTCCACGTTGATGAAGTAGGTGCCGCTGGGGACATGGACGCCGAATCCGGCGGCCCGCAGTCCTTCGGCCAGGATGTCGCGTTTGCTTGCCAGGGTCGCGGCAATACCGGTGTAGAACTCGTCGGGAAGGCCCAGCCCAACGGCAATGGCACCTTGGAATGGTGTTCCCGAGCTGTAGGTCAGGAACTGCTTTACTGTGCGCACAGCGGAGACCAGGTGTTCGGGCCCGCTGAGCCAACCGATTTTCCAGCCGGTGAAGGAAAAGGTCTTTCCGGCGGAGGAAATGGTGATGGTCCTGTCCGCTGCTCCCGGAAGGGAAGTGACAGGGATATGGTCCACGCCAAAGGTCAAGTGCTCGTAGACCTCGTCGCTGACAATGATGGCGTCATACCTGGCTGCGAGTTCGACGATCTTTGCAAGGACCTGGCGGGGAAAGACCGCGCCGGTGGGATTATGCGGATTATTCAGCAGGACAACCCGGGTGCGGTTGCTGAAGGACGCTTCAAGGGCCGAAAGGTCGGGGAGGAAATCCGGAGCCAGCAGGGGAGCGGTGACGTGGGTGGCGCCGGCCAAACCAATGATCGCTCCGTAGGAGTCGTAGAACGGTTCGAAGGTCAGAACCTCGTCACCTGGCTGGATGAACGCCAACAGCGAAGCAGCGATCGCTTCTGTCGCGCCAGTGGTGACAAGGACCTCGGTGTCCGGATCCGGAGCCAGCCCGTAGAACCGCTGCTGGTGTGCTGTGATGGCTTCCCTCAAAGCGGGAAGGCCCTTGCCGGGTGCGTACTGGTTGGCCCCCGCGGCAATGGCGGACTGGGCTGCCGCCTTGATCTCGGCAGGGCCATCCTCATCCGGAAACCCTTGGCCGAGGTTGATGGCTCCGGTCGAGACGGCGAGGGTGGTCATCTCCTCGAAGATGGTCACTCCCAACCCTCCCCCGGGGGAGAGGAGGTTGGCTCCGGTTGCTGCCCGCTGCCAGGGTGCCGGGCCGGTGCCCGGGACCTGCCCGGAGCTCGTATCGAGGGAAGGGCTGATGCCTGCGGATGCCATGTCTGCCATGGTATCCCGGCGAAGCTATGGGGTAGGTTCGTCTCATGAGACGAGCGGTATGCCCTGGATCCTTTGACCCTATCCACAATGGACATCTCGAAGTCATCGCCCGGGCTGCGGGCTTGTTTGACGAAGTCATTGTGGCCGTGTCCACCAACTATGCCAAGAAGTACCGGTTCAGCCTGGAAGACCGGATGGAGATGGCACGTGAAACGCTGGCGTCCCTTCGGGGAATCATCGTCGAACCGATGGGTGAAGGTTTGTTGGCTGAGTACTGCCGCCACCGGGGTGTGTCTGCCATCGTCAAAGGCCTCCGCTCATCCTCTGACTTCGACTACGAACTTCCCATGGCTACCATGAACCGCCAGTTGGCCGGCGTCGAAACGGTGTTCCTTCCTGCCGAAGCGCATTACGTCCATTTGTCCTCGACACTCATCAAGGAAGTGAACGTGCTGGGCGGGGATATCTCTGATTTTGTCCCCAAATCGGTGCTCAAACGGCTCCTCGCTGGCGAGCCTGCAACGGAACACCCGCGCAAAGGGTAGGCTTGATGGGTACCTCGCGCCCTTTCGCGGAGTGCCCCAAGCTGAAACCACCGCGCATTCGTGCGCGCCCGGCGTCGGTTTGAGTCCTCAAGCGTGATCAGGCTAAGATGGTACGTCGGTCATATGTTCTACAGGAGTTCTCATTAAGCGAGATGCAAGTTCGCCCTTGGCGCTGGTAGTCAAGGACCTTGGACGCAGTCCAGGGACCATGCGGACACTCAACGAGCATGTACCTGCACCGAGTGACCTTGGTGTGGCGCTCATTGGCGTGAAGGAAGGCTCAGATATTGAGCTGGATCTTCGCCTTGAGGCCGTACACGAAGGAATTCTGGTATCCGGCACCGTCATCGTCGAAGTAACCGGCGAGTGCGGCCGATGCCTGGATCCCCTTGCGTATGACCTTGAAGTCAATGTGCAAGAACTTTTCTTCTATGAAGGCGTTGAGCTTTCGGGCGGAGAAGACGATGAAGAGCAACGTCGAGTCGAGTACGATCTGATCGATCTTGAGCCGGTGTTGCGGGACGCAGTTGTCACCATGCTGCCGTTCCAGCCGGTGTGCCGGGAAGACTGCCAGGGTCTGTGCTCCGAATGTGGAGCGCGCCTGGAAGACGAGCCGGGGCACCACCACGAGGTCATTGACCCTCGCTGGGCTGCCCTAGCTGATCTGGCTAAGACTGACCGGCAAACCGATTAGTAAGTGTTCGTCTAAGAGAGAAATGAGATAGCCGTGGCTGTTCCCAAGCGGAAAATGTCTCGCGCAAATACACGCGCCCGCCGTGCCCAGTGGAAGGCAACTGCCCCCAACTTGGTCAAGACCATCGAAAACGGTCAGGTTACTTACAGCCTGCCGCACCAGGCAAAGGTCGTTACTGACTCTGCCGGCACCGCGCTGTTCCTTGAATACAAGGGCCGCAAGGTCGCAGACGCCTAATCTGCCGTACAGGCTGACTAAGGATGTCTTCAACTGAAGAGCTTCTGAAGCGTCTCGGTGTCTCGATTGACACCGAGACGCTTCGTCTTGCTCTGACACATCGCTCATACGCGTATGAGAACGGCGGGATTCCCACCAACGAGCGCCTTGAGTTCCTCGGCGACTCCATCCTGGGATTCTCCGTCACTGATTCTCTTTACCGTGAGAACCCCACGCTTCCTGAGGGCGAGCTCGCCAAGCGGCGTTCCGCCGTCGTCAGTACGCGTGCGCTGGCCGGGATCGGCCGGGAAATCGGTGTTGGCGAGTTCATCTACCTCGGCCAAGGCGAGAAGCTGACCGACGGTAAGAACAAGGCCTCCATCCTGGCTGACACCATGGAAGCCCTGATCGGCGCCACGTACCTCTCAAACGACATGGAAACCGCACGTCAGCTGGTCATGCGCCTGGTAGGCCCGCTCCTGAAGGATGCCGGAGCCCTCGGTGCCGGGACCGACTGGAAGACGAGCATCCAGGAACTGACTGCCAGCAGGCAACTCGGTGCCATCCACTACGCCGTGGAAGGTTCCGGACCCGATCATGCCCGTACTTTTGAAGCCGTGTTGAATATCGGCGGCACTCCTTATGGTCGTGGCTCCGGTCATTCCAAGAAGGAAGCGGAACAGGAAGCGGCTGCTGATGCCTGGCGCGCGCTGAACGCCTTGGACCCGGCCCCGACCGGACCTGCTTCCACCTGATCCCACATGCCTGAGCTTCCTGAAGTAGAGGTGGTGCGCCGCGGTTTGGCCCGTTGGGTCCGCGGACGTTCCATTACCGGGGTGGACGTCATTGATCCGCGTTCCATCCGAAGGCACGCCCTCGGAACCGAAGACTTCATCGGCAATCTTGAGCATGCCACGGTGCTGGACGTAGTCAGGCGGGGCAAATTCCTTTGGATGCCCCTGGCTGTGACCGGCACGGACGACGCCCCAGGCGACCTCACCGAACCGGCGGCAACCGCCCACCTCCCGAAGGTGGCACTCATGGCCCATCTGGGAATGAGCGGGCAACTGCTGATGCAGGACCCGGCCGTTCCGGACGAAAAGCACCTCAAAGTCAGGATCAGGCTCAGTCCTGCCGAGGACATGCCGGAGCAGTTGCGGTTCGTAGACCAACGGATTTTCGGTGGCCTGTTCGTGACGTCATTGATCCCCACCTCCGACGGCGGCCCGGGTGGCCTCGGAGAAACGCCCCTGCCTGAGATCGCAGAGGAAGCCGCGCACATTGCCCGAGATCCGTTGGATCCATACTTTTCTTTTGATCTCTTCTACCGAAAGATCAAGAACCGCAAGACGGGCATTAAAAGGGCACTTCTGGACCAGTCGGTCATCTCCGGGATCGGCAACATCTACGCAGATGAAGCCTTGTGGAGTGCCCGGCTCCACTACGCACGGGCCACGGACACCATGCGCCGTGCTGACGCCGGGCGGTTGGTGGATGCCGTCAGGGACGTCATGCAGGCCGCCCTGGCTGCGGGCGGTACAAGTTTCGATTCCTTGTATGTCAATGTCAACGGCGACTCCGGGTATTTCGCCCGCTCGTTGAACGCTTACGGCCGCGCCGGCGAATTATGCGTCCGGTGTGAGGGACAGGGTTTGCACACCATCATGAAGCGGGAGCAGTTCATGAACCGTTCCTCCTACACCTGCCCGGTGTGTCAGCCCCGGCCCCGGAATGGACGTTGGTAGGGCCAGGACTGTTCCGGAATCCGGATCGCAATGGCAGACTGTCCCCATGAACAGCTTGGCGCTGCGAATCGCCATCGCAATGATCAACGACAAGGCCAACGCCACCACAATGCGGGTGGCGTCAGTTCTACCTGTGGCCGTTCCTGATTCGGGACCACAGAGCCCCTTCCGCATCGCAGCCGGCCCAGGAATGCCATGATGGCGCGGCGGCTGGTCATAGCGGGTATATGCCTGGCTGTGTTGATTGCCGCCGTGGCCATTGTGCTCGACCAGCTGGCCAAGCCCGGAGCCACTTCGGCGCAAAGCCCTTCATCGTCCACTTCAAGCCCGGGTACGGGTGCCGGATCCACCGGCACACAAACGCCCACCTCCGGCAGTTCGGCGTCGGGGGCTGGAAACGGCGGCGCAGAGGGCAGCCCTGCTGCCGGCGGCAGCGGCAACAGTGGTACTGAGGGAAAAACGGGAGAACCCACCGCCAAGCTCCTAGAAGTTCTTCCACCGGTCACCGCCACACCAACGGGTTTGCCGGCACCATCTGCCCCGGCTCCGCTCATCACCGGGGCGCTTCCCCAACCAGGGAGTGTTTCGGGTGAATTGGTGGACGGCTGGCCGGGAGACGTTGTTACGTTGCCCTCCGGAACCACCATTGGCTCTACTTCGGTGTCCACTTCCGGTGACATCCTGCAGCTCACAGCGGATGGCATCGTGGACAAGCCACGGGCCGAGGTCCTTGACTCCTTCCGACAATCGTTGGTCTCTCGTGGCTTTTGGTCCGAAGAGGCCCCTGCTGCGGACGGGTCTGTGGCGGCCCGTTTTGTGCGCGGCCCGGACACGGTAACCGTCTCGGTATCCACCACCGGGACGGGCGGCTCGCGCTTCCAACTGTTGGGCAGCCTGCACACGAGGGCGGGATAGGAAATTATGTACATCTCGCTCTCGGACCGCAGCGGCGGTAAACGGAACAAGTCAACGAACAAGTCAACGGCACTGGCAGCGGAAGTGCCGTTCCGTTTGTCCCCCGTCATTTTGTGGCTGGGCATCGTGAGTATGGTGACCGACGTTTCTTCGGAATCCGTCACGGCAATCCTTCCCTTATATGTCACCGGATTCCTCGGACTGTCCACTATTGCCTTCGGTTTCATCGACGGAATCAACCAGGGCGCGAGTGCGATCGTCAGGATTGCGGCCGGGTGGGCGGCTGACCGGACCGGGCACCCTAAGCGCATAGCACTTGCCGGCTATGGACTATCCATGGTGGCCAGGATTGGTTTCCTTTTTGCCGGTGGTTTTTGGTTCGTTGCGGCGATAGTCACCGGGGACAGGATTGGAAAGGGCATTCGGACGGCCCCACGGGATGCGTTGATCACAGTTTCGGCCCAGCCTGAACATTTGGCACGGTCCTTTGGCGTTCACAGAATGCTGGACAACATTGGGGCTGCAGCCGGGCCTTTGATCGCCTTCTTTGTCCTGTTGATGATTCCCAATGGTTTCAGCACCGTCTTCGTGGTGTCGCTCGCCTTCGCCGTGATAGGCGTTGCCGTCCTGGCATTGGTGGTTCCGGACATCCGTGCTCTTGGCGCCAAGACCACGGAGGGGCTCGACGGCAGGCGGCTCTTCGCCTTTTCCTGGAGCCATTTGAAGGAGCCCGGACTGGGCAAATTGTTGATCGCCGCAGGTCTTCTTGGCTTGGTGACCATCGGTGATGGATTCATCTACCTGGTATTGCAGGACAGGGATTCGTTCGCCGTGCAGTGGTTTCCGCTGCTGTTCGTCGGCACGAATGTGGTGTTCCTGGCCTTCGCGGTGCCATTGGGACGGCTGGCTGACAAGGTAGGCAAAGTGCCGGTTTTCGTGGGTGGGCATATCGCTTTGCTGGCAACGTACCTTCTTGCTGCTGTACCTTTCGGGGGCTTGTGGGGCACGGTGGGATGCCTGGTGCTGTTGGGCGCGTTTTACGCTGCAACCGACGGCGTCCTGGCCGCCTTGGCAGGCCAGCTCACCCCCGCAGGAAAACTTGCCACCGGAATTGCCTCAGCACAAACGGTGGTGGCATTGAGCCGCATGGCCGCCTCCGCGGGCTTTGGCGTGCTCTGGTTCGCACTCGGTGCCCCGACAGCGATGCTGCTGGCAAGCGTTCTCCTGGCTTGCGCGGTGCTGGCTGTGGCGGTGATCCTGCGGAGCGCCCGGCCTGCAATACACCAGGACGCAGGCACTGCAGGATGAGTGGGACCCTGGCCGGCAGCAAAACCCGATGGACCGTCCTCCTAACCGTGACCGCGCTGGTGCTGGTCGTGGCGGGGATCTATGCTGTGGGCGCCTATCAACGGTTTGAAGAGAGCCGGACCGCAGCTTCCTCCGTGGGAGTCACGGCGGGCCAGTCACTTCCGAACGTTCCTTTCGTCCTTTTCCGCAACACAGCCTCAGGCCAGGGCTATGGCAGTGCGGCCACAGTTCCCCTGTCCGCTCCGGGCGGTCCACGGGCTGTGAGCGAACAGGAATGCGACCGCGTCTATGGGACAGCCCAAAACGTGGTGTGCCTGAAAACCAACCGCGGCCTGGTCACCTCATTTGAAGCCGCAGTCCTGGACCGTGACTGGCAGCCCCAACGCTCATGGGCTCTCCCTGGCATCCCCAGCAGGGCCAGGGTCAGCGCTGACGGCTCGATGATTGCCACGACGGTCTTTATTACCGGACACTCCTACGCCGCTTCGGGATTTTCCACGGCCACGGAGATCAGCTTGCCCGGTGGAACGTCCGGGAACTTGGAGGACTTCGCGTTGTTGGTCAACGGCGAGCGCCTGGCAGCAACGGACAGGAACATCTGGGGAGTGACCTTCGCTCCAGGCCAGAGCGACGTCTTCTACGCCACAGCGGCGTCCTCAGGCCGCATTTGGCTGGTTCGGGGAAGCTTGTCCGCCAAGACACTCACCGCCATCCACGACCAAGTGGAATGCCCGTCCATTTCACCTGACGGCACGCGCATCGCTTATAAGAAGAACGACGGCGGCGGGCTGGTTGCCCATTGGAAGGTCGCCGTCCTTGACCTCGCGTCAGGGCAGGAAAGCGTTCTTTCGGAGCAGCGCAGCGTGGATGACCAGATCGAATGGCTGGATGGGAAGAACTTGCTTTACGGCTTGCCGGATGACGCAGTGGAAGGTGACAGCAACATCTGGCAACTGGGCACCGAACCAGGCTCGCAACCCAGCCTGTTCATAGCCCATGCGTGGTCCCCAAGCGTTGTGCGCTGAGCCCCACTCGGTGTCGACACCAATAATGGGTAGTTCACCGCCGGGCGGAACTCCTGGCCGCCCGGCTTCGTCCCGTCGTGGTGCGCCGCTGAGAGAGGGTGGCTGTAGTGCGCCGCTGTAGTGGTACCCCGCTGTAGAGAGGCGCCTGTGGTGCGCCGGCTGACTCAGCAGGTACCCAACAAGCCGCAGAGGAGTCCGCCTGACTGCGTCGGACTCGGGCTGGGTGAGGGACTCGGTGAAGCAGTTGGCGTGGCCGTCGCCGTCGCCGTTGGCGTAGGAGTAGGAGTAGCGGTGGGGGACGGGGCCGCGGTCTGCTGTGCCGGTGCTGTGGTGGAATACACCACATCAACAAAGTAGTTGGTGGCGTTCCAGGAGTTGGCAGGCATCACACCCCCGGATCCGTACCGGTAGCGCCCGTTGTTCGGGCCACTGGCTGTGAACACCCCGCTTGTGTAGGTCTGGTTGAAGAACGCAGAGGTATAGGAGTAGCGGCCATTGGGTGCCCGGTAGGACACCACGTAGGTTTGGCCTGTCACCAACGCCACCGGGGCAGCCAGTGTAGCGGTCTGCCAGCCAGTAGCTGTTTCATTGGTGAAGGTCACCTGCGCCAGGCGCGTACCGGCCGAGTTCCACAGCGAACCTACGTGGGTTCCGGTGTTGCCGGCCCCCTTGTAGAAACGAATCCCCGTCACATTCCCTGCCTGCGAAACACTGAACGCGGTGCCAAGTTCCACCGGCATGAAGTCGCTCGCGGTCACTGTTTGCGGTGTCAGCGAGCCAAAGATCGTTGACAGCTGGACGGTGGGAGCCGCCGTCGTGAATTGCCAGTTGCCGGCCGGGAAGGTTTGCCCCTGCTGGGAGACGACGTTGCCCACGTTGGCCGTGACCACTGAGCTGTTCGGCAGCGCCGCAGTGGGGGTGAACGTGATGGTCCGGTTGTCGGCGGAAAGGGCAGCTGACCCCGCCACGGGGTTGCCGTTGGCTGTCAGGGTGAAAGTCGCTCCCGGGTTGATGGCGGCCGAGAAGGTGATGGAGGGCTTGACGTCCGTTGGGATGCCGGTGGCGCCAGGGGCGGGTACCTGTTCGGTGACTGTCAGCGGCTGCACAGCTGTAGCGAACACCACATCCACCAGGTAACTGGAGGTCGATGATGATGCCGGGAAATCAGTGGTGTAGCTGAAGGCTCCCGAGTCATTGGCGGTGCGCAACGGTCCGCTGGTCAATCCTGCACCAAATCCGCCGGCGGTGTATGAGTACTTGCCCGTGGGGGCCTTATAGGCGGCCACGTACTCGGTGTCGGCTTCGATGCTGACCGGTTGGCTGAAAGTGACAGTCTGCCACCCGGTACTTGATTCGTTGGTGAAGGTAGCGGTGGCCAGGAGTTGTCCCGCGGCCGTGTAGAGCGATCCCGTGTGGGTGCCTGTGTTGCCGGCGGCTTTATAGAAGCGCACCCCGGTGATCTGCCCGGCAGTATCGCTGGCGAACCGCACACCGAGGGACAACGCAACTCCGTCATTCGCATCAGGGGTGGTGGGTGTCACGGTGTCCTGGTACAGCGTGCACGGACAAGCACCCGGTGTGCGCGGCGCGGGAACCGTTGCGAACGTCCAGGTTCCGCCGGCGGACATGGGTTGACCTGAGACCGAGGTTGCCGTCACTGTCGCCGTGTAGGTGGTACCTGCGGCCAGTGGAGCAGTAGGAGTGAAGGTGACTTTGCGGGTGGCGGAGTCGTAGGCAGTCGTGCCCGCTACGGAGGTCCCGCCGCTCGCTTTCAGCGCCAACCCTACGCTGGACGCCACTGCGGCCTCGGACAGCACAGCGCTCACGGCGGTGTTCAGGGGAACACTCGAAGCGTTCGGCAGCGGCGAGTGTGAGCCGACTGTGAATGCAGGATTCGGCACGGTCACCACCACGTCCACCAGGTAGCTGGCGGTCGATCGTGAAGCGGCGAAGTCACCGCTGTAGGTGTAGGCACCTGCATCAGATGCTGCCCGCAACGGTCCAACACTCATCCCTGACCCAAAGCCGTTGGCTGTGGCCGAGTAGGTACCGGTCAGCGACTTGTAGGAAACGATGTATTCCGTGTTGGCTGCCATCGGGACCGGTTGGCTGAACATCGCTGTCTGCCATCCGGAAGCACTTTCATTGGTGAACGCCACTGTCGCCAATTGCTGGCCCGCAGCGGTGTACAGGGCGCCATTGTGGGTGCCGGTGTTCCCGGCGGCCTTGTAGAAGCGGATACCGAGGACTTCACCAGCGGAAACACTGGAGAATCTAACCCCTAGGGTCAAGGGCACGCCTTCACGCAGTTCGGCAATCCCCGGAGTGACCGAGTCATCGAAGAGGCTGCATGGACAAGCGCCCGGAACCGGCAGCGTGGCAGCAGTGGTGAAGGACCAGGTCCCGCCTGCCGTGACGCCGCCGCCGATCGAATCGGTTCCGGACAACGTCGCCGTATATTGGGTGCTGAATGCCAAGGCGCTCGACGGCGTGAAGGTGGCCCGCCGCGTCGCGGCGTCATACGCCGTCGTTCCTGCAACAGGACCCGAGGACGACTGCAGCGCCAACTGGACGCTGGCCGTAGTGACCGGCTTGGAAAACACAGCGCTTACCTTGGTGTTCACGGACACGCTCGACGACGACGGAATGGGCGTTTGGCCCGAGACGGTCATGGGGGAGCTGTCTACCGTGCTGAAGAGCGCGTCCGCGAAGTAGTTGCCACCGTTGAAGCTGGTGGTGGGGAACCCTGGAGAGGTGCTGTAAACCCCTGCAGGTTCAGCTCCGAAACCACCAGCAACCTTCAAAGGCGCGTCCGTGGAACCGAAGCTCGCCCATTGGTAGTCCTTGGTGGCATAGTGCCCGTTGGGAGCCCAATAGGAGGCGGTATATTTCTGTCCCGCTGCTACAGGCACTGCTTGGCTGAACAAAGCAGTCTGCCAGCCGGATGCAGTTTCATTGGTGAACGTGGCCGTGGCCAGGCGCTCGCCGGTTGCACTCCACAATGATCCGGTGTGCGTGCCTGTGTTGGCGGTGCTCTTGTAAAAGCGGACGCCTGTGATGAAGCCGTCTATTGACGGGGTGAACCGCAGGCCCATTTCATAGGCTCCACCGTCACCGGAGTCTTTGACCACAGGAACCGTTTGGCCAAAAACGCTGTAGGGACCACTGAGGGTCAGGTTCCTGGTGACAGCGGCACCGATGTTGGCGCTGTCGTCGATGGCCCGTGCCTGGATGGTGGCTGTGGAGAAACCCTTTTGTATGTAGGTGTAGCTCCAGCTTTGCTTGCCCGTGGCGGGGTGCCACGTGGTTCCGCCGTCTGTGGAAACCTCGACTCCGGCCACTACGCCGCCTACGTCGGCGGCCGTTCCGGTGACGGTGACGCTGCTGCCTTGTGCCACGGTGGCTGCATTGGCCGGCGTGGAGATGGCGGCGGTGGGCTTGGTGGTGTCGGTGCTGGCTGCTGCAGCCACCAGCCCGGCAGCACGGGTGGCGGGCTGGGCGCCCATGTCGGCGAGGATGTTGACCTGGGCCTGCCTCATGCGGGAATCAGCTGGTGCACCATTACCGTCGTGCTCCTGGTCAAGGCCCCAGGTCCACTGGACGCTGCCTGCGGAGAAGACCAGGGCACCGCTGGCCGCGCGGTAGAGGGTGAGGTTATGCGTGGTGGTTCCTGCAGCCACCGTGTTCCCGAAGTCCTGGAGATATTGCGGAACGCTGCCTACCGTGGTGGACAACCGGATGAGGCCCGCCGGCCGGAATCCGTTGTCCAGGTCTTCGTCTGATTCGTATCCGACAGTATGGGGGGCCAGAGCTGCAGAGGAACCGGCAGCCATCGAAGCCAGGGTTGTGTTCCGCCAAAGCCTGGTCTTGCCCTCGTCTGCTTTCACTGTGACCGGCAGGTCCGAGAAATTGGACATGTATTGCGTACCTGTCAGGCCATTCTCGGGCAGGCCGCCTCCATTTGCCTGGGCCGCGAAGCGGGGATCACGCCAGGTACCTGTCCACTGGGCTGTGGGATCAATCTTTTCGTTGGCCCAGGTTTCCTTGTAACAGGTCAGGGTGCGGTTGGCTGCACCATCCACTGACGAAGGCTCAAACCGTGTCCGCCAGTACATTTCATTGCCCGAAAGGAATTGGAGATTGACCCCCGCATCCCGCGCAGCCGTGACGTTTGCCCGTTGCGGCCCGGACCAATACTCATCGTGGCCGACAGAGAGGAACACCTTGTGGGTCAGCAGTTCGCCGCCGCTGCGGTCAGCATCGAGGCCGCTGATGTAGCTGACGTCGTAGCCGTTCTGTTCCAGGAAGCGCACCATGGGGTATTCATTGGCGAAATAGAAGTCCCGGCCATCAGGCCCACCCCGGGTTGCCACGGGACGGTTGTAGCTGACCTTGTAGGCGCGGCCATTGACTCCTTGGTAGAAGTCGGCGCCGCCATAGGAGTTGTAGGCCTGCCACGTCTGGTCAGCGGTTTGGAAGATGACGGCAGAACGGTTGCCGTCGTTGCGGACAATGAACGTGATGTGGCTCATGCCGCCGGTATCGGGGCGCCGAAGGACGGCAATGTAGACACCGGACACGGCCGTGGTGGGTACCTGCCACGTTGCCGATACCGCCCACGTGCCGCAGTCATAGATTCCGGTGGCGACATCAGTCCGGCACGCGGGCTGGTTTTGCCGCAGGACCGACGGCGTGACATCGGCAATCTTGCGGGCACCGTTGCCTCCGTACCACCCTGTCCGGTAAATCGCGATGGTGTAGTTGGATGCGTTGGTGTCCACCTTGAAACGGATGGGTTGGCCGACGTTGACGCTGATATCGGTGGAGAATCCCTGGATGCTGTCATCTCCGGCACCGTTGATGTCCCACTCCGAGGGCGGACTTCCGGGTTTGGAGTTCTCACAGACCACTGGATTGACCACGGGGTCGCAGGGTCCCGCTGCGACGGCGGCTGGCACCGCGAGAGGCAGGAGTGAAGCGACCATCGCCAGGATCAAGGGCACTAAGAAGCCCTTGAGGACTCGCTGGGGTCGGTTGGCTGAAGTACCGGGCATCAGAACTCCTGGAGGTGGCGCGCCGAAAATGCGTACATGGGTCCGCGTTTTTCACGCACGGTCCCTGCTTGCCGCTCCCCAGCCAGGGTCAAACCAAGATCTTCAGTTATGAAACACGGGTATTTATCCTTGGCTCGAAGTTCCGAAGATCGGGACCGGATCCAGCTGTAAGTGAACTTCTGCCCACCTTGCAGCCGGATCACCGGAACGAACAGGCCAAGTAGCCCTTGGCAGGAGTGTAGGGGTGTGGCTGGCCGTCCACAAGGAGTTCCGGCAACGGATCCATGAATTTCGCTCAAACGGCAGTAGATTTAGGGGATACATCCGCCCGGGACACCCAGGAGAACCGAAGCGCCTTGCACTTGAAAAGTTTGACTGTCCGAGGATTCAAGTCCTTCGCGTCGGCAACGACGTTTGACTTTGAGCCCGGCGTCACTGCTGTTGTCGGTCCCAACGGATCAGGCAAATCCAACGTGGTTGATGCCCTGGCCTGGGTGATGGGCGAGCAGGGTGCCAAGACGCTGCGTGGCGGCAAGATGGAAGACGTCATCTTCGCCGGAACATCCGGCCGGCCGCCCCTGGGCCGCGCCCATGTGTCATTGACCATTGATAACGCCGACAACGCCTTGCCCATCGAATACAGCGAAGTCACCATCTCCAGGACGCTGTTCCGGACCGGCGGCTCAGAGTATGCCATCAACGGCGCGCCCTGCCGCCTGCTTGATATCCAGGAACTGTTGTCCGATTCCGGCCTGGGCCGGGAGATGCACGTCATTGTGGGACAGGGGCAACTGGACCGGGTCCTCCATGCCACGCCGGAGGACCGTCGGGGCTTCATTGAGGAAGCTGCGGGTATCCTCAAGCACCGCCGCCGCAAGGAAAAAACTGTTCGGAAACTTGAAGCCATGCAGGCAAACCTTGCACGGCTCGGTGACCTCACTGCGGAAATCCGCCGCCAACTGACACCGTTGGGCAAACAGGCCGAAATCGCCCGGCGGGCACAGACGGTCCAGTTCGATGTCAGGGACGCCAAGGCACGCCTCCTGGCCGATGACCTGGTGCAGCTCACTACCAGCCTTGAACAGGATGTTGCCGACGAGGCAGCGTTGAAGGAGCGGCGGCAGGTGGTGGAGGCGGAGCTGGGAACCGGACGCAGGCGACAGGCTGCACTGGAGCAGCAGGCTGCAGAAGCCACCCCGAAGCTTAACGCCGCGCGTGATCATTGGTACCAGCTCTCCGCCGGCCGGGAGCGCCTGCGTTCCCTGGGCTCGCTGGCTTCTGAACGCCGCCGGCTTCTGGGCTCCTCCGAGGCTGCGCCGGACACCGGCCGGGACCCCGAACAATTGGAACGCCAAGCTGCCCGGGTCCGCGAAGAGGAGTCTGCGCTCCAGCACGACATCCTTGCCAAGCAAGCGGCGCTTCTTGAAGCCACCGTGGCAAAGGACGCCGCCGAGGCCGTGGCCGCGGCGGAGGACAAGAGACTGACCGCCATGTTGCGGGCCGCTGCCGATCGACGGGAAGGGTTGGCCAGGCTTGCAGGCCAGGTAGCTGCTGCCCGGTCCAGGGCCGAGGCCGCCGAAGCCGAACGGGGCCGGCTCAGGGAATCCCTGGCTTCCGGTGACGAACGGCGCCGGAAGGCCCAAAGCGAGTTCACTGCCCTTGAATCCCAGGTGGCATGGGTTGAGGACGGCGAAGAAAGCCTTGACGCCGACTACGAAAATGCCAACGACGCCCTGGACGCCGTTCTGACCGAAATCGAGGAACTGAAGACCGCGGAACGGGAGGCCGTGAGGGAGCGCGATGCCTTGACGGCACGCCGCGACGCCCTCCAGCTTGGGCTCAACCGCAAGGACGGTTCGGCCAGCCTCCTCTCAGCGGAAGGGATTCTGGGGCCTTTGGCTGAGTTGGTGGCTATCGAGCCCGGGTTCGAGGCTGCCATCGCTGCTGCACTGGGCAGTGCCTCGGACGCCCTGGTGGCGGCAAACACCGGCGACGCGCTGGCAGCCATCGCCTCGTTGAAAGAGGGCGACGCCGGCCGCGCGGCACTTCTCCTGGCCGACGGAACCGGCGGGGGTACTGACGCCGGCGCCGAGGTGGCGCTTCCGCCCGGCGGCCGCTGGGCAGCCGACGTCGTGAAGATTTCCGATCCCGCAGCGCAAGGCGCGTTGTCCTTGCTGGTGGGGACCGCCGTCGTCGATGATCTTCGGTCAGCCGCCCAACTGGTCAAGGAACACCATGACCTTAAGGCCGTCACGCGTGACGGTGACATGGTCACCTCCTTGACCGTCACCGGCGGATCGGCCACGGCACCGTCCCTCCTTGAAGTCCAGGCTGCAGTTGACGACGCCGTTGCCCGCCTTCATGAGGTCACTGCCCGCCTGGAGCGTGGCCGGTTTGCACTGGCCAATGCCCAGTCCCGCCGGGCCGAAGCCCAGGACCGCGCCGACGCTGCCTTGGAGCGCTTGCACGAGTCCGACGCCCGTCTGGCTGCGGTAGCTGAGCGCCTTGGCCACCTCAATTCCGTCCTCCGCAGCGCCGTGGGCGAAAGTGACAGGCTCGCCGCTTCGATGGCAAAGGCCGAGGCAAACATCGCCGAGGCGCAGCTTGACCTTGAGGTCGCCGCGGAGAGGCTCGCCGCCGCCCAGGAAGCTCCCGACGAAGAGCCATCGACGGACCAACGCGACGAACTCGCCGCCCAGGCCAGGGTTGCCCGCTCAGTCGAAACAGAAGCCCGGCTGGCTCTGAGGACCGCAGAGGAGCAACTGGGCGCCATCAGCAACCGGGCAGCATCCCTTGAACGGGCAGCGGCAACGGAAAGGCGTGCCCGCGAAGAGGCTGCCCGCCGTGCGCAGCGGCGGCGTGCCCAGGCACAACGTGCAGCGGCTGTGGCCTCAGCTGTGGAACAGGCACTGCGGTTCATCGATGTCTCCGTGGACGTTGCAGGCTGGGATCGCGATCTGGCAGAGCAGACCCGGGAGCGGCTGGAGGCGGAACTGACCCAGGTCCGGACGAGCAATGAAGCCCTCGCCCGGGAGCTGGCCGAACTGACGGACTCGGTGCACAGGGACGAGATGGCCCGAACACAGCAGCGTCTCCGTATTGAGGCGCTGGAGACGCGTTCCATCGAGGAACTTGGGTTATCCGCAGAGCAACTCGTTGCCGACTATGGCCCCGGGCTCCCTGTTCCGGTGCCCGCCGGAGCAGCCACGGACAAGTGGGCCGAACTCAGGGCACCGGTGGACGAGCACGGCGAGGCCATTGTTGAAGGCATTCCCTTTGTCCGGGCCGAGCAGGAAAAAAGGCTCAAGAAAGCGGAACGCGACCTGGCCGCACTGGGCAAAGTAAACCCACTGGCGCTGGAGGAGTTCGCCGCGCTGGAGGAACGGCACCAGTTCCTCAGCTCCCAGCTCGAGGACCTCAAGTCCAGCCGCAAGGACCTGCTGGACATCATCAAAGAGGTGGACGCGCGTGTGCAGCAGGTCTTCACCGAGGCTTTTGCCGACACTTCGGCCCAGTTCGACCACGTCTTTGCCCGGCTCTTCCCCGGTGGCGAGGGCAAGCTGGTGCTCACGGACCCGGATGACATGCTGACGACGGGAATCGAGGTGGAGGCCAGGCCCGCCGGCAAGAAGATCAAGAGGCTCTCCTTGCTCTCCGGTGGTGAACGGTCCCTGACGGCCGTGGCGCTGCTGGTGGCGATTTTCAAAGCCCGTCCTTCGCCGTTCTATGTGATGGACGAGGTCGAAGCTGCGCTGGACGACACAAACCTGGGCCGGCTCATCACCATCTTCGAAGAATTGCGGGAGTCCAGCCAACTGATCGTGATCACCCACCAGAAGCGCACCATGGAAGTAGCTGACGCCCTATACGGTGTGACAATGCGTGGCGACGGTGTCTCCACTGTCATCAGCCAAAGGCTCGGTGCCGGGGCTTAGCTTTATGAGAAGGTAGGGGTGTGAACGATTTCCTACCCATAATTCTGTCCATTCTCGCTGCCCTTGTGGTGGTCGGCGGACTCGTACCGGTTCTCCTGAAGGCCCGGAAGTCGGGGGCGAAGTACCCCGGCACCCGAGATGCCAACGACCCCCCGCAGTCCTCGGCAGCAGGCGGCGGAACCCTGGTGGAGGACCGCCCGGACGCGGTTAAGGCCCCGGCTCCAACCTTTGACGGAACCGTTGAGGGGGCCGATGTCCCGGACGACGCCGCCGGGCTCGAAACCATCGCCATTGATACGCCCGCGCCGGTGGAGGGCCGCCTGACCCGCCTGCGTGCCCGCCTGGTCAAGTCCAACAGCATCCTGGGCAAGGGCCTCCTTGCGCTGCTCTCGGGCGACAAGATCGATGAAAACGTGTGGGACGAGGTCGAAGAGACCCTCCTGCTGGCCGACCTCGGCACCGAACCCACCCTGCAACTGGTGGACGCCCTGCGTGAGCGCGTCAAGGTCCTCGGCACCCGCAGCCCCGAAGACGTCAAGGCGATGCTCCGCGAGGAGCTCATCAAGCTGGTGGATCCTTCCATGGATCGTTCCCTGAACGTCCAGCGCAAGGGCGACCGCCCCGCCGTCGTTCTGGTTGTTGGCGTCAACGGCGTGGGCAAGACCACCACGGTGGGCAAGCTGGCACGGGTGTTGGTGGCCGAAGACAAGGATGTCCTGCTGGGTGCCGCTGATACGTTCAGGGCAGCAGCGGCCGAGCAGTTGGCAACCTGGGGCCAGCGCGTTGGCGTGCCCACGGTGAAGTCCGACATCGACGGCGCCGACCCCGCCTCCGTGGCCTACGAAGCGGTGAAGGCCGGCATCGATCAGGAAGTCGACGTCGTGATGGTCGATACCGCCGGACGCTTGCAGAACAAGACCGGCCTGATGGATGAGCTCGGCAAGGTCAAACGGGTTATTGAGAAGCTGGCCGAGGTTGATGAAGTCCTGCTGGTCCTGGACGCCACCACCGGGCAGAACGGTCTCAACCAGGCCCGTGTCTTTGCCGAAGTAGTGAACATCACCGGCATCGTGCTGACCAAGCTCGACGGAACCGCCAAGGGCGGCATCGTAGTGGCCATCCAGAAATCACTGGGCGTGCCCGTCAAACTCATCGGCCTGGGTGAAGGACCGGATGACCTGGCGCCGTTTGACGCCGAAAGCTTCGTGGACGCACTGCTCAACTAGCACGCCCCAGTCCTGCGCATTGCGCTGGCCGGCAGCAGTGGTTCTCCCCGACAACCCGGGAGGGCCGTTGCTGCCGGTCAGTTTTTTGCTTTAAGGGGCTCCCGTGCCGGCAACCACGCCGCAGAGGCGAGCAGGAGGACGCCACCTGTGATGCCAAATGCCCAGCCATAACCCAGTCGGTCGGCGAGCAAGCCGGCTGCGACCGGCCCGATAATGGCCCCGGTGTCCGCCGCCATCTGAAAGACTGCCAGTACCTTGCCGCCCGAGCGCCCCCGGCCAATGACGTCGGCGACGGCGGCCTGCTGGGCCGGGCCCAGCACGCCGGACCCGAACCCCGCCACCGCCGAGGCAACCAGGAATCCGGTCAGGTCAGTGGTAAGCCCGATGACACCGGTGGCCACGCCGGTGATGACCAGACCCGGGATCAGCAATGGCTTGCGCCCCCAGGCGTCGGCCAAACGCCCGGAAAAAGTCAGCGCCAGGGCGTTGCCGACGGCAAAGATGGCCAGTGCCCACGCTGCCGTTTCGGGTTTGGACTGCAGGACAGCAACCGCGAACAGCGGAATGGTGGCCATACGGACGCCGAACGTCACCCAGCCGTTGCTGAAACTCGAGAACACTGCCGCACGGTAAGCGGAGTCGGAGAGGGCTTCCTTAAGGGTCATGGCCGGCGCCGGTTGTGTATCTTCCGCGGCGTTCCCTTCGCCGCTGAGCATTGTCCGGACCACCAAAGCGGCCACGAGGAGGGCCCCTGCGTAGGCCAGGAAAGGGACACGGAGCCCGAAGCCTGCCAGAAGTCCGCCCACGACCGGTCCCAGCACACTGCCGATCAGAAACGCCGAGGCGTACGCGCCGGAGACCCGGCCCCGCCTTTCGGGGGGTGCGAGGCGGATGAGCAGGCCCATGGCCGCGACAGTAAACATGACCGACCCGGCCCCGCCGAGGCCCCTGAAGACCAACAGTTGCCAGTAATCCTGGGCAAACGCGCACGCCGCTGTGGACACCGCCACAATCAGCAACCCGGACACGTAGACATTACGTTCCCCGAAACGTCCGATCAGGGCGCCGCCCGCCGGAGCAAACACCAGGCGCATGAACGCGAAAATGCTCACGATCACAGCGGCTGCGGTAGCGCCGACGTCGAAGGTGGTGGCAAATTGCGGCAGTACGGGCGCCACCAGTCCAAAGCCGAGGGCGATCAGGAAAGCTGCGGCCAACATCACCTTGATATCGCGGGTCAAGGGCTCTTTCTCCTGCCGGATCCTTGGAGCTTTGACGGATCTGGGCGACTCGGTCATACGGGGTGGGTCCTTGCGGGTAGTGAAGGTCAATGGAGGGACGGAGGGTCAAGAACGGGTATTTTCCTGAGAAGTCCGACGCCTGAAACATATCCGTAACACCGGAGATATGCACCATTTACGTTGGGGAGGTTGTTGTAACCGGCGCGCAATATAAAACCTGCGCAGGTGAAACACGGCGGCACAAAACTCTTAAGCAGGACGCAAACGGCGTCAGGACAGCGGTTGAACCGCAGATCTAGCAAGAGAGGAACGTGCACCATGGAACTTACCGCAGGTCACGTATGGGTCATGGTGGCGGCGGCGCTTGTGCTGTTCATGACACCTGGTCTGGCATTTTTCTACGGCGGCATGACACGCGCCAAAGCAGCCTTGAACATGATGATGATGAGCTTCATCTCCATCGGCATCGTTGGGGTTGTCTGGGTGCTGTGGGGCGCCTCGATGAGCTCCGGTGAAGGCTTCCTGGAAATCGTGGGCAACCCGTTCGCTTCCTTCGGCCTCATGGGAGTTGAAACCACTCCGGACGCCATGATCAAGATCGGCTATGCAGCCACCTTCGCCATCATCACCGTTGCCCTCATCAGCGGCGCGATCGCTGACCGGGCCAAGTTCGGTGCCTGGAGCATCTTCGTTCCGGTCTGGGTCACCCTGGTTTACTGCCCGCTGGCCTACATGGTCTGGGGCGGTGGGCTCTTCGGCCCGGAAGGCGCGATCGGCAAGGCCCTCGGCCCGGCCATTGACTTCGCCGGCGGCACCGTTGTGCACATCAACGCAGGTGTAGCCGCACTGGTCCTGGTCCTCATCATCGGCAACCGCCGCGGCTTCGGCAAGGACCCGAACCACCGCCCGCACAACATCCCGTTCGTGATGCTCGGCGCTGCAATCCTCTGGTTCGGCTGGTTCGGATTCAACGGCGGTGCAGCAACAACCGCCGAACAGGCGGGCCTTATCTGGATCAACACCCTGGCAGCCCCTGCAGCAGCCATGATCGGCTGGCTCATCACCGAACGCATCCGTGACGGCCACCCGACCTCCCTTGGCGCAGCATCGGGTGTAGTAGCCGGCCTGGTAGCAATCACCCCGGCCTGCGCCAACGTTGACCCCATCGGCGCCCTCGGCCTCGGTGTTGTCGCCGGCGTTGCCTCAGCCCTGGCAGTTGGCCTGAAGTTCCGTTGGGGCTTCGATGACTCCTTGGATGTTGTGGGCGTCCACCTCGTCTCCGGCATCATCGGCACCGTGGCACTGGGCTTCATCGCCAAGTCCACTGACGGAGTCGGCGGCGGCCTCTTCTACGGCGGCGGCTGGACCCAGATGTGGGCACAGCTCGCAGCAGCCGGCATCGCCATTGCCTACTCGGCCATCATGACGGCCATCATCGCCTTTGCCATCCACAAGACCATGGGCTTCCGGGTCTCAACGGAACAGGAGAACGTTGGCGTAGACCTCAGCCTCCACGCAGAGACGGCCTACGAATTCGGAGTCAACGGCCACGGCGGCAGCTTCCAGCCGCTGCACAACGCAGTTATCGGAAAATCGGAGACCGCTGCGGCCAAGACCCCCGCAGAAGGCAAGGAGAGTGTCCAGGCATGAAGCTCATTACAGCGATCGTCCGTCCCGAAAAGCTTGAAGCAGTCCGGGAAGGCCTCGAATCATATGGGGTCCAGGGCCTGACGGTCAGCGCGGCCAGCGGCTACGGCCGCCAGCGGGGATACACCGAGGTGTATCGCGGAGCCGAATACAACGTGGACTTGCTGCCCAAAATCCGCATTGAAGTCCTCGCCACGGACGAGCAAGCAGATGACATCCTTGATGTCCTGATCGCCAGCTCGAACACCGGACGTGCCGGTGACGGCAAGGTCTGGACCGTGGATGTCTACGAAGCAGTCCGGGTCAGGACCGGGGAGCGCGGCGCGGCCGCAATCTAAGTCCCTCGCGAACAAGATCCTGAGCCGAACACAGCGGGCCGGGTACCAGTCAAGGTACCCGGCCCGCTGTTTTGTTCTCTTTGTCCCGGCTTTACTCCACGACGGCGGTGGGCCAGGCCGCCGGACCCGCGCCGCCGGCGTCGTACTCTTCCAACGGGACGTCACCGGCCTCCCAGGCGCGAAGAACCGGCTCGATGATCCGCCAGCAGTCCTCTGCCGTATCCCCGCGGACCGACAGGAGGGGATCGCCGTTGAGAATGCCTTCCAGCACTTCCCCGTACGGCAACATTCCGGCTGCATTGAGTTCTGTCACAAGGCTGGCACGGTCCAGTGTGAAGATGTCGCCGGGGCCGTTGACGTCCACGTCCAGCTGGAGCACGTCGGGACCGAATCCAATCCGCAGCTGGTTGGGGGAGTCCACGCCGGAGAATCCCCGGGGCAGGTGGGGCACCGGGCGGAAGGTGATGACGGCCTCCTTGCGCCGGCGTCCCATTGCCTTGCCGGAGCGGAGAATGAAAGGGACCCCCTGCCAGCGCCAATTGTCTATTTCCACCCGGACTTCAGCCAGGGTTTCAGTGTTGCGGGCAGGATCCACGCCGTCCTCGGCAGCGTAGTCCGGCACGCTTCGTTCCCCAAGGGTTCCGGCCGTGTACCGCGCCCGCCGCGTGGTGTCCGCGAAGGGTGCCTTGATGCTGCTGGCCCGCAGGACCGTTGCCACGGCGTCGCGCAGGTCCCGCTCCTCGATGGTTGCGGGTGCGTCTATGGCCAGGAAGGCCATGATGTGCAGGAGGTGGCTCTGGATCATGTCCCGGAGCGCGCCGGCGGTGTCGTAGTAGCGCGCACGTCCTTCCAGGGCCAGGTCCTCGTCGAAGACGATCTCCACTTTCTCGATGTGTTCGCGGTTCCACACCGGCTCCAGGAACCGGTTGGCGAATCGAAGGCCCAGGATGTTCAGCACCGTGGCTTTGCCCAGGAAGTGGTCAACCCTGTGGATGTGGTCCTCCGGGACCAGGGCCGCCAGCGTCTTGTTCAACTCGTGCGCGGATTCGGTACCCGAACCAAACGGTTTTTCCATCACCAGGCGCGTACCGGCGGGGATTTGTTCCCGGCGGAGTACCTCGCACGCTTTCTGGCTGATGTGCGGAGGCAGGGCGAAGTAGATGGCGATGGGACCCTCCAGGGTCGCCAGGAGCTCCGCCAGGGGCCCGTCCGCCGTGACATCAAGCTGGTGGTACTCGGTGGCGCCGGCCACGGTTTCCAGTGCCCCGCGGCCGGCATCGTTTGCCGTGCCTGCGGCTGCTGCGAAAGCCCCGCTGACCCGCTCCCGCCACTGTTCAGGAGTCCACGGATCCGAGCCCGCGCCCACCAGTCGCAATCCCGGGGCCCTGCCGGAGGCCAGCAGGCCGGCCAGGCCGGGCAGCAAAAGCCTGCCTGTGAGGTCCCCGGACGCGCCGAGGATGAGCAACGTTTTTACAGTTGTTTTACTGGTCACTGTGCCAGCATGCCATCTTGCAGGTCCGACTTGGTACCCTAGATAGTCGAGTCCCCTAGTCGATTCAGATTTGTTGGGTTGAGACATGTTTGCTGGGGGCAATCGTCAAGACTCTGGTGTGCCGCATTGGCCGCCATTAGAAGACCATCGAAAGAAGTGCACGGCGCGTGTTCAATTCACTCTCTGACCGGTTGACAGCAACCTTCAAGAACCTTCGTGGCAAGGGGCGCCTCACCGAGGCTGATGTTGATGCCACAGTCCGGGAGATCCGCCGCGCCCTGCTGGACGCGGACGTTGCAGTGTCCGTGGTCCGTGAGTTCACCGGCCGCGTTCGCGAGCGTGCCCTGGGCGCCGAAGTTTCGGGTGCCCTGAACCCGAGCCAGCAGATCGTGAAGATCGTCAACGAGGAACTCGTGGAGATCCTCGGTGGTGAGACCCGCCGCATCCGCCTGGCCAAGACCGGACCCACCATCATCATGCTTGCCGGCCTTCAAGGTGCAGGCAAGACCACCCTCGCCGGTAAGCTGTCCAAATGGCTCAAGGCCCAGGGCCACAGCCCCATGCTGGTCGCTTGCGACCTCCAGCGTCCCAACGCCGTCACGCAGCTCCAAGTGGTTGGCCAACGCGCGGGCGTCCCCGTGTTCGCTCCCCATCCCGGTGCCACCTCCGAGCTGGAGCACCCTGCCGGTGACCCCGTCGCCGTCGCGAAGGCCGGTGTTGAGGAAGCGCGCCAGAAGCTGCACGACGTCGTGATCGTTGACACCGCCGGCCGCCTTGGCGTCGATGCCGAAATGATGGACCAGGCCCGCCGCATCCGTCAGGCGATCATCCCCAACGAAGTTCTCTTCGTGATCGACTCCATGATCGGCCAGGACGCTGTCAACACGGCGATGGCGTTCGATGAAGGCGTCAACTTCACTGGCATTGTGCTTTCCAAGCTCGACGGCGACGCCCGCGGTGGCGCCGCGCTGTCCGTTGCGTCCGTCACCGGTAAGCCCGTCATGTTCGCCTCCACGGGCGAAGGCCTGGACGACTTTGAGCTCTTCCACCCCGACCGGATGGCTTCGCGCATCCTGGACATGGGTGACGTTCTGACCTTGATCGAACAGGCCGAGAAGGCTTGGGACAAGGATGAAGCCGCACGGATGGCGAAGAAGTTCGCCGACCAGGAAGACTTCACCCTGGATGACTTCCTCGCCCAGATGCAGCAGATCCGCAACATGGGCTCCATGAAGAAGATGCTCATGATGATGCCGGGTGCGCAGAACATCCGCCAGCAGCTGGAGAACTTCGATGAGAAGGAAATCGACCGCGTCGAGGCGATCGTCCGGTCCATGACGCCGCACGAGCGTGTTGCTCCCAAGATCATCAACGGCTCACGCCGTGCCCGTATTGCCAAGGGTTCAGGCGTCCACGTCTCCGAGGTCAACGGCTTGCTGGAGCGCTTTGCCCAGGCCCAGAAGATGATGAAGAAGCTGGCCCAGGGTGGCGGCATGCCTGGAATGCCCGGAATGCCTGGCCTTGGAGGTCCGGGCGGAGGCCGCAAGGGAGGCAAGAACGCGCCCAAGAAGAAAGCCCGCTCCGGCAACCCGGCCAAGGCTGCCCAGGAATTGCGTGATGCCGAAGCCAAGCGCGCCAACGCAGCCTCGGCGGCACCCTCCGGTGCAGCTTTTGGCCAGGGTGCGGCCGACTTCGACCCCTCATCGCTCAACCTTCCCAAGGGCTTCGAGAAGTTCCTCGGCAAATAGGCCGTGGCCGGCATCCCAACCGCGTCCGCAGTTGGGATGTCAGGGCCGTGGAATAGGCTGAACCAATGCATAAGCAGCGCGTAGTCTTCGTTCACGGCCTGGGCAGCTTCGGTGCTGCTGCATGGCCGAAACTGCACGGCATGGCCCTGGCTTATGACGCGCTTTTCCTGCGCCGGCACGGCTTTGACGCCGTAGCCGAGCCCGTGGAATCGAGCGTTGCCGCGGACGTGGCCATTGTCATCAACGCCCTTGCGGATTCGAGGGGCGGCCATGTGGTGGCGCACGAGCAAGGTGCCATCTCTGCCATGTTGGCAGCGATCGAACGTCCGGACCTGGTGCATTCGCTGGCCTTGGTGGAGCCTGCTTGCCTTTCCCTGACGGCCGAGCTCCCAGCCACAGCTTCCCACCGTGCCCTCATGGAACCGCTGTTCGATGTGCGGGACCAGCTCAACGACGCCGATTACCAGCGTGAGTATTACCGCCGGGCGTTCTCTGCCGAAACCGGGGGATTGGACTCTCCCGAAGCACGGCGTTCGGCCCGCAGGCTCAGGCTCCAGGCTCCGCCGTGGGAAGCGCCGCTGCACATTGTGCCCGGTGTTCCCACCCTGGTCCTCACGGGTGGATGGGAGCCTCTTTATGAGGAAATTGCCGGTTATCTCCAGGAAACCGGCGCCCTCCGCCGCGTCGCAGCGGGAGGACACCGGCCCCAGGACTCAGTGGACGGAGATCACATCATCCGTTCCTTTGTTGCCGACGTCGGACGGGCCCTGTCAATCCAGGCTTCCTGAGCCGGCCTTGACGGTGGCCTTGCTTCCCGGTACCTGAGGTTCCGGCAAATAGACCTTTCCGCCCGAGGCCAGGAATTCCTCGCTCTTGCCGCGCATCCCGCTGTACATTTCGGCGATCGCTTCCTGGGCCTTGGCCGATCCGTATTCGTCGCGAATGTCCTGGCTGATGCGCATGGAGCAGAACTTGGGGCCGCACATGGAGCAGAAATGGGCTGTCTTGGCCGGTTCTGCCGGCAGCGTTTCGTCGTGGAAGGCTTCAGCCGTTACGGGGTCCAGCGAAAGGGCGAACTGGTCGCGCCAACGGAACTCGAACCGTGCCTTGGACAGGGCATCGTCGCGCTCATGGGCGCCGGGGTGTCCCTTCGCGAGGTCCGCGGCATGGGCTGCGATCTTATACGTAATGACGCCGGTCTTGACGTCGTCTTTGTTCGGGAGGCCCAGATGCTCCTTGGGAGTGACGTAGCAGAGCATGGCGGTGCCGTACCGGGCGATCTCGGTGGCTCCGATGGCCGAGGTGATGTGGTCATAGCCAGGAGCGACATCGGTGACCAGCGGCCCCAGCGTGTAGAACGGGGCACCTTTGCACAGTTCCTGCTGCCGTTCCACGTTCTCCCTGACCAAGTGGAACGGCACGTGTCCCGGTCCTTCCACCATGACCTGGACATCGAACTCCCATGCGCGCTGCGTGAGTTCGGCAAGGGTGTCCAGCTCGGCAAACTGGGCGGCGTCGTTGGCGTCGGCGGTTGCGCCCGGACGCAGGCCGTCACCCAGGGAGAAGGCGACGTCGTATCGGGCGAAGATTTCGCAGAGCTCGTCAAAATGCGTGTAGAGGAAGTTTTCCTGATGGTGCGCCAGGCACCAGCCGGCCATGATGGAGCCGCCGCGTGAGACGATCCCCGTGACCCGGTTGGCCGTCAGCGGGACGTAGCGCAACAGCACCCCGGCGTGGATGGTCATGTAGTCCACGCCCTGCTCGCATTGTTCTATGACCGTGTCACGGAAAATCTCCCACGTCAGCTTGTTGGCTTCGCCATTGACCTTCTCCAGCGCCTGGTAAATAGGGACGGTTCCGATCGGAACAGGGGAGTTGCGGATGATCCATTCACGGGTGGTGTGGATGTCATCGCCGGTGGAGAGGTCCATGACGGTATCGGCGCCCCATTGAGTGGCCCACTGCAGCTTGTCCACTTCCTCGGCAATGGAGCTTGTCACGGCAGAGTTGCCGATGTTGGCGTTGATCTTCACAAGGAAGGCTTTGCCGATGATCATCGGCTCGGACTCGGGATGGTTGATGTTGCTGGGAATGATTGCCCGGCCCGCTGCGACCTCGCTGCGGACCAGCTCAACGTCACAGTTCTCCCGCAACGCGACGAACTGCATCTCCGGGGTCACCATTCCCTGCCTGGCATAGTGCATCTGTGTCACGGTTTTACCCTCGACGGCGCGTCGCGGCTCGGGTTTGGCACCCTTCCATTCCGCTGTTGCTTCCCCGCGACGAACCGCAGACCTGCCGTCGTCGAGCAGGTTGCGTTGCCGTCCGCGATAGGCCTCGGTGTCGCCTCGGCGTTCGATCCAGGCTGCCCGGAATGGTTCCAGCCCCATCACCGGATCGCTGCCCGGTCCCGCCGTGCGGTACACCTGGAACGGCTCGTTGGCATCGCCGTTGGGAGAGGGTTCCAGGGCGATTTCCGTCACGGGAACCCGGATTCCATTCTCCGGGTCCTCACGGTAGGCAAGGGAGTGGGATTTCAATGATTGGGTCACGGATTCCGGCGTGATTGCTCCGGTGCTGGATGGAATATCGTCCGTGCTGGACGGGTTTTGGGCAGGGCTGTGCTGTGTACTGGTGGTGCTCAATGGACTGCTCACTTCCTTCGCCGGCATTACCCGGACAGGTTCAACGGTCGCAGACTGCCTCAGTCCGATCTCAGCCCCTGCAAGGGCTCCCGTGTGGTCGTAGACGAAGCTACCACAGCTCCCAACGGGCCCGCAGTCACATGAGCATCCCAGCTCCGAAGGCGCTGCTGCGGACTAGGCTTTTCCCATGGCCACCATCGAATTTTCCGGACCCGTGCTCGTCTCAAGCAGCGAGGAACGCCACGGAATGTGGTCCGTGGACGGCACTTTGACCTTTGTGCGCCCTGCGAAGGCGCCGGACCGCGTCCTGGATGGCTGGGTCCTGCCCGGCTTTGTTGACGCCCACTGCCATATCGGTTTGGGCGTGGGCGGCGCCGTTGACGAGCAGGCCACTCTTGCCCAGGCCCAAGCTGACCTCGACGCCGGGACGCTGCTGATCAGGGACGCCGGATCACCCAGTGACACCCGCTGGGTCCAGCAGCGTGCGGACTTGCCCCGCCTTATCCGGGCCGGCCGCCACATTGCCCGTAGCCGGCGTTATCTCCGGGGCCTGGGTCATGAAATTGATCCCGGTGACCTCGTGGAGACAGTTCGGAAGGAAGCCCGCGACGGCGATGGCTGGGTGAAACTGGTAGGGGACTGGATCGATCGCGGCGTGGGAGATCTTGCTGCTTCATTCCCTGCCGCAGTGGTCAGGGATGCGATCTCCGCCGCCCACGATGAGGGTGCCAGGGTGACGGCCCATTGCTTTGCCGAGGACACGATCGATGACATGTTGGACGCCAACATCGATTGCATCGAGCACGCAACGGGCCTGCTTCCGCGGCACCTTCCCCGTTTGGTGGAGCAGTCGGTGCCGATCGTTCCCACCCTG
Organism: Arthrobacter sp. StoSoilB20; assembly: GCF_019977295.1. Lineage (NCBI taxonomy): Bacteria > Bacillati > Actinomycetota > Actinomycetes > Micrococcales > Micrococcaceae > Arthrobacter > Arthrobacter sp. StoSoilB20. Next base: position 2,864,132 of record NZ_AP024651.1, on the reverse strand, counting down.
GTCAACATCGCCACGTTTCCCGACATCGCCGCACAGGCTGCGCCGAAGTTTCCCCACTATGCAGACCACATGGTCCGTCTGTGGGAGCGGCGGCGCGAGCGGGTGCTTGAAGCCTTTGAGTCCGGAGTGGAAATTTACGCGGGCACAGACGCCGGCAGCGTGATCAAGCACGGCAGGATCGCCGATGAGATGAAAGAGCTGCACGACGCCGGCCTGCCGCCGGAGGCGGTGCTGGACGCTGCAGCGTGGCGTGCCCGGGCGTGGCTGGGAGAGGACGGTATCAGCGAAGGGGCCAGTGCCGACGTCGTGCTGTGTTCGGAGGATCCGAGGCAGGACCTGCAGACCGTCGCCAACCTCTCGCACATCGTCCTTCGCGGTTCTGTAGTCCGTTAGGAATAAATTGAAGCTTCAAGTAATTTAGTCTATGTAAGGTGTCGACGAGCGGCGCCGCGGACCAGGGAGCTTTACATTGACCACACCACTGAGCCAGGATCTTCTGCCGGCCGAACTCACCATGGGCACCGTGATGCTCAAGGTAGGTGACATGAAGGTCATGAGTGACTACTACCAACGGGCCCTCGGCCTGGAAATCGTGGCCGAGCAGGACGGCGGGCTCTACCTCGGGCGCGTCGGAAAGCCTGTGGTCCACCTTGCGCCGGCGTCGGGCCTCCGGATTCCAAGCCGCGGGGAAGCCGGTCTTTTCCACACGGCCATTCTGTTCCAGGACCAGCCGTCCCTGGCGGCAACGATTGCAACCGCCGCCGAATATGAGCCCCGCGCCTTTGCCGGCAGCGCCGACCACTTGGTCAGCGAAGCGTTCTACTTCACCGATCCCGAGGGCAACGGCATTGAGCTGTACTACGACAAGCCCCGCGAATCCTGGCAGTGGGATGGCAAGAACGTGGTGATGGACAACGTGGCCCTGCCGCCGCAGAGGTTCCTGCAACAGCACCTCAACGAAGCTGCAGTCACCGGCCAACACCAGGCGGCGGCGGGAATCGGACACGTCCATTTGCAGGTGGGCGACGTCGGCACTGCACGGAAGTTCTACGTGGAGACCCTCGGGTTTGAGCAGACCGCAGGCTGGCATGGGCAGGCGCTGTTCGTCTCCGCCGGTGGCTACCACCACCACATGGCGATGAATGTCTGGAACAGCCGTGGCGCCGGACCCCGGAAGGACACGCTCGGCCTCGGTGAAGTACTCATAGAGGTTCCTGGCGCAGACGACATCGCTTCCCTTGCGGATCGACTCAAAACCGCCGGGGTGCAGAACCATCACACCGGCGCCGAGCTTCGCTTCGAAGATCCTTGGCGGAACAAGCTGCGGGTAGCGGTCCGCTAAGCTGCGGCGCGCGTGCTGCACTAGGCTGGACGGTGATGGCGCGGAACCGTTCGGGTTGCGTGCCGCCGCCCCGTCAGCACGAAGGAATGAGAGTACTTTCCATGGGCTTTGCCGAAATCTTTGTAGCCACCCACGATGAAGCACTCAAGAGGGCAGCCGCCCTGGACAAGGGCGCGGATGTCACCGGCCCTGCCGTAAGGATCGAGGGCATTACCGACTTCGAAGTGGAGCAGTTGGGAGACCTGGCCGGCCAGGCAGTCCACGCAGCCGGTGCCGACTACGAACTCGCGCTGGTTGACGTCACCAGCGATGCCCTCCTGGGCGTTCCTGAGGCCATGGTGACGGCGCTGGCCGAACTGCTCACCTATGAGAGCGAAGGCGACGCAAACGTCCTCGACGACGTTGCTGCCGCCTGGGCCGCCCAGGACGATATGCCTTTCGACGCCGCCCAGTCCCGCCAGTACGTCCAGCAGTTGGCTGCCTTGGCAACCGACGTTGAAAAGGTGGAGCGTTCCGGGCTCTACGTCTGGTCCGAATAGCCGCGGGCGCGGGTCCGGGCGTGCCCTTGCTTGCACTGCAGGTGGGCAACAACACACCGGCCCGCGGGGCGTAAGTCGTATTTGCTCCGGGCATCTGGCACAATAGACAGGTACTCGATCGGTGCGGCCCCTCTCTCCGTGCTCGTATCTTGTCCTTCGAACCGTCCAGTATGGCCCGCCCCACGGGTGCAGAACGTCGGGTTCACCTCGTTTCAGAAACAGGAGTGACCACAAAAGTGGCCGTAAAGATTCGCCTTAAGCGCTTCGGTAAGATGCGCGCACCGTACTACCGCATTGTCGTCATGGATGCCCGCGCCAAGCGCGATGGCCGTGCCATTGAAGAAATCGGCAAGTACCACCCCACCGAAGAGCCGTCGTACATCGAGGTCGCTTCCGAGCGCGCCCAGTACTGGCTTTCCGTTGGCGCCCAGCCGACCGAGCAGGTTGCCGCGATCCTCAAGATCACCGGTGACTGGCAGAAGTTCAAGGGCCTCCCGGGCCAGGAAGGCACCCTGAAGACCAAAGCTCCGAAGGAAGCCTTCGTAGCACCGGAGAAGGGTTCCGTCATCATTCCGGAAGCCATCACCAAGAAGGCCAAGAAGGACGAAGCGGAAGCTCCGGCCGAGGCTGAAGCAGAGACCACCGAGGCTGAGTAAGTTGCTGGCAGAAGCGCTCGAGCACTTGGTCCGTGGGATCGTTGACAGCCCTGAGGATGTCAAGGTCAGTGCCAAGAACAACCGCCGCGGGGAATCCCTTGAGGTGCGTGTTCACCAGGAGGACCTCGGACGGGTGATCGGCCGCCAAGGACGGACCGCACGTGCATTGCGCACTGTGGTTGCGGCCTTGGCTGGTGGCGAGCAGGTCAGGGTCGACGTCGTCGACACCGACCGTCGCCGGTAACGCGCTCAGCACTGCTTGTCTTAAGTCCGGCCCCTTCACCGAATATGGTGGAGGGGCCGGATTGCTTTATCCACCATTTCACAACCGTGGCTGCCCGGCGGCGCGGGCACAACAAGAATTCAGAGGAACCCATGCAGCTCCAGGTGGCACGGATCGGCAAACCCCACGGTATCCGCGGCGAGGTGACCGTACAGGTACTTACCGACACACCGGCTGAGCGCTTCGTACCAGGAACCGAGTTCATCGTGGAGCCTGCCTCGGCGGGCCCCTTGACCATCCGCAGTGCCCGGTGGAACAAGGACATCCTGCTGTTGGGTTTCGATGAGATTGCGGACCGCAATGCGGCCGAAGTCATCCGTGGTGCCAAGCTCTTCATCGAAACCGAAGAACTTGAGGATGAAGACGACGACGAAGGCTGGTACGAGCACGAACTCGTTGGCCTCGATGCACGGGTCGGTTCACAGGTAGTCGGCAAGGTTGCGGCCCTGAACACCATGCCGGTCCAGGACCTGTTGATGGTCAAGACGGACGATGGCAAGGAAATACTGGTCCCCTTCGTCGAGGAAATCGTGCCGGAGGTCAACGTTGAGGACGGCTACATCCTGATCACTCCGCCTGACGGGCTCTTTGAAGTCAATGATGACAACGCCGGAGAGCCCGCGGACGGCGCAGGGGATGAATCCTGAATGAGGATTGATGTTGTCAGCATCTTCCCGGAATACCTCGCTCCGCTGGAGCTCTCCCTCATAGGGAAGGCCCGCCAGGACGGTCTGCTCGAGCTCAACGTCCATGATTTGCGTGCCTTCACCACCGACAAGCACCGGACTGTGGATGACACGCCCTATGGCGGCGGAGCCGGAATGGTGATGAAGCCTGAGCCGTGGGCCCAGGCCCTTGAATCGGTGGCAGGGGCCAGTGAAGGCTCCAAGCCGGTTCTGATTGTTCCCTCGCCGGCGGGGGAGAGGTTCAACCAGGCGCTGGCCTATGAGTTGGCCGAGGAAGAGCAGCTCGTCTTCGCCTGCGGGCGCTATGAAGGAATCGACGAGCGGGTCATCGACTGGGCGCAGGACCACTTCACTGTCAGGCCGGTCAGCCTGGGCGACTACGTGCTCAACGGTGGTGAAGTGGCCGTGCTGGCCATGGTCGAGGCCATCGGCCGGCTCCTGCCCGGAGTGGTGGGCAACCCGGAATCCCTGGTTGAGGAGTCCCATTCCGATGGCTTGTTGGAGTACCCCGTGTATACCAAGCCTTCGGCGTGGCGTGACCATGACGTCCCTGCCATCCTGCTCAGCGGCAACCACGGAAAGATCGCCCAGTGGCGGCGCCACGAGCAATTCCGGCGGACGGCAGAGCGCCGTCCGGACCTTTTGGAAGAGTTCGACGCCGGTGCGTTGAGCCGCGCTGACCGCAACGCCCTCGCTGAGCTTGGATACGACGTCATCGAAGGCCGCCTGCGTCCCCGGCCCGGTGGCGACGTTACAAACTGAGGTCCGCTGCCGCCGTCGAACGTTCAGCAGTCCCGGCAGTTGGCCCGACGGCAGCGCATATGGCAGAATTAACCCTTGTGTCTACTGGGCTGACACCTGCCACAGGGGGAGTTCAGCCAACAGTCGGACAACCCGGCGGCGCCAATCAGTGGCGGAGCCGGACACTAAGAAACTTCGGCGGAGATTTCCGGTTGCCTTTTGTGCCCGGGCTTGTCCGCCGTAACCCAAAGTGAATGACCTGTGGCGTTCACCAGGAGTGGATTAATGCATATCCTCGATAGCGTAGATGCAGCCTCGCTGCGTAACGATGTTCCCGAGTTCCGCGCGGGTGACACCCTCAAGGTTCACGTCAACATCATCGAAGGCAAGAACTCCCGTGTCCAGGTATTCCAGGGCTTCGTCCTGGGCCGCCAGGGTGACGGCGTTCGCGAAACCTTCACCGTGCGCAAGGTTTCCTTCGGTGTCGGCGTAGAGCGTACCTTCCCGGTACACTCCCCGATCATCGACAAGATCGAGGTCGTCACCAAGGGTGACGTCCGCCGCGCCAAGCTTTACTACATGCGCGCACTGCGCGGTAAGGCTGCGAAGATCAAGGAAAAGCGCGACTTCGCCAAGTAAGTCCTGCGACTTACCAACGGGTCCAGGATTCGTGCCCGGTAGTTCCGGAGCAATCCGCAACGCAACAGGGATACGAGTCATGGACACAACAGAACGCCAGCCCCGGAAACAGGGCTGGCGTTTTGTTTTCCTGGCACTGGTCCTGGCCATAGCCATCAGTGGACTGGTCCGGTCGCTGTGGCTTGACGTCTACTACATTCCGTCCGAATCCATGGAACCCCTCCTCGGGACGGGGGACAGGATCCTGGTGTCTCGGACAGCTTTCACTTCCGAACCCATCCGCCGCGGTGACATCGTGGTCTTCGACGGCCGCGGCTCGTTCGCTCCGCTGAGCAGTGGACAAGGCCCGTTCGTTGACGCCGTATCTGCCGCGAGCCAGTGGTTCGGGTTGACCGGCAGTGACACCACGTACGTCAAGCGGGTCATCGGAGTTGCAGGAGACCATGTCCAGTGCTGCGATTCAGGCGGCCTCCTCACAGTCAACGGCCAGCCGCTTGAGGAACCCTATGTTTATCCCGGGGATGAAGCCAGTAAGCAGAAATTCGATGTCGTAGTGCCTCAGGGCCGCCTCTGGCTCATGGGTGACCACCGTTCACGTTCTGCCGACTCCCGTGGGCTGCTGGGCGCACCGGGCGGCGGTATGGTTCCTGTGGAACGAGTGATTGGCCGACCGGTCCAGATCATCTGGCCACTTGATAGATTTGCAGAAATGCCTCGCTCTCCGCAGGCCGAAACATCGAAGAACGGACAGTAGATGCCGGACAAAGCTCCAGAGAATCCCGAGCGGTACGACGACGACGCCCGGGCCTCGGACGGAACGGCAAGTACCGCCGGAGTGGCTGGTTCCCGCCTGCCCGATGACGGTTCCAGTGCGAACGCCGAGCCTCCAGTTGCCGCAGCCGGCAGCAACGACGGCAAAGGCGACGCCCCCGGTGGCGCCCACGCGCTGGAGAAGCCCCGCAAAAATCCTGTACTTGTGTGGGTCAAGGAGATCGTCACAGTGGTGGCCATCGCGCTGGTGCTGTCCTTCCTTCTGAAGACGTTCCTTTTCCGGGCGTTCTACATTCCGTCGGAATCCATGGAAAGCACCCTGGATGTCAACGACCGCATCTTCATCAACCTCCTGGTTCCTGAGCCCTTCGCACTGCAACACGGCGACGTCGTGGTGTTCAAGGACTCCCAGAACTGGCTGACGCCGGTTGCCAAAGAGCCTGCCGGCCCCATGGACTGGGTAGGGGATGCCTTGGAGTTCGTGGGTTTGGCGGCCGACAACACCGATCAGCACCTGGTCAAGCGCGTCATCGGTCTTCCCGGGGACCACGTAACTTGCTGCGACGCCCAGGGGCGCGTCAGCGTCAACGGGGTCCCGCTGGAGGAGACCTACATCAATCCGGCCGAGATACCGCAGCCAAACCCTTTCGACATCGTTGTTCCGGAGGGCAAAGTGTGGGTGATGGGCGACAACCGAAACCACTCGGCCGACTCCCGTGCCCACCAGGAGACCAACGGCGGGTTCATTAACATCGAGGACATTGAAGGCCGCGCCACGGTCATAGCCTGGCCCGTCAACCGCTGGACCTACCTCGACAACTTCCCGGACGTCTTCAAGGACGTCCCGGCAGGAACTGCAGGGAAATAATGGCCAGGGCAATCACAGACCCGGAGGGCAAGGCTGCAGGCAAGACCCCTGCCGTGTCCACGGGTTCGGCCGCAGCCGTGCCCACGGGGCGGGCCGGAGCAAGGTCCACGGGCTCGGCCGCAGCCAGGAACAAGGCCAAATCCGGCGGCAAGTCAAAGCCCAAGGCAAAAAGTCCTGTTGGTTTCCCCACCCTCGAGGTGGAGCGATCCTTCCTGTCGCCCGGAGTACGGTTGCTGGCCGGCGTGGATGAGGTGGGGCGTGGAGCCCTTGCCGGACCTGTCAGTGTAGGAATTGCCGTGGTCAACCTTGAGGATCACGGATTGTTGGCCGATGTCCGGGACAGCAAGCTGCTCAAGCCGGAGGACCGTGACAGGTTGGAACCCCTGGTCCGTGATTGGGCCGTTGCGTCGGCAGTGGGTCATGCCTCGTCACGGGAGATTGACGATATTGGCATCATTGCCGCGTTGCGCCTGGCAGGCACGCGTGCCTGGTTGGAGATCCTGGAAGGTGGCATTACTCCCGACGTCGTCCTGCTCGATGGCAGCCACAACTGGTTGTCGCCGGACGTCCAAGCCTCCCTCTTTGATGAGCCCGCGCTCGGGCCGTGGTGCGAGGCCCCTGTGCATACCCGGGTCAAAGCGGATATGAGTTGCCTCAGTGTCGCCGCTGCCAGTGTCCTGGCCAAAGTGGCCCGGGACCGCATCATGGTGGACCTTCACTCCGAGGTCCCTGCCTACGGGTGGAACGAAAACAAGGGATATGCCACCTCCGCCCACAGGGACGTGATCCGGCTGCAAGGGCCCAGCGCTTACCACCGGACCAGTTGGAACCTGACGGGGCCGGAGACCGACTGAGCAAGCCCGCCAAGGTATCGCGCCTGGTCTGGCCGCTGCACGCAGGGCCTCGGTGGCGCGTCCCGGCCGGCAGATAGTGCAAGATGGAACTATGAGCGCCGAGGACCTTGAGAACTATGAAACCGACATGGAGCTGCAGCTCTACCGCGAGTACAGGGATGTTGTCGGGCTGTTCAGCTACGTGGTGGAAACAGAGCGCCGCTTCTACTTGGCCAACCATGTAGACCTTCAGGCACGCAGCGCAGACGGGGAGATCTACTTCGACCTGACCCTGCAGGACGCGTGGGTATGGGACGTCTACCGTTCGGCCCGTTTCGTGAAGAACGTCCGCGTCATTACCTTCAAGGATGTCAACGTTGAAGAACTGCCCCGCAGCGAAGACCTGTCCTTGCCCAAGGATGGCGGGCTGGGTGACCTGGGAGATCTCGGCAACTAGCGTGTGAGCCTTCCTCCACAGCATTGATCCTGGCGGGTTTACCCACATAGCCCCGTGCGCCCCTGCCGTTTGCCGCCCCCAGCCGGAAGGCTGGTAAGCGGAGGTGGTGGTCATGAGATCAAAAGACCTGCTGGGCCGGAATGGCGAAGCTTTGGCGGCCGGTTTCCTGGAAACACAGGGAATGCGGATCGTCGACCGGAACTGGCGATGCCCGGACGGTGAAATTGATATCGTCGCGATCGACGGCGACACCCTGGTGGTGGCGGAAGTAAAAACCCGCCGGAGCCTGGACTACGGACATCCTTTTGAAGCAGTGGGGACTGCCAAGTTGGCCCGGCTCCACCGCTTGGCTTCTGCCTGGTGCCGTGAACATGAGCTGAAGGCACCGCGCAGGCGCGTTGACGTCGTGTCAGTAATTGACAACGGCGAGGACGAACCGGAGCTTGACCACTTGAGGGGTGTGGGCTGAGTGGGCGTGGGTCGCAGCTACTGCGTAGCGCTTGTGGGGCTCAACGGCTACATCGTGGAGGTTGAGGCAGATATTGGCCAGACCCTCCCAAACTTCGTGATTTTGGGGCTTCCCGATGCTGCTTTGAACGAAGCCAAGGAACGAATCCGGTCGGCCGCCCAAAACTCAGGGATCCCCCTGAGCCGGCGTAAGATCACCGCCAACCTCATACCTGCATCCCTCCCGAAACGGGGTTCGGGATTTGATCTCGCCATTGCCATGGCGGTTCTTCGCGCCGCCAATGACGTGCGCTCCATCGGCCGGACGGTCTTCATCGCCGAACTGGGCCTGGATGGCCGCTTGCGGCCCGTCCGCGGCATCCTGCCGGCAGTAATGGCAGCAGTCCAGGCAGGCTATCCCGATGTAGTGGTGGCTGAAGCAAACGCCATGGAGGCTTCCTTGGTCCCCGGCGCCAACGTCCGCGGATACAAGACGCTCGCCAGGCTCGCTTTCGACTTCGGCGCCGACCCCAAAGAGCTGGCTCTGGACTATGATCCCGGGAGCGGCACCCTGCCTGGCGAAGATGAGGACGTCCAAGGCGCCGTCGTGCCGGACCTCTGTGATGTCTCGGGCCAAGGCGAGGCACGCCGCGCGCTTGAGGTCTCTGCCGCCGGTGGCCATCACATGCTGTTGACCGGCCCGCCGGGTGCCGGAAAGACGATGCTGGCTGAGCGCTTGCCGGGGCTGCTCCCGGATCTGGCAGACAACGCTGCCATGGAAGTGACGGCCATCCACTCGTTGGCCGCAGTGCAGTCCTCTGCCGTGCGGTTGGTTCGAAGGCCACCCTTTGAGAATCCGCATCACAGTGCCACACCCGCTGCCATCATTGGTGGTGGATCCGGGCTTCCCCGACCCGGCGCAGCGTCACGGGCGCATCGCGGGGTCTTGTTCCTGGACGAAGCCCCGGAGTTCGAGCGTCGGGTGCTCGATGCCCTCAGGCAACCGCTGGAGAGCGGCGAACTGGTGATTCACCGCTCGGCTGGAACTGCAGCCTACCCTGCCCGTTTCCAGCTCATCCTGGCGGCCAACCCTTGCCCGTGCGGGAAGGCGTCGGGCAAGGGCATGGACTGCACCTGCACCGCCATGATGAGGCGACGCTACTTCGGGAGAATGTCGGGACCGCTGCTGGACCGGGTTGATATCCAGCTTCAGGTTGAACGGGTCTCCTTGGCCGATTTCGGGCAAGCAGGAACAGACGAAGAAGACACACGCACCGTAGCGGCCCGCGTCCTGGCGGCGAGGGCAATCCAGCTGGATCGCTTGCGGTACCTGGGGCTCGAAACCAATTCACAGGTTCCAGGCCGCACTCTGCGGGGTGAGCTGCGGCTGCCGCCGGGGACCACCCGGATCCTGGACACGGCGTTGGAACGAGGAACGCTGACGGCCCGCGGATACGATCGCGTGCTCCGGCTGGCCTGGACGCTGGCAGACCTGGGACATGGCGGAACACCAACTGCCGATCACATCGGCCAAGCGCTGGGGCTGCGGCAAACGGCGGCCGTGACATGAGGGAAATTGAAACGAAAGGAACCAGGCCAATGGCCGTAGTGGCGACGCAGGACAAGGAACGGATTGCCCGGGCAGCGCTCGCCCGGCTCATGGAACCCCAGGACTCTGTGGGCCTTGCCTTGGTGCGGTCTCTCGGTGCGGTTGATGCCCTGGGTGTCGCTACCGGGGAACTGCCGACCGGCCCGGCCTTGGAGAAGGAGATCTCGGCCCTCCTTCTCGAAGCCGGAGGACCATCCACCTGGGCCGGGCTCAAGGCCAGTCTTCGCCGATGGGCGCCACGCATCAAAGACCTTGCCCCGGATCGCGACCTGGAGACAATGCGGCGGCTTGGTGGGCGTTTGATCATTCCCGGCGATGAGCTGTGGCCGGAGCAACTCTCCGATCTCGGTCTCCAGGAGCCGCTCTGCCTCTGGTGGCGGGGCCAGGAGCAGCCGCTGCCCCCTGTTGGTCGAACCATTGCCCTGGTGGGGTCGAGGGACAGTACGAGCTACGGGGCATCGGTCACAGGCGATTTTGCGTACGCCTTGGCCCAGCGTGGCTACACAGTGGTATCCGGTGGTGCCTATGGCATCGATGCCCACGCGCACCGTGGGGCACTCGGTGGTGGGGCAGCCAGCCTGCCCACCATTGCTGTGATGGCCGGCGGTGTGGACCGTTTCTATCCCTCGGGAAATGACGATCTTCTCCGGGCCGTAGCCACCCAAGGCGCTGTTGTCTCGGAAGTGCCGCCGGGATCCGCTCCAACCCGTTACCGCTTCCTGCAGCGCAACAGAATCATCGCAGCCCTGGCATCGGTCACGGTGGTGGTGGAGGCGCGGTGGCGTTCAGGGGCGCTCAATACGGCACATCATGCTGAATCGATCGGCAGAGTTGTTGCGACGGTTCCCGGGTCCATCCACAGTGCGAATTCGGCTGGCTGCCACCGCCTGCTCCGGGAAGGAGGAGCCATCTGCGTCACGGACGCTGGTGAGATCACTGAGCTGGCCGGTGCCATCGGAGAATCCAACAGCGGGGCAGCAGACGTCGAATCAGCCATACACGATGGCTTGTCGCTTGAAGACCTCATCCTCCTGGATGCCCTCCCGCTCCGATCCGCAAGCTCGGTGGAAAAGCTGACGGTGGTTGCCGGCCTGAGCCCGGATGCCGTGCGGGCAGGTCTGGGGCGGCTGGGGCTTATGGGTTTGGCCAGCTCGGAACGGGGTGCCTGGAAAAGGGCTGGAAACACCTAAGCCGTTCCGGAACATCATGTTGATCCGGCCTGTTGGCCCCTGATGCTGGCAAAGTGGGGTAAGTGGACGGACAATCACTGCCAGCATCGATGCTCAGCGCAATGGAGGGCTTTCGCCGATATCTGGAAGGCGAAAGGGCGAGGTCTGCGCACACAGTACGCGCCTACCTTGCCGATGTAGAGAGCCTCCTGGGATTTGCCGTGCAGGAGGGCATCGAAGAGCTCGGCCAAGTGGAATTGGGCTCGCTGCGGCGCTGGCTTGGCGCACAGAGTGAAGCGGGATTGGCAAGGGCCACGTTGGCCCGGCGGGCAGCTACGGCCAGGTCTTTCACCGCGTGGGCATTGCGGGAGGAGCTCATTGCCGTGGACCCCGCGGTCCGTCTTCAGGCACCCAAGCGGGACAAGTCCTTGCCCGGCGTCCTCCAGCAGCAGCAGGTGACCCGGATAGTTGATGACCTTAACGCTGCAGCGGCAGACGGCGGCCCCATGGCAGTGAGAAACAGGGCCATGGTGGAACTCCTCTACGCCACCGGAGTTCGAGTCGGCGAGCTTGCCGGCTTGGATGTCGATGATCTGGACCCTGACCGGCGGACACTCCGGGTTCTGGGCAAGGGAAACAAGGAACGGACTGTCCCCTACGGGGTTCCCGCAGCTGTGGCAATCGATGACTGGCTTCGCCGGGGACGCCCCGCAGTGGTTACCTCTCACAGCGGACCGGCACTCTTTTTGGGAGTGCGGGGAAACCGGGTTGATCCACGCCAGATCCGGGCCGTGGTCAGCGAACTGCTGCAGGCTTTGGGCGACACTTCGGCCACAGGACCGCACGCACTGAGGCACAGCGCAGCTACCCACCTTTTGGATGGGGGAGCGGACCTGCGTGCCGTGCAGGAAATTCTTGGACACAGCAGCCTGGCAACCACGCAGATTTACACTCACGTGTCGGTGGACAGGTTGCGGAAGAGTTACCAGCAAGCGCATCCCAGGGCGTAAGTACGATCGCCGAAGCAGCGCACTGGCGGAAACGGGCGCCGTACGGCAAAATAAGAGCACCACGGGGAAACCTTCAATTCACAGTTGAGGGTTACCCCTGTGCCAAGATCGTCAGTAGTGCTTCACACAATTCAATAGCCTGTCAGGGCCTGCAAGAGTCACTTGGCATCCGGCAGCAACAGCAAACATCCAGGCAGAGGTCGTTGGGGAAGACGTACCTACAGCTATGGAGGATGGAATGTCTGTTGCAACAACCCGCGGTGTCCTGTTTGTGCACTCGGCCCCTACGGCACTCTGCCCGCACGTTGAGTGGGCCATCGGATCGGTCGTAGACAAGCGGACCGATCTTGAGTGGACCCCTCAACCTGCCGCGCCTGGAATGTTCCGGGCAGAGTTGTCGTGGACCGGGACTCCCGGTACCGGGGCGCAGTTGGCATCAGCCCTTCGGGGTTGGGCGCATCTGCGCTACGAGGTAACCGAAGAACCGAGCCAGGGAGTGGACGGAGCCCGTTGGTCCCACACCCCGGAGCTCGGAATTTTCCACGCCGTCACGGATGTCCATGGCAACATCATGGTCACCGAGGACCGCATCCGTTATGCCTACGAATCAGGTGCAGGGGACCCCTCGGCTGTCTACCATGAGTTGTCCCTGGCGCTGGGTGAAGCCTGGGACGAGGAACTTGAACCGTTCCGGCACGCCGCAGAAGGCGCTCCCGTCCGCTGGCTGCACCAGGTCGGCTAGAACGCCGCCGCAGCTGAGGCCGGCAGCTTCGCTGAAGTGTTCGACGCCGGCAATTTCCATAGCAACGAAAAGGGCCCCACCGGATGGTGGGGCCCTTTTCACGTCTCACTTAGTCAATGCCCGCAGGCAACCGACGCTTAGACGTTCCTGACTGCGATGACGGCATTGTGTCCGCCGAAGCCAAAGGAGTTGCTCAGCGCCACGATGTCACCGGACGGAAGATCACGGACGGACGTCACGACGTCGAGGGGGATCTCAGGATCCTGGTTTTCAAGGTTGATGGTCACCGGTGCCTTGCGCTCGTAGACGGCGAGCACGGTCAGCACCGCTTCAACAGCCCCTGATGCGCCCAAGAGGTGGCCCATCTGCGACTTGGTAGCGGAGACCGCCACATTGTCCACATGAGTTCCCAGAGCGGCACGCAGGGCCGTGTACTCAGGTTTGTCGCCCACCGGAGTGGACGTTGCATGGGCGTTGACGTGGACGACGTCTTCGGCCTGGATGCGGCCATCGAACATGGCAGCCTTCAGCGCCCGGGTGGCACCAAGCCCTTCGGGGTCCGGGGCGGTGATGTGGTAGGCATCCGCGGTAACGGACGTTCCAGCCAGTTCGGCGTAGATCCGGGCGCCACGGGCAAGGGCGTGTTCCTCGGCCTCGAGGACCAGCGCGCCGGCGCCTTCACCCATGACAAAGCCGTCGCGGTCGATGTCGTACGGGCGGGAGGCACGCTCCGGTTCGTCGTTGCGGCGGGACAAGGCCTGCATGGAGGAGAACGCAGCCATGGGCATCGGGTGGATGGCAGCCTCGGCGCCACCGCACACCACAACGTCTGCTTTGCCCGAGCGGATCAGGTCAAGGCCCAGGTGAAGGGCTTCAGTTCCGGAGGCGCAGGCCGACACCGGGGTGTGGGCTCCCGCACGGGCTCCGAGGTCCAGGCTGACCGCCGCTGCTACACCGTTGGGCATGAGCATGGGAACGGTCATGGGCAAGACCCTGCGCGGACCCTTTTCCCTGAGCGTGTCCCACGCATCAAGGAGCGTCCATACGCCGCCGATGCCGGTAGCAAAGGCTACTGCCAGCCGGTCGTGGTCAATGTCTTCAAGGCCGGAGTCAGACCACGCCTCGCGGGCAGCGATCACGCCAAACTGCGTTGAGGGGTCCATGCGCTTTGCCTCTACGCGGCTCAGGACCTCAAGTGCCGGCGTCGAGCACCGGGCAGCAAAGTGGACGGGGAGGTCATACTTGGCCACCCACTCGTCGCCGAGTGTGCGGGCACCGGAGACCCCTTTCAGCGCGTTCTGCCACATTGTGGGTACGTCGCCGCCGATGGGAGTGGTGGCCCCCAGACCGGTTATGACTACTTTGCGTGCCATGCGATCACTCTCTGTCGGATAGCCGTCCCGCCTGAAGCATTACAAGGGGAGGCAAAAAAATCTTTGGGTGTTACTGCGGCTGTGCCGGGCGCGAAGGATGGAGATCCCGGCCCGGCACAGCTGGTGTCAGGACTAGGCCTGTGCGTTGGCGATGAAGCTGACGGCGTCGCCGACGGTCTTGAGGTTCTTGACCTCTTCGTCCGGGATGCGTACGCCGAACTTCTCTTCAGCGTTGACAACGATGGTCATCATGGAGATGGAGTCGATGTCCAGGTCCTCGGTGAAGGACTTGTCGAGCTCTACGGCTTCGGTGGCGAGGCCCGTCTCTTCGTTGACGATTTCAGCCAGGCCGGCCAGGATTTCTTCGTTGCTAGCCATTGTTGGCTCCTTTTCTTGTTGTACCGGCTACTGCCGGAAAGGGGGCAAACCGCGGGTTGCGGTTTGGGTTTGTAAGTCGTATTCAGTTGGCTGGTGAGAACCCGGGATGATTCCCGGTCTACGGCAGAACCACTACTTGGGCACCGAAGACCAGCCCGGCGCCGAACCCGATCTGAAGGGCCAGGCCGCCGCTTAGCCCAGGGTTCTCCTGAAGCAAGCGGTGCGTTGCCAACGGGATGGACGCCGCGGACGTGTTGCCTGCCTGGGCGATGTCACGGCCGATGACAACGGATTCGGGAAGCTTGAGCTTCTTGACCATCTCGTCGATGATCCTCATGTTCGCCTGGTGCGGAACGAAGGCCGCGAGGTCGCTGGCTTCAATTCCGGCTGCGTCGAGCGCCTGCTGGGCGACCTTGGCCATTTCCCAAACTGCCCAGCGGAACACGGTCTGGCCATCTTGCCGGAGTGTCGGCCAAACATCCTGGGTGGCCGAAAGAATGGCGGGATCGTCGATTTCGTCAGAATGCCTTGCGGATTCGCCCAGTTTCTTGACGTCTTCGAGGGAGTGGGTCATGCCGATGGCGTCCCATTTGCTGCCGTCCGAGCCCCATACCGAAGGGCCGATGCCCGGTGTGTCGGACGGACCGACCACAACGGCGCCTGCGCCGTCGCCGAGGAGGAATGAGATGGTGCGTTCATGGTTGTCGATGACATCGGAGAGCTTTTCCGCGCCGACAACCAGGACGTACTGGGCTGCGCCGGAACGCACCAGGGCGTCGGCCTGGGCAACGCCGTAGCAGTATCCCGCACAGGCGGCCGAGATGTCGTAGGCAGGTGCCGGCGTCGCGCCCAAACGTTCGGTGAGGGCCGCAGCAGCCGAGGGAGTGGCGTAAGGGTGTGTCACGGTGGAGACAATCACGGCGCCGAGTTGGGACGCTTCGATTCCAGCTTGCTGGAGTGCCTCCCGCGCAGCGCCTTCAGCCATGTCGATCACGCTGATGTCGGCAGCAGCGCGGTGGCGGGTAATGATGCCGGTGCGCTGGCGGATCCACTCATCCGAGGAATCGATCCACTGGCAGACGTCTTCGTTGGTGACGATGACATCGGGACGGTAGGCGCCTATGCCGAGGATGCGCGCATTCTCGTTGACAACAGTTTTGTTCAGCACGGGAGTGCTCATGCCTGTCCCTCCAATTCTGCGAAGAGCGCCAGGGCCGCGGACAGGTCATCCGGGGTTTTGACGGCGACGGTCTTGACTCCGGGCATGCCGCGCTTGGCAAGGCCGGTCAGGGTGCCGGCAGGGGCGAGTTCGATGACGCCGGTGACGCCGCGTCCCACCATTGTCTCCATGCACTTGTCCCAGCGGACCGGGCGGGAAACCTGGGCGATCAGGCTGTCGACGGCGGCTGGCCCGGCTGTGACTTCCTGGCCGTCGTGGTTTGACAGCAGTGGAACCGTGGGGTTCTGGGGCGAAAGCGAGGGTTTGAGGGCTTCAAGTGCGCTGACTGCAGGTGCCATGTGGGCGGTGTGGAAGGCGCCTGCAACCTTGAGCGGAATCACGCGGGCCTTGGCCGGGGGATTTTCGGCAAGTGCCTTGAGCTGGTCGAAGGTACCTGCTGCGACGGTTTGTCCGGCTCCGTTGACATTTGCCGGCGTTGCGCCAGTGGCTTCGATGGCTGCCAATACTTCAGCGGGGTCTCCGCCCACCACTGCACTCATGCCCGTGGGGGTGACCGCGGCGGCAGCAGCCATGCTGTTGGCGCGTTCCCGCACGAAAGTCATGGCCTCCGCTTCCGTCAGGACACCGGCCAGAGCCGAAGCGGTGATTTCGCCGACCGAGTGGCCGGCGAGGATCACCGGCAGGGTGCTGAGTTCGACGTCGAACAGCGACGTGGCAGCAACGAGTCCGGCCGCAACGATCAGTGGCTGGGCCACCGCAGTGTCCTTGATGGTTTCTTCATCAGAGGTGGTGCCGTGGGCCTTGAGGTCAATGCCTGCGATCTCGCTCAGGTTGGCCAGTTGGCCTTCGACGGAGGGGAGTTCCAGCCAAGGGGCCAAAAATCCGGGGGTCTGGGAGCCCTGTCCAGGGCAGACGATTGCAAGCACGTATCCAGCTTTCCAAATT
The DNA here is from genome assembly GCF_019977295.1 of Arthrobacter sp. StoSoilB20. NCBI lineage: Bacteria > Bacillati > Actinomycetota > Actinomycetes > Micrococcales > Micrococcaceae > Arthrobacter > Arthrobacter sp. StoSoilB20. Next base: position 2,847,464 of record NZ_AP024651.1, on the reverse strand, counting down.
GCCACGTGATCCACTGGTGTTTTGGTACACCAAGCTCACTGGGTCAGTTTGTAGGAAGTCTACAACGGTTCAGTTCTGTGAACGCGACGCATGACGCTCGGCAGCGGCTTTCGGTTGGGCCGAAAGCCGTCCTACTACCAAGGCGGTTTGGAGCACAAAAGCCTCCCTGGGAAGGAGTGGATCCCAGCCCGTGACGTCGCACACACGCTTCAAACGGTAACGCACAGTGTTGGCATGGACGAACAGTTCACGTGCCGTGGCTTCCAGGGAGTGGCCCAGTTCAAGGTAGGTCCCCAAGGTCTCCACCAGGCCATTTGAGGCGGCCAGCAAGGGACGGTAAATATTCTTGATCAAGGACCTGCGTGCCGCGTCGTCACCGGAGACAACGCGCTCGGGAAGCAGGTCGTCGGCGGCAACGGGTCGCGGGGCGGAGGGCCAGGCGCGGGCGGCAGTGAGGCCCGCGAATGCCGCTTGGGCAGAGCTGCTGGCCTCCAGCAGGGACCCGGCCTCAGGGCCGTAGACCACAGCGCCCGGGGCGAAAAGTTCGCTGAGTTTGAGGTAGGCAGTATCGCGGTCCTGGACGCCGCCAAGGATCAGGATGAGTCGGTCACCCTGAATACCCACCAGGGCGTCCTCGGCAAAACGTCCGGCGGTGCGCCGCAGTTCACTGACGTAGCTGGCACTGGGTTCCGACGGCGAGTTGCCCACCATCACCGTGAACCGCTCCTGGGCTTTCCACCCCAATGCGGCGATCCTTGACCGCAAGGCATCGGTGTTCTCACCACGAAGGATGGCGTCCACGATCAGTGCCTCCAAGCGGGTATCCCAGGAGCCCCGGGACTCGGCAGCCCGGGCGTAGACGTCCGCGGCAGCAAAAGCCACCTCCCGCGAATACCGCAGGACCGCTTCACGCAGTGAGGGCTGATCGGATTCCGGGGCGATCACCGGAACCTGGTCCTCCACCACTTCGACCACGATGCGGATCAACTGCAACGCCTTTTGCAGGCTGATGGAGCGGGTCAGTTCGGTCGGGGCATTGCCGAACACATCGGTAAGGATCCATGAAGGCGAGCTGGGCCGCTCATACCAGGTCACAAACGCCGCGATGCCGTTCTGTGCCACCAGACCCAACGCCGAGCGTTCATCGGAGCTCAAACGGCTGTACCAAGGCAATGACTTCTCGAGCTGCCGCATGGTGCTGGTGGACAATTGGCCCACGTTGGCACGGAGTTGACGCAGAGTTTCGGCCTTTTCCGGCGACAACGCCTGGGTTGCTGCCTTGCGCTTGGTGGTGGTTTTGCTCGGCTCTGCCATGGAATGAGCATACGGCCCATCCCGGACAAGCTCCATTTGTGAGAAGGCTACAACTCGCGTTGTTGCTGATCACAGGTGCGGGAGCCGTCTTCGGCCATGTTTGCGTCGCGCTGCCTGGCTGAACCATCACCACATGGTTAAACCACGACGGCGGCTGCCACCTTTCGGTGGAAGCCGCCGTTGCGTTGGTGCTGGCATTCCCCGCTGCCGGACTATGTCCCGGGGTTCGCCTGCGGGTGGTGCTGCCTGCAGTTGTTAGGCGTCTCCGCCTGCACCGCCGGTGGTGCCGGCATTTACATCCAGGAGCCGGTACTTCTCGATGGCCTTTTCCAGGGCACCTTCTTCAACTTCTCCCTTGGCGGCGAGGAGTTGGAGGGTTTTGGCGACGATGGAGTGGGTGTCGTTTTTGAAGTAGCGGCGTGCGGCTTGGCGGGTGTCGGAGAAGCCGAAGCCGTCTGCTCCGAGGGAGGCGAAGTCGTTGGGGATGAATTGGCGGATTTGGTCGGGGACGGCTTTCATGTAGTCCGAGACTGCGATGACTGGTCCGGTGGTGCCTGCGAGTTGTTCGGTGATGAACGGGGTGCGGGCGGGTTGGCCGGGGTTCAGGAAGGCGTGTTCTTCGGCGGCGAGTCCGTCGCGTCGGAGTTCGTTCCAGGAGGTCACGGAGTAGACGGTGGCGGCGACTCCCCAGTCGTCGTTGAGGATCCGGGCGGCTTCGAGTGCCCAGGGTACGGACACGCCGGAGGCGAGGATGTTCGCGGTGGGCCGGTTGCTGTTGTTCCCGTCTCCGGTGGGGGCTTCGGCGAGGCGGTAGATGCCTTTGAGGAGCCCGTTGATGTCGAGGTTTTCCGGTTCCGCGGGTTGGGTGATGGGTTCGTTGTAGACGGTGAGGTAGTACATCACGTTACGGTCTTCACCGGTGCCGTCTGTGTTGTTTTCGCCGTACATTTCTTCGAGGCCGTGGCGGATGATGTGGCCGATTTCGTAGCCGTAGGCGGGGTCGTAGGTTTTCACGGCGGGGTTGGTGGAGGCCAGGATGGGGGAGTGTCCGTCGGCGTGTTGGAGTCCTTCGCCGGTGAGGGTGGTCCGTCCTGCGGTGGCGCCGATGATGAAGCCGCGGGTCATTTGGTCTGCTGCGGCCCAGAAGGAATCGCCGGTGCGTTGGAAGCCGAACATGGAGTAGAACACGTAGATCGGGACCAGGGGTTCGCCGTGGGTGGCGTAGGCGGTGCCGGCGGCGGTGAAGGCTGCGACGGCTCCGGCTTCGTTGATGCCGGGGTGGATCAGTTGTCCGGCGGGTGATTCTTTGTAGGCCAGGACGAGGTCGCGGTCCACGGAGAGGTAGTTCTGGCCTTTGGGGTTGTAGATTTTCGCGGTCGGGAAGAACGCGTCCATGCCGAAGGTCCGTGATTCGTCCGGGACGACGGGCACGAAGCGTGCGCCGAAGTTTTTGTCCCGCATGAGGTCCTTCAGGAGCCGGACGAAGGCCATGGTGGTCGCGGCTTGTTGTTTGCCGGATCCGCGTTTGGCTACTTCGTAGGACTTCGCTTCGGGCAGGGTCACGGGGGTGTGTTTGCGGCGGCGTTCGGGGACGAACCCGCCAAGTTCTGCCCGGCGGTCCATGAGGTATTTGATTTCCGGGGCGTCCATGCCGGGGTGGTAGTACGGGGGCCGGTAGAGGTCAGCGTCGAGTTGTTCATCGCTGATGGGGATGCGGAGGTGGTCACGGAAGGCTTTGAGGTCTTCCATGGTCAGTTTCTTCATCTGGTGCGTGGCGTTGCGGCCCTCGAAGTGCGGGCCCAGGCCGTAGCCCTTGACGGTTTTGGCCAGGATGACCGTGGGTTTGCCCTTGAACTCGGTCGCTGCCTTGTAGGCGGCGTAGACCTTGCGGTAGTCGTGGCCGCCTCGTTTGAGGCCCCAGATCTGTTCGTCGTCCAAGTCCGCGACCATGTCCTTGGTCTGCGGGGATTTACCGAAGAAGTGTTCACGGACGAACCCGCCGGACTCGGCCTTGTAGGTCTGGTAGTCACCATCGGGGGTTTCGTTCATGATCTTCACCAACGCCCCGTCTTTGTCCGCTTCCAGGAGGTGGTCCCATTCGCGGCCCCAGACGACCTTGATCACGTTCCAGCCCGCGCCGCGGAAGAACGCTTCGAGTTCCTGCATGATTTTGCCGTTGCCGCGGACCGGTCCGTCCAGGCGCTGGAGGTTGCAGTTGATCACGAAGTTCAGGTTGTCCAGGTTCTCGTTCGCGGCGAGCTGGAGCAAGCCACGGGACTCGGGCTCGTCCATTTCCCCGTCACCGAGGAACGCCCAGACCTGCTGGTCCGAGGTGTCCTTGATGCCACGGTTCTGCAGGTACCGGTTGGACTGGGCCTGGTAGATCGCGTTCATCGGGCCGATACCCATCGACACGGTCGGGAATTCCCAGAAATCATGCATCAACCGCGGGTGCGGGTACGAGGACAGGGCATGGCCGGCCTTGGACTTTTCCTGCCGGAACCCGTCCAAATCCTCTTCCGTGAGACGGCCTTCCATGAACGCGCGGGCGTACATGCCAGGGGAAGCGTGGCCCTGGAAGAACACCTGGTCCCCGCCACTGGGGTGGTCCTTGCCGCGGAAGAAGTGGTTGAACCCCACCTCGTACAGGGTCGCGGCACCGGCATAAGTGGAGATATGCCCGCCCACACCAATATCAGCCCGCTGCGCACGGTGGACCATGACCGCGGCGTTCCACCGCATATACGCCCGGTACCGGCGCTCGAACTCCTCGTTACCCGGGAACTCTGCTTCCTGGTCCACCGGGATCGTGTTCACATAATCAGTGGTCGTCACCATCGGCACACCCACCGACCTCGCGCCGGCACGCTGCAACAACGAACGCATAATGTACTGGGCACGCTCGGTACCCTGCTCCGCGATCAACGCATCAAGGGACTCAATCCACTCAGCGGTCTCTTCCGGATCACGATCAGGCAGCTGGGCAGTCAACCCGCTGAGGATGTGTGAGGTCTCTTCTCCTGCAGCCACGTCCAACCTTCCTTTAGGCGCATGCATCGGCGCCTCAGGTCTGGCAGGGTATCTGCCCGTCGTGAACGCGTCGTGTGCGACATCTCGGTTTCAACAGCCCGGTCGGATGCGCCGGGCAGGTCTTGTGAGCGCTTGGCTGCCCAGTAGAATTCATCGGGGCGATCGCCCTGCAGCCAGAGCGCTCATGGCCACTCTAGCTTTCACTGCCCTGCGATGCGTAGCCGTGGGCCCCGAGGGGCGTTGTATGTCACATTTCGGCGGCCCGCGTGACCGAAAGCACGTGGTTGTCAAAGCCCCGAAACGCCCCCGGTAGTGCGGAATGTGGCCTGCGGCAGGGACAATGGCTTGAAGCACACGCCCAAAGGGTGTTGGCTGTTAGTAATGGAAGTCACTTCAAAAGGAGGAAACGTGAGCGAGGCCGACGCCGCCACATCGGTAAATGTGGCGGAACGAATGGGTTTCAAAGATGGGGATCTGATTCAGGAGCGCGGCTACGACGACGACGTCGACTTCGACTTGCGTGACGACATTGAAGATGTCACGGGCTCTGAGCTGCTGGATGAAGACGACCACGACGTAGTAGATGCCGTTGTCTTTTGGTGGCGGGATGGCGACGGTGATCTGGTTGATGCCCTGATGGATTCGCTCACGACACTGAAGGAAGGCGGGGTTGTCTGGGTACTGACCCCTAAATCAGGCCGAGACAACTATGTTTCCCCGGCTGACATCCAGGACGCGGCCCCCACGTCCGGGCTGCACCTGACTACCTCCGCAGGGGTGTCGAAAGACTGGAGTGCCACCCGACTGGTGCCGAAGAAGAACAAGTGATCGATGTCCGACTGGCCCCGGCTCCAGCGGTGACACCGCAGCCGGGCCAACCTGCCCCGGACTTCGAGTTGGTCAACCAATTCGGTGAGCCTGTCCGACTGTCCAATTATCGGGGCAGGAATGTAGTCGTGGTGTTTTACCCCTTCGCATTCTCAGGCATCTGCACGGGTGAACTATGTGAGATCCGCGACAACATTGCGGCGTTCGAAGATTCGAACGCCGTGGTTCTTGCGGTCTCAGTAGACAGCAAGTTCACCCTTCGCGCTTATGCCCAACAGGAAAGCTATGGCTTTGACCTGTTGGCCGATTTTTGGCCTCATGGTGCTGTAGCCCGGACGTACGGAGTTTTCGACGACGTCAGTGGCATGGCGTTGAGGGGAACGTTCATCATCGATGCCGAAGGCATCATTCGCTACGTCGTTGTCAATCCACGCGGCCAGGCGAGGGACTTGGCTGAGTACCGCCAAGCACTCGCGGCGCTGGACGGGCACGGAGCATGACTGACCACCGGCCCGGAGTCGGCATGACAGGTTTTGCCAGCATGGCTCCCGCGCCGGTGTCTCAACTGGATCCCGGGGAAGTCACTGCCGTCAGGCAAGCCGCAGGAATTATTGCGGGAAAGCGTCTAGCTGTCCTGACTGGCGCCGGACTGAGCACCGACTCCGGCATCCCGGATTATCGAGGTCCTGGTTCTGCGCCCCGTAATCCCATGACCTTCCAGGAGTTCATCGGCAGTGAAGCCAACCGGAGGCGCTATTGGGCCCGGAACCATCTGGGATGGTCCCATTTGAGGCACGCGGACCCCAACGCAGGACATGCGGCAGTGGCTCTGATGGAGCGCAGGGGACTGATGACCGGCCTCATTACCCAAAACGTGGACAGGCTTCACGAGGACGCGGGCAGCGTCAACGTGGTGGATTTGCACGGCCGTTTTGATCAGGTGGTTTGTTTGGAGAACGGGCACACCTTCAGCAGGGGGCTCATTGCAGCCATCCTGGAGGAGATTAATCCCGGGTTCCTTGAAGCCGCGATGGAGTCCGGGCTCGTGGAAATGGCCCCGGATGCTGATGCCACAGTTGAGGATCCGGAGCTGATCACGTCATTTGTCATGGCTGTCTGCCCCCGGTGCGGGGGGACGCTCAAGCCAGATTTCGTCTATTTTGGCGAAAACGTGCCCAAGGACCGGGTGGAGCGCGCCTATGCCATGGTGGATCAAGCTGAGGCGCTCCTCGTGGCGGGATCATCGCTGACGGTCCAGAGCGGGTTGCGCTTTGTGCGCCATGCAGCAAAGGCCGGGAAACCTGTGCTCATCATCAACCGCGGAACCACCCGGGGCGATGACTTCGCCACGATGAAACTCGAGCTTGGAGTCAGCGGGGCCTTGGACTATCTGGCCCGGAACCTGCCTGACCTTCCCAGCGGGAATTCGCCGATTGGCATTTCTCCCAATTGATCATGTAGAGTCATTGTTCGTTGGTTGAAGCGCTAAGGCACTGAAGCCGCAAGATGGGTCTTTAGCTCAGCTGGTAGAGCGCCACGTTTACACCGTGGATGTCATCGGTTCGATCCCGGTAGGACCCACAAAGTGAAACCCCGTCAATCCAGGCCTTGCGGCTGGGATTGGCGGGGTTTTTGTATTCCCGGGCCGCAGTGGCCCGTCCAGGGACATAATGTCAGGGCCCGCTCTTAGTGTCCTCTCCATGGAGCACGTGTATATCCGCAGCAGCGCGCAAGGAACACCGGTTGTGGTCGTCAGGGGAAGCCGGGAGTGGCAGATCGTCGTGGAGCCCGTGCGTTGGTTTGAGCGCATTCCCTGGTGGGAGCAATCACGGCGGATGCCGAGGGGACAAGGCCGCGTGGATGTGGAGGTCTGGCAAGTCCAGGTCCGTTTGGGAAACAATGTGCGGTCCGGCATCGCTACATGGGAACTGGTGCGGGACGGTGCAGGTGGGGGCTGGAGCCTCCGGGGCGAAGAAGTGGCCGCGGCCTAGCTTTCCGCGGGGAAATGGATGAGCTCTCCACCACGACTATTGGGGGATGCCGCGGTGGAGAGCTCGAAAATGAATATACAGCGAACTTTTGGGTTTGAAAAGCCGGGCATGGCCATATGCCCGGCCCCGCAGCTGATCGTACGTGAAGAGGCCGATTCTGCCACGGCCCTGCCACTATGATGGGAAGTGTTCAGCTGATTGAACGTAATGAGAGTTCTGACGAAGGAGAATCATGGCAGATTCCCGCACCACCCGTTCTGAAGGGCTGGGCGCTTCGTCGCCGGCGCCGGCCGTGACCCGCGCAGCCGCAGTGCTTGACGCTCTGGCGGGATCTTCATCAGGGCGGCTGACGCTGAGCGACCTTTCCCGTGAACTCGGCATCCCCAAATCATCCACGTCCAATCTCTTGCTGGCATTGGAGGAAGCCCGCCTGATCACCCGCCAGGGCGGAGACTTTGCCTTGGGGCGGAAGCTGGTGGAGCTCGGGGCGGCCTACCTTAGCCGCCTCGATGAAGTTCAGGAGTTCTACAAGTACTGTGAGCAGGCCCCGACGCTTTCCGGCGAGACGGTGCGCATCGCCATGCTCGATGGCGACCACGTGATCTACCTGGCCCGGTACGAGGGGCACCCGGCAGTGAGGCTGACGTCCAACATCGGTGACAAGATGCCTGTGTCCCTGTGCAGTGTAGGAAAAGCCCTCCTGGCACAGCTGCATGATCACGACATTGAGACCATGTTCCCTGATGGCATGGAACTTCCGGTGATGACCCCCAATTCTCTGCGAACCACTGAAGAGCTCAAATCACAGATAGCCGACATCCGGAAGCAGGGATTCGCGTTCGAAGACGAAGAGTCCACGGTAGGCGTGGTTTGCCTGGCAGTGCCCGTACCAACGCACGGTGCCCACGGCCCAAGCCTGGGGTTGTCGGTAACTGCCCTGAAGGCGACCTATTCCCAGGAGCAAGGGGCATTGATGGTTAAAGAGCTCAAGGAGTTGGCCCGCTCGCTGGGCAATCCCATGGGGTAGCGGCTGGTCAATCAACTCACTCAACTCAAGCACTCAATCAACTCCATCAGATTAAATCTGATTACAACCTTGGCAGTTGGTTCAACAAGCTGTACGCTGTTCATCATAGTGATCTTGGCGGTTATGCCATCACTATCTCGCCGGGCCAACGGGGGCCTGGGGTGATTTTGAGGGAGTGCTTGTGATAACTCGTACTAATGCACAGATTGCAGCTGAGGCTGACGATGCTGTGGTTGCGCCGGAACAGCTGCGCCGGGCTACCTTGGCCAGTTCGGTTGGTTCAGCCTTGGAGTACTACGACTTCTACATTTATGGTCTGGCTTCCGCGCTGATTTTTGGCCCATTGTTCTTTTCGCCTCTCGGCCCGGACGGTGCTTTGATCGCCTCCTTCGCCACATATGGTGTCGGTTTCGCCGCCCGCCCCTTTGGTGGGTTGATCTTTGGCTACATCGGGGACCGGTTCGGCCGGAAGATGGTTCTGATCCTGACCATCGCTTTGATGGGTACAGCAAGCTTCGCCATTGGGTTGCTGCCCACCTTCGAGCAGGCCGGAATGCTCGGCGCTGTGCTGCTGGTGACGTTGCGAATCATCCAGGGACTCGGTGCCGGCGCCGAGCAGGCAGGCGCCACCACGCTGATCTCCGAGGTAGCTCCGCGTCGTCGTCGTGGGTTCTTCGCCTCGTTGCCATTCGTGGGCATCCAGTTGGGAACCCTTCTGGGCGCGGGGACGTTTGCCTTGATCGCCATGGCTGACAAGGAAGTCCTGCAAGGTTGGCTGTGGCGCGTACCGTTCCTGGCAAGCTTCATCCTGATTGCTGTGGCCATCTTCATCCGCCTCAAGCTCAAGGAGACTCCTGCCTTCCAGGAGTTGGAAAAGCACAAGAACGTGGTCAAGAACCCGATCGGTGCGCTGTGGAAGCACTCCAAGAAGAATGTGCTCCTGGGCATTGGGCTCCGTATGGGAGAAAACGGCAACTCGTCCATCTACTCGGCGTTGCTGGTGTCATTCATGAGCATGCCCGCCGGTGTCTTTGCCGGAAACAACTCGATTGGTCCTGTGGGCCTGTTGATCGCCGCAGGCTTTGCTGCAGTCCTGGTGGTGACGTTCGGTGCACTGTCCGATAAGTACGGCCGTGTTCAGGTGTACCGTTACGGCGCACTCTTCCAGGCAATCATTGCTGTTCCTGCCTTCTACTTGGTCACTTTGGGCAACGTCACCCTCGTATGGGTTGTCATGGCTGTGGGCATCGCTATCGGTGTCCAGTCAATGCTCGGCCCCCAGTGTGCGCTGCTTCCGGAACTCTTCGGCTCCCAGTACCGCTTTACCGGTGTGGCAATGAGCCGCGAGATCTCAGCCGTCCTGGCTGGTGGCCTCGCACCACTGCTGGGTGCGCTGATGTTGGCAGCGACCAACCACTCGTGGCTGGTGTTGGCTATCTACTCACTGGTCCTGGCGCTCATTTCCTTCGTCACCACGTTCTTCACCCCGGAGACGGCGGGCCGCGACCTCGTCAGCACAGAAGACGCCAAGTAGCGTCCCGGCACAACTGCGTCCGGCACAACTGCGTCCGGCACAACAGCAGCGCGGCACCCTCCACTCGGAGAGTGCCGCGCTGTTGTCGTCCAGGTTGCTTTCAACGTCCTATTCCGGTTCGGCCCGCGTCGGCCTGAATACCTTGCCCGAAAGGGGAGCGGTGGCGAACCATCCCGTACCTTCACCGGGCGCGCGGGCGGCAAGGGCCTGGAAGGCTCTCTCCTTCTCTGCCTGTGCCGCAGCTGCAAGGGCGTCGAAGGCAGCAACGGCGGTGGCGTTGGGCGCCTTCGTCCCATGGAATCGGCGTGCCTGCGCGCTATCCCCGTAGGGCTTGAATTCAACTTCGTAGCCGTCGCCTAGTTCGTCCGCCACCCGCTGGGCCAGGCGCTGACCTTCTACGGTGTACTTGGCAGCTCTTTCCGTTGACTTCCAGGTAAAGTCCCGAGTCAAGGAATCGTAGTAGAACTGTTCCCAGTCCCGGAGTTCATGCACCAGTTCCTCCGTAAACCCGGTGAGGGAGTACTCGATGGGAACATCAAGCCAGAGCGCCGTATCCCCGTAGTCCGGAAAGAAGCGCACCACAGTGCGTTGCGGGATCTCCGAGGCGTTCATGTGGCGATGCTACGCCGTCCGATACAACAAAGGCACGGCCAAAACTGCCATGGCCGTGCCTTTGCACTGAACTTACGTAAGCCCGTGGGCGAACCGAGGATTAGTAGAAGTGGATGGGGTCCACCAGGTGGGGCAGTTCGCCGCCGGCCAGGAAGGTACGAAGGTTGCTGCAGAACCGTTCCGCGATGAGGCGGTTCTCGGCGGCGCTCAGGGCGGAAGTGTGCGGGGACACCAGGACCTTGGGGTGGCTCCACAGGGGACTGTCCTGGGGGAGTGGTTCGACGGCAAAGACGTCCAGGCAGGCATAGGAAACCTGTCCGTTGTCCAGTGCTTCAAGCAGGGCGTCCTCGTCCACCACCGTTCCGCGACCCACATTGACGAATACTGTTCCGGGCTTCATGGCGTTGAAGATGTCGTTATTGAACAGCTTCTCCGTGTAGGGGGTGCCGGGAAGGGTGTTCACCACAGCATCGGCGTCGGCGAGCAATCCGGGCAGGCCGTCGTTATCGGTGACCTCATCAATGCCCTCGATGGCCCCGACGTTGCGTTTGGTGCCGCTGACCTTCATCCCGAGGGCGCGCGCAATCCGTGCTGTTTCCATCCCGATTTCCCCCAGGCCGGCAATGACCAGTTTGGAGCCATTGGCCAACTTGGTGGGGGTGCGCAGCTCGGGCCAGGATTTGGCTGCCTGGTCCTGTGTCATCTCTGCGCTGCGCTTGAAACCGCTGAGGATGCCGAACGCGGAGAACTCGGCCAACGGAAGTGCATGGACTCCGGCTGAGGTGGTGACGTGGAACTTCTGCAGGGTTTCGGTATCCAGGCCTGAAGCCTTGACCGCTCCACCGGCTCCTGCGGCCATGGCGTGGATCCACGCCAGGTGCGGGTTCTCCACAGCGATGCGCGCCAGGCCGGCGGGGCTTTCGTTGGGGAAGCCGTAAAGAACCTGGGCCCGGTTCAGCATGGCCCAGTAGCGTTCCTCCTGCTCGGGCGTCCGCTTGAAAGCGGGGTCGCCGGCATGATCGGCCGGGAAGCGCTCCGGAGGGAGCAGTTCGGGATCGTAGAGAACTGTTACGGAGGGATCTACAGCGCGGATCAGCTCTACGTGCTCTGCTTCGAGCGGCACAGCGATGGCGATGGTAAGTTCATCAGTCGTCATAGTGTTCATCATACTGAATGGAGGCTAGGATATTGAACAGTTTCCTGAAGATGAACCACAAAGAAGTGAGGTGTTACCTGCAGTGATCAGCAAACGTGTGGGCTTCGTGGGCCTGGGACTCATGGGAGCGCCCATGGCCGCCAACATCGCCCAAGCCGGATGGAACATCACCGCCTGGAACCGCTCTCCGGCCGCCTTTGACAACCTCCCCAACGTTGGGCGGGCGGAAAGCGTTGCTGCACTGCGCGACGAAGAGGCGATGATCTTCATGCTTCCCGACCTTCCCTTCATCGAAGAAGCTGCTGTGGACCTGCTTGAATCATGGCGGAACGAACCGCCCAAGCCGGGTACCGCCGTCGTCATCATGAGCAGCGTCTCGCCAACAGGGGTCCAGCAGTTCGGGGAGGCCGTACACCAGGCAAGCCACGGCAACGCGGCAGTGGTGGACGCCCCGGTCAGTGGCGGTACGGCTGGTGCGGAAAGCGGAACCCTGGCCATCATGGTGGGCGGCTCCGAACCCCAATTCCAGGACCTGTTGCCGCTGCTTCGTGCCATGGGAACCACTGTCCGGAGGATGGGCCCCCTCGGGGCGGGTTCGCTTGCCAAAGCCTGCAACCAACTGATTGTCGGAACCACGACGGCGGCACTTGCCGAAGCGGCCGAGCTCGCCGAACGCTCCGGCATGGATGTGCAGGCCCTCTTTGACGTCCTGTCCGGAGGGCTGGCCGGCAGCCGGGTGCTGGACAACGTTGGCCCCCGCCTGGCCGCCAAGGACTATGCGCCCACCGGCCCCGCCAAGTTCATGCATAAGGATCTTGGCTTTGTCCTGGGCAGCGCGGCAGCCGTTGGCTCGGCCGTTCCCTTGGCGAGCGCAGCCCTTGACCTCTACGCCGAACTCAAACGCCAGGGCCTGGGCGACCAGGACCTTTCAGTGGTTCGTCAAACCATCGCAAACCTGAGCGGCGAAAACCAAGTTTCGTCCAACATCAACTAAACGGCGCAACGACAAAGGAATGAAGAGCAAACATGACTGGACCTTTTGATCTGACCGGGCGGGTTGCCTTGGTGACAGGCTCAAGCAGGGGAATAGGCAATGCCCTGGCCAGGGGATTGGCCGATGCCGGGGCCACGGTGGTGTTGAACGGCATCAACCCGGAACGGCTGGAAGCTGCCCACGCAGCCATGGCTGCCGACTATCCCGCCGCCCAGGTGCACAGCCGCGCCTTCGACGTCACGGACGCCACCTCCGCCGCTGAGGGCGTTGCCTGGATAGAACAGAACGTCGGCCCGTTGGAGATCCTGGTGAACAACGCAGGAATCCAGCACCGCGTCCCCATACTGGATTTGGACGTCAAGGACTGGGACCGGGTCATCACCACGGACCTGACCAGCGCTTTCCTGGTAGGCAGGGAAGCTGCCAGGCATATGATTCCCCGGGGACGGGGAAAGATCATCAATATCTGTTCGGTCCAGACGGACCTGGCCCGTCCCACCATCGCCCCCTATGTTGCCGCCAAGGGCGGGCTGCGGAACCTGACCCGCGCCATGACGGCTGAATGGGCCGCCTCCGGCCTGCAGATCAACGGCATAGCACCGGGGTACATCCACACAGAAATGACGCAGAACCTGGTGGACGATCCCGACTTCAACTCCTGGATCCTTGGCCGCACCCCTGCCAACCGCTGGGGAACAGTGGCTGATCTCGCCGGACCAGTGGTGTGGCTCTCATCGCAGGCATCCAACTTTGTCAACGGCCAGACGATCTTCGTCGACGGCGGAATGACGGTGGTGGTCTGATGGGCATCACTCTTCCGGCTTCCGGCCCCGCTGTGGTGGCCCACGGCAAAGGCGATCTCCGCATCGAGGATATTCCGCTCACTGCCCCAGGACCCGCCGAGGCGATCGTTGAGATCGCGTACGGCGGCATCTGTGGCTCGGACCTCCACTACTGGTTGCATGGCGCCGCAGGAGAATCGATCCTCAAAGATCCCATGGTCCTTGGACACGAGATTGTGGGAACAGTGCTTCAGCAGGCAGCGGATGGTTCGGGCCCCGCCGCGGGTACTCCGGTGGCCGTCCACCCCGCGACTCCGGCGGCCGGTGATGCCAGATATCCGGAGGACCGGCCCAACCTCTCGCCGGGCTGCACGTACCTGGGCAGTGCTGCCCGGCATCCGCATACCGACGGCGCATTCAGCCGCTACGCCAACCTGCCCTCCAGGATGCTCCGCCCGCTGCCGGCAAACCTTGACCTCCGTACTGCCGCGCTGGTGGAGCCCGCCAGCGTCGCCTGGCATGCCGTCTCCCGCGCCGGAGACGTCGCCGGAAAGTCGGCCCTGGTCATCGGCAGCGGCCCCATCGGTGCGCTCGCCGTCGCCGTCCTCAAGCGCGCCGGCGCGGCCAGGATCGTCGCCGTGGACATGCATGACAAACCATTGGAGATTGCCCGTGCTGTTGGCGCCGACGAGGTCCTCAAGGGCGACCAAGCCGAGGCCATTGCGGCGGTGGATGCCGACGTCGTCATCGAATCCTCGGGAAGCCACTTCGGTCTCGCCTCGGCCATCAAGGGTGCCACCCGTGGAGGAAAAGTGGTGATGGTTGGCCTCCTGCCCTCAGGCCCGCAGCCGGTTTTTATCTCCCTTGCCATTACCCGCGAGCTGGAACTCCTTGGCTCGTTCCGTTTCAACGACGAAATTGACCACGTTATTACAGCTTTGGCGGACGGCTCGTTGTTTGTGGACCCTGTTGTGACCCACGAATTCGACCTCGCCCACGGCCTGGAGGCCTTTGAGGTGGCCAGGAACTCCGCGGAGTCCGGAAAGGTCCTGTTGAACTTCGGCTAGCTGTCAGTTCCTGGAGACGGGGACGAATACGCGGGGCTGGTCATCCCAACTGGGTGCCAGCTCCGCAATGGTCTGCCGCATGATCCTGGCTGCGGCGTCGCGCGCTACCGGGCCGTCACCGGCGTCGATGGCGTGGGCGACGTCCATGTGCCATTGGAGTGCCTGCTTCTGGGGATGCTCGGGCATGAGGCCGTGCACCGTACGGCCGGTGAGCGTCTCGGTGACCTGGCCAATGAGGTTGGCGAACATCTCATTGCCTGAACCCGACAGCACCAGGGCGTGGAAACGGATATCGAGGTCCAGGAACGTTGCCATGTCGCCGGCATCGCCGGCTTCCTTCATGGCCAGGGATATCTGCACCAGCTCCTGACGGAGGCTCTCCGGTGCATTGCCTGCGGCCAGTTCGGCGGCTACAGGCTCGACGGCGGAACGCAGCTCCGCGAGTGATCGCAGCTGGGCGCCCCGCCCCTCGCCGGCCAGCCGCCAACGAATGACCAAGGGGTCGAACGGATTCCAGCGGTGGGCAGGAAGGACCCTGATGCCCACCCGCTTGATGGTCTCCACGAGGCCGAGCGATTGCAAAACGCGGACAGCTTCACGGACTACCGAGCGGGAGACCTTGAGTTCGTCTTCCAGGTGCTCCGCCAACATCACATGGCCGGCAGGCAAGGCGCCGCCGACAATCCGGGTTCCCAGGTGCTCGACGGCGCGGTGGTGGAGGCTGGTTGACATAGAGGTAAGCATAATGGCGCGGAGAGCGCGCGCGTGCAGGATCCGGCGTCACATGCCCGTCCTTGCCGGAGCCGGATCCGGCGCGCGTCATAGACTGTTTATGACGCGGGGAGCTTCCACAACGTGGGCACCGCTTTCCCGCCCACGGTTTTAATACGTATGGTTTATTACAGCCCCTGGTTTTGAAATCGCTTCCTGCATGCCCCGGAGGGTGCGCGGAACTGTTTGCACACGAACGAATTGGAGTTTTGATGTCAGCACACATCGGTGTCACCGGCCTTGCGGTGATGGGCGCCAACCTGGCCCGCAACCTCGCCCGCAACGGCTTCACCGTGGCTCTTCACAACCGCTCCGTTGAAAAGACTGACGCCCTGCTCGAAAAGCACGGCACCGACGGCGACTTCATCCGCACCGAAACCCTGCAGGAACTCGTCGACTCGCTCGAAAAGCCCCGCCGCGTCCTCATCATGGTTAAGGCCGGCGCTCCGGTGGACAACGTAATCGAGCAACTCGAACCGCTGCTCGAAGCCGGTGACATCATCATTGATGCCGGTAACTCCCACTACGAAGACACCCGCCGTCGCGAAGCCGCGCTGGCCAAGAAGGACCTGCACTTCGTAGGCGTCGGTGTGTCCGGTGGCGAAGAAGGTGCCTTGAACGGCCCGTCCATCATGCCCGGCGGCTCGCGTGAGTCCTACGACGCCCTCGGTCCGCTGCTGGAAAAGATTTCGGCAAAGGTCGACGGCGAACCCTGCTGCGCATGGATCGGCACCGACGGCGCCGGCCACTTCGTCAAGATGGTCCACAATGGCATCGAATACGCCGACATGCAGGTCATCGGTGAAGCATTCGACCTCCTCCGCTCCGGCGCCGGCATCGAGCCCGCCGAGCAGTCCAAGATCTTCGCTGAATGGAACAAGGGCGATCTGTCCTCCTTCCTGATCGAAATCTCTGCCGAGGTCCTGGGCCACGTTGACGCCAAGACGGGCAAGCCGTTCGTGGACGTCGTGGTCGATGCTGCAGGCCAGAAGGGCACGGGCCGCTGGACGGTCATTTCCGCCCTGGAACTTGGTTCCCCGGTCTCCGGCATCGCCGAGTCCGTCTTCGCCCGCGCACTCTCGTCCCAGACCGAGCAGCGCAAGCTTGGCCAGGAACTGCTCGCCGGCGAAGAAGCCTCCGTGGAAATCCCCGAGACTTTCGTCGAGGACGTCCGCCAGGCACTCTACGCCTCCAAGCTGGTCTCCTACGCCCAGGGCCTGGACATGCTGACCTCCGCTGCCAAGGAGTACGGCTGGGACCTCAAGCTGGATGAAATCGCTTCGCTCTGGC
Source organism: Arthrobacter sp. StoSoilB20 (assembly GCF_019977295.1). Lineage (NCBI taxonomy): Bacteria > Bacillati > Actinomycetota > Actinomycetes > Micrococcales > Micrococcaceae > Arthrobacter > Arthrobacter sp. StoSoilB20. The sequence continues at coordinate 2,831,068 of NZ_AP024651.1, read as the reverse complement.
GTGCCGGCTGCATCATCCGTGCAGAGCTGCTCAAGGACATCACCAAGGCCTACGCAGCCGAGGAGAAGCCCGCAAACCTGCTGTTCGCACCGGCCTTCACCAAGGCCATCGCCGAGGCACTCCCGGCGTGGCGCCGCGTGGTAGCCACGGCAGTTCAGCTGGGCATCCCCGTACCGGTGTTCTCCTCCTCCCTGGCCTACTATGACGGCCTGCGCCGCAAGCGCGTCGCTGCTGCCCTGATCCAGGGCCAGCGCGACCTCTTTGGTGCCCACACCTACGGCCGCGTGGACACCGAGGGCACGTTCCACACGCTCTGGGGCGAAGACAAGTCCGAAATCTCGGCAGTCGACACCCACTAGCATCGCGTTCACCGTCAAAGGCCGGCCCACCCCAGTTACGCTGGGGTGGGCCGGCCTTTGCCGTATCTGAACTGCCCAGCCGTTCCTGAACAGCCCTGCCGTTGCTGAACAGCCCTGCCGAACCTGAACAACCCAGCCGTACCCGAACAGAAGGAGAGCCGTGATGGCATCACGCGTTGCGCTCGTCACTGGCGCATCCACAGGAATCGGTTTCGACACCGCGATCGCCCTCCGGGCCGCAGGATTCACGGTCTACGCCGGCGCTCGACGGGTCGATAAAATGGAGCCGCTGGCCAGCCGCGGCATCACGGTGTTGTCCTTGGATGTCCAATCGGAAGAATCAATGGCGTCGGCAGTGGCATTCATCGAAGCGGCCCATGGGCACCTTGACGTGCTGGTCAACAATGCCGGTTACGGCTCCTATGGCTCACTTGAAGAAGTCCCGTTGGCCGAGGGGAGGCGTCAGTTCGAGGTCAACGTCATGGGCCTGGCAAGAATGACCCAACTCGTGCTCCCTGCAATGCGCAAGGCACGTGCAGGCCGGATCATCAACGTGACGTCAATCGGTGGAAAAATATATGAACCGCTGGGGGCCTGGTATCACGCAACCAAGTTCGCCGTGGAGGGTATGAGTGATTCACTGCGCCTGGAACTGAAGCCGTTCGGCATCGACGTCGTGATCATCGAACCATCCGGGACCAAGAGTGAATGGGGCACCATTGCGGGGGAGGGGCTGCTGGCCACGTCCGGCGACGGGCCCTACCAGCAGCAAGCCCATGTTGTTGCCGCTGCGCTGGCGTCGACCGCAGGTGAAGGCCACATCTTGTCCACACCGGCACGGGTTGTTGCAAATGTGATCGTCCGGGCCGCAACGGCAAAACGCCCCAGGACCCGCTACCCGGTGGGCAGGGGAGCCTGGAGCGTCCTGGCGCTGCGAAGGATCCTTCCGGACCGGGCCTTCGATGCCGTCTTCTGGAATTTCTACAGAAGGCTCGCTGGCTAGATCCGGTACTCGATGTAATACTCTGCCGGGTCCACGGCCGGCTTCGTTTCTGACCGGGCATCGCGGTGCCGCCACGTGGCCGGAATGCCGGTGATGATGGACTCCGGAGGCGCGTCCTTGACTACCACGGCATTGGCGCCGATCGCGCTGCCGGCCCCGATGGTGATAGGGCCAAGCACCTTCGCCCCGGCGCCGATGGTGACACGGTCCCCGATGGTGGGATGCCGCTTGACTTTGGCCAGTGATCGTCCGCCCAGCGTTACACCGTGGTAGATCATCACGTCTTCGCCGATTTCGGCGGTTTCCCCGATCACCACACCCATGCCGTGGTCGATGAAGAACCTGCGGCCAATGGTGGCACCAGGATGGATTTCGATACCCGTCATGAACCTGGCCAGCTGGGAGATCAAGCGCGCCGGAAAACGAAGCGCCGGGTTCTGCCACAGCCGGTGCGTTACCCGGTGGGCCCAGATGGCGTGCAGGCCGGAGTATGCGAAAAAGTTCTCAAAAGATCCTCGAGCCGCCGGGTCGTGTGACCGGGCGGCGTCGAGGTCTTCCTTAAGCCTTGCGAAGAAGCTCACAAAGACCTTTCTACAGGAAATGAAGGAATGCAGGCGTCGTGTCAGCCGCGGATGTCGTCGAAGAGCACAGTGGAGATGTAACGCTCTCCAAAGTCGCAGACGACGGCAACAATCAACTTGCCGGCGTTCTCAGGACGCTTGGCAAGCTCGAGGGCACCCCACACGATGGCACCGGAGGAAATGCCACCGAGGATGCCTTCACGGGCTCCGAGTTCACGGGCAACGCGGACGGAGTCTTCCAACGTGGCATCCAGGACTTCGTCGTAAACATTGGTGTCCAGGATTTCGGGAACAAAGTTGGCGCCAATGCCCTGGATCTTGTGGGGTCCCGGAGCGCCGCCGTTGAGGATGGCGGAGTCCTTGGGCTCGATGGCCACAATCTGTACGCCGGGCTTGCGTTCCTTAAGTACCTGGCCGACGCCGGTGATGGTTCCGCCGGTGCCTACGCCCGCAACGAAGATGTCCACTTCACCGTCGGTGTCTTCCCAGACTTCCTCGGCGGTGGTGGCGCGGTGGATGGCCGGGTTGGCTTCATTGGCGAACTGCTGCGCCCAAATGGAGTTCTCGGTGTTGGCAACGATTTCCTGGGCCTTTTCGACGGCGCCGCGCATGCCTTCGGATCCGGGCGTCAGGACGATCTCGGCACCGTAAGCGCGCAACATGACGCGGCGCTCTGTGGACATGGTCTCCGGCATGGTCAGGATGACCTTGTAGCCACGTGCTGCGCCCACCAGTGCCAAGGCGATGCCGGTGTTGCCGGAGGTACCTTCGACGATGGTTCCGCCGGGCTTCAAGGCGCCGGACTTTTCGGCAGCGTCAATGATGGCCACACCGATGCGGTCCTTGACGCTGTTGGCCGGGTTGTAGAACTCGAGCTTGACCGCAACCGTGGCGTCGAGGCCTTCGGTGAGCCGGTTCAAACGGACCAGCGGAGTGCGGCCTACCAGCTGCGTGACGTCGTCGTAGATCCTTGCCATGAAAATTACGCCTATCTCTGAAGAGGGAATGCTGAGGTCAGCCTAACCAGCCGGATCGAAACACCGCTAAGCAGTAAGCCATGCAGAGTAATATTTCCGGGCCTTTGCCAGTTTCGGGTTAATAATCACCTGGCAATATCCCTGGTACGGGAATTTGGCGTAGTAATTCTGGTGGACTTCCTCGGCCTCATGGAATTCGGGGAGCCTGCTGACCTCGGTCACAATCGGATCGGACCACAGGGCCTGGGCCCGCTCGATGGCCTCCTCGAACAACACCTTTTCTTCCGTGGTGGTGTAGAACATCGAGGACCTGTACTGGGTTCCAACGTCATAACCCTGCCGGTTCAAGGTGGTGGGGTCATGCAGGGCAAAGAACATGTCCAGGATGACCTCTTGCGGAACTATGGTCTCGTCGAACGTTACTGCCACCACTTCGGCATGCCCCGTAGTTCCGGAACAGACCTGGTAGTAGTCGGGGTTGCGGACATGGCCGCCTGTGTAGCCCGAGACAACCGAGCTGACACCGCGGGTTTTCTGGTAAACGGCGTCCAGGCACCAGAAGCAGCCACCGCCAAGTACGAAAGTTTTCATGTTCTCTTCAATGGATGGGAGGGCTTGATGATTCCCGCTTCACCTTACGGGAGAATTACGGCACCTGGCAGGTACTTCGGGCGAGCGGACCACCTCATCCGCCGTCGGAGGTCCGAAGTAGGGAAGAATAAGAGCATGGAAGCAGTAAACACCGGCATTTCTGATGCGGATTCGGTCGACGATGACCAAACAGTTGAAGAGGACCAGACAGGTGCCGCCAGCGGTGATCCCACGCTAGGCCAGGTCTTACTGGCGGTTGAGGAACTCTGGCCTGAGTCATTGGCGGAGGACTGGGACGAAGTGGGCTTGGTGGTAGGGCGCCCCAACGTTCCCGTTACCAAGGTCCTTTTTGCGGTGGACCCCACGTTGGATGTTATTGATGAAGCCATTGAGTGGGGCGCCGGGTTGTTGATTACCCACCATCCGCTGCTCCTTAAAGGGGTGAATTCGGTAGCCGCCACCTCGGCAAAGGGCCTGGCGGTCCACCGGTTGATCGAGGCCGGGACCGGACTCCTGACCGTCCATACCAACGGGGATTCCGCCGTCGGAGGAGTTTCGGACGTCCTTGCCGACGCTTTTGGACTTGAGAACGTGTCCCCGCTGACACCCGCTGCCAACGGCTTGCCTGAAGAAGGCATAGGCCGGGTGGGCGACCTGCCGGAACTCGCCACCCTCGGCGACTTTGCGGCGAGGGTCTTCGAAATGCTTCCGGCAGTGGCCGGTGGTGTCCGCGTTGCCGGGGACAAGGACGGACTGGTCCGGCGGGTCGCCGTGTGCGGTGGGGCCGGAGACAGCCTGTTCGACGCGGTGCGTGCCAGCAACGCCGACGTGTATGTCACCGCGGACATGCGCCACCATCCGGCCTCGGAAGCCCGTGAGGGAGCAAGCAACGGGCGCCCCTACCTGATTGACGTTTCGCATTTTGCCAGCGAATGGCTTTGGCTGCCCGCCGCAGCCGAAGCGCTGGGAAACGTCCTAGCGGACCAAGGCTATGACGTCGAAATCCGCGTCAGCAGCACCAACAGCGATCCTTGGGACTTCATACTCACTCCCGGCGGGGACTAGAGTCTAGAAGGATACGGGCAGCCCCAACAGAACGGGGTTGATCCGGCCGGAACTGATCCCCAGGCCCGGCAGCGACAAGCGGAGGTAAGCGTGGCGAAAGCAGCACCGGCAGAACAACTGAAATTGCTTGAACTGCAGGGGCTGGATGCCAAGCTTAAATCGCTGGCCGGTCGTCGGCGGGTCTTTGAAACCGATCCCCGGATCAAGGACCTCACGGATGCGCTGACCGTTGCCAATGGTGAACTCGGCGCGGCAAAGGTGGCCGTCCGTGACGCCGAGGCTGAGCTTCGGCGTGCGGAGGCGGACGTGGAGCAGGTTGCCACCCGGATCGAACGTGACGAAACGCGGCTTAACAGTGGCACGGGACTGTCCAAGGACCTGGTGGCACTTCAAAATGACATCGCCTCGCTGAACAAGCGCCGCTCGGACCTTGAGGACGTTGAACTTGAGATCCTGGAGCGGCTGGACACGCTGCGTGAGCGTCAGGCCGCCCAGCAGGCGATTGTCGATGACATCCAGGGCTCCTTCGGCAGCATCCGCGCTGAGCTGGATGAAGCCATTGCCGAGATTGCAGCTGAAGAAACCGTGGTTCGGGGCCAGCGCGCAGCGTTCGCCGACACCCTTGATGCCGGGCTGCTGGCAGTGTACGAGAAGACCATTGCCAAGCGTGGCGTCGGTGCTGCGCGCCTGTTCCACGGCAAGTCCGAGGGCTCGGGCATGATGCTCAGCCCCGGCGACCTTGCCGAGGTCAAGGCCGCAGCCGAGGACGAGATCGTTTTTTGCCCGGACTCAGGGGTCATCCTGGTCCGTTCGGCCGAGTGGAACTGACCGGGCCCCACCTTTCCCGGCCCATGCCCGGCTAGGTCAGGATGATGTTCAGCGCGTGGGGCTTGCGGGCCGTGCCCTCAACCAGTTCCGCAGTCCACACTTCGCCGGCAGCCTTCAGGAGCTGACCTGGAGTTGACGGGGCTTTGCCGCGCCTGGTCAACAGGTGCCGTGCCAACTCACCGCGTGTGTGCTTGGCAAAGTGGCTGACCACGGTGCGCTTGCCGTTTGCCTCATTGAAGACATTGACATTGACGGTCTGCGCCGCCGGGGGAGCCCAGGCCGCGGCGTAGGTGCTGGAACGGCAATCGACCAGGAGTTCCCCTTCGCTGCGCGTGGCGAGTGCAGCGTTCAGTTGCGGCTTCCAAAATGAGGCGAGGCGTCCGACGTCGGGCAGTGCCGTTCCCATGGACAGCCGATAGGCGGGCACGTGGTCGCCAAAGCCGATGGCGCCCCACAGGGCTGAGACCACCAGGATGGATTCGGTGGCCTTGCGCCGCTGCGTGGGAGTCATGCTGTTATAGCCCAAGGCGTCGTAAAGAACACCCGAATAGACCTGGTGCGCCGGCGCTGCCGGTTCCGCGTTGAGCCGGGTATTACGTTCGACGTCGTCCCGCAGCGAGGCTCCGACGCCCAGCAAAGCGAGTGCGTCCTCGTGCGCGCTGACTGTACCCAGGGCCTCAAGGACTTTTGCCCGGTAAGGATTCAGCTCCGGAAAACTGAGGGACTCCCACTCGATGGCGGGACCTTTGGCAGCGGGGGTCTTGCCTTCGGAAGGCGGAAGCAGAATCAGCACCAGCCGATATTACCGCCGGACTTCGGCCGGTCCCAACGCCGGTAGACTGGACGGCGGATGGGTCGACCAGGCGGTCGCGCGTCACGAAAGTGGCTCGAGGAACGTCCGGGCTCCGCAGGGCAGGGTGGTGGGTAACGCCCACTCGGGGTAACCCGCAGGCCAGTGCCACAGAGAACAGACCGCCTGCGCTGCGCGATGTTTTCATCGTGCGGCAGCAGGTAAGGGTGAAACGGTGGTGTAAGAGACCACCAGCTCCCTGGGTGACCGGGGAGGCTAGGTAAACCCCACCCGGAGCAAGGCCAGACAGGACACGTTTGAGGGCTGCCCGCCCGAGTGTCCGGGTAGGCTGCTGGAGGGCGTCGGCAACGGCGTTCGTAGATGGATGGCCGCCACTCCTTTTCCGGTAACGGAAAGGGATGACAGAACCCGGCGTATCGGTCGACCCATCCATTTATGACCGCCACAATAGCGGCGTGTGAGTGATTTCACGCCTCCGGGCGGCCTACGCTCCCGCCTTCAGCCCTAGAATGGTTACTGAACGTAGATGTTCTGCCGCCGGGACTGCGTTCGCAGCCGGCGGATTTTCTTTGCTCTCGTTCAAGGCGCTGTGGGTGGACCGAAGCCCGCCGGCGCATGTGCCGCAGGACTACTCCGGGCGGCCGCTGCCATCTGCATACGAGGACGTATGTGGTTGACCCAAGGAAGGTAGTTCTGTGAGCCAGACGTCAGATTCTTGTCTTGATAAGTGGATGGGCCGGGAGGCCCTCGCCGAGGCCATGATTCCGGTGATCGGCCGGTTGTACCGGGAAAACAACGTGGTCACCAGCATTCACGGCCGCAGCCTGATCAACAAGTCCACCATGAACATCCTTAAGGCGCACCGTTTCGCCCGCCGGATGAGCAACCACGAGCTCCTGCTCGAAGAGACCGCCCCCCTGCTGAACGCCCTGTCGGAGCTGGAACTCGGCGCGGCAGCCATTGATATTGCACGACTGACCGAGAAGTTCCGGGCCGAAGGCAATGGCGCCTCCCTGGATGAGTACCTGCGTGCAGAGCTTGCTGAGATCGTTGGCAAGCGCGGCGCTGACGACCGCACCAGCACCGACGTCGTCCTCTACGGCTTTGGCCGTATCGGCCGCCTCCTGGCCCGCATCCTTATTGAAAAGGCCGGTGGCGGACACGGCCTGCGGCTCCGCGCGATTGTCGTACGCAAGGGTGCGGAGAATGACCTCGTCAAGCGCGCCAGCCTGCTGCGCCGCGACTCCGTCCACGGATCCTTCGAGGGCACCATCCGCGTTGACGAGGAAGCCAACACCATCACCGCCAACGGCGTGCAGGTCCAGGTCATCTACTCGGACAACCCCGCCACGGTTGACTACACGGCCTACGGCATCAAGGACGCCCTGGTGGTGGACAACACGGGCCGCTGGCGTGACGCTGAGGGCCTGTCCCAGCACCTGCAAAGCAAGGGTGCTGCCCGCGTCCTGCTCACCGCACCGGGCAAGGGCGAGCTGAAGAACATTGTCCACGGCATCAACCACCGGGATATCGCGGACGACGACAAGATCGTCACCGCTGCTTCCTGCACCACCAACGCCATCACCCCGGTGCTGAAGGCCATCAACGATAAGTTCGGCATCATCCACGGACACGTCGAAACCGTGCACTCGTTCACCAATGACCAGAACCTGATCGACAACTTCCACAAGGGCGATCGCCGTGGACGTTCCGCTGCGCTGAACATGGTCATCACCGAAACCGGTGCTGCCAAGGCCGTCGCCAAGGCTCTCCCGGAACTTCAGGGCAAGCTGACCGGCAATGCCATCCGCGTTCCCACGCCGGATGTCTCCATGGCCATCCTGAACCTGAACCTTGAAAAGGGCACCACGCGCGATGAGGTCAACGACTTCCTCCGCGAGATGTCCCTGCATTCGGATCTGCGTAAGCAGATCGACTACATCGATTCTCCCGATGTTGTCTCCACGGACTTCGTCGGATCACGCCGCGCCGGCATTGTCGACGGACTCGCCACGATCTCCAACGACAAGAACCTCGTTCTCTACGTTTGGTACGACAACGAGTTCGGGTACTCCTGCCAGGTAGTCCGCGTCATGGAGGAGATGGCAGGCGTCAACCCGCCGTCGTTCCCGGCGCGCGACGTTGTGGCTCCGATCGCGGTTCTCGAAGCGGCCGGCGCCTAGGCACTCCGGAAGTATTCACGGGTTTCCCGGCTGTGTCACTGGCATCGGCCGGGAAACCTGACCAAAATGGGTTCATGGAAAACGAATCGACTCTGGAGCACGAAACCACACTGGAACATGCGCTTGATGTGGCCCGCGCCAATCACAAACAAGCCCAAAAACTCCTGGATCAGGCTGTCGCAGCCAATGCCTCCGGTGACGTCCCGGACCAACGGGTTGAGCAACTGCGCGGACTCCTCGCTGTAGCAACAGAGGATTTGCAGCGCGTGATGCGCGAGCAATAAACCCGGAATTCAGCCCTCACGGTGTGACTTCTCCTACACACTGTGGAACCGGCTCTTTCTGTCGGGGCCTTGTCCTACGCTCGTAGGACCTGCCTGCCCCCACTGGATGGAGTCCCTTGAGTATCACCTGGTCCGCCTACAAGCGCGCCCGCCGCAGATCCCGGCAAGCATGGACAATCCTTGCGCTGTCTGCCGTCACCGTCGTGGGCGGACTCTCCTGGTTCTTCAGCACGGGCCAATTTGACGCCGCAAGTCCGTCGCTGGCGGGACCCAGTGAAGCTCCCGTCTACAACCCCCTCTGGATGAAGCCCGTGCAAGGAGCCGCACCGGTGGCTGCAGGGGACGCCGCTGAGGCCTTGGATCGACTTCCGGTCAAGGGCCGGGCTCCCCAGTCCAACTACGATCGGGCAGCTTTCGGACAGGCCTGGGCCGATGCCGACAGGAATGGATGCGATACCAGGAACGACATCCTGCGGCGTGATCTCTCTGCGGTCGAGTTCACCGAGGGATCTTCCTGCAAGGTGGCCGCCGGCACGTTCCACGAACCCTACACCGGCGCACAGGTTACTTTCCGACGAGGACAGGACACCAGTTCGTCCGTCCAAATAGACCATGTGGTTGCGCTGGCTGACGCCTGGCAAAAAGGTGCACAGCAGCTGACCCTGCAGCAGCGCCGGATATTGGCCAATGATCCTTTGAACCTGATTGCGGCGGACGGGCCGGCGAACGTCAAGAAGGGCGCAGGCGACGCCGCGACCTGGCTGCCGGCGAACAAGAACTTCCGCTGCCACTATGTAGCCCGGCAAATTTCCGTGAAGACCGCTTATAAGCTCTGGGTGACCCAGGCTGAGAAGGACGCCATGAAAGGCGTTCTCTCCTCCTGCCCGGGTCAACAGACGATCTACAGCTCGAGGTGACCGTGCCCCAACTGCCAGGTGCCGCCGTCGTCGATTCTTTCAAGGACCACCCGCTGAAGTGAGGTGTCCCTGGGGAGCTTGTCCAAGTCCTGGATTCCGCGCTGCCGGAAGGTGAAATAGACGGCGTCGGTGGGGGCATCAGAGCACCGGTCCACCGTGAAGCGCCGCGCGAAGGAGGCAATGTTGCTGCCCGGGAGTCGCTCGGCAAGGTAAGGATCCAGCATCCAGGAATCACACGTTGCTGCTGATGCAGGTTTATCAGGGAAGTACCTGGGGAAGAATAATTTTGCCTCGGCAAGGCTTGCATCCACCAGTGCGGGGGAGAGTCCGCCGTCCTCGGGGATGTGCACGCCGAGCACCCAGCCTTGATCCGCCGTAGGCGCGCCCGAGTGGTTTGGTTCCTCCGAACTGCGGACCAAATGGAACTGCAGCCGTCCAAGCCTGAACAGATTCCCGGCCATGTGCAGAGTCAGCCAGGCCCACGTGTCGAGGCCGAAATGGCCGTGGACGCGGCGGTTAATCCGCAGTTGCAGTCCTACGTCGGCCAATGACGCTGCCGATACCTCCGGACTGATACCCAGGCCCAGATGATAAGCGTGGACAGTGGGGGAGAAGCGGAGCAGGGCTTCGATCCAAACTGTCTCACTGGCGTTATCGGCCTTGATGCTGTCCAGCGGGAAGGTGCCAAGCCGTTCTTCCATGGCGGCCACGGCGAACAGCACCGCTTCACTGGGCTGGGTTGCCAACAGGGCAGTGCATTCTTCGGCGTCTTCGCCGGTAATGTCCAGGAGTTCGAACAGCTCAGCGTGCGTTGTTGAAGCCATGGCTTAGTGTCCGAAGGGGTCGGGATCGACGCCAGGCATCCAGGTCAATCCCGGAACGCCCCAGCCGTGCTTCTTCGCTTGCTTGAGGGCCTTCTTTGAGTACCTGTCCACCAGCCGGTTGACGTACAGCTTGCCGTCCAGATGGTCGTACTCGTGCTGCAGGATCCTGGCGAACCAGCCGGTCGCTTCAAAGTCCACCGGGTTGCCATCACCATCGAAGCCCTGGACGCGCGTCCACTCAGCCCGCTGCAGGGGGTAGTACTCACCCGGGAAGGACAAGCAACCCTCCACGTGCTCATCAGGATCGGGAAGAGCCCCAGAAACCTTGGAGAGGGTAAGAACGGGGTTGACCACCACGCCCTGTTCGGGAACGTCGTCATCATTGGCGTACTTGTAGACGAACAGTCGCTTGCCTACGCCAATCTGAGGGGCTGCGAGACCCACGCCGTTGGCGGCGTCGTTGGTTTCGAACATGTCCGCGATGAGCGCGCGGAGTTCGTCGTCGAAAACCTCCACTTCGCTGGCCCGGCGATGCAATACGGGTTCGCCCCAAATGGTGACTGGCAGGACGGTCATGTCAGGTCTTCCTTATCGATCACTGAGGTTCAGGGCGGTACAGGTGCGCCTGAAGTTAAAAGCAAAGGCCGCACCGGATAACCGGTGCGGCCTTTGTGGAAACCGGCTCTGCAGCCAATCTCGGTGGGGTGAGCTACGGGGGTTGAACCCGCGACCTCCTGGACCACAACCAGGCGCTCTGCCAACTGAGCTAAGCCCACCATGTGCCTTTTGGGGCTGAACCGTTTGACCGGCTTTCCTTCAAGGCAACGACAAATAGCTTACCTGCTGTTTTGGGGTGCAAAGTCCACTTTTGCCGGTTTTGGCGAAAAAACCTTGAAAAATGGTGCAGATCACACTGATTCGGTGGATCCCAAGGTCTCTGCGGTGGCTACGACGTCCTTGGAGATGCGCTGTGCCGTAGCAGTGTCCGGTCCGGGAGCGGGCACGAAGACGGCTTGCCGGTAGTAGCGGAGTTCGTCAATGGAGTCCTTGATGTCGCCAAGTGCCCGGTGTCCGCCGTGCTTGGCAGGTGACTGGAAGTAGGCGCGCGGGAACCACCGCCGCGACAACTCCTTGATGGTGCTGACATCGATGACGCGGTAGTGGAGGTGTTCGACGATGTTTGGCATGTCCCTGGCCAGGAACATCCGGTCCGTTCCCACGGAGTTTCCGCCCAAGGGCGCCTTGCGGGGATCGGGAACCCACTTCTCGATGTACTCAAGAACCTCGGCTTCAGCCTCGGCCATGGTCTTCCCGTAGGGAAGTTCATCAAGAAGTTTGGAGCGGGTATGCATGTCCCGTACAAAATCATTCATTTGTTCCAGGGCGGCATCGTCGGGCTTGATAACGACGTCGACACCGTCGCCCAGGATATTGAGCTCGGAATCGGTCACCAGCGCCGCAACTTCGATCAGGGCGTCGTTCTTCAGGTCCAGGCCGGTCATTTCGCAGTCGATCCAGACGATGCGTTCATTAGTAATAGGCACGCGCCCAGCCTATCCTTCAGGCGCTTCGGAATGCTCTGATGGTACGATTTTTGAGCGCGGCAGTGTCTTTTTCTTCCTGTCGCTGAAAGCCCCAAAGACGCTGAATTTCTCCCGGATATACCGGGTGAACGATTGGATGACGACCACATGACGGTGCCAGTACCCGCCGCCCAGAAGGCAGGGACAGCAGCGCCGACGGCGAATGCTGCTGCCGAGGTTGATAATGCCCGGTCGCCACTGATCGCCGGTTTCATCGGCTCCATGTTCATGGTTTTCGGGTCCCTGGGTGTGGGCTGGTTAGCTCCGGTTTCAGAACTCCGGCGGTTGCCGCTCTTCATCTGGATGCGTACTGAAGGCGTGGGCGTCGCCCTCTCAATTGTCCTGCTGGCTGTGGGTGGAATGCTGCTCGTCCGGGCTTGGCTTCGACTCGGCCAGCGCGTCCGGGTGTGGGGACTGGAAGCCAGGAAAGCAACGCTCCAGGCCGTGGCTGCGTGGGGTTTGCCCATGATGTTCACAGTTCCCCTCTTCAGCAGGGATGTGTACGCGTACATCGGCCAAGGCCGCCTGATGGTCGAAGGCATCAATCCCTACGAGAATGGGATTTCCGCGCTGCCCAACTACTTCCAATTGGGCGCGGACAAGATGTGGACAGAAGCGCCTGTGCCCTACGGGCAGTTGTTCCTGTGGATCGAGCAGTTCGTGGTCTGGGTGACCAATGTCCAACCCGAAGCAAGCATCATGCTCTTCCGGCTGGTTGCCCTGGTGGGCATCGTTCTCTGCATCATTTATGTGCCCAAGCTTGCGGAGCTCCATGGAGTAAACCCGCACAGGGCGCTGTGGTTGACGGCCGCAAACCCGCTCTTCCTGACCAACTTCATAGCCAGCGTCCACAATGACGCGCTCATGATCGGCCTGGCTCTCGCGGGCCTGTACTACTGCGCAACACGCCGTGTGATCCTGGGGTTGGTGCTGGTGACCCTCTCCATCTCCGTGAAGCCGATTACGGTGGTGTTCCTTCCGTTCATTGGGCTCTTGTGGGCAGGCAAGGGGGCATCCTGGCCACGTAAGTTCCTTTTCTGGTTCTTGACTGCCGGGCTGAGCTTCGGACTGTTGTATGCCATGAGCATGGTCAATGGATTCGGATTCGGTTGGATCAACGGCCTGTCAGCCCCCGGCAGTGTCTGGATCTGGTACGCCCCCATCGGCCTGATCGGACTGGTGGTGGCTTCGATCTTCAACGTCTTCGGGCTGGACGGCTGGGGCATGGCCAAATGGGTCTACGATGCCGGCAAGATCTTGATGGTGGGCGCTATCGCCTGGCAGGTCTTCCGTGGTGACTACGACCGCCTCATGCGCCGGCTCACTTTGGCATTTGCCGCCATTGTGATTCTGGCGCCGATGATCCAGTCCTGGTACGTGGTGTGGTTGATTCCGCTGTTCGCAGTTACCGGTATCCGCAATGACTGGCAGGTCAAAGCCGTCTACTTCGTGGTGTCGTTCTTTATGGTCTACGCCATTTCGGACCAGTTGGATGTCTTCCCGTACCTCCAGAGTGAAGACCTCGGCCTCGCCCTGACGTTGGCCCGGAACGCGGCCGCCATCATTGCCTTGCTCTTCGCCGTGTACTTGATCTTCGTTGACCCGAAAACCAAGAGCTTGTTCCGCAAGCAGGATGAACCAGGCCTCCGTCCCATCATCTGAGCCGGGTTGACGTTGCTGCGCGGAATCAGCGGGACGACAGAAGCCGGGTACCCTCGCGTAGGGACAATGGGCTCAGCGATGTTGAGTTGTCCGCAGCGAACGCCCGTACCCATTCAGGATCTGACTTGCTGTATTCGCGCAGCGCCCAACCGATGGCTTTGCGGATGAAGAATTCCTTGTCGTCCATGTTGTGGTTGATAACTGCGGCCAGCAGGGCGTGATCGGTCCTGGTCTTTGCCCCCAACTGGGCAGTTATTGCGGCACGGCGGATCCACATATCCCGATCCCTGGCCCAGCCGAGGAGCAGGGGCGTCATGATTGGCCTATGGGCAAGCAACAGCGCGCAGATCCGGTGCGCCACTCCATCGACGAGGTCCCACCAGGCTCCCGTCCGGATGATTTCCTCGTAGACCGGCAGCATCTCCAGGTCCTCTTTCACCAGCCTCAGGCCCGTCAAGTCAATGGCTGCATACCGTTCCTCCCGTGCCTTCGCTTCGCGCCACAGCTGCAGGACTGCACCCCGCAGTTCTGGTGGGGTTGAGGGAGGAAATTCCTTTACTGCGGCTTTGACGCCGCTTCGCACCTCCGGGACCCTGACACCGAGCGAGGGCATCTCCGACTTCATGTAGGCCTGGGCGCCAACGGCCCGTTCAGCGTCGCCCGCGTCGCGGAGCGAGGAGCGGATTGATTCCACCAGTTCCTTGGTCATGCGTCAACTGTAGGACCGGTGGGGCATCGTTCGTCTTCCGGACAACGCTTGGGCACCGCCAAGGCCTTGCCGTGTGGCCGTAAAGTGGGCAGGGTGGAGCAGTCGGCCGCGCAAACCCCCTGAAGGATGCCCAGCAACGGAGGACCTTGGATGTCAATGCTGAAGACGCCCGAGCAGATAGAGCTGATGCGCGAGGCCGGCCGCGTGGTGGCCAACGCGCTGTCAGCGGTCAAGGAGCACGCTGCAGTGGGCGTCTCCCTCAAGGAACTCGACGACGTCGCGGCGGCAGTGATGTCCGACGCCGGGGCCAGGCCGGCATTCCTCGACTATCACCCCCGGTGGGCTGCCGTCCCATTCCCCGGCGTGATCTGTGCCAGTGTCAATGACGCCGTAGTCCACGGGATCCCGAACGGCTACGTGCTTGAAGACGGCGATCTCCTGAGTGTTGACTGCGGCGCCTTTCTCGACGGGTGGTGCGGAGACGCAGCCGTCAGCTTCATAGTGGGGGAGGGTAATCCCTTGGATCAGCAGCTCATTGATGCAACCGAAGCCGCCCTTGCAAGGGGTGTGGAAGCCGCCCGTGTGGGCAACAAAATGGGTGACCTCGCCTACGCCATTGGTGGTGAAGCCAAACGGGCAGGGTACGGGCTGCTGGCCGATCACGGCGGACACGGTATCGGCCGGACCATGCACGCAGAACCACCGGTGCCCAACATCGGAAGGCCGGGGCGGGGCATGAAGCTCGAGGACGGGCTGGTTATTGCCATCGAGCCCATGCTGATTCTTGGTGGAAAGGACGATTACTACCACGATGAAGACGAGTGGACCCTGCGATCGGCGAACGGACAGAGGGCGGCCCACAGCGAGCATACGGTTGCCATCACCGCTGACGGCCCATTGATCCTGACACTGCCGTAAATCGGATACACCACTGTGGCGATTTCACGGTGCAGCCATGCAACAACTGACCGCCCTGACAGCGGCCCGGATGCGTGTCCCCGGCAAAGGGCGAACCACCGGCCCCAGCACCGGATAGTTCGCCCTTGCTCCGGAACAGCTCGTTCAAACGCCTGCGCCCACCAGCTCTCCTGTCGTGGTGTTCACCATCAAAGGGCCTGTTCCCTCGGGATCGTCCATCCCGGCCGGCACTGACTCGTCCTCCGGGGGAGCTTGTTCAGCCTCCTCTGCCTCCCACTCGCTGCTGCTCCCGGCGCTGACCGATGCCGGGTCGGCCAAGGCCTGCTCCGATGGCGAAATGCCGGCCGCAGCGGAGTCTGCAGTGGTGGAGTCCGCTGGGGCCGAGGTGCCGCTCATGCGGGTGAAGTTGGCAGAGCCCCACATGAGGTCGTGCCCCACGGACTCGGCATCGATCTCCGCCACATGATAGACGCGGCCTTCATGTTCCCATTGCCTCAACCGCAGCCTTCCTGCGACCAAAACGCGCTGTCCCTTTTTGATGCTGCACCCCACATGCCCGGCGAGGAACCGGAACGATTGCACGGTGTACCAATTGGTGTTGCCATCAACCCAAGTGTTGTTCGCCCGGTCATATCGTCGTTCGGTGGTTCCCAAACGGAAGGATGCTGTTGCCGTGCCCCGGGTAGTAGTGGAACTCTTAACCTCCGAGGCCACGAAACCCCGAACGGTGATCATGTCATTCATTGATGGTCCTTCTGGATGTAGGAAGTGCCTGTCCGGCTCCTTCAGCTTCGTCCAGCAAGGTCGTCCAAAGCAGTGCCCCGTTCGCCTATGTGCATAACCCGGGCGAAGATGCCCCTGTGGAGGGCGGGACGACAACGGTGCGGACGTGGCTGGCCATACCGCGATCGCACTGTAAACTCTTTGTGGCGCCCGCCGCCCATAGCGGTGGGATGCCAGTGCGCCCCAGTAGCTCAGGGGATAGAGCAGCGGCCTTCTAATCCGCCGGTCGGGGGTTCGATTCCCTCCTGGGGCACCACCGCATCCCCCTGGACACGATTCCAGGGGGATGCTCTCTTTATTGCTTCGCCTCAAGGAACTCCTTGAGGTTCCCCAATACCAGCGTCCATGTCTTGGTGGACTGTGCAACTTCTTCGGCGCTGGAATTGTTGCCCTGCGTGATGGTCACGGTTGTTCGGCCATCGGCGCCGGCAACGTCATATTCCACGGTGTGATGGTTCGCGGGAACGTCAGGAAGCCCCGAAGCGGGACTGTAGTGCGTGGTCTTCAGCAGCTTAGGGGGATCGAAGGCAAGGACTATGCCTTTGTCCTCATACGCGGTGCCGTTGTACTCGCCCGAGTACGTAATCGGCTCTCCCACCCGCCAGGATGTTGTCACGTTGGTTCCCAGGAAGTACTCCCTGATGAGGGAGGGGTCGGTAAGTGCCTCCCAGACTTTTTCAGGCACGGCGTCGATGGTGGTTGATGCAACGGCATCAGGGGTTTGCTCACTCATGGTGGTGTTCTCCATTCCGCAATCGGGACAACTAAATCCTCTTCATCTGAACGCTACGCCGGTCATCGCGCCACGTGAATGGCACAATGGCTAAGTGATAAGCAGGGGAACGATGCCGTCGGACGGCAAGTCAGCAAGGGCCGGAAGAATCCGCGGATCGGCGTTGTCGCTGGTAGTGGCCGCAATGGTGGCGATGACCGGCTGCTCGGCAACTCCGGCGTCCCCGGCACGGGCGGGAACAAATCCGGCGCCTTCCGCTTCCCTGCAGGGCACAGCGCCC
The DNA here is from genome assembly GCF_019977295.1 of Arthrobacter sp. StoSoilB20. Taxonomy (NCBI): domain Bacteria; kingdom Bacillati; phylum Actinomycetota; class Actinomycetes; order Micrococcales; family Micrococcaceae; genus Arthrobacter; species Arthrobacter sp. StoSoilB20. Next base: position 2,813,977 of record NZ_AP024651.1, on the reverse strand, counting down.
GTCGACCCGGCCGTTGCCGCAACGACGACAACAATGGAAACCACGCTGAAAAGCCTCGTGGCCGCCAACCCCAAACCGGACCAGGAAGCTCTGCGTGCGGCGTTGGTCTCCGCAGGGATCCCGAAGGCCAATGTAGAAGTCTCGGTCAGCCGTACGCCCACCGGCCTGGACGTGGATGCGATGGAGGCTGCGGCCTTAGCAGGCAAGAGCTGCGTCATGGGGCAGATCCGTGACGGCGGAGTCGTGGTGTCGGTCCTGCCCGTCTTGGCTACCGGCAAATGCTTCGTGGGAGACGCCCGCTAGCGACGCCGCGGGGCACGAATGTGAGTTAAGCAGGCCTAGCCATTAGATTTAAGGGCATGGCGGAATTCATTTACACGATGACCAAGGCTCGCAAAGCCGTTGGCGACAAACTTATTCTGGACGATGTCAGCATGTCGTTCTACCCTGGCGCGAAGATTGGCGTCGTCGGACCGAACGGTGCTGGCAAGTCCACCATCCTGAAGATCATGGCCGGACTGGACACCCCGTCAAACGGCGAGGCCCGCCTGAGCCCCGGCTACACCGTGGGTATCCTCCTGCAGGAGCCGCCGCTAAACGAGGAAAAGACTGTCCTGGGCAACGTCCAGGAAGGTGTAGGCGAGATCTACGGCAAGATCCAGCGTTTCAATGAGATCTCCGAGGAAATGGCCAACCCGGACGCGGATTACGAGACGCTCCTGGATGAAATGGGCAAGCTTCAGGAAGCCATTGACGCCGCTGACGCCTGGGACATTGACTCCCAGCTCGAACAGGCCATGGACGCTTTGCGTTGCCCTCCGGCCGATGCCGATGTCACTGTCCTGTCCGGTGGTGAGCGCCGCCGCGTTGCTCTGTGCAAGCTCCTGCTCCAGAAGCCTGACCTGTTGCTCCTCGATGAGCCCACCAACCACTTGGACGCCGAGAGCGTGCTGTGGCTGGAACAGCACCTTTCCCAGTACCCCGGTGCTGTCCTCGCCGTGACCCACGATCGCTACTTCCTTGATCACGTAGCGGAGTGGATCGCTGAAGTTGACCGCGGCCACCTGTACCCGTATGAGGGCAACTACTCCACGTACCTGGAGAAGAAGAAGGCCCGCCTCGAGGTCCAGGGCAAGAAGGACGCCAAACTGTCCAAGCGCCTGACCGAGGAACTTGAGTGGGTGCGCTCCAACGCCAAGGGCCGCCAGACCAAGTCCAAGGCCCGTCTGGCCCGCTACGAGGAAATGGCTGCCGAAGCCGAGCGCACGCGCAAGCTGGACTTCGAAGAGATCCAGATTCCGCCGGGACCGCGCTTGGGTTCCTTGGTGATCGAAGCCAAGAACCTGAAGAAGGGCTTTGATGATCGCGTCCTGATCGAGGACCTGTCGTTCTCCCTGCCCCGCAACGGCATCGTGGGCGTTATTGGCCCCAACGGTGTTGGTAAGTCCACGCTCTTCAAGACCATCGTCGGCATGGAGCCGTTGGACGACGGCGAGCTCAAGATCGGCGAGTCCGTGAAGATCTCCTACGTGGACCAGTCCCGTGGCGGCATCGATCCCAACAAGTCCCTCTGGGAAGTTGTTTCGGAAGGCCTGGATTACATCCAGGTAGGCCAGGTGGAAATGCCCTCGCGCGCCTACGTTTCGGCCTTTGGTTTCAAGGGACCGGACCAGCAGAAGAAGGCCGGTGTCCTTTCCGGTGGTGAGCGTAACCGCTTGAACCTGGCGCTGACCCTCAAGCAGGGTGGCAACCTGCTGCTGCTTGACGAACCTACCAACGACCTCGACGTCGAGACCCTGAGCAGCCTTGAGAACGCCCTTCTCGAATTCCCGGGCTGCGCTGTAGTGGTATCGCACGACCGTTGGTTCCTGGACAGGGTAGCTACCCACATCCTGGCCTACGAAGGCGACGAGGAGAACCCGTCCAGGTGGTACTGGTTCGAGGGTAACTTCGACTCTTATGAGGAAAACAAAGTGGAGCGACTCGGCCCCGATGCCGCCAAGCCGCACCGCGTCACGCACCGCCGCCTGACCCGCGACTAGAAACCCGTCGCGAAGGCACATAACTAGAAAGGCCGGCCCCTCGGGGGCCGGCCTTTCCGGTTTAACGCCTCGGCGTGAACTCCCGGCAGATCGCCGGGGCCTCGAAAGCCTAGGGGATGCGGACCATGCCTTCCTGGGCGACGGTGGCAACATGCAGGCCGTCGCGGTTGAAGATGCGACCCGTGGCCAGCCCGCGCGCACCTTGGGCGCTGGGTGACTCTTGGACGTAGAGCATCCATTCGTCCACCCGCACGGGTCGGTGCCACCACATGGCGTGGTCGAGGCTGGCGACGCTCATTCCGGGCGTCATCCATGCAAGGCCGTGGGCGCGGAGGATGGGCTCGAGCAGCGTGTAGTCGCTGGCGTAGGCCAATGCTGCCCGGTGAAGGTTGGGGTCATCGGGCAGGGGACCCATGGTTTTCATCCACACGGCGTTGCGGGCTACGTGCTCGGTGGGAGCGGACACGTACAGTGCCGGATCGATGTGACGGACGTCGAAGGGGCGCTCGGATGACATATGCCGCGCCATGGGGTGGTCGAAGTGCGAGAGCAGTTCCGCGGTGCTGGGCAGTGATTCAGGGTCCGGGATGCCCTCGGGCATGGTGGCTTGATGGTCCAGTCCGGTGTCTTCAACCTGGAAGGAGGCGATCATGGACAGGATGGGCACGCCGTCCTGGTAGGCGTGAACGCGCCGGGCAGAGAAGGAACGCCCGTCCCGCAGCCGTTCCACTCCGAAGGTGATCGGTTTGTTGGCATCACCGGGACGCAGGAAGTAGCCGTGCATGGAGTGCGCCACCCTGTCCGGTTCCACGGTGCGCATGCCGGCCATCATCGACTGCGCCAAAACCTGGCCGCCAAAAACCCGGTGCCGGGGCTGCTTCTGGGATGGGCCAAGGAAGATATCCTCATTGGTCCGGGCACCGTCAAAATCACCAAGGTCCAGCAGGCCGATCAGCACATCCATGGGGTCTTCTGCGGGTGCTTGAACTTCAAGGCCAGCGTTCGTCTCAGTCATGGTTCGACTTTAGACGCCGCCCCGACCCCTCTCAACCGGGGACATGCCGGTAGAGTCGATGATGTGACAGACGTCTTGACCCAGTCCTTCCGCTTCGCCGATCCCCGCGACCTCGCTGACTTGAAAACCTTCGTGACGCGCGCCAAGAGCATCGACGACGGAGCCATCCGCCTCCAGGCCGCGGGCAGTGTTCTGGCCGCCTACGTGTGCGTCCTTCGCCCTCGCATCCTGGGTGAGTCCACCCCGACGATCCTCGGCCTGCGGACCATGGCCCTGGCTGAGGATGCCCACGCCGATGTCACGGTGACGCTGTCTTCGGTCATGGACCGGTTGGCGCGCTCAAGTGCCGATGACGTCGAACTCCCCATCCCGCCGTCGACCGTTTCGGAGTCCTGGGCCGGCGTTGGCGCGCCCCGCTCAGGTTGGGAAGCGCAAGGATCAATGCTCGACGCCGACCTCAAGTCAGCGGCTGAGGCGGGCATTGCCGAGGTGGCCGGCGTTATTCCGGCTTTGGCAGGTGCCGCAGTGGTCAACAGTGCCAGGGCAGCGGTGTGGGGCCGCGAGCTTCCCGGAGGTGGAGGCCTCCCTGCAGGTGCAGCCTTCGCAGCTTTCGGCCTCGGATTTTTGGGCGACGCACAGCAGAAGGTCTTCCGGAACGGCCGCTGGTTCCGCCTGAGCGGCCCCCGCGGCCATGTGCTGGTCCGCACCGGTGCGGGCCTGGGAATCGGCTTCTAGGACTCAGGCGCCGGACGAAGGACTGTTGACCATGGTCAGGGCAGCCCGTTCCATGTAGTCCCACAAAGTGCCCTCATGCAGCGGGGAGAGCTCCAGTGAGTCCACCGCCGTCCGCATGTGGAACAGCCAGCGGTCCTTGGCTTCAGGGGTTACCTGGAAGGGCATGTGGCGCATGCGCAACCTCGGGTGGCCCCGTTCTTCGCCGTAGGTGGTGGGACCGCCCCAATACTGCTCCAGGAACATCAGGAAACGGCGTTTGGCCGGGCCCAGGTCTTCCTCGGGATACATGGGCCGCAGCAGGGGATCCGTGGCAACTCCGTCGTAGAAGACGTCGATCAGCTTCACGAAGGTCTCGTGACCGCCCACTGCAGCGTAGAAGCTGTCCGTGTAAGCAGGCTGGCTGAAGGGATCGTTCTGCATCAGCTGGCGACGAGGACCTGCATGCGGCGCCGGGGCTTGCCCGTCCGGGGTATTACTCATTGGACTTCTCCTCGGCTTTGGCGACGCGCGGCGCGCCTGCTGTGACAGGGGCGGCTGATGCGCCGGGTTGATCGGTGGCGTCCGGAGTATCCAGCGGTACGTAGTCCCCTTGGGAGCGGTTGCCCACGCGGAGGATTTCGCCGTTGCGCAGGTACCAGATGGCTCCGTCTTCGGCACGGACCCGGGTGATGCGCAGGCCCACCGACTCAACGGTACCAACCACTTCGCTGGTGACGATGACATCGCCGATTCCGTACTGGTCTTCGATAGTGATGAAGATTCCCGCGAGGAAATCGCGGATCAATTGCTGGGCGCCGAAGCCGATGGCGACACCCAGGATGCCAACGCTGGTGAGCAGTGGTGCCACGTCCACGTTCATGTATTTGAGGACATAGATGATGACGATGACCACCACCACGACGCTCACAAGGCTCGTCAACAGTGTGCCGATGGTTTCAGCGCGTTGGGAGCGCCGCTCATGGTCAAGGGCCCGGATGGCCGGTTGCACCCATTTGAAATGCGGTTTCTTGAAGAAGGAACTTCCGGCCGATACCCGCCGGGTGATGCGTAGAATAACGAACCGCGCAACGATCCAGACGCCCAGGCCAACGCCCAAGGTGATGAGGATGGAAACGAGATCGATCTTTTCGGGTTCCAAAGTGACAATTTCTGCCAGGGGGATGGAGGTCAAGGGTGAATTTCTCCTTGTCGTCGGCCCGTGTTCGCCGGGCGCGGAACACTCTGTCCACCTACAACCCTAGCGCCGTAGCGTGACTGTATGCGCATCCTGGTCCTGGGCGGTACTGCCTTCCTGTCCGCAGAAATCGCCCGGCAGGCTCTTGCTGCCGGGCACGATGTCACTTGCATTGCCCGTGGTTCCTCAGCGCACCCGCCCGACGGCGCCACCTGGGTCAGGGGCGACCGCGCCATGGGTGCGGCGGCTTATGCAGGGCTCGGCGGCCGGTGGGACGCAGTGGTGGAGGTATCGAGGGAACCAGTGCAGGCAGGAGAGGCACTGGATGCCCTGGGCCCTGCTGCCGGGCACTGGACGTTTGTCTCCAGTTGCTCCGTCTATGCCGACCATTCGGTGCCCGGCGCCGATGAGGGCGCGCAGCTTCTGGAGCCGCTGCCCGCCGGAATCGCCGGCACCCCGGAGACCTACGGCGAATCCAAATCCGCGATCGAGCAGCTGACGCTGGCCAGGGTGGGGGAGAAAGCACACATCGTGCGGGCCGGACTCATCAGCGGCCCGGGGGACGGTACTGACAGATACGGTTATTGGCCTGCCCGCTTCGCGGCAAACAACCACCCGGTGCTGGTCCCGAACATTCCGGACGACTCCACGCAGATCATCGATGTCCGGGATCTGGCGGCGTGGATCCTGCAATCGGCAGTGGAAGGCCTGGTGGGGACTTTCAACGCATTGGGAGATGTGGTCCGGTTCGAGGATTACCTCGCGGAGTCGCAGCGGGCGGCAGCCGGCGCAGTCGGTGACGCCGTGGACAATGTTGTGCCCGTCGACGTTGTGCCCGTCGACGAACAGTGGCTCGTGGAGCAGGGAATCGAATACTGGGCAGGTCCGGATTCACTTCCCCTGTGGCTGCCGGCGGACCATGACGGGTTCCAGTCCCGGACAAACCGTGCTGCCCGTGAGCGGGGAATGGTGCTGCGGCCATGGCAGGAAACCCTGGCAGCGACCCTCGAGGATGAAAGGCGCAAGGGGCTGAACAGGGAACGCAAAGCCGGCCTCAGCCGCGATACCGAACAACGGCTCGTGGCACTATGGCGGGCCCGGCAGCGCTAGGCGGCGGCCGTCGTCGTGCTTGGTTCGTGCAGTACGGGGAAGTTGACGCTGCGGGCGATGAAGCAGACCTGGTTGGCCTCGTGATGCAACTGCTCCATCACATCGGCGTGTGCGGGATCGGCAACAGCGACACGCGGTTTCAGCGTTACGCTCTCAAATTGGCCGCTGCCGTCTTTGTTGAGTTTCATCAGGCCCTCCGCTGCGTCCTCATAAGCGGTAACCACCACACCGTGTTTGACGGCGACATGGAGGAACGAGAGCATGTGGCATTGCGAAAGGGCTGCCAGAAGCAATTGCTCGGGGTTGTAGCGCGACCTGTCACCGTGGAAGGTGGGATCAGCAGACCCCTGCAAACTGGGCAGGCCCGGAATCTCGATCTCATGGTCCCGTGAATAGCTCCGGTAACCGGCCGTGCCCTCGCCGAGGTTTCCGGTCCAGCGGACGGTCAGCGCATAGTGGTGTTCGTTCAGGCCCATGCGGACAGTCTAGCCAGATGGCATTCACTGTCCGCACGGGCCCCACAGGATCCCTGCCTAAACGTCAGCTGCCCGTGCCCGGAGTGCGCGCGCCACGCCGTCGCGGTTCTCCAGCATCATCCGGCGAAGGGCGGCGCTGTCCTCGGGCAAAGCCGCCAGGAACCTGTCCGTGCGGTCCACCGTGTCCTGGGTGGTGAGCTGGGCAGGGTAGAGCCCCACCACGATCTGCTGCGCCAGGGCATGCGTACGCTCTTTCACAATTGCCGGCACGGCGTCAAAGTACTTTTCGGCGTAGGGCTCCAGGAGGGAAGTGTCCGGGACGCGCATGAACCCGGCCACCGCGGAAGCCTGCAGGGCATTGGAGAGTTCTCCGGTCACCACAATTGCCTCCCACGCAGCCGCCTTGGCTTCCGCGGTGGGGATCGCAGCTTTCGCCTGGGCGGCGGCATTCTGGCCGTTGGAGGTGTTGTCCCGGTCGAGTTCGGCGTCGATCCGTTCCTGGCCCTGGCGTCCGCCGGCCACCAATGCGGTCAGCAGCTCCCACCGCATGTCCTGGTCCACTGTGAGACCTTCCAGCGTTTCGGTTCCGTCCAGCAGGGCCTGGATGCGGTCCAACTGTCCGCCGCTGCGGGCGAGCTGGGTGAAGGACTTGGCGAATTGGAGCTGGGCGTCCGAGCCTGCCTCCACTGAGGATGCGAGCTCCCAGAGCCTGTCAGCCGCTGCCGTGGTGGCCGCGGCCTTGTGTTCGGCGGCGACGTAGTAGGTCAACGTGGTGGCGAGTTGGCGAAGCTGGACCAGGATGACCGAGGAATCCGTTTCGTGGGCAATGTTGGCTAGGACCAGGTCCACGTAGCCGCGTGCGGGGGTTTCGCCGTCCCGGGCTGCATCCCAGGCTGAACCCCACACCAGCGTGCGTGGCAGGCTGGCTGCGAAGTCCTTCAGGTGTGCCTTTGCCGTGGCCAGGGAGTACGGATCCAGACGGACCTTTGCGTAGGCGAGGTCGTCATCATTGAGCAGGATCAGGTCAGGACGTGCCTTGCCCACCAAGGCAGGGACCTCCGTGCGCGGGCCATCGACGTCGAGCTCCTCACGGTGCGTACGTTCCAGCTTTCCTTCACCGGAGAGCGAGTAGAAGCCAACTGCGAGCCGGTGCGGACGAAGGGTGGGCTGTTCCTCGATCGCGGTCTGCAGGATCGAAAAACCGGTGATGGTTCCCTCAGCATCGACGCTCAACTCCGGAGCGAGGGTATTGACGCCGGCTGTCTCGAGCCAAAGTTTGCCCCACACGTCCAGATCGCGTCCGCTGGCGGCTTCAAGCTCCACCATGAGGTCGGAGAGTTCGGTGTTCTTCCAGGCGTGCTTGGCGAAATAGGTGCGGACTCCGGCCATGAACTGCTCCGGACCCACCCATGCCACCAATTGCCTGAGCACCGAAGCGCCCTTGGCATAGGTGATGCCATCGAAGTTCACTTCCACGTCTTCGAGGTTGTTGATCGCGGCAAAGATCGGGTGGGTGGTGGGCAGCTGGTCCTGCTTGTAGGCCCAGGACTTTTCCACGGATGCGAAAGTGGTCCACGCGCGGTCAAATTCGGTGTTCTCCACAGCGGCAAGGTGGGACATGTATTCGGCAAAGGATTCATTGAGCCAGAGATCGTTCCACCAGCGCATTGTCACCAGATCCCCGAACCACATGTGTGCGAGCTCGTGCAGGACCGTGATGGCACGGCGTTCGATCTGGGCTCCGGTGACCTTTCCGCGGAACACGTAGCCCTCAAGGATGGTCACGGCGCCGGCGTTTTCCATGGCGCCGGCGTTGAACTCCGGAACGAACAACTGATCGTACTTTTCGAACGGGTAAGGGCAGCCGAATTGGGCTTCGAAGAACTCAAATCCTTGACGTGTCAGGGTAAAGATGTTCTCCGCGTCCAGGTACTGCATGAGGGACTTGCGGGCAAAGACTCCCAGTGGGATGACGCGCCCGTCTGAGCTGGTGACCTCGGACCGGACCGACTCGTAGGGCCCGGCGATCAATGCGGTGACGTAGGAGGACAGCCGGGGGGTAGGCGCGAATTTCCACACCGACCGGCCGCGGCCGTCTTCACCGGCGGGTGCCTCAAGGGGTACCGGGGTGGGGGAGTTGGAGATGACATCCCAATGCGAGGGCGCGGTAACGGTAAAGGTGAAGCTTGCTTTGAGGTCGGGCTGCTCAAAGACGGCGAACATACGCCGGGAGTCCGGAACTTCGAACTGGGTGTAGAGGTAGACCTCGCCGTCCACGGGGTCAACGAAGCGGTGGAGTCCTTCGCCCGTGTTCATGTACGGAGCGTCCGCCACAACTACGAGTTCGTTCCGGGCAGCAAGGTCCGGGAGCTGGATGCGTACTCCGTCCGAGACCTCCGCAGGGTCCAGTTCCGTCCCGTTCAAGGTCACGCTGTGCACCTTGGCTGTGATCGCGTCGATGAAAGTTGAGGATCCCGGCGTTGCGGAGAACTTGACCTCGGTGGTTGAACCGAAGACCTCCGGGCCCTTGGTCAGGTCCAAGGTGACGTTGTACGACTCGACAGTGAGCAGTTGGGCGCGGATCGCGGCTTCGTCGCGCGTGAGGTTCAGGCCTGGCAAGTGGTGCCTCCGGAAGTTTCTGGGGTGTCCCGGCCAATCGCGGCCGGACGATGGTGTGAAGTCATTCTTTCACTCCATGGCTGGAAGGCAAGGACGGTACACCACAGTGTCGTCCCGCGGAGTAGCGTTGGCTTATGGGATCGTTCCGGGACACTGTCGATTTCCGCGCCTTGAGGTTCGCGATTGCCTTTCCGTTGCTCCTCTCGGCCGGCTTCGTGGTGTGCGCCCAAATGCTCCGGAATGACCTTCCCAATCCTGTGGCCGTTATGTGGAACGCCGACGGCGGCACTTCGTTCGCGCCCTTCGGCGCCTATGTTGCCGGCGGCGCAGCCCTCATCGCCTTCTGCGGTTGGGCGGTCTTCCTGCAGGCGGTTTCGATTACCCGGCCCGTTGTCATGCGTCGAGTCATGATGGGCCTTGGCCTGACAGTGAGCCTTTTCATCACCACTGTGGTGGCGGCCGGGCTGGTGGGGCAGTCCGGGTTGTCCGAGGCACGCGAGTCCCATGTGGACCCGATCGTGCTGGCCATGGGCAGCGGGGCGGCGGTTGCACTCGGTGTGGTGATGATGTTCGCGTTCAAACCTGACCCACGCTGGACCCGCGAGGACGACGTTGCCCTCCAGCAGGAGCTGACGCTCTTGGAAGATCCGGATCTGGCCCGGGACACGCTGCGTTTATGGGTCCATGCCCGGAGTTCGGTTTTCATCATGATCATTGTCTCCGCCGTGTTCCCCGCTGCCCTGATCGCGGTGGTTGTCCCTTGGCTCGGTGCCTTGGTGGCAGTGGCAGCCTTGGTCGGTGCGGGATTCCTCTTTGCCCGCGTGCGCGCCGACAGGGGAGGCCTGCAGGTCTTTGCCGGCGGCATCCTGCGTGTCCTGACCGTCCCCGCCGTCGAAATCGCCGCAGCAGCTCCGGCAGAGGTCAAAGCCGCTGACTATGGTGGATGGGGCTGGCGGCGCCATGATGACGCCACCGCAATGCTGGTCAGCAGTGGACCCGCCGTCGTCGTCAGGAAACTCAACGGAGGCAGGGTAGCGCTCAGCGCCGGTTCCCAGGCATCGGCGGACAAACTCGCCGGTATCCTCAACCGGGCAGCCCGCCGGGCCCGGGATGACGGACAGTCCAACCAAGCCCGGTAGCGGTACCCTAGGTAGCGCATCCCTCATCGCCGCGCCCCGGCCAGTTGCCGCACCGCGCCCCAGAAAGAATGGACTTCCTGTGACTACACCCCGCGTCCACATCGCTACCGACCACGCCGGCATGGAACTCAGTGCCCACCTGGTCAGCCACCTCACGGCCAAGGGCTATGAAGTGGTGGATCACGGACCCAAGGAGTACGACGCCCTGGATGACTACCCCTCCTTCTGCATTAACGCCGGACTTGCCGTCGTGGCAGACCAGGAAGCCGGTGTGCACGCCTTGGGAATCGTCCTGGGCGGCTCGGGAAATGGTGAGCAAATTGCCGCAAACAAGGTCAAGGGTGTCCGGGCTGCACTTGCCTGGAACCTGTCCACCGCCAAGCTGGCCCGGGAGCACAACGACGCCAACGTCGTCGCTGTTGGCGGCCGCCAGCACTCGGTTGAAGAAGCTACCGAACTCATTGAAGCCTTCCTGCAGGAACCGTTCAGCAATGATGAACGCCACGTACGCCGGATCGGAAAAATCGCGGTGTACGAAACCACCGGCGAAATCGTCGAGTAGTGCCCGAGGGGCATTCGGTCCATAGGCTGGCCCGCCAGTTCCAGGATGTTTTTGGCGGCCGGCGCCTGGACGTATACAGCCCGCAGGGCCGGTTCGCTGCAGGTGCCCAGCTCCTGAGCGGGCACACCATGGTTGAAGCGAACGCCCATGGAAAGCAGCTCTTCCTGCGGTTCGACCACGGGCACTTCCTTCACGTGCACCTGGGTCTTTACGGCGCCTGGAGCTTTGGCGGAGACAGTTCGTTTACCGGCGCGTCCAGCATTGGCGCGCCCCGACGTATCGGCGAACGGGAAACGGGCCCTTCTTCCGCCGACGACACGTATACCGGGCCGCCTCCTCCCGTGGGAGCCGTGCGTGTACGCCTGGTCTCGGACCATGGCTGGGCGGACCTCCGCGGTGCCACCACCTGTGCTGCCATCACGCCGGCAGAAGCGGCCGTGGTCATGGAGCGGCTGGGTCCGGACCCGCTGCATAACCGGCCAGGCGACCGCGAAGAGTTCATCCGACGCCTGCGGCGTCGTAAAACGGCAGTGGCCCTGCTGCTGATGGATCAGTCCGTCCTTGCCGGGGTGGGCAACATCTATCGCGCGGAAGTGCTGTTCCGGCAGGCGGTGGATCCCTGGACGCCGGGTACCAGTATCGATGCTGAAACGGCCGGCCGTCTCTGGGATGACACGGTGGACACGATGTCCGACGGCGTCCGCGAAGGACGGATTGTTACGACGCCCCCTGCGCTGTGGACGGGTGGGGCCGGAACAGCGCCCGACGCCGATGCCCACTTCGTCTACAAGCGGAACGGGCTGCCCTGCCGCGCCTGCGGGACGTTGGTGGGCGTGACGGAGATCGGGGCACGCAAGTTGTATTGGTGCCCCGGCTGCCAGTTGTAGCAGCAACGAGGTGTAGCAGCAGCGAGGTCTAGTAGCAGCCCTGTAGCAGCAGCAACCCGGTGCAGCAGAAACAAAAAACGCCCCGATCCGATGGATCGGGGCGTTTTCCCTTGGAGGGGACGACGGGAATCGAACCCGCGTAATCAGTTTGGAAGACTGAGGCTTTACCATTAAGCTACGTCCCCAGGACGGATCTCCCTGTTCAGGACATCTTCCCGGTGGCTGTTCAAGCCGGGTACAACTAAACCTAATTCCGGCGGCGGTGTCAAATGTGCATTCCTGGCCCGCTTGCCCGTAGACTGTCCTGTGCATTCGGGGTGTAGCTCAGCTTGGCTAGAGCGCCTGCTTTGGGAGCAGGAAGTCGCAGGTTCAAATCCTGTCACCCCGACTCTGTGTTTGTGTCCGCCTCAGGGACGCGACAGAACCCCATACCCACAAAATCAGGAGTACTTAGACTGTGAAGAGCGCTGTCGAGAACCTCACCGCAACGCGGGTCAAGCTCAACGTTGAGGTTCCCTTTGAGGAACTGAAGCCGAGCATCGATGCCGCGTACAAGACCGTTGCTTCGCAGATCCAGGTCCCCGGATTCCGCAAGGGCAAGGTTCCCACCAAGCTGATTGACCAGCGCGTTGGCCGCGGCTACGTCCTGGAGACGGCCATCAACGATGGCCTCAACGGCTGGTACCAGGCTGCAGTTCAGGAAACGGGCGTTCGCCCCCTGAGCCGTCCCGAGGTTGAAATCACCGAGGTCCCGGACCCCACGTCAACCGATGGTGAGCTCAAGTTCCAGGTGGAGATCGATGTCCGCCCCGAGATCGAACTCCCTGACTACGCCGGCATCAAGGTCGAGGTCGCTGCAGCAGAGTCCTCCGACGCTGATGTTGAGAAGTCCCTCGACGAACTGCGTGGCCGTTTCGGCACGCTGAAGTCCGTTGAGCGCCCCGCCAAGAACGATGACTTCCTGACCATCGACATCACCGCCACCATTGATGGCGAAGAGATCGATTCCGCAGCAGGCCTGTCCTACCAGGTTGGCGCCGGCACCATGCTTGAAGGCCTGGACGAAGCCGTGACCGGCCTCTCTGCTGACGAGGAAGCAATCTTCGACACCACCCTGGTGGGTGGCGACCACGCCGGCGAGTCCGCCCAGGTGAAGGTTGTTGTCAAGGCTGTCAAGGAGCGCGAGCTCCCCGAGGCAAACGACGACTTTGCACAGCTGGCCTCCGAGTTCGACACCCTTGCCGAGCTCCGCGAGGACCTCGCCAAGCAGGCTGCCGACTCCAAGGTAGTCGAGCAGGGCGTAGAAGCCCGCGACAAGGTCCTGGACAAGCTCGTTGAGCTCGTAGAGGTACCGGTTCCGGATTCCGTGGTCGAAGAGCAGATCGAAGCTCACTTCAACCCGGAGAACGCCCACGGCGAAGGTGACCACGACACCGAGGAGCACCGCGCGGAGGTCAAGGCCAACACCGAGCGTGCGTTCCAGAACGAGATCATCCTTGATGCCATCGCGGACAAGGAAGAAGTAGATGTCAGCCAGAACGAGCTGATCGACTACATCGTCACCACCGCAAGCCAGTACGGCATGGATCCCAACCAGTTCGCCCAGATCATTGATCAGAGCGGCCAGGTTCCGATGATGGTTTCCGAGGTCCGCCGCCGCAAGGCTCTGGCCGTTGTGCTGGGCCAGGCAGAGGTTGTCGACTCCGAAGGCAACAAGGTTGACCTCACCGACTTCGTACGCCCTGCCGGCGAAGCAGCAGCCGAAGAGGCCGCCGCTGTCGAGGCTCCCGAGGAAGCCGACGCTCCCGCAAGCGACGACCCCGCAGCAGTGAAGTTCTAACAGCAGCAATGAAGTTCTAGCAGCTGCTCCCACCGGCCCCGGATCTCCTGATCCGGGGCCGGTTTGCTTTAAGGCCGAACATGGGCACTCTTCGCAGACGTGCGCCGTCAGCGAACAGCGCGATTCCGGCGAACAAATCGCCTCCGAAAACGGTTAGTGTCCAAGTAGTGAAGTTCAGTGAGGTCACTGGCACCAGCGAGAGGTAAGTACTTATGTCACAGCAATCAGAGGCTCCCCGGATGGCAACTGTCGATCCCGCAGCCCAGGACAACTACATCTACAACCGCCTGCTGAAAGAGCGCATTATCTGGCTCGGCTCTGAAGTCCGTGACGAGAACGCCAATGCAATCTGCTCCCAGCTCCTCCTCCTCTCGGCCGAAGACCCGGAGAAGGACATCTACCTTTACATCAACTCCCCGGGTGGGTCCGTGACGGCCGGCATGGCCATCTACGACACCATGCAGTTCATCCCGAACGACGTCGTCACGGTCGCAACGGGCCTGGCAGCATCCATGGGCCAGTTCCTCCTGTCCTCCGGCACCAAGGGCAAGCGCTACGCCACCCCTAATGCCCGCATCCTGATGCACCAGCCCTCCGGCGGCATCGGCGGCACGGCCTCGGACATCAAGATCCAGGCAGAACTGATCCTGCACATGAAGAAGGTCATGGCGGAACTCACGGCTGAACAGACCGGTCAGTCCGTGGAGACCATCCTCAAGGACAACGACCGCGACAAGTGGTTCACGGCCGCCGAGGCCCTGGAGTACGGCTTCTTCGACAAGATCTCGGCACACGCCGGTTCTGTTGCCGGCGGCGGCGGAACGGCCAACCAGTCGGGCGCTGAGTCGAACTCCGAAAACTAACCGGCACAAAGAACCACTGAAACCCCAGGAGTAAAGAACATGAACTACAACTTCGGATGGTCTGCCGGTAATCTCCCGTCCAGCCGCTATGTCCTGCCTCAGTTCGAAGAGCGCACGCCTTATGGCTTCAAGCGCCAGGACCCGTACACCAAGTTGTTCGAGGACCGCATCATCTTCCTCGGCGTCCAGGTGGACGACGCTTCAGCTGATGACATCATGGCCCAGCTGCTGGTCCTCGAGTCGACGGACCCGGACCGTGACATCACCCTGTACATCAATTCCCCGGGTGGTTCGTTCACGGCCATGACAGCCATCTACGACACCATGCAGTACATCCGTCCGGAGATCCAGACCGTATGCCTGGGCCAGGCTGCCAGTGCAGCTGCCGTCCTGCTCGCAGCCGGCACTCCGGGCAAGCGGCTGGCACTGCCGAACGCACGGGTCCTGATCCACCAGCCGGCTCTGTCCGGCGGCCAGGGTGGGCAGGCTTCGGACCTCGAGATCCAGGCTGCGGAAGTCATGCGCATGCGCACCTGGCTGGAGGACACGCTGGCACACCACTCCGGCCGCACGTCCGAGCAAGTCAACAACGACATCGAGCGGGACAAGATCCTCACGGCGGCTGACGCCCTGAGCTACGGCCTGATCGATCAGGTTCTTGACTCCCGGAAGATCAAGCCCCAGGCAATCTCCCGGTAGCACACGGAATTCGACGCCGGTGCGGTTCGCGAAATATGGACCGCACCGGCGTTCTGTTTCCACCCAAGCTGCCCATTGTGACCTAGAGTGGATGTTGTCACGGTGGTGCCAGCCGCGGCTTGGCCGCACACTTGAGTACGGCGCGGAGCCGCATCACCCGCATGCAACGAAGGGATTCCCACATGGCTCGGATTGGCGAGAGCACGGATCTGCTGAAGTGTTCTTTCTGCGGAAAGAGCCAGAAGCAGGTACGGAAGCTGATTGCCGGGCCCGGTGTCTACATCTGCGATGAATGCATCGAGCTGTGCAACGAGATCATCGAAGAGGAACTCGCTGAAGTTTCCGATCTCGGCAGTTTCGAGCTGCCCAAGCCCCGTGAGATCTTCGATTTCCTCCAGGAATACGTCATCGGCCAGGAACCTGCCAAGCGGTCGCTGGCGGTTGCTGTCTACAACCACTACAAGCGCATCCAGGCAGGCCACGCGCCCAAGACCGGCAGCCTTGGTGAGGGTTCGCATCACGAGGATGTAGAGATCGCCAAATCCAACATCCTGCTCATCGGTCCCACTGGTTGTGGCAAGACCTATTTGGCCCAGACCTTGGCCCGACGACTGAACGTGCCCTTTGCTGTAGCCGATGCCACCGCCCTGACTGAAGCCGGCTATGTCGGTGAGGACGTCGAGAACATCCTGCTCAAGCTCATCCAGGCTGCGGATTATGACGTCAAAAAGGCCGAGCAGGGCATTATCTACATTGATGAGATCGACAAGATCTCCCGCAAGAGCGAGAACCCGTCCATCACCCGGGACGTTTCCGGTGAAGGCGTACAGCAGGCGCTCCTGAAGATCCTTGAGGGGACGGTGGCATCGGTACCCCCTCAGGGCGGCCGCAAGCACCCCCACCAGGAATTCATCCAGATCGATACCACCAATGTGCTGTTCATCGTGGCCGGCGCCTTTGCAGGCCTTGAAGACATCATTGGTTCACGGTCCGGCAGGAAGGGCATTGGCTTCGGTGCTCCGCTGAACGAGGCACGGGACAACGTTGATAGTTACGGTGAGGTCATGCCGGAGGACCTGCTGAAGTTCGGCCTGATCCCGGAATTCATCGGCCGCCTCCCTGTGATTACCACCGTTTCCAATCTGGACCGGCCGGCGCTGATCCAGATCCTGTCCACCCCGAAGAACGCGCTGGTGAAGCAGTACCAGAAGATGTTCCAGCTGGATGGGGTGGAACTGCAGTTTGATGATGACGCCTTGGACTCCATCGCGGACCAGGCGTTGGAACGTGGAACGGGTGCCCGTGGACTGCGGGCCATCATGGAAGAAGTGCTCCTGCCGGTCATGTTCGATCTGCCCAGCAGGGACGACATCGCCACTGTGGTCATAACAGCTGACGTTGTGCTGAAGAAGGCGCAGCCCACCATGATTGCCCATGATGTGGTGGCCAAACGGCGGAATAAGTCGGCATAGCCTCCTGTTGCCCATAACAAGACCTGGTTCCATAGGGGCCGTCGTCATGCCACCCATACACCTTTTTAGAGGAGTTCCCTGTGTCCGAACAGACTGCCGAAGAGACCGTCAACAAGGCTGATTTCTGGTTTGACCCCGTTTGCCCGTTCGCGTGGATCACTTCGCGCTGGATCGGCGAGGTGGAGCAGGTTCGGGGCATCGAAACCCAGTGGCATGTCATGAGCCTGTCGGTACTCAACGAGGGCCGCGACCTCCCCGAGAGCTACCGGGCCATGATGGACGACAGCTGGGGACCGGTCCGCGTGATCATCGCCGCCCAGGAACTTCACGGCAGCAGCTACGTCAAGCCTTTGTACGACGCCATGGGTGAGCAGATCCACCACGAAGGAAACAAGGACCGCGCATCGGTCATCCAGAAGGCCCTCGCCGACGTAGGCCTCCCCGCAGACCTGGCGCGCTTCGCCACTTCAGATGAATACGATGCCCGGCTGAGGGAAAGCCACGAAGCCGGAATCTCACTGGTGGGCCAGGACGTCGGTACCCCAGTAGTAGCGGTGAACGGCACAGCGTTCTTCGGCCCGGTCCTTACCCGGATCCCCCGGGGAGAAGAAGCAGGGAAGCTCTGGGATGCCACGGTTGCTTTGGCTGCATACCCCCACTTCTTTGAGTTGAAGCGCAGCCGCACTGAAAGCCCTGAATTCAACTAGCCCTGAATTGAACGAGGCAAGCCCAAGGGCCAAACTACTTTAGGAACCGGGACGTCCGCCGGTCAGCCAGCACCTTTCCATTGGTCTGGCAGGTAGCACAGTATTGCAGGGAGGTGTCCGCGAAGGACACCTCCCTCACTGTATCCCCGCACACGGGGCAAGGAAGACCGGTGCGTGCATGGACCCGGAAGTTGCTGCGCTTGGTGTCTTTGAGCTCGCTGGATGGTTTGCCTGCTGCTGCGTTGACGGCTCCCACCAGAATCTCCTGCATGGACTCGTAAAGCCGTGCCACCGTTGCCTGGTCCAGTGACTTGGCGATGGCAAAGGGAGATATCTTCGCCGCATGGAGGATTTCGTCGCTGTAGGCGTTTCCGATGCCGGCGATGACACTTTGGCTTCGAAGCAATCCCTTGACCTGTTGTGAACTGGCCCCAAGGATTGCAGCCAGCGCTTCCTGGTCGAAGTCCGGGCTGAGTGGCTCTGGCCCCAGTGAAGCTATTCCCGGCACATCCTGGGGATCACGCACCACGTAGATGGCCAGGCTCTTCTTGGTTCCTGCTTCCGTCAGGTCCACCCCGATGTGTGCCTCATCCTCAGGGCGGTGCAGCAAAAGCCTTGCAGAGATGTTGCTCTTGCCCATTCGCAGTCCGGCAGAGGATGGATGTTCGGTGTAGCGGACCCATCCGGCTTTAGCCAGGTGGAAGATAAAGAACAGGCCATCGACGTCTACGCAGACGAACTTGCCAAGGCGCCGCACACCTTTGACGGTACGGCCCTCCAGCAGGCTGTAAGGCGGGTCCGCAGTCTTTAGCGCAGAGAAGGAATTGATGCGGACCTCGTTGAGCACGGCGCCGCTGAGTTGGGTGTCCAGATACATGCACAGGCCGTGCACTTCGGGGAGTTCCGGCATGGTCAATACTCTGCCACACGAAGCCTTGGACGTGCAGGAAAACTACAGGTTTGTAGTTCTGCGGAAGGTCTTGTGCATGGCTGCCAGCAGGACAACAATGGTTCTTACCCACTTCGAAAGAAGCGGGATACGGAAACCAAAGATTCAGTGATTGCAACCAACGCAGCCTTCGGCAAAGTTGGAAGCAGGCTACCAGTGATGAGGTAGGAAGACCTGAAATTCCAAGGATTCCGCCAGACTGTTAGGACATCACCAGACAGCCGAAAAGTCGAAGCCCCACCAACGGCAAAACGCTGATGGGGCTTCCCCTTTGCCCTGGAACGGGAGGACGCCGCTCGCTAGGACGCGGTGGTCTCCTCAGCCGGCGCCAGCACGACGTCGGCCACGGTGAGGTCGCCTTCGCCTGACTGGAGGGTGATCTCCTGGGCGTTGGCGGCCGCTTTCAGGTCGCCCAGGCCGGCCTTCAACTGCGCTACCAGGACCTCTGACGCGGTGATGGATGCCGAAAGCACCTCGGTGCGCTGCTTGACCTTGGCCTCGGACTTTGCCTTTCGGATGCCGCTGAGCGCGATGCCCACGGTACCCAGCATGGTGGTGTCGCCGTCGGTGATTTCCAAGGCGGCGGGCCATTCTGCACGGTGGACTGATCCTGCTCGCCACCAGCCCCAGACCTCTTCGGTAGCGAAAGGCAGGAACGGGGCAAAGAGCCGCAGGAGCGAGTCCAGGGTTGTCGCCAGCGCGGCCAGGACGGAGGCTTGCTCGGTCTCACCGGCGGCACCGTAGGCGCGGTCCTTGATGAGCTCGACGTAGTCGTCCGTGAACTGCCAGAAGAATGACTCAGTGATCTGGAGCGCACGGGCGTAGTCGTAGTTTTCGAACGCCTTGGTGGACTGCGCAACGACGTCGGAGAGCTGTGCAAGCAACGCACGGTCCAGCGGGTTGGTCAGGACAGAGAGGTCGTCGGACACTACGGAGTTCTCCGTGGCGCCGAGGTTCAGCACAAACTTCGAGGCGTTCAGCAGCTTGATGGCCAGGCGGCGGCCGATCTTCATCTGCGCGATTTCGTACGCAGTGTCGGCGCCGAGCTTGGCTGAGGCTGCCCAGTAGCGGACCGCGTCCGAACCGAATTCCTTCAGCACATCGGTGGGCACCACAACGTTGCCCTTGGACTTGGACATCTTCTTCCGGTCAGGGTCAAGGATCCAGCCCGAAATGGCCGCGTGCTTCCATGGGGCGTTCTTCTGCAGGGCGTCGGCCCGGACGGCAGAGGAGAACAGCCAGGTGCGGATGATGTCGTGGCCCTGCGGACGGAGGTCGAAGGGGTAGACCTTGGCGAACAGGTCCGCGTCCCGGCTCCAGCCACCCACAATCTGGGGGGTGAGGGAGGACGTGGCCCAGGTGTCCAGGACGTCGGCGTCACCGGTGAAGCCGTTGGGCTGGTCACGCTGTGCTTCTTCGAAACCGGGAGCAGCGTCCGCGGCAGGGTCTACCGGCAGCATCTCATCCGAGGGAAGGATGGGGTGGTCGTAGTCCGGGTTGCCTTGGGCATCCAGGGGGTACCAGACGGGGATGGGCACGCCGAAGAAGCGCTGGCGGGATACGAGCCAGTCACCGTTCAGGCCGGCAATCCAGTTCTCGTAGCGGGAACGCATGAAGGCCGGGTGGAAGGTAATTTCCTGTCCACGGCCGATCAGTCGTTCGCGGCGTTCTTCGTCCCGGCCACCGTTGCGGATGTACCACTGTCGGGAGGTGACAACCTCAAGGGGCTTGTCACCCTTCTCGAAGAAGTTCACGGGGTGGGTGATCTTCTTGGGCTCACCGTCCAGGAGATCGGCTGCCTTGAGCAGCTCAACAACGGCTTCCTTGGCGGAGAAAGCAGTCTTGCCGGCGATAGCGGCGTAGGCTTCCTTGCCGGCGTCGGTGGTGATCCACTCTGGCGTCTCGGCAATGATGCGGCCGTCGCGGCCCATGATGGCGCGGGTGGGAAGCTGCAACTCGCGCCACCAGGTGACGTCGGTCAGGTCGCCGAAGGTACACACCATGGCGATGCCGGAGCCCTTGTCTGCTTTGGCCAGCGGGTGGGCCTTGACTTCAAGCTCTACGTCGAAAAGTGGCGACTTCACGGTCTTGCCGAACAGCGGCTGGTACCGTTCGTCGTCGGGATTTGCCACCAGGGCCGCGCAGGCAGCCAGCAGTTCCGGACGGGTGGTCTCGATGAAGATCTTGTCGCCGTCTTCGGTGAAGAAGGGGTAGCGGTAGTAGGCACCGGCGACTTCGCGGTCCTCAAGCTCTGCCTGGGCTACAGCCGTCCGGAAAGTGACGTCCCACAGCGTGGGCGCCTCGGCCATGTAGGCATCACCGGCAGAGAGGTTGGCCAGGAAAGCGCGCTGGGATACGGCGCGGGAAGTGTCATCGATGGTGCGGTAGGTCAGGTCCCAGTCCACGGACAGGCCAAGGGTCTGGAACAGGTTTTCGAAGACTTTCTCGTCCTCAACGGCGAGTTCTTCACACAGTTCGATGAAGTTCTGGCGCGAAACGACGTCGAAGTCGCGCTGGTTCTTTGCAGGCTGTGCCGGGGGCGTGTAGTCGGCCTTGTAGGGGATGGCGGGATCGCAACGCACACCGTAGTAGTTCTGGACGCGGCGCTCGGTAGGCAATCCGTTGTCATCCCAGCCCATGGGGTAGAAGACGTTCTTTCCGGTCATCCGCATGTAGCGGGCCTGGACGTCGGTCTGGGTGAAGGAGAACATGTGGCCCACGTGGAGCGAGCCGGATGCCGTGGGCGGGGGAGTGTCGATCGAGTAGACCTGCTCCCGGGTGGTGTCCGGATTGAACTTGTAGGTTCCTTCATTCAGCCAGCGCTGCGTCAAAGCAGCCTCGAGGCCCTCCAGGGCCGGCTTATCGGGAACGTTGATGGGGGCGGTGGCGGGCGTGTCTGTACCCTGCGTTGATTCAGCCATGGGTCAATTGTTTCATGGCCCGGCGTTACAACCCGCCGCGGAACGATGCGGCCCCCGGATAAGGTGGTGGCATGACTTTGGCAGCGCACAACACTCCTTCAGGGCAGAACGCAGAAAACAACACGACAGCCGTCGTCACTGGCGCCAGCACCGGCATCGGAGAGGCCACGGTGAGGGCGCTGGCTGACGCCGGATGGACCGTCTTCGCAGTGGCCCGGCGTGCCGACAGGCTCAAGGCCCTTGCTGCCCAAACAGGTGCGGTGCCCTTCCCTGCCGACATCACCGAGGACGACGACGTCGCTGCCTTGCTCGCGGCCGTCACCGAAGCCGGGGGTGCCGGCACGCTGATCAACATCGCCGGCGGTGCACGGGGCGCCGATACCATCGCCAACGCCGACACCGATGACTGGGACTGGATGTATCAAGTAAATGTCCTGGGAACCATGAAGATCACCCGTGCCTTCCTGCCCATGCTGCGGGACAACGGCGAAGGGACGGTCCTGAACCTGACCTCAACGGCAGGGCTCTCTGCCTATGAGGGCGGGGCCGGGTACAACGCCGCCAAGTTCGCCCAGCACGCCATGACCAACGCCCTGCGGCTGGAAGAAGTGGGCAATAACATCCGTGTCATCGAGGTAGCGCCAGGGCTGGTCCACACCGAGGAGTTCGCCCTGAACCGGCTGGGCGACAAGGACGCAGCAGCCAAGGTCTACGCCGGGGTGGACAAGCCCCTGACCGCCGAGGACGTGGCGGGCGTGGTGGCGTACTCAGTGTCGTTGCCCCACCACATCAACCTCGACCAGATAGTGATCCGGCCCGTGGCGCAGGCCGCAAACCACAAGTTGATCCGCAAGGAAAGCTAGCCTGCCGGGATGGCCAGCGTGGCCATGATGGCGGCGTGATCGGTGCCAGGAACCTTATGGACTGCGTAACCGCTGCTGCTGATCCGGGGTGAGGTCACCAGGTGGTCGATGACAATGCCCGGCAGCGGTGGCCCTTCCATGGGCCAGGTGGGGGAGAACCGCGCACCTGAGGCTATGCCGGCGTCGACCAGCTTCCTGCCGTCCTGGCCCGCCGGGGCGGTATCGAGCACTGCCCTGAACTCATGGTGATCGAAGGTGGCGTTGTAATCGCCCACCAGCACGTGGTTCCCCGGCCGGGCCGCCTGCCTGGCCACCTTCTCCAAGTCACTGCGCCACTGGTCAATCCGTTCATCGACAGGTGGAAGGGCATGGACATTCGTGAGGTTCAGAGCCGCCGGGGACGCAGCGCCGGAACCGGATACCAGTACCCGGGTGACATCCATCCGGAAAGGTGTATCCGGCAGTTGACCTATGGCCTCAAGAGGGAACACCGAATACACGGCACCCCCGGAAGCGTCATCGTTGGGATGGCTGAGGCGGTTCGGCAGAACCTCATCCATGCCTGCGGCACTGAGTGCGTCTTCGAGCCGCTGCGTATGCTCCTGAAGTGTCAGCAATTGGACGCCGTTATCGCGGACCAATTGCACTACGGTTCCCGCGTCCGCCTCACCGTACTCAGAGTTGAGGCTCATCACCTTCAACGAAACTGTGCCTATGCCAGCAGGCAACGTTTCCGCTTTACCCGCGTCCAGTGGAAACAGCCACAGCAATTGCAGAGCCAGCAAAGCCGACGTCATGATGATCACCCACAGGCGACGTCCCACCACAGCAAGCACCAAGGCCAGGGCCGCCGGCAACACCACCCACGGTGTGAAAGACAGCAATTGCACCACCAACAAGGGCCACTCGATCGGGACCGCCCGGAATATCGACACTCCCGCCACGGGCAGCAGCATCACCAGGGCCAGAACCGACCAGGCGATGGATGCGGTCCGCCGGCGCGGCCGGGTTGCCTGAACGGCGGGAGCGGAAGGCGTCATGGGGTCGAGTCTATGTACCAGCCCGGGAAGTGGGCTCCATCCAAGGGATGAACTCCCGGGTAGAGCAAGGCGGTGCGCTGCGGCTAGACTTGAAGGACCAGCTTTGACCCGGCCATCACCGGTGAGCTTCCGGAAGAACAGTACTGACCACCTTCGCCGGTGGACAGGGCCCAGTAGAACCGGACGGGTAAGCCCGTCACAGCAGTAATGAGAGGCCGGAATCCAGTATTCCGGTAAGTGAGGTGGTACCGCGGTACCTGCGCAGCCGACAGGCAGCACAGAAGCCGTCCTCGCATCCTGACAGTCAACCAGCTATCACAGGATATGAGATGACCCACTACCCCAAGGCCTCAGCGTCTTCGTCCGGCACGCACGGCGTGTCCGCTTCCGTGAAGTTCCCGGAAATCGAAGAACGCATCCTCAAATACTGGGAAGAAGACGGCACCTTCCAAGCCAGCATCGACCAACGGGATGCCGGCAAAGACGGCAGCAACGAGTTCGTCTTCTACGATGGCCCTCCCTTCGCCAACGGACTCCCGCACTACGGCCACCTGCTGACCGGCTACGCCAAAGACCTCGTGGGCCGGTACCAGACCCAGCGCGGCAAGCGCGTGGAGCGCCGCTTCGGTTGGGACACCCACGGACTCCCGGCCGAACTCGAAGCCATGAAGCAGCTGGGCATGACGGACAAGACCCAGATTGAAGCCATGGGCATCGACAAATTCAACGACGCCTGCCGCGCCTCGGTCATGAAGTACGCCAACGAGTGGAAGGCCTACGTCACCCGCCAGGCCCGCTGGGTGGACTTCGAAAACGACTACAAGACGCTCAACGTCGAGTACATGGAGTCGGTGCTCTGGGCCTTCAAGCAGCTGCACGAGAAGGGCCTCACCTACAACGGCTACCGTGTCCTCCCATACTGCTGGAAGGACGAGACGCCGCTGTCCAACCACGAGCTCCGCATGGACGACGACGTCTACAAGAACCGCCAGGACCAGACAGTCACAGTCACGTTCCCCATCAAGGCCGGGGACACCGAACTCTCCAAGTCGCTCGCAGGCGTCCAGGCGCTCGCCTGGACCACCACGCCCTGGACGCTGCCCACCAACCTGGCGCTCGCCGTCGGGCCTGGGATCTCCTACGCGGTCCTGCCTGCAGGACCCAACGGTGTGAAGGCGGCATCCGCCGAGGCTCCGGTGACGGGCAGCTTCCTCCTTGCCGCTGACCTGCTGGGGTCCTATGCCAAGGACCTGGGGTACGACGACGCTGCTGCCGCGACTGCCGCCGTCGTCTCGACCCATACGGGCACCGAGCTGGCAGGCCTTGAGTACGAGCCCCTGTGGAACGACTTTGCCGACACCGAGAAGTACGGCACCCAGAACGCCTGGCGTTTCCTGGTGGCAGAGTACGTCACCACCACTGACGGTACGGGCATCGTCCACCAGGCTCCGGCCTACGGCGAGGATGACCAGAAGGTCTGTGAAGACGCCGGTATCCCCGTGGTCCTGTCCGTGGACGAGGGCGCCAAGTTCCTGCCGCTGTTTGCTCACGGTGAGCTTGCCTCGATCGTCGGCCTCCAGGTCTTTGACGCCAACAAGCCCATCACCCAGGTTCTCCGTGCCGATGGCCGCCTCGTCCGCCAGGCCAGCTACGAGCACAGCTACCCGCACTGCTGGCGCTGCCGGAACCCCTTGATCTACCGTGCCGTGTCTTCCTGGTACGTAGAAGTCACCAAGTTCAAGGACCGCATGTCCGAACTGAACCAGGAAATCAACTGGATCCCCGGAAACGTCAAGGACGGCCAGTTCGGCAAGTGGCTGGACAACGCCCGCGACTGGTCCATCAGCCGTAACCGCTATTGGGGCTCGCCCATTCCGGTGTGGCAGTCCGATGATCCCGAGTACCCCCGGACCGACGTCTACGGTTCGCTGGCCGATCTTGAAGCGGACTTCGGCCGGCTCCCCATTAACAATGAAGGTCAGGTTGACCTGCACCGTCCGTTCATTGACGAACTGACCCGTCCGAACCCGGACGACCCCACAGGCAAGTCCACCATGCGCCGCGTGGAGGATGTTCTTGACGTGTGGTTCGACTCCGGGTCCATGCCGTACGGCCAGGTTCACTACCCGTTCCAGAACGAGGAATGGTTCGACACCCACAACCCTGCCGATTTCATCGTGGAGTACATCGGCCAGACCCGTGGCTGGTTCTATATGCTGCACATCCTTTCCACGGCCCTGTTTGACCGTCCGGCGTTCCGCAACGTGATCAGCCACGGCATCGTGCTCGGCTCAGACGGCCAGAAGATGTCCAAGAGCCTGCGCAACTACCCGGACGTCTCCGAGGTCCTTGACCGCGACGGTTCCGACGCCATGCGATGGTTCCTCATGTCCAGCCCCATCCTCCGTGGTGGCAACCTTGTTGTCACCGAGCAGGGCATCCGCGACGGCGTTCGCCAGGTCATCCTGCCGCTGTGGAATGTGTACAGCTTCTTCACGCTGTACACCAATGCTTCGAACGTAGTGGATGGGAAAGCGGCCGGTTACGAGGCGAAGCTCCGCTACGACGGCTACACCGACACCCTAGACCAGTATCTCCTGGCCAACACCGGGGACCTGGTGCGGAACATCACCGCCAGCCTGGACAGCTACGACATCTCCGGTGCCTGCGATGAACTGCGCAGCTACCTGGACATGCTCACCAACTGGTACGTCCGCCGCAGCCGGCAGCGCTTCTTTGATGAAAACGTTGACGCCTTTGATGCGCTCTACACCGCCTTGGAAGCAGTATGCCGCGTATCTGCATCCTTGCTGCCGCTGGTTTCCGAGGAGATCTGGCGCGGGCTGACCGGTGGCCGTTCCGTGCACCTGGCTGACTGGCCCGATGCTTCGCTGTTCCCGGCAAACGCCGAACTGGTTGAAGCCATGGACCGCGTCCAGCAGATCTGCTCCACCGGCTCCAGCCTTCGCAAGGCTGCGAACCTGCGCGTCCGCTTGCCGTTGCAGGAACTGACGGTAGTGGC
The DNA here is from genome assembly GCF_019977295.1 of Arthrobacter sp. StoSoilB20. Lineage (NCBI taxonomy): Bacteria > Bacillati > Actinomycetota > Actinomycetes > Micrococcales > Micrococcaceae > Arthrobacter > Arthrobacter sp. StoSoilB20. The sequence goes on along the minus strand of NZ_AP024651.1, from coordinate 2,787,842 downwards.
ACCTGGTGCAGACGCGCTGGAAGGCTTTGCCGCCGTCGTCGCCGATGAGCTGAACCTGCGCTCCGTGCGCTTGCTGGATGCTGCAACCGCGTCGCCGGAAGAATTCGGCATCGAGCAGAAGCTCGTGGTGAACGCCCGGGCTGCCGGACCTCGCCTGGGAAAGAACGTGCAGCAGGCCATCAAGGGATCCAAGTCCGGTGACTGGTCCGTCAGCGAGGCAGGTGTGGTGGTGGCAGGTGGCCTTGAGCTCGAGCCACACGAATACACGCTGGAGACTGTGGTGGCTGAAGGGGCCGGAGACGGCAGCGCTGCCAAGAAGGCAGTAGCCGTACTGCCCGGCGGAGGTTTTGTGGTCCTGAACACGGAGGTTACTCCGGAACTTGCAGCTGAGGGGCTGGCGCGCGACATGGTCCGTGCCATCCAGCAGGCACGCAAGGACGCCGGCCTCAACGTGAGCGACCGCATCCGCACGTCCGTGGAGGCTGCACAGGATGTGGTGGATGCACTCGAAGCCAACGCGGAGCTGGTCAAGACCGAGACCCTGACCTTGGAACTTGAGGTTTTGTTGGCCAGTGTCGACGAGCCGCAGGTCACCGTCGTGAAGGCAGGGGCTTGATCCATGACTGACGAATTCTCGGTTGAAAGCGTCTACGCCGAACTTCTGGGCCGCGCGCCGGAAAACAAGATGGAGCCGCGCCTTGCCCCTTTGTTCCGTGCCATGGACGTGCTGGGGGAGCCGAACAAGGCCTACCCGATCATCCACATCACCGGTACCAACGGCAAGACGTCCACTGCCCGCATGATTGAGGCCGGGCTGCGTGCCCACGGCCTGAGCACCGGCCGCTATACCAGCCCGCACCTGTCCAAGGTCACCGAGCGAATCAGCATTGACGGCGAGCCGGTGCCGGACGCAACGTTCGTGCGTATCTGGGATGAGATCCGCCCGTACCTGGAAATCGTGGACAGTGAGCTCGAAGCCGACAACCAGCCGCGGCTGACCTACTTCGAATGCCTGACCATTCTTGGCTTCGCGGTGTTCGCCGATCAGCCTGTTGATGTAGCAGTCATCGAAGTTGGCTTGGGTGGCATCACCGATGCCACCAACGTCGGCGACGGCCAAGTCTCGGTCATCACGCCGATTTCGCTGGACCACACGGACCTCCTGGGCGACACCACCGAGGACATTGCCTACGAAAAGTCGGGCATCATCAAGCCCGGAGGGTTCCTGGTCAGCGCCGCTCAACCGGTGGATGCAGCACAGGTCCTGTTGGCGAAAGCCCGTGAAGTGGATGTGCCGTTCCGCTTCGAAGGTGTTGAGTTCGGTGTCGAATCCCGCAGTGTCGCCGTGGGCGGACAGGTCCTGACCATTCAGGGACTGGCCGGACGCTACGAAGACCTCCTGCTGCCGTTGCATGGCGCCCACCAGGCCGAAAACGCAGCAGTCGCAATAGCAGCGTTGGAAGCGTTCTTCGGCGGGGGAGAGAAGGAACTCGACGCCGACGTCCTCAAGGAAGCCTTTGGGACAGTAACCTCGCCGGGCCGCCTCGAAGTTGTCCGTACTGCACCCACTGTGGTGGTGGATGCTGCGCACAACCCGGACGGGATCCGTGTTTCCGCCGAAGCCATCCAGGAGGCCTTCAGCTTCAGCAAGCTGGTGGTGGTGGTTGGCGTTCTTCGGGAGAAAGACGCGGAGGAAATCCTGAAGACCCTCAAAGAATCCCTGGGCGGACTGGCCGGCGAATTCTGCTTCACCCAGTCAAACTCTGCGCGTGCCGTTCCGGCAGCGGAACTGGCCGAACTCGCCGTCGACCTCGGTTTTGGTGAGGACAACGTCCACATCGCCGAGAAGCTCGACGACGCCCTCGAATGGGCAGTGGAACGCGCGGAATCCAACGATGACCTGGCAGGCGGCGTCCTGGTGACCGGCTCCATCACGGTGGTGGCCGAGGCCAGGATCCTGCTCGGAAAGGCCGGTGCTTGAGCATGGCAAAAATGACCAAGGCGCAGCGTGAGTGGCGGCCCGGCATGCCCAAGAAGCGCCGCTCCACCAAAGTGATGTTCGCATCCACCGTGCTGCTTCTGGAAGCCTTCGTCGCGTTCTTCGGCACCCTCGCTGTCTTCGGATTGCGGCGCGGGGAAGTGGCTCCGGGCATCATCCTGGGCGTGGGCATTGCCCTGAGCGTGGTGCTGGTGCTCGCCTGCGCCGTGTTGTCCAAACCTTGGGGAATCGCAGTGGGCTGGGGCCTGCAGCTGGTGCTGATCCTCACGGGCTTTGCCGAACCCATGATGTTCATTGTGGGAATCCTGTTCGCCATCTGCTGGTGGTACGGGATCCGGGCAGGTATGAGGATCGACCGTGAGGTAGCCCAGCGGGACCGTGAGCAGGCGGAATGGAATGCCGCCCACGGTGACAAAGCAGACCCGCAAACCCCGTAAACTGGCTGGGAAACCACCGAACACAAGCCACTGAACAATTACATTGGAGCAACTGTGAGCATTGAACGGACCCTTGTCCTGGTCAAGCCCGACGGCGTCGCCCGCAACCTGGGCGGAACCATCCTCGCCCGGATCGAAGCCAAGGGGTACACCCTGGCTGAGCTGAAGAAGGTCAACGCCACCCGCGAGCTGCTGGAGCAGCACTACGAGGAGCACGTAGGCAAGCCGTTCTACGAGCCACTGGTTGAGTTCATGCTCAGCGGACCGGTCATCGCCGCAGTCTTCGAAGGGCACCGCGTGATTGAAGGCTTCCGCTCCCTGGCCGGGACCACAGATCCCACGACGGCAGCACCGGGCACCATCCGTGGCGACTTCGGACGCGACTGGGGCCTGGCAGTCCAGCAGAACCTTGTTCACGGCTCGGATTCCGTAGATTCGGCAGAGCGCGAGATCAAGATCTGGTTCCAGGACTGATATCGCCCCGCCGTATTACAGATAAGGCCAATGTTCTTCGCGAACATTGGCCTTATCTGTCACTTCGGGAAAGATTCTCCCTAGGCGTTTGAACCCACGAAGATGTGGATGAAGGAGAAAAAGATGGTGGCGATGACGGCAACGTACAGGAGCGCCACGATGATCCAGCCCGAGTCGCCCAGCAGCTTTGCCAGGGCAGGCGGGGCCTTGATGACTCCGTGGGTGATGTTACGAATGGTCACCCAGACAAACAACGGAATCATGGCTGCCCACACCACCATGCAGAACGGGCAGAGTACGTGGATGGCGTAAAGGGCCTGTGACCACAGCCAAACAACGAAGGCAAAGCCGAGGGTAACTCCGGCCTGGAGGCCCAACCAGTAACCCCGTGAGAACTTCGCGCCCGCCAGAATGCCCATTGCCGTGGTGATGATGACGGCAAAGGCGACAATGCCGATGAACATGTTGGGGAATCCGAACACCGAACTTTGCGGTGTCTGCATGACGGCGCCGCAGGAAACCCACGGGTTCACGTCGCACACCGTGACGTGGTTGGGGTCCTTGAGGACCTCGAGTTTCTCCAGAACCAAGGCTCCCGAGGCAAGCCACCCGATCACTCCGGTAATGAGAAGCAGCAGGGCAAAGGGCTTGTCCCGGGCAGTCCGGGGGATCGGGGACTGTTGCGGCCCTGCCGGCGTGGACAAATCATCCGCGGAGTTGGTGGACTGGTGTGCCAGGTTTCCCCTGGCTGTGCTCGGCATCGCGGATCTGGTCCTTTTCAACGTATGGTCCGGCCTTGCCGGTATGGGCTCTTGGGAGGATTGTAACTCCGGAGGCTGGACAGTACCCCCAGCTTCCGGCTGCGGCGGCTCCGTTGAACCGCACGACACAGCGCCCTACCGTGGGAAGGTGAACGGGTGTGAGACAATGAGCATGGCCGGAACCCGATCCACATTCGGAATCCGGTCCGGTGACTTTGTTCCCAAGACCGCCAGTATGAGCTGGGCATGCCTGGATCCAGTGATCCTTGGAAGGCCCGCCATGACAATGGACGGCACCTGGTTGTGGCAGCAGAACAACGGGTTTCAGAACATTGGCGCCGGCCTTCCAGGGCTGCCGCACCCCAATGATGGTGCGAACCGGAAGGCATACTACCGACTTCTGTCAACGCCTGCGGGTTTTGACAATATTTGCCCCACTGGGCACCGGATGTGGCGGTGTCGCTGGGGCAGGAGTGTTGCCACATATGGATAATGACCAAGTTGTAGCCGTTAATGACGAGGCAGCTCCCGCGGAAACTGCGGAAGCGCCAAAGAAAGCCACCCGGACCCGGCGCAAGGCTGCGCCCAAAGTCGCAGCCGGGGTAGAAGCGCAGGCCGCCGAAGCACCTGTGGTTGAAGCCGGCGAAGCCGCCACAGCACCGGAAGCCGCCGAAGCTCCCGCTGCGCCCGTTCGGCGTACCCGCTCACGTAAGAAGACCGAACCTGCCGAGCCACTGCCGGGCTTGGGCGAGGAAGTTGCTGCCGCGCCGGAAGCCGCTGCAGGGAACCAGCCCGAAGCCGTTGCCGAACCCGCACCCGAAAAGCCGGTCCGCCGTCGTCGTACTGCCAAACCCAAGGCCGAGGCAGAAGCGCCGGTGGTTGGGGAAGCAGCAACCGTTGTGGAGGCCGCGGCGGAAACCGCCGTTGAACCCACGACGCCGGACGCCGGCTCCCAGCCAGCCGCGCCTGCCGCTGAAGCAGCCGGGACCGCAGCAACCCCTGAGACGGCTCCCCTTGAGGAAACCCCGGAGGAAGCTGCCGCTGCAGGTTCGTCCTCGCTCTTCCTGGAGCCTGTTTCCATCACGTCAATGATTTTCCAGGCCCCGGATCTCACCACTGTTCCCCGTGTAGCAGCCGTGGAGGAGAAGGAAGAAGAGCCGGAGGAAGAAACCGGATCCGGCGCAGAGGATGAGCTGGAGGATGCCGGCAGTCGTCGTCGCCGCCGGAGCCGTGGCCGCCGTGGCCGGCGCGGAACCGAGCGCGAGGAAAACGAGACCGAAGAGGGTGCCGAGTCCGAGGACGAAGAAGCTCCGGTTGCTGAAACCTCGGACGAAGGTGTCACTTCCCGTCGCCGCCGTCGCCGCCGCCGTGGTGACCAGGACCTTGAACTGACCGGTGGAACGGATGACGACCCGCCCAACACAGTGACGCGCGTCCGTGCCCCGCGGCCCATGACGGAGACTGCACCATCGAACCGTGTTGCCAGTGTCAAGGGTTCCACCAGGCTTGAAGCGAAGAAGCAGCGTCGTCGTGAGTCTCGTGAGACCGGACGCCGCCGCCAGGTGATCACCGAGGCCGAGTTCCTGGCCCGCCGCGAGTCGGTGGACCGCCAGATGATTGTCCGCCAGCGCGACGACAGAATTCAGATCGGTGTCCTGGAAGACGGTGTGCTTGCTGAGCACTTCGTTTCCAAGACCCAGCAGGATTCCCTGATCGGCAACGTATACCTGGGCAAGGTCCAGAACGTCCTGCCGTCCATGGAAGCTGCCTTCGTGGACATCGGACGCGGCCGCAACGCCGTCTTGTACGCCGGTGAAGTCAACTGGGATGCCGTCAACCTCGAAGGCCAGCCGCGCCGGATCGAGAACGCCTTGAAGTCCGGCGACTCTGTGCTGGTCCAGGTCACCAAGGACCCCGTAGGCCACAAGGGTGCCCGCCTCACCAGCCAGATCTCCCTTCCCGGCCGGTATCTGGTGTACGTTCCCGGTGGTTCCATGACCGGCATCTCCCGCAAGCTTCCCGACGTCGAACGCAACCGCCTCAAGCGCATCCTGAAGGACCGCCTGCCAGAAAACGCCGGCGTCATTGTCCGCACGGCTGCCGAGGGCGCATCCGAAGAGGAACTGACGCACGACATCAACCGTCTGCGCGCACAGTGGGAAGGCATTGAGGGACAGGCCTCGTCCACCAAGGTCCTGGCTCCGGAATTGCTTTACGGCGAGCCGGACCTGACCATCAAGGTGGTACGTGATGTCTTCAATGAGGACTTCTCCAAACTGATCGTTTCCGGCGACGACGCCTGGGACACCATTGAGGCATACGTTACCTACGTTGCCCCTGACCTGGTGGGCCGCCTTGAGAAGTGGACCAAGGACCAGGACATCTTTGCTGCCTGGCGTATCGACGAGCAGATCCACAAGGCACTGGAACGCAAGGTGTTCCTCCCCTCGGGCGGTTCGCTGGTCATCGACCGCACCGAAGCCATGACAGTGGTAGACGTCAACACCGGTAAATTCACCGGCAGTGGCGGCAACCTCGAGGAAACGGTCACCAAGAACAACCTCGAAGCCGCTGAGGAAGTTGTCCGCCAGCTTCGCCTCCGTGACATTGGCGGCATCATCGTCATCGACTTCATCGACATGGTCCTTGAGTCCAACCGCGACCTCGTCCTCCGCCGCATGGTTGAGTGCCTGGGCCGCGACCGCACCAAGCACCAAGTAGCCGAGGTGACGTCCTTGGGCTTGGTCCAGATGACCCGCAAGCGCATGGGCACTGGCCTCCTGGAGGTCTTTGGTGAGCAGTGCGAGCATTGCGCCGGCCGCGGCGTCGTCACCCACGACGAACCCGTTGAGCACCGCCGCGCCAACGTTGTGGCCGCTGAGCAGCACCGTCCCCACACCGAGGCCCAGCAACCCGCAGCACGGACGGAGCGCAAGCGTCGCCGCGGCAAGGGTGGCGGACAACCCGTCGCCGAGGCCCCCGCGCCGGTCCACACCGCACCGCCCGCTCCGGCTGCAGCTCCTGTTTCGACCGAGCCGCAGGACCCGGCCAAGCAGGCCAAAGCTGAGGCCACCCGGGCGGCACTGGCCACCATCGCTGCCGCCGCGCACGCAGCCCACCTGCACGACGACGAAGTTCACCGCGCGGAGGAGCAGGCACGGGCAACCGGTCAGCAGCAGGCAAGCGCCGGGCAGGCAGCCCGGAGCGAGGCTGGAGAGCCGGCCTCACGTGAATCAGAGCGGGAAGCAGCTGTCCGTGAAGCACGGTCCACTCCGGTCCTGCGTTTCGGTGGCGAAGAAGTAGCGCTGCCGATCGGTGAACACCACGAGGAACCGCCGGCAGCCAAGCCGGCCATGAGCCTGGACCTCCTTGCAGAGGCCTTCTCACACCTTGGCGCGGCTCCTGCCGAAAAGCCGGAAGAAGTACTCCCTCCCAAGGCAGCTGCCGCACCCGCGGTCGCCGTAGCCAGGCCTGCGGATGCAGGCCATGATGCTGCGTCGACGTCGGGCACCCGCCGTGGGCGTCGCAACCGCAGCGCCAGCCGGGCGCAGGGCGCCGCCAACGAAACCAGCGTCGAGCACCACGAAGCTACTGCTTCAGCTGCCGGTGGAACATCGCACGAGGCCAAAGCACCTTCAGAGCCAGCCACGAAGGCCGCGTCCGCGGAGCCCATCATCCTTGGGGTGGGCGTACCGGCCTCCGAGCTCTAGTATTTCGACAACAAAGGGCCCTGCAGTAGACCGTCGCCGACGGGTACTGCGGGGCCCTTTGCCGTCCGCCCCAGCGGTCATATCCGGTCTTCAGCGTGGCGAAGTTCCACGGCCGCTGTGCATCCCGGCTACGCTGGTGGACTGACACGGGGTGCCGGGCATTGGGCCAGGCTGAGACCAGACCCGTTGAACCTGTCCGGTTAGCACCGGCGAAGGGATGTCCCCATGACGTTATCGTCGTACTCTCCTGTGTACCCTCTGGCCGTTTCCGGACGGGAAACCCCCCGGGTGCTGAGCATCGCAGGCTCGGACCCGTCCGGTGGTGCCGGTATCCAGGCTGATCTGAAGAGCATTGCAGCCCACGGCGGCTATGGCATGGCGGCATTGACCGCGTTGACGGCGCAGAACACCAAAGGAGTCAGCGCGGTCCATGTACCCCCGGTGGAATTCCTGCGGCTGCAGTTGGAGGCCATCAGCACGGACATCGCCATCGATGCCGTCAAAATCGGGATGCTCGGTGACGCAGCGGTCATCGATGAGGTCCGCCGCTGGCTCGAGGAGGTGCGCCCCGCCGTCGTGGTCCTTGACCCGGTGATGGTGGCTACCAGTGGTGACAGGCTCCTGCAGGGATCCGCCGAGTCGGCTTTGCGTGCCCTGCTTCCCTTGGCTGACCTCATCACGCCCAACCTCCCCGAACTTGCCATGCTGTTGGGGGAGGCTGAGGCGGCCGACTGGGCTTCGGCATTGGACCAGGGAAAACGACTCGCCGCTGAGTGCGGCAATACAGTCCTGGTGAAGGGCGGGCACCTGGCGGGGTCCGAATGCCCGGACGCGCTGGTGAACACCAGCGGACTCCTGAGCCAGGACGTCATTGAGGTAGCCGGCCCCCGGGTGGATACACAGAACAGCCATGGCACAGGATGCTCGTTGTCCTCGGCGCTGGCCACTGTCCAGGCCCGTACCGGCGACTGGGAAGTGTCCTTGCGCGAGGTCAAACCGTGGTTGCTTGGGGCCTTGCTCAAGGCTGACAGCCTCGAGGTGGGGCTCGGAAACGGTCCGGTCCACCATTTTCATCACCAGAGGGTCCTGAGGCGTGGGGATTTTGCCGCGACGCTCTGGAAGGAAGCCACTGTGGAGCTGGAGGCAATCTACAAGCTCGGGTTCATTGAGGGCCTGAAATCGGGCAAACTCCCGGAAGCTGCGTTCAACTACTACCTCGCCCAGGACGCCATCTACCTCAACGGGTACTCCAGGGTGCTGGCGCGTGCAGGCGCTCTGGCCCCCAGCGAAGAAGAGCAACTGTTCTGGGCGAAAGCCTCGCAGCAATGCCTTGAGGTGGAATCGGAACTGCACAGGAACTGGCTCAGCACCCGCGAGGCATCCTCGGGGACCGGGCCGGTCACCAAGTCCTACGTGGATCATCTGCTGGCGGCCTCGGCCAGCGGCAGCTACCCCCTGGTTCTCGCAGCCATCCTGCCCTGCTATTGGCTGTACGCGGAGGTTGGCCAGCAGCTCAATGCGGCTTTTGTAGAGGCAGGGTCCCCGGCAGGGCACCCCTATGCGGACTGGCTCCGGACCTATGCCGACGAGGACTTTGCCGCGGCCACCAGGAATGCGATCAACTTCACTGACGCGGCTGCAGCTGCAGCGTCGGAGGGGGAGCGGGCGGCCATGGTGGAGGCTTTTGCCTTGTCCTGCCGCTACGAGACGGCGTTCTTCGATGCCCCCGGAGTTTTTGCCTGAGGGCTGTGGGAGAGGGCTTTTGGACTGGATCCGCAACTCGCCCACAGCGCGTCGCGGACCCAATCACGCTAATCGGCCTCAAACCCTGTAGGCTGTATGGGCACGGTGCCGGGAGAGTCCGTTTCATCTGGTGACGCAAGTCACGTGGTAGCCTCCGGACCCGGCCTCATTTGCAGCTGAAGGTCAAACTAGCGTAATCTTGATCTTCGGTGCTTACGCCAACACTTGGGTTATGCCCCTTGGAATTGTTCATGGGATGACTCGCGGACTTCGATCAGAAGTCCACGGCGTTGAGGCACAGCGCGAACCAAGCCTGATTCCGGTTCAAGGTTCCGCACGCAAATTTAGTTATAAACGTCGAGAGAAGTGAGTACCCAAGTGGTGTACGCGATTGTCCGCGCAGGCGGCCGCCAAGAAAAAGTTTCCGTTGGAGACTACGTAACGCTTAACCGCGTCCCCGGTGGAGCCGGCAGCACGCTTGAGCTGCCCGCCTTGCTCCTGGTTGACGGCGACAAGGTCACCTCCGCAGCTGCGGAACTGGCCAACGTCAAGGTTACGGCTGAGATCCTCGAAGACCTTCGTGGTCCGAAGATCGTCATCCAGAAGTTCAAGAACAAGACCGGCTACCGGAAGCGTCAGGGTCACCGTCAGGAACTGACCAAGATCAAGATCACCAGCATCGCGTAACTTTCGTTACCCGCTGTTCAGGTTTTTCAGTTTCCCCAGAAATTTAGAGGCAGGCATTTCACATGGCACACAAAAAAGGCGCGAGTTCCACTCGCAACGGTCGTGACTCCAACGCACAGTACCTGGGCGTCAAGCGCTTCGGTGGTCAGGTAGTTTCCGCAGGCGAAATCATCGTTCGCCAGCGTGGCACCCACTTCCACCCCGGTGCAGGCGTTGGCCGCGGTGGCGACGACACCCTGTTCGCCCTGCAGGCCGGTGCGGTTGAGTTTGGTACTCGCCGCGGCCGTCGCGTAGTGAACATCGTTGCTGCTGCAGCTGCAGAGTAACAACAAGTTCTGAACCGGTGGAGCGGGCCAAACGGCCCGCTCCACCGTTCTTTTAACCGCATTACAATCGACTAGGGCGCTTTGGGCGCGCTGGTTTTTGCAACAACGCTGGCAACAGCAACAAACGCTGTAGGACAGCAAATGAGGAGATCCACGTGGCTAGCTTTGTAGACCGGGTAGTACTGCACGTATCCGGCGGAACCGGCGGCCACGGCTGTGTCTCTGTCAAGCGGGAGAAGTTCAAGCCCCTCGGTGGCCCTGATGGCGGCAACGGCGGCAACGGCGGCGATGTCATCCTCCGGGTATCCGCCCAGACCACCACCCTGCTTGACTACCACCACGCACCCCACCGCCACGCCACCAATGGTGGCCCGGGCATGGGTGACTGGCGCGGCGGCAAGAACGGCGAGACCCTGATCCTTCCGGTTCCTGATGGCACCGTGGTCAAGACCAAGGACGGGGAAGTCCTGGCTGACCTCGTGGGCGAGGGTACTGAATTCATTGCTGCTGCAGGCGGCCAAGGCGGTCTTGGCAATGCCTCCCTTTCGTCCCAGAAGCGCAGGGCTCCCGGGTTTGCGCTGCTCGGTATCGAAGGCGAATCCAGCGATATCGTCCTGGAATTGAAGTCCATCGCCGATATCGCGCTGGTCGGCTTCCCCTCCGCCGGCAAGTCCAGCCTCATCGCTGCCATGTCTGCCGCCCGGCCGAAGATCGCCGATTACCCCTTCACCACCCTCATTCCCAACCTTGGTGTGGTCCAGGCCGGAGATATCCGCTTCACTATCGCCGATGTTCCGGGGTTGATTGAGGGCGCCAGCGAAGGCAAGGGCCTTGGCCACAACTTCCTCCGCCACGTTGAGCGCTGCGCCGCACTGGTGCACGTTCTGGACTGCGGAACCCTTGAATCGGACCGCGATCCTTTGTCCGACCTCGCCATTATCGAGGCGGAATTGGAGAAGTACGCGGTTGACATGAGCTACGCGGGAGTTGACGGCGAAGTCGTACCGCTCAACGAGCGCCCCAAGCTTGTGGTCCTCAACAAGGTTGACCTTCCTGATGGCAAGGACATGGCCGAGTTCGTCCGTCCGGACCTGGAAGCACGCGGCTACCGTGTCTTCGAAGTCTCAGCTACCAGCCATGAGGGCCTGCGCCAGCTCGGATTTGCGATGGCCGAGATCGTCAAGGCTGCCCGGGATGCTGTGGCAGTCGCACCTCCCAAGGTGGCCCCGCCCGTCCTCAGGCCGCGCGCAGTCAACGAATCCGGCTTCAAGATCCGCCGCGAAGAAAAGAACCTCGAGCCGCTGTTCCGCGTCCTGGGCGAAAAGCCCGTGCGGTGGGTCAAGCAGACCGACTTCACCAACGAAGAGGCCATTGGCTACCTTGCAGACCGACTGGCCAAGCTGGGTGTTGAAACGGAGCTCTTCAAAGTTGGCGCCAAGCCGGGCGATACCGTGGTCATCGGTGAGGACGACGGCGTCGTGTTCGACTGGGAGCCCACCATGATGGCCGGTGCCGAACTCCTGGCCACCCCCCGTGGTACCGACATCCGCGTTGCCGACATTGGCGATCGCCCCACGCGTTCGCAGAAGCGTGATGAGCAGATCGAGCGCCGCGAAGCAAAGGCAGCCGCGCGTGCAGAACTTGAAGCCGAGCGCAAGGCAGGCATCTGGACCGAATCCGTCAGTGGCCGCCGCGCCCAGACTGTGAGGGAGAGCACCCTGGACTCCGGTGATGACGACTAGGACCATCGACGCTCCTGGCACCGCCGAGGGCCTTGAACGCCAGGCCCTCGCCACCGCCAAGCGCATTGTCGTCAAGGTCGGTTCCTCTTCCCTGACGAGCATCAAGGGCGGTATTTCGGAGAAATCCCTGGCAGGCCTGGTTGATGCCTTGGCAGAGAAGCGCAATGCCGGCACCGAAATTATCCTGGTTTCCTCCGGGGCAATCGCCGCTGGCCTGGCTCCCTTGGGGTTGGCCAAACGGCCAAAGGACCTGGCAACGCAGCAAGCTGCTGCCAGTGTGGGCCAGGGACTGCTGATGGCCCGCTACACGCAGGCCTTCAGTGCCCATGGCGTGACGGTCAGCCAAGTGTTGTTGACCGCGGACGACCTGATGCGCCGCACCCAGCACACCAATGCCTTCAGGGCCCTGGACCGGCTGCTGAACCTCGGCGTAGTGCCGGTGGTAAATGAGAACGACACTGTGGCTACCCACGAGATCCGGTTCGGCGACAACGATCGCCTGGCCGCTTTGGTGGCACACTTGGTCCGCGCCGATGCCTTGGTGCTGCTGTCCGACGTCGACGCCCTCTACGACGGTCCGCCGTCCCAGGGTGCCAAGCGTATTCCGCTGGTCCAAGGTCCCCAGGATCTCGCCGATGTGACCATCGGCAAGGCCGGCAAGGCCGGCGTCGGAACAGGTGGAATGATGACCAAGGTTGAGGCGGCCTCGATCGCGGCCGGCTCCGGCATCCATGCCCTGGTAACGTCCACCGCCAATGCCGCAGCCGCCTTGGCGGGGGAGGACGTGGGGACCTGGTTCTCGGTCAACGGCAACCGCAAGCCCGTCCGGCTTTTGTGGTTGGCGCACTTGGCTACGGTTCAAGGACGGTTAATGCTCGACGACGGTGCGGTCAAAGCCGTACGCGAACGGCATAGGTCACTCCTTCCTGCGGGCATTTCGGAGGTAAGCGGTGACTTCGAAGCCGGCGACCCCGTGGAGATGGTGGCACACGACGGAACCGTGGTGGCACGTGGGCTGGTGAACTACTCCTCGGACGAACTTCCACGCATGCTGGGGCGCACTACCCAGGAGCTCGGGCAGTCGATGGGCCGGGGCTACGACCGCGAAGTTGTTCATGTTGATGATTTGGTGCTCCTGCGGACGTCCCGCTCATCTAAACTTGGAGCATGACTGAAGCGCTGACCCCTGATGCCCCTGTGATCTCCGACGTTTCCGGTGCTGCCGGTATCACGCCGGAGAACCCTGTGGCAGGAGGTGCTCCGCTCTCCCCGGAGGATGTCCAAGCCGCAGTCCACGCCATTGCCGACCGTTCCCGTAAGGCCGCCCGCCGCATGGGCCAGGCAAACCGCGCCTGGAAGGACCGTGCGCTGCGCGCCATTGGAACTGCCTTGGTGGAGAACCGGAAACATGTTTTGGAGGCCAACGCCAAGGACATCGCCGTGGGCCGCGCCAATGGGACGTCGGCAGCACTCCTGGACCGATTGACCCTGACGCCTGCCCGGATTGACGGCCTGGTCGCCGCGTTGGAGAACCTTGCCGGTTTGCCCGATCCCGTGGGAAACGTGGTTCGCGGGCAGACGCTCCCCAACGGCCTCCGGCTCCGGCAAGTCAACGTGCCCATGGGCGTGGTAGCCGCAATCTACGAGGCACGCCCCAACGTCACAGTCGACATCGCCGGCCTGGCCCTGAAAAGCGGCAACGCCGTGATCCTCCGTGGCGGCTCCGCTGCTGCGAACACCAATGAAGCGCTGGTGCGGATCCTTCGGGAAGCACTGGACTCGGTGGGCTTGCCGGCCGATGCTGTCCAGACCGTGGACCAGTACGGCCGCGAAGGCGCCAACGTGCTCATGCGTGCCCGCGGCCGCGTGGATGTCCTCATACCCCGTGGTGGGCGCGACCTCATCCAGACGGTTGTGACCAACTCTGCCGTGCCCGTCATTGAAACAGGCGAAGGCAACGTCCACATCTTCATCGATGAGTCGGCAAGTGAAGAAATGGCCGTGGAGATCCTCCTTAACGCCAAAACGCAGCGCCCCAGTGTCTGCAACACGGTGGAGACCTTGCTGGTGCACTCCCGTGCAACGGTGCTTCCTGCTGTCGCCAAGGCCCTGCGTGCACATGGGGTGACGCTCCATGTGGATGAGAGGATTGCCGCTGCGTTGGGTGGGGACGTTGAAACCGTTCCCGCGGACGACGACGACTGGGCCACCGAGTACATGGACCTTGACCTGGCGGTAGCCATGGTGGACAACCTGGATGAGGCACTCCACCACATCCGCACGTGGACAACGGGGCACACCGAGGCGATCCTCACCAACAACCTCGCGAACGCCGAGAAATTCATCGCGGAAATAGATTCTGCAGCGGTGATCGTGAACGCTTCCACGCGGTTTACCGACGGCGGTGAACTGGGACTCGGTGCCGAGGTCGGCATTTCGACGCAGAAGCTGCACGCGCGCGGTCCCATGGGACTCACTGAGCTGACTACCACCAAGTGGATCGTCCAAGGCGAAGGCCAAGTCCGCAGCTAGCAACGCGGTAACATAGAACAGAAGTCCGGAACGTCGGGAAGCCCCGCCGTGCAAAACCTTTGAGAACCAACTAGGGGAGAAGATGCTGTTTCAGCAGATCGCCACGTCCATTGCCGCCGAAACTGAAGGCGGCGGCCACGAGGAACTCGCACCCCTGTGGGCAGAGCCGTGGGTCTTTGGCATCGTGATGTTCGCGTTCCTGCTTGTCCTCATGTTCGTCACTCTTTCCTACACCAACCTGGGCAACCGCCACGAGGCTGTTGAAGAGCACGCTGACCCGCACCGCCAGCACCCGAACAAGCACACCCACGGGCAGGGCCACTAACATTATTGCCGCAACACCACGTGGGGAGTCGGGGCGCAGGCTCCGGCTGGGCGTGATGGGTGGAACGTTCGATCCCATTCATCACGGCCACCTTGTGGCTGCCAGTGAAGTAGCAGCCAAGTTCGGACTCGACGAAGTGGTTTTCGTGCCCACGGGACAGCCTTGGCAGAAATCTCACAAGCTCGTCAGCGAGCCGGAGCACCGGTACTTGATGACAGTGATCGCCACGGCTTCCAACCCGAGGTTCACAGTGAGCCGGGTGGACGTTGACCGTCCCGGGCCCACGTTTACCATTGACACCCTTCGTGATCTTCGGGCCCAGCGTCCAGATGCAGACCTGTTCTTCATCACCGGAGCTGATGCCCTGGCCCAGATCCTGTCCTGGAAAGATGTGGACGAGTTGTGGTCCCTGGCGCACTTTGTCGGGGTCACCCGTCCCGGACATGAACTGAACGACCTCGGGCGAACTGATGACGTCAGCTTGCTCGAAGTCCCTGCCATGGCGATCTCTTCCACGGATTGCCGCATCCGCGTAGGCGCAGGCAACCCTGTCTGGTACCTCGTGCCTGACGGCGTGGTGCAATACATCGCAAAATATGGACTGTACGCACCCCAGCCTCCAGCCGGGGAGCTGACGCCAGCACTATCCGGATCAGACGACCAAGCACGTACTGAATGAGTTTTTAATGAGCAGCCAGGAACAGCGACCCATCCGCAGCAGGCGTGAGCTTCGCCGCGCCCGGGAAGAGCAGGCTGAGGGCACGGCACAGCCAGAGGCATCAGCGCAGCAAGAGGCGACAGCGAAACAAGATGCAGCTGCCCAGTCAGCCCAGCCGAGCGGCCCAGCCCAGCCGAGCGGCGCTGCCCAGCCGAAGACGCCGGCTCAGCCGAGCGGCGCTGCCCAGCCGAGCAGCCCAGCCCAGCCGAAGACGCCGGCAACGGCCGCCGCCGTGGACCCGGTGTCGCCCGCCAAAATCAACACCGGTGACGGCTCGGATCGTCCAATAACCCGCAATCGCCGGGCCGCTGATGGTCCCGTGGATGCAGTAGGAACCGCAGCGCAGGAGCGATCCTCGCAGGTCCGGGCACGTGACCGTGCAGCTCTGCGGACCATCAAGGAACTTGCGGACAAGGAAGAACAACTTTCCGGCGGCGGGCCTCCCACCCGGCGTCAGCTCCGACTTCAGCAGCTTCAGGCCGAGGTTGCTACGTCGATGAATCCAATCGTTCCAGCAGCGGGTTCAACGCAGGAAGCGGCCAAACCTGGTTCCCCGACGCCCGAGGCCGGAAAAGCTGACGCGCAGGCGGCCGGCAACCCCAAGGCAGCCAATGCCCAGCCTGGTCCAGTCCAGCCGGGTTTGTCCAAGTCCGACGCCGCCAAGACCTCGGCTCACCAGCCCGGTTCTGCCAAGCCCGACGCCATCAGGACGGAGGGTGCAAAGCCCGGTGCGGCACAGCCGGATTCTGCACAGCCCGGTTCGGCACAGCCGGATTCTGCACAGCCCGGTCCGGCACAGCCTGAGGCCGTCAACGCCGGAGCCGCCCAAGGGCCACTCCAAGACAAAGCCCCTGAGGCCGCTGCGGAATCCGGGATGTCCGTCGAGCAGGCGCTGGCTGTCCGTGAATTGATTGCCGCGCAAGTCCAGAACCAGACGGCCAAGCTGGAGCACATTGCCGAGCAGGATCCGTTGGCTGTTGATCCAACGGTACTGGCGGAGCAGATTGCTTTGGCCGAGCGTGCGGCGGTCCTGAACAAACGTGCTGCAGCCAAGCAAAAGCTCGCCGATCAGCACCAGGCCGAGCAACAAAGGGCCGGGCAACAAAAGGCCGAGCACACCAAGTCTGGCCAGGCCAAGTCGCAGGCGGCCAGTTCCGGTCCGTCCACCGCCAACAACCTGGCCATGGTGACTCCTTTGGAGTTCGTCAAGGTTCCTGGTGTTGAGCGCCCGGTCATGAAGCGTCCCAGCACCACCTTTGTGCCCCTGATTACCTCAGCAGGTCCAGCAGTGGACCAGCCGCAGGTCAAGAAGCCGGCTTCCCGGGGCCGTGCAGGAGTTCTTGCCCGTGCTGAAGCTGTTGCCAGGTCGGCCAGGAAAAAGCCTGTTGCCCCAGTAGAGCCCAGCGAAGACACGCAGCGACCACCAATTTCCGCCAGCACCGCTTACGGGCTGGATCCATTGGACGCCAATACGGCGGGACTGGCCAGGGCGCAGCGCAACAGGCTCCTGCAGTACGGTGTTTTGGCTTTGGGCCTGGTTGCGCTCATCGTCGGCATCATCATGATCACCAGCGGCTAGTTCCGCTTTATCCCCGGCATACGCCACATCAAGGCCACAGGCCACAACAAGGAGTCCCCGTGTCTGCACATGAACAATCCATCACTCTCGCCCGCCACGCCGCGCGTGCCGCTGCCGATAAGCTCGCCGAGGACATCGTAGCCCTGGATGTCAGCGAGCGGTTGGCGCTTACCGACATCTTCCTGATTGCTTCTGCTCCTACGGAGCGCCAGGTCAATGCAATCGTGGATGGCATTGAGGAAGAACTTCTCAAGCAGGATCTTCGTCCCGTACGCCGCGAGGGTCGCTCGGAGGGCCGCTGGGTTCTGCTCGATTACGCAGACATCGTGATCCACGTCCAGCACGCTGAGGATCGGGTGTTCTACGCCTTGGAACGCCTCTGGAAGGACTGCCCTGTAGTTGACCTGGAGCTCGGTGACGACGCCTCGGCAAAGGCTGTTTCTGCGGAGGACTCCGAGCGCTAGGGAATGACGGCAACCGAATATTCCCGATTTGGAATTTTCGGAAATGCTGTTCTAAGATATTTGAGTTGCTTCGGCGCGGATGGCTGAAATGTTGACCGCGAAGCAGCAAGAATATGGGGCTGTGGCGCAGCTGGTAGCGCACCTGCATGGCATGCAGGGGGTCAGGGGTTCGAGTCCCCTCAGCTCCACCATCAAGGGTCCTGCTTTCCTCAAGGAAGGCAGGACCCTTTTGCTGTCCCCGGAAGGTAGCTTTACGAACTGCCCCCGCGGCGCGAACTGCCCCGGCGGCCGAAGCAAGGCTCCGCCTTGGACGCGGGTGTTTACTTGTCGGCGCCTGACGCCAATGCCGGCAGCATGAACTCCCACATCTGCTCGATTCTTGCCATGACATCGTCCCGCCCGGTGAGGACCTCGGAGACCATCTGGACTCCTGTAAATGAGGAAACCAGGTAGCGGGAAAAGGCTGCAGCGTCCAGGTCGGCCCGGACATCGCCCTCCGCCTGGGCTTGGACCAGCAACTGCTCGGCCGTGGTGATCCAATCCTGGTAAGGGCCGGATACGTCAGCTTGGAAGGCGGAGGCCTCGAAGGTGAGTCGGATACCACCTTGCACAATGGGGACATCCAAAAGTTGCTGCCCGAACATTCTGCAGAGTCCGATGAGTTTTTCCAGGGCCGGGTTGTCGGAGGATGCAATGTCGGCGCCGGCAGCCTGTACCAAGGCGTGTTGCTCGTCGATCACGGCCAGGGCAAGGTCCCGTTTGGAAGTGAAGTGAAAGTAGAGTGCGCCTTTGGTCACGCCCGCACGTTTGGTGATGTCGGCCAGGCTGGCGTTTCCGTACCCGATGTCCGCAAACACCCGTGCCGCACCTTCGATGACTGCCAGGCGGGTGTCCTGTGCACGTTGCTGCATCGGCGGTGAGTGACCTTTCCAGTAATTGCGCGGGACGCGATGATCCGCGGGCATTGCCCGGGCGAAGTGCTGCGGGAACCCCATAACGCTATCATCGGCCCTATTCCGTTCCCTCAATTAAACCGACTGAACGGTTTGGTTTCTGGAGGCATGGATCTTAGACTTCTTGGGGAGCGGGCTGTTTACAGCGCGCCCGACGGCAGCCCGTTTGGGGGAGGCGCGGTGGTTTCGTCCAGCGCGCCTTGGCTGCCGGACGCCACAATCAAGGGCCGTCATCAGTGTGAGGCGGTTCACTCGCAGGCGATTTCTCTTCTCGGGGGATTGTGGTTAGTATTGACGAGTTGCTTCGACGGGAAGAGAAAAACTTCGCCAAGGAGTGAACAATTCCGGGGCTGTGGCGCAGCTGGTAGCGCACCTGCATGGCATGCAGGGGGTCAGGGGTTCGAGTCCCCTCAGCTCCACTTCGGAAAAAGACCCCGCTCAATTGAGCGGGGTCTTTTTGCTTTGCCTGGAAGCAGCAGGCCTATTCAGGTCGCTTGGCGAATTCGGCACCGCTGACGAACTCGACACCCTGGAACGGCTGGTCGCCAACTACGTGGGCGTTGTGTCCCGGTGGGATCGAGTAGGAATCGCCGGCGGTGATACTGACCCGGCCGCCGTCGTCGGTTTCAACGTCCAGCGTGCCGGAAACGCAGAATCCCACATGGCTCAATTGGCAGGAATCGGTACCAACTATTGGTTTGATGCAGTCGGCCCAGTTCCAACCCGGTTCAAAGGTCATACGGCCGATTGTGTAGTCTCCCACCGTGACAAGATCCAGCACCGTCTTTTCCGGGCGCCGGGCTTCATCGGGAGAGTTGTGGGACTTTACTTCAAGGTTCGTGACAACATTGACACTCATGGCTTCTCGCAGGGGAGGGGGAGCCGGAATGGGGAATGGTCCCGGTGCCTGGCTCCTTGGCCACCGCGACGCGTGCCTGCCGCCGGTGTGATGGGTTCACCACGTGTGGGGACAACCAGGTGTTTGAGTGCTGCACTCTCAGGGTCCTCCCAAGCACTGGCAAAGTCGAGTCAAAAACGCAACGAAAGTGAGAACCTGCATCGTGACGGCATTGGAATTGGACGCTGTTTTTGGCTCGCTGAGCAGGGTCCCTGACGTTGCGGCGGAGAACTTGCTTGCCTACGACGCCACGGATCGCCTTCTGTTGGAAACTGCGGCCGGAATGTTCGAGGACGGCTCGGAATTGGTAGTGGTGGGGGACCGTTACGGAGCCCTGACACTGGGAGCCCTGGCCGGGCTCGGTGTCGGGCATGTCCGTGTCCACCAGGATCTGGCCACCGGAAGGCTCGCCTTGGAGCGCAACGCAGCCGCAACAGGTTTGGAAGGCCGCTTCACGCAGCACGGGTTGGATTCGGATTTGCTGGCCAACGCCGGATTGATCCTCGTCCAACTGCCGAAGTCACTGGCTGAACTGGAGGAAATTGCCGATGCCGTGGCACGCTTCGCAGCCAAGGATGCGGTGGTCTTGGCAGGTGGCCGGGTCAAGCACATGTCCGTGGGTATGAACGCGGTCCTTGAGAAGTACTTCTCCTCCGTCCAACCCCAACTGGCCCGGCAGAAATCCAGGGTGCTCATTGCCCGGGACCCCAAAGATGCTCCGGACACGCCCCCTTTCCCCGTGGTGGAACCGTTGCCGGAGCTGGGAATCACGGTGTGTGCCCATGGGGCAGTCTTCTCCGGCGCGCGCCTTGACATCGGGACACGCTTCCTTCTGACGTACTTCGAGATGATGCCGTCAGCACGCCGCGTGGTGGACCTGGGGTGTGGCACCGGAATACTGGCCACCATGTATGCCCTGCGCCATGAAGAGGCCAACGTGCTGGCAACTGATCAATCCGCTGCTGCGGTTGCTTCGGCCCGCGGTACCGCCGATGCCAATGGTGTGGGGGAGCGGGTCGCTGTCCTGCACGATGACGCGATGTCCACGCTGGGGCCCGGCAGTGCGGACCTCATCCTGCTGAACCCGCCTTTCCATGTTGGGGCCAGCGTCCATGCGGGAGCAGCCCTTAAGATGTTCGAAGCAGCCTCGCGGATCCTGGCGCCGGGTGGTGAGCTGTGGACCGTCTACAACAGCCACTTGCAGTACCGCGGCCAGCTGGAAAGGATGATCGGGCCGACGTCGGAGGTTGGCCGCAATCCGAAGTTCACGGTGACGCGCAGCCGCAAATCCTGAGGCCACCGTCATCAAGCCACGGTCCGGGGAGCTGTCACATACAATTCAGGGGCATTGTTATCAAGCCCTGACCCGGGCGCCAGCGTGTGCTCGTATCCGCGGGGGCACGGGTATCGTACGATGCAGACACAGACTAAATTCGACGAAGTTTTTCCGAATGACGAGGGGCATCAGTGACTGAGATCCGGCAGCCGACACCGAGGCGCGGAACGAATCTACCCCGTATGGGGGACTTCAATCTGACCGTCATTCTGGAGGCGATCCGGCGTTCGGCGCAGGGACTCAGCCGCGTGGAGCTGGCGCAGATTGTTGGACTTTCCCCCCAAACCATTTCCAATATTTCCCGGCGCCTGCTGGATCAGCAGCTGATTGTCGAGGCAGGCAAGGAAGGTTCGGGTCCGGGCAAGCCGCGGACCATCCTGCGGTTGAACCCTGCCGGTATGTATGCCGTGGGCGTTCATCTGGACCCTGCCGTGATCACTTTCGTAGTCCTTGACTTGTTGGGCGACGTTGTCCGGCATTCCCGGATGTCCACCCCTGGCGGGGACCCCGCCGACGTCATCACCAGCATCGCGGCGCAAATAAAGGTTCTGGTGGAAGAGTCGGGCGTAGATGCGTCCAAGATCGCCGGACTTGGCGTTGCTGTCCCCGGCCCGATAGATCTGGATGAAGGTTCCGTTGTGGAGCCGCCCCTGTTGACCAGATGGAACCGGGTGCGTATCCGTGAAGCCCTGAGCGAGGCCACCGGTCTTGAGACCTTGGTGGACAAGGACGTCACCAGCGCGGCTGTGGCCGAGACCTGGGCAGGTGGCGCGAGCGGTGCCGGCAGCTTTGTCTTTATGTACATGGGTACGGGCATCGGTTGCGGAATTGTGCTCAACGACGAAGTGGTCCGTGGAACGTCCGGCAATGCCGGAGAGATCGGTCACATCGTGGTTGACCCTTCGGGCCCGTTGTGTGATTGCGGGCTGCACGGTTGCGTCAAGTCATCCTGCATCCCCCAGGTCCTGGTCGCCGAGGCCGAAGCAGCCGGGGTCCTGGATGGTCGCCGTGAGGGCAGGGACGGACCCGAGGTCCAGGAGCGTTTCGCCGAGCTGTGCGACGCGGCTGACGCCGGGAACAAGAAAGCAATTGCCATCCTGGACAAGTCGGCCACCCTCGTGGCCCGTGCTGTGTCGGTGGTGACCAATACCTTGGATGTTGAGCGCGTGGTCTTCGGTGGTCCCTTCTGGGGCCGGATGGCGCCTTACTTCCTGGAGCGGGTGCCGGAATTGCTGGACAGGAACAATGCTGCCCGGATGATTCATGACCTCGAAGTTGTAGGAACCGGAGTGGGCGAGGATGTGGGCGCAATCGGCGCCGCGTGCCTCGTCCTGGAGCACATGCTGGCACCGCGTGCCCAGCGGCTCCTTCTGGAAGGCTGATTCAGTACTGCGTTTGACGGATTGGAGCACCATGGGCCGCCCGATGAAGTTAGCCGGTTTGAGGCATGTGGCGGGAAGGCTCGCCGCCATGGTTTCAATCGCCGCCGTGGTTGTGGCAGCCAGTTCCTGTTCACCAACGCCTGACGCGGCAGGGAATAAAACGCTGAAGATCGTCTATCAAAAGACGGATGCCTTTACTGCCCTCGACGCCGTCATGCAGGACGCCAAGAAGGAGTTTGAGGCCGCCAACTCCGGTGTGGCGGTGGAGCTTCAGCCCATCCAGGCAAACGATGACGACTACGGTACCAAGCTCGCCTTGGCGCAGCGTTCAGCGGACACCGCGCCGGATGTCTTCTACGAGGACACCTTCAAGGTCCGTTCGGATGTCGACGCCGGATACCTCCTTAAGCTTGATCCCTACCTTGAAAAGTGGGATGACTGGTCCCTGTTCAACGATGCTGCCAAGGCCGCCGGCCGTGCAGATGACGGCAGTATTTACGCGGTGCCTCTGGGTACGGATACCAGAGCCATTTGGTACAACAAGAAAGTCCTCCAAAGGGCAGGTATTTCCTTGCCCTGGCAACCTAAGTCCTGGGAGGACGTCCTGACCATGGCCCGTACGGTGAAGGCATCGGATCCGAACGCGATCGCCTTCAATATGTATGCGGGCAAGGGAACCGGCGAAGGTTCTGTCATGCAGGGGTTCTATGAGCTTCTGTATGGGACCGACAGCACTTTGTATGACGTGGATGCAAAGAAGTGGGTGGTCGGCTCGCAGGGATTTACGGACTCGCTGGCTTTCCTGAAGACCCTGTACGACGAGAAACTCGCAGTGAGCCCTGCCGAGGCCCTGGATGCCAACATCTGGAAGAAGGTCTTTGGCGAGTGGTTCCCCCAGGGAAAACTGGCAGCCACCGTGGAAGGTTCCTACGCGCCGTCGTTCTGGCAGAAGGGCGGCACCTACGAATGGGCCGGATATGAGCAGGACATGGGCGTCGCCATGTTCCCCACCCGTGATGGTCAGGAGCCCGGAGGCGTCAGTATGTCCGGTGGCTGGACGCTGGCAGTAGGTGCGAACAGCAAAAGCCCTGACCTCTCCTTCCAGTTCCTCACCACGGCGTTGAACAAGAAGAACGCGCTGGCCTATGACATCAATAATTCACAGATTGCTGTCCGGACCGATGTTGCCGCAGAAGCTGATTATCTGGCTGCCAACCCCTTTGTGAAAGATGTTTCGGACCTGGTGGCAGTGACCCACTACCGGCCGGCCACTGCCGACTACCCGAAGATCTCCACTGCCGTCCAGGTGGCCACAGAGTCAGTGATCACTGGCAAGCAAAGCCCCGAGGACGCTGCGGCGGAATACGATGCCACCGTTCGCCGGCTTGTTGGTGAGGACAAGGTCCTGGAGAAATGAGCATGCGCCGCGTCCTGCGGCTTCTGCCGGTGGTTCCCTCCATTTTGCTGCTGGTGATCTTCCTGCTGGCTCCGGTGCTGTGGTCCTTTTACGCGTCCTTTACTGACGCCGCGTTAACGGGCAAAGCGGCGAGGGATCCCCAGTGGGTGGGCGCCGGGAATTATCTCCGGATGTTCGGAGACGATTCGTTTCCGCTTGCGGCGTGGCTGACAGTGGTGTTCGTCGCCGCATCTGCGGTGCTGGGCCAGAACGTCCTGGGTTTGCTGATAGCGCTGCTGATGACGCGATCACACAGACTGGTCTCTTCCTTGGTGGGTACAGCGGTGGTTTCAGCGTGGGTACTCCCGGAAATCGTGGCGGCGTTTGCTGCTTATGCCTACTTCAACCGGGACGGAACGCTGAACCAGATGATGGGCGTGGTGGGCATCGAGGGGCCGGATTGGCTGTATTCCTTTCCCCTGGTGGCGATCATCCTGGCCAACACCTGGCGCGGCGCGGCCTTCTCCATGCTGGTGTATCGGGCTGCGCTGGCCGATGTACCGATGGATATTTCCGAAGCAGCCCTGATGGACGGCGCCCGGGGATGGCAAAGGCTCACCTTCATCACCCTGCCGTTGATCCGGAACAGCATCACCACCAACCTGATGTTGATCACGCTCCAAACGCTGGCAGTGTTCACGCTTATTTGGGTGATGACGGCGGGCGGCCCGGCCAATGCCAGTACTACGCTGCCTGTTCTGGCGTACCAGGAGGCGTTCAAGTTCGGCGACATCGGATATGGCACAGCGGTGGCCTCCGTGCTGATCCTGTTGGGTATGGTCTTCGGCGCCATTTACGTTCATCTGTTGCGGGAGCGGCGCCCATGACCGCCCAAGGACTGCGAGCGCGCAGAACCAGTACAGGCACGACGACGGGTGGCGGCTCCCGTTCCCGGGCACGGCTAGGGGCGAATATCGCCTTGGTGCTGATCGGGGTGTGCTTCGTGGCGCCCCTGCTGTGGTTGCTGTTGGCTGCCGTCGATCCCCAGGCCGGCTACCGGACCAAGGTGCCGTCGTCGCCGTCGGGCGCCAATTTCAGCGCCGTGCTGACTCCGGAGCTGCTGTTCCAGCCGTTGGCCAACAGTTTTTGGTTGTCTGCCGGGACAGCTGCGGTGAACCTCGTGGCCGCGGTGCTTGCCGCGTATCCCTTGTCCAGGTACCAATCCCGGTTCAACAAGCCGTTCATGTATACGGTGCTGTTCGGTACCTCGTTGCCGGTGACAGCAATCATGGTTCCGGTGTACGGGTTGTTCGTCCAACTTCATCTCTTGGATTCGATGCCGGCAACCATATTCTTCATGGCCACCACCACGCTGCCCATGGCGATCTGGATGACCAAGAACTTCATGGACTCGGTCCCTTTGGAGCTGGAGGAAGCGGCGTGGATGGATGGGGCATCGCCCATGACCGCGCTGCGCACCGTTGTCCTGCCACTGATGAGGCAAGGGCTCGGAGTGGTGTTCATTTTCGTCTTCATCCAGGCGTGGGGGAACTTCTTTGTTCCGTTCATCCTGTTGTTGTCGCCGGACAAGCAGCCGGCGGCGGTATCCATCTTCAGTTTCTTTGGCCAGCATGGGGCGATCGCCTACGGCCAGTTGGCGGCGTTTTCGATCCTGTATTCGGTCCCGGTGCTGGTGCTCTACGCGCTGGTGTCACGGGGACTGGGTAACTCCTTTGCCCTGTCCGGGGCCATGAAGGGGTAGCTGGAGCCAGAAGGGGTAGCTGGAGCCAAAGGGGGTAGTCAGTCGATGTCCTCCACGATCACACCGTAGGGGATGGATTCGTCCAGGTGTGCCTGGTGGCCGGTGGAGCCGGTGTTGTAGACGATCCTTACGCCGTGGCGTTCATCGGCGGCGGACTGGAGGAGGACGGGCCGTACTGCGTCAATGACGTGTTGGTCCTGGGCGGCGAGGTAGTTCTGGTAGGCGGCTGGTAGCTGATGCATGGCAAAAGGATAGACCTCGAAAGGCTGCATGGGGAGGGGTCCCCATTGCGGCCCTGAACAGGGAGGGCTTGGATAGAGTGGCCCGTGCAGGGTCGTGCATCAGGTACCAGGTATCGCGTATAAGGTACCGCGTGCCGGAACTGCCCGGGATCAGAGAAGCCAGCGAGGGGACCAGAGTGCAACAGACCACAGCCACGGCCGGAATCGACGCACCGGACATGGCCCGTGCCCAGCAGCTGGTGGGGAGCATCGTGCGGAGTTTCGAGAACAAGGTGGTTGGCCAATCAAGGCTTCGTGAGACCTTGGTCATCGGGTTGTTGACCGGCGGCCACGTCTTACTGGAAAGTGTTCCAGGCCTTGCCAAGACCACTGCCGCGCAGGCCATTGCGGAGTCCGTCAGTGCAGAGTTCCGCCGCATCCAGTGCACACCGGACCTGCTGCCCAGTGACATTGCGGGCACCCAGATTTTTGATGCGGCCAAGGGCACTTTCGTCACCCAGCTGGGCCCGGTCCATGCCAACATCGTCCTGCTGGATGAAATCAACAGGTCCAGTGCCAAGACGCAGAGCGCCATGCTGGAGGCCATGCAGGAACGGCAGACCTCCATCGGTGGTGAGTCCTATCCTTTGCCGCAGCCGTTCCTGGTGTTGGCAACACAGAACCCGATCGAGCAGGAGGGGACGTACAGGCTGCCCGAAGCCCAGATGGACCGCTTCATGCTTAAGGACGTCCTGGACTATCCGAGCCCGGCCGAGGAAGCCGAGGTCATCCGACGGATCGACGCCGGGGTGTTCGATGCCGGGCAGAAACCGCCGGCTGCTGCTTCCCTGGACGCCGTGGTCCAGGTCCAGGAACTCGTGAAGCGGGTTTACATCGACCCTGCCATCGTCAGGTACATCGTCGGCCTTGCCTATGTCACCCGCCATGCCTCCCAGTACCTGGAGCCCCGGCTGGCCAACTTGGTGGAGTTCGGCGCCAGCCCCAGGGCCAGTATTGCCTTCAGCCAGGCGGCACGGGCGCTGGCCCTGCTCAACGGCCGGGACCACGTGATTCCCGAGGACGTCAAGAGCCTTGCCCACCGCATTCTGCGTCACCGCATCATTCTGGGATTCGATGCCGTGGTGGAAGGTGTCCCGGTGGAGGCCGTCATTGATGCCGTCGTGGCGTCCGTCCAGACACCGTAGCGGGGACAACGAGTGCTCAGCCTGCTTCGCCGGGTCAAGTCGAAGATGTTCATCTTCGCCCACCGGCGGACCCTTACCCTGCTTGATGGCGAGTACGGCTCTGTCTTCAAAGGCCGCAGCCTGGACTTTGACGAGCTTCGGGCCTACGTGCCCGGAGATGAAGTCAGGGACATTGATTGGAAGGCCACCGCACGGCACGGCTCGCCCCTAGTCAAGCGGTATGTTGCGGTCCGCCGGCATTCAGTGCTGTTGCTGGTGGATACCGGCAGGACCATGGCCGCCCAGGCGTTGTCCGGTGAATCGAAGAAGGACCTCGCCGTTCATGCTGCCGGGGTCCTGGGCTATTTGGCGTGCCGTCACGGTGACGACGTCGGCCTGCTGCACGGCAATGGAACCACAAGCCGGTATGTCCCGCCGCGCAGCGGTGAGGAGAACCTGGAACGACTCCTGCGGGAGGTGGACTCGAGCATTTCGGACCAGGGGCCGGCCAGTTCCCTCGCGGAGCAACTGGACTACGTCCTGCGGTACCTCAAGGGACGCCTTCTCATTGTTGCCATCGCGGACGAGTTCATGCCCGACGCCCGCACTGAGAGCCTGATGCGCAGGCTTCGAGCCAGACACGAAGTCCTCTGGCTCACCATCCGGGACGCGGACCTTGCGCCGGTGGCCGGCCACGAATCCCCGAACAGTACCGATGTGGGGACGGGACAGGTCATTCCAGCGCCCTTGGCCGGGAACCGCAAAATCCAGGCAGCCTACGAAGCTGCCATGGCCGAACGCGCAGAACGCCGCAGCTCCATCTTCCGCCGATTAGGCATAGCCGAGGAACAAGCCTCAGGCAGTGCCGACGTCCTGCCCGCTGTCTTTGCCCTCCTGGAAAAGCACCGCTCGGGTGCAGTGCCGTCCAAGGACGCCGCCGGGGGTGTCAGCCGTGCAGGATGACGCCGGTTTCTACGCGCCACTTCAGTACCAGCCGCTCTGGTTCTGGACCGGGTTGCTGATAGTGCTGTTGGTGGTTGCCTGGTATGGCTGGATCTTCCGCCCAGCCCGCCGTAAACCACCTGCAGGTGCGGAAATGCCACAGCCGGACCTGGACGCGTTGCGATCGGCGTGCCTCACGGCGATCGACGCCACCGCAGAGGACGCCGACGCCGGACGCGTGCCAGTGCGCGACGCCCACCAAAGACTCAGCTTCCTCGTGCGGGAGTTCGCCGGCGCGGCCACAGGCCTGCCCGTCACCTCCATGACGTTGGAGGAGCTGCGCCACCAAGGGCTTGATCGACTGGCCGAAGGGATAGCAGGAATCTATCCCAACGAATTTGCCCGTGTCCCGGTCCACCCCGTACAGCACTCAGCAGCGGTTGCACGGCAGGTGGTGTCCGGATGGAACTAAGCTACTGGTGGATGCTTCCCCTTGCCGCCGCAGCAGTGGTCATCAGCGCCTGGCTGCACCATCGTCGTCGTACTCCACAAACCCGGCCCATCGCACACGGTGACCGGCTGACGGCCCTCCCTGAGTATCAGGACGCGCTCCGCAGGCACAGGAGGCGGCTGCTGTGTGCAGTCATACTCGGAGCGGTGTTCCTCGGCGCCACGGCTACAGCGGCCGCGAGACCCCTCACGCGCACCACCGAGGTTCCGGAAATCCGGAACAGGGACATCGTGCTCTGCCTGGACGTGTCCGGATCCATGACCAGCACCGACGCCGCAATCGCCAAGGTCTTCCAGGAACTCGCCAAGGAATTCGACGGCGAGAGGATCGGCATGGTGATCTTCGACAGCAGCAGCGTCCAACTCTTTCCCCTCACGGACGACTACGACTACGCAGCCCAGCAACTTTCCGAAGCGCGGGAAGCCCTGGACAGCGGGGCAGGATCCTTCTTCGACGGCACCTGGAACGGCGCCGGTTCTTCCTTGATCGGAGACGGCCTCGCCTCCTGTGTGCAGAGCTTCCCCGAGGACACAGCCTCCGCCGATCCCCAGCGCTCACGCTCAGTAGTGCTCGCCACTGACAACTTCCTCTCCGGCGAACCGATCTTCACCCTGGACGAAGCGGCAGCCCTGGCCGTCGCCAAAAACGTGAAGGTCTACGCGATGAACCCGAACGACCTCGACTACGGCAAGCAAGCTGACGAACCCGGGACCCAACTGCGCGCCGCAGCCGAGCGAACAGAGGGGGCCTACTACACCGTAGACAGTGCTGACGCCGTGGCCGGCATCGTCGACAAAGTCCAGGAATCCGAGGCCACAAGCTACCTTGCAGCTCCGCAGGCAGTAGTGGCCGACGCTCCCGCCTGGCCCCTCGGCATTGCACTGCTCGCAGGAACAGGCATGCTGGTGCTCGGCAGGCGGATGGAACCATGACCTTCGCACCGATCATCCCGTGGCCACTGCTGGTACTGGCGCTCGCCGTCGTATCGGTGTTCACACTGCTGCCCCTGGTGCGGGAGCGCCGGGGACCGAAGCAACCAGCGCGGAACCTGAAACCGGCCGCCTTGCGGGGTGCCGCCGTCGTCCTCCTGCTCCTAGCCCTGCTCCGACCGGGCTGGCCCGGGGGACAAGCCAATACCGCCACAGCGGAGATGGACGTGTTCTTCGTGGTGGACACCAGCACCAGCATGGCCGCCGAAGACTACAACGGCTCCGCT
Organism: Arthrobacter sp. StoSoilB20; assembly: GCF_019977295.1. Taxonomy (NCBI): domain Bacteria; kingdom Bacillati; phylum Actinomycetota; class Actinomycetes; order Micrococcales; family Micrococcaceae; genus Arthrobacter; species Arthrobacter sp. StoSoilB20. Next base: position 2,758,544 of record NZ_AP024651.1, on the reverse strand, counting down.
ACCCGCCTGAGCGGTGCCCAGCGCGACGTCATGGCAATCGCCACAGAGCTCGCCGGCGCCAAATTCTCGCTCATCACCTTCGACAACACAGCCACCGTCCGCATGCCCCTCACCCGTGACGCCACGGCGCTCCAGACCGCCATGACCACGCTCCAACCCCAAAACGCCCGCTACGCAAAAGGCAGCAGCGTCACCGGTGCAGCACAACTGCTCAAGGAGCAGCTCGCTGCCGCAAAGGAGCAACACCCCGGACGGCCCGCCCTGGTCTTCTACGCCGGCGACGGCGAAAACACCAGCACCGAACGGCCACCGGCCATGGACGCAGCCAACGTAGCAGGGGGAGCAGTCCTCGGGTACGGCACCCCCCAAGGCGGCCGCATGAAGGAAAGCCCGGACGCCGACGCCGGCTATCTCAAGGACCGCAGCTCCGACACCGCACAGGATGCCGTTTCCCGCATCGACGAAGAGCAGCTTCACTCCATTGCCGAACAACTCCACCTCCCCTATGCACACCGAACCGGCACCGAGCCTGCATCGGACATGCTCGGCAAAGCCCAGCCAAGTGCCCTGACCGTGACTGACGCAGACACTCCCGGACGCGTGGAGCTCTACTGGCTGCTCGCCCTCGCGGCCTTCCTGCTGGCACTGCATGAACCGCTGCGCCATCTCGCCGCCCTCCTGAACCTCCGCCCCGCACCAAAGGAGCGAACCCGGTGAACAACAATCGACGACGCCGACGCCGCCGGCTTGCGCTGTGGTCCGCCCCACCGGCCCTCTTGGCGCTCGCAGTTTCGGCGAAATTGCTGAGCTTGGGCGCCTTGGGCAATGCAGCGGCCGAGTCCTATGCCGCCGGCCAGGGTAGCAGCGTGGAGAAAGCGGCAGAATGGCTCCAGGTCGCGAACCTCGTGGAGCCGCATAAGGCGTTGTTCGCTTCGGGGGACGCCCAGGTGCTGGCAGGTGACTTCGCTGCTGCACGGGCTGATTTTGAGGCTGCGTTGCGCGCGGGGCCGGGTGACGACGAATGCAAAGTCCGGGTCAACCTGGTGCTCAGCATCGAGAAATTGGGAGACGCTGCCGGCGAGGGCGATGCTGCAGCCCGGCTGTTTGCCGAAGGGCTTGCAGCTGCGAACGCATCGCCGCCGCAATGCCATGCTGATGGTCCCGCGAACGCCGCAGGGGAGGGCGCCGCCCTTGATGCGGCCGGGGAGCGGCTCAGTGCGAAAATCGCCGAGGGCCAGTCGCGCAATGGCGGACCCCAGCAGCCCTCCGGCAAATCGCCGTCCGCTCCTGCACAGGAACAACTCAAACAGCTGGAGCAGAGTGCGCAGCAGGCCCAACGCGAGCGCTCTGAAGGGCAGGAACGCGGAGAATACCTGAGAAGCCCTGACGACGGTCCGCGCGTTGACAGGCCCTGGTGAGCTTCAGCGACTTCAATCCGTACGGCCACCTGCGGCGCGGCGGCCGATCACCAAGAAGGTGACCGGCCGCCGTCGTACGTTTTTAATCCCTGCTTGCTACTCCCAGAGGATTTCGTCGTCCACCACGCCGTCCTCGTCCGCTGCGACCACCAGGAGCTCGTCGGTGAAGCGTGATCCGAGCGTGAAGTCCAGGACGAAATAGCGTTCCGGCTGTCCGGGGTAGATGGCGACGTGGCCGAGCTTAAGTGCTTTCAAGAACACATCGTTGGTGAGCTGGCCCTTGTCCCGGACGCCGAAGACCGATTCCAGCTGCTCATCCTTGAGCTGCGAGCTGTGGAAATGCAGGAACTGCTGAGGGTTGGTGCCGTCTTGGTCGAGCTCGTCGGCGATCATTTCCCTGACTTGGTCCACCAACTCGGGCAGGAAGCGCAAGCGGTAGTCCACCTTGCGCATGGCGGCCTCGTCAAAGTGGTCGTGCGCAGTGACATTGAGGTCCAGCTCCAGTTGGTTGCCGGCGAGCTCGTGCCTCGCGACGAAGCAATGTTCACTCCCGTGGTTGAGCTCAATCTCCCCAAAATGCTTGCTCGCTACCTTGCCCATGTGATCAATCTAACCCCATCAACCTACTGGTTCCAGCACTTGGGGATATTTCACCTACGCCGTTGCGGACCCTTGACAGGCGCGGTTTTCAGGGGGTGAAGTCCGCTCTTGCCGGAGGTGTCCCTCAGGGTGTCGGCCAGCAGCTGTGTGAACAACTGCACTTGGGCGGTCCGCTTTTCGTTGATGAGCAGGGCAAAGACGTTTCGTGCCAATCGGATGTCCGGAACATCGAGGACCACGACGCCGGATGGCCGGTTCCGGAGCGCCAGTTCGGGTACCAGCGAGGCGCCCAGCCCGGCGGCCGTCATTTCCAAGCTGGCATGGAAGTCGTCACTGTAGGCCACCACGCGGGGGTGGAGGTTGCAGCTGGCGAACAGGCGCTCGATCACCAGTGCGTCACTGGTGCCTGGGTGGTGGACGATCCACGGCATATCGGACAAGTGTGCTGCCTCGATTTCTGCATCCTCCCGGATTTTCCATGAGGCCGGCAGCACCACGCGGAAGTCGTCGTCGCCGATCCATTGCCGTTCCAGGGAGTGGGGCCACGCCAGGCCGGACTGTCCCACTTGGTACACCAGTGCTACATCCAGTTCGCCGCCGCTGCGCAGTCCCTGGATGGTTTGGGCCGGCTCTGCCACGGAGACGCGCAGTTCAATGCCCAACCCGTTCCATCGTTCGTTCCGCAGGATCTCCGGCAGTACGTAGGTGGCAAGGCTCGGGAAGATGCCCAGCCTCAGTTCCTGGGCGGGGGAGTCGTTGGTTCTCGAGGCCGCTGCCATAAGGGCTTCGACGTCGGTCAGTACCTTCGAGGCGTGCCGGGTCATGGTCACGGCCGCCTCCGTAGGGACAACGCTGCGGGCCGAGCGTTGGAAGAGTTCGACGCCGGTATCGCGTTCCAGCGCGGCCATCTGTTGGGAGACTGCCGAGGCCGTGTAGCCAAGCTGGGCGGCGGCGGCAGCGAAGGAACCCAAACGGGTTACTTCCATCAGCGTCCGGAGGTGGTGGAGATTGACCATCAGCAGATTTTAGCTGTTCGCCACGCCACATTTTCAAAGTGTCACGACACGCCGTATCCCGGCGACACGCTGGAGATTAAATGTGGCTAAGTAGTCCACAGGGTGTGGATGACATCTCTCAATTTGGCGGAATCACGGACATTTTGAGGGCCCTTGCCTGTGGACGAGCGGTGGATTGAATGACATACTTGTAATACATCATCTTGGGGTTCCAGTTCTGCTCTTGCACTACATGTAGTATCGATTTACGGATTGAGCGGGAAAGCAGCCCAAGCCAAAATCAGAGCGTGTTGGCTGTCACGGCAGCCCGCGGGCCGGTATCGGATTCAGTAGTTAGTTCCGGTTGAGCCCGCCAGATACGAAGAGCGACAGACTTCAACTAAGGGGACAGGGATCATGACCGTAACGGTTTACACGAAGCCGGCCTGTGTTCAGTGCAACGCAACCTACCGGGCACTCGACAAGAAGGGCATTGCCTACCAGAGTGTCGACATCTCCCAGGATGCCGAGGCCCTCGAGCGCCTCAAGGCACTGGGCTACATGCAGGCTCCGGTTGTCGTAACCGAGCAGGACCACTGGTCTGGTTTCCGCCCGGACAAGATCGAGGAACTGGCCCAGGCCGTTTCCTCCGTGGCCTAAGTTTCCATTCAAACTTCGCCACCACAGCACACTAAGAATTCCTCTGTAGACGAGGTGACTCCCATGGCAACGCTGACAGCGGCAACCGTACGCAAGGCGACGGAAGCTGTCACTACGAGGAGTCACCTCATCTACTTTTCCTCGACCTCCGAGAACACCAAACGATTCGTCCGGAAGCTGGGCAGGGATGCGGCTCGTATCCCCTTGTACGCCCAGGACGCTCCTCTTCTGGCACTTGAACCTTTCGTTCTTGTCCTGCCCACTTACGGCGGAACGAACGGCGAAGGTTCCGTGCCGAAGCAGGTCATCAGATTCCTGAACGATCCAAGGAACAGGAAACTGATCCGCGGTGTTATCGGAGCAGGGAACACGAACTTCGCGGACAACTACTGCGCGGCCGGGGACATCATCTCCGTCAAGTGCAAGGTGCCGCATCTTTATCGGTTCGAACTTATGGGAACACCCGAAGACGTAGACCGAGTGAATCAAGGATTGGAAGAGTTTTGGACACAACTGTCGCAGAAACAGAAGTAACCGGGAGCGCTGTGGACACGGCCAAGAAGCCCCTGCCTGAGGCTTATAAGGGCTTGGGTTATCACGAGCTCAACGCCATGCTGAATCTGTACGGACCGAACGGCGAAATCCAGTTCGAAGCCGACCGTGAAGCAGCGCACCAGTACTTCCTGCAGCACGTGAACAACAACACGGTGTTCTTCCATGACCTGGAAGAGAAGCTCGACTACCTGGTGAAGAACCAGTACTACGAGCGCGAAACGCTCGACCAGTACACCATGAACTTCATCCGCGACCTCTTCAACCGCGCCTACAAGAAGAAGTTCCGCTTCGAGACCTTCCTTGGTGCCTTCAAGTTCTACACGTCCTACACACTGAAGACGTTTGACGGCAAGCGCTTCCTGGAGCGCTACGAAGACCGTGTCTGCATGGTTGCCCTGCATCTGGCCCGCGGCAACGAGGACCTGGCCAACCGCCTCGTCGATGAAATCATTGACGGCCGCTTCCAGCCGGCAACCCCCACGTTCCTCAATGCCGGCAAGGCGCAGCGCGGCGAGCTCGTCTCCTGCTTCCTGCTTCGCATCGAAGACAACATGGAGTCGATCGCCCGCGCCATCAACTCCGCCCTTCAGCTCTCCAAGCGTGGCGGCGGTGTTGCCCTCTCGCTCACCAACATCCGCGAGCACGGTGCCCCGATCAAGCAGATCGAAAACCAGTCCTCCGGCGTGATCCCCGTGATGAAGCTCCTCGAAGACAGCTTCTCCTACGCCAACCAGCTCGGTGCCCGCCAGGGTGCAGGTGCCGTCTACCTGCACGCCCACCACCCGGACATCCACCGCTTCCTGGACACCAAGCGCGAGAACGCTGATGAGAAGATCCGCATTAAGACCCTTTCCTTGGGCGTTGTGGTTCCGGACATCACGTTCGAGCTCGCCAAGAAGAACGAGGACATGTACCTCTTCTCGCCGTACGACGTCGAGAAGGTCTATGGTGTTCCGTTCTCCGATATTTCGGTGACCGAGAAGTACTACGAGATGGTTGACGATTCCCGGATCAAGAAGACCAAGATCAGCGCCCGTGAGTTCTTCCAGACGCTCGCGGAGATCCAGTTCGAGTCCGGCTACCCGTACATCATGTTCGAGGACACCGTGAACCGGGCCAACCCGATCGACGGCAAGATCACCATGAGCAACCTGTGCTCGGAGATCCTGCAGGTTTCCTCGCCGTCCATCTACGCCGAGGACCTCAGCTACGAGACCGTCGGCAAGGACATTTCCTGCAACCTCGGTTCCATGAACATCGCCAAGACCATGGATTCGCCGGACTTCGGACTCTCCATCGAGACGTCCATCCGCGCCCTCAGCGCTGTGTCCGACATGTCCTACATCAACTCAGTTCCGTCCATCGCGCAGGGCAACGCCCAGAGCCACGCGATCGGCCTGGGCCAGATGAACCTCCACGGCTACCTTGCCCGCGAGCACGTCCACTACGGTTCCGAAGAGGGCCTGGACTTCACCAACATCTACTTCTACACGGTGCTGTTCCACGCCCTGCGTGCTTCAAACCGCCTGGCCATCGAGACCGGCCAGAAGTTCGGCGGCTTCGAGAAGTCCACCTACGCATCCGGTGAGTTCTTCGACAAGTACACCGAGCAGGAATGGGCTCCGGAGACGGACCGCGTCAAGGAACTCTTTGCCGGCCACCACATCCCCACCCAGGATGACTGGCGCGAGCTGAAGGCCTCTGTCATGGAGCACGGCATCTACAACCAGAACCTCCAGGCCGTGCCGCCTACCGGTTCCATCAGCTACATCAACAACTCCACGTCCTCCATCCACCCGGTGGCCGCGAAGATCGAAATCCGCAAGGAAGGCAAGATCGGCCGCGTCTACTACCCGGCTCCGTACCTGACCAACGACAACCTGGAGTATTACCAGGATGCCTACGAAATCGGCTACGAGAAGATCATCGACACCTACGCCGCTGCTACGCAGCACGTGGACCAGGGCCTGTCCCTGACGCTGTTCTTCAAGGACACCGCCACCACGCGCGATATCAACAAGGCGCAGATCTACGCATGGCGCAAGGGCATCAAGACCCTCTACTACATCCGTCTCCGCCAGCTCGCGCTGGAAGGGACTGAGGTTGAGGGCTGCGTTTCCTGCATGCTCTAGTCAACCGTTATCGGCTGACTCTCGGCGGCCTCGGCTGCACCCAAAACTAAAGATTACGACGGCGGGCCACCACCCGCCGTCGTAGGCTTATCTCAAGAAAAACCATCGCTTAAAGGGGATGAAATGACCGAAAAGGTCAAGCTGCTGACACACGTCGAGGCCATCAACTGGAACAAGATCCAGGACGACAAGGACGTGGAAGTCTGGAACCGGCTGGTCAACAACTTCTGGCTCCCGGAGAAGGTGCCGCTGTCCAACGACGTCCAGTCGTGGCATACCCTGACGCCGGATGAGCAGCAGCTCACCATGCGCGTTTTCACCGGCCTGACGCTCCTGGACACGATCCAGGGCACGGTCGGCGCTGTCTCGCTGATCCCGGATGCGATCACGCCGCACGAAGAAGCTGTGTACACCAACATCGCCTTCATGGAGTCGGTGCACGCCAAGTCGTACTCGTCCATTTTCTCCACCTTGTGCTCCACCAAGGAGATTGACGACGCCTTCCGCTGGTCCCTCGAAAACGAGAACCTGCAGAAGAAAGCCCAGATCGTCATGGACTACTACCAGGGCGACGATCCCCTGAAGCGCAAGGTGGCCTCCACGCTGCTGGAGAGCTTCCTGTTCTACTCGGGCTTCTACCTGCCCATGTACTGGTCCTCGCGCGCCAAGCTCACGAACACGGCCGACCTCATCCGCCTCATCATCCGCGACGAGGCCGTGCACGGTTACTACATCGGTTACAAGTTCCAGAAGGGCTTGGAGAAGGTATCCGAGGCCCGCAAGCAGGAAATCAAGGACTACACGTTCGAGCTCCTCTTCGAACTGTACGAAAACGAAGTCCAGTACACCCACGACCTCTATGACGGAGTCGGCCTGGCCGAGGACGTCAAAAAGTTCCTGCACTACAACGCCAACAAGGCCCTCATGAACCTCGGCTACGAGGCCATGTTCCCGGCTTCCGTCACCGACGTGAACCCGGCCATCCTGTCGGCCCTGTCCCCGAACGCCGACGAGAACCACGACTTCTTCTCGGGCTCGGGCTCCTCCTACGTGATTGGCAAGGCTGTCAACACGGAAGATGAGGACTGGGAGTTCTAAGTCGTCTATTAGTCGACCACCAAGAGGCGGGCAGCGAGCAATCGCTGCCCGCCTTTTTCGTGCCTGGTCATGTTCTGGAGGGTCGGTGTCCGGGTAGTGGTGGGGCTTTGGATTGGTAGGTGTGTCCGGTGGGGGTGCTGATGCTCAGGGTGTGGGTGTCTTCGGGTAGGGGTGTGGCGGCCCAGCCGGGGTTTTCTTTGGTGTGGTTGCATGCTTCGCAGAGCCCTGCTGCGTTGTCCAGGGTGGTGGTCCCGCCGGAGTGCCACGGTACGACGTGATCGATGTGCCGGATGGGCGCGTCGCAGTACGGTGTCCTGCAGGTATGGTCGCGGGCTTCGATGAATCGACGGTGCCGGTGCGGGAAGAGCCTGGCTTTGGAGTCCATGGCCAGCAGCTCACCGCTTTCGGGCGCGGTGTAGAGCCGCCGGAGCCAGACCTTGAACTCCTGGTCCTGTTCGGGTGCCGGCTGTAGGTCCTGTGCTGCGGCACCTCGTACTGGTGTCTCTTCTGCTGCGCCGATCAGGGTTCTTGCCCAGGGTGCGGGGACGATGCCGTAGCCGTGGAGCCGGGCGGGTTCGGAATCGCTTTGGAACAGGGTGCGGTCGGTCATGACGACTTGGAGTTCAACCCCGGAGATCCCGCCGGGGGTGCCGGTGGTCCGTTCAACGAGGGTGTCGGCCATGACTTGGCCGCGGGTCCTGGGGTCACCGCTGGACCGGGCAGAGTCAGCGCTCCGGGTCAGTGCCGCGTACACGGCCACGCCTTGGCCGACCGGAAGCAGCGCGGTCAGGTACGTCATGGTGTCCGGTGCCGGTCTGAGGCTGACGGTTCGTTCCGTCGCGGCGTGGCTGGCGCGTTGGGCCACGGACCGTGGGTCACGGCGGTACGCGGCAGCTTTCGCGGCGGCGATGATGGCTTTGTCTCCGGCGCCGTCGAAGGTTCCGGTGTCGGGGGCGAGTTCGGCGTCCACCGCGGCCCGGTCTTCCACGGACAGGCAGGCTGTTTCCTTGACCAGCAGTGTGGCCCGCCACTCGTTGAGCAGGCCTTTGTTCAACGCCGCCAGGGTTCGAGGCATCTCCGTGACCAGGGCTTTGGCGAGGCCCAGCAACCGTGAGCCGCGGTTCGGTGATTCCCGACGCGCCAGCGCTACCTGCGCACCGACACCCTTGCCACGTTCGGCCGCAGGTACTCCCGCTTCGGCCTGTTCAGCGCGTTGGGCCAGATCAAAGGCCACGGCAATCTGGGCCTGCAGACCGGAGATGGCCGACTTCATCTCCTCCAGCATCCGCAATTGAGCAATCAGGTCACCGCTGATGGTCCCGGGCTGAGCCACACCCCGGGACAAGGGCTGCGCTACACCACGGGACAAAGAAACAGCAGGCACAGCAGACACCGTTGCTTGTGCTTGCCTTTCCCCGATCTGCTTCATGCTCCAACTCTCGCAGGAGGCACTGACATTATTAGACCGCCTGACTGGCCGGGTGAGTTCGGTTCCCACGTTGATTTCCCGCAACCAGCATTGAACTACCTCAAGCACCCTCCAGCAACGAGACGCACCCTAAAAGCAGGACTACGGGACCTCGCCTCCAGTTGTCGACCCAGCTGTCCCGCCCTTGTCCGCATCTCCATATCAGAGGAAGATCTTCGTCACAGCCGGGAGGTTTGCCATGGTGCAGCTGGAGAAGTTTGAAAAGTACTTGATTGAAGAGTTCTACGATGACTTTCGCACCGGTGAGATGTCCCACAAGACGTTCACCAGACGGGTCGCGTTCATAATAGGGGAGTATGACCGCGTCTGCGGCGGCCATGACCCTGGTGGGCTGTACACCGGACGAGGCGCCCAGCGGCATGTGGACGATTTCAAGGGCGCCTTCGAGTACCTCAATGGTCAGGACTTTGTCGAAGAGGGCCGCGTCGCCATGATCGGGTTCTGCTTCGGGGGCGGCATCACCTGGCAGGCAAGCACCGAGATCCAAGGACTCAAAGCAACATCCGCCTTCTACGGTCCCGCACCAGATCCGGCGAAAGTCCCCACCATCAAGCCGGCAGTCTTTGGCGTCTACGCGGAGAACGATGCGCGTATGACCGGCTCCATGCCCCAACTCCAAGAGGCCTTGGACAAGACCAGCGTCAAGCACCAGCTCAAGGTGTACCCCGGAGTGGACCATGCCTTCCACAACGACACCAGTGAGCGCTATGTGAGGGCCCAAGCCACGGCAGCCTGGAATGACACCCTGGCCTGGTTCAGGGACAACGTCTGAACCGCCCTACCAGAGGACTCAGCCCTGCAACCGCGCAGCCTCGCTGGCCAACTCGGCCTCCAACGTCTCGATGCTCGGCAGGCTGGCCACCAGTTCGTCCGGCAAGGAGTCAGCGAGGGAGGTTTTCCACTCCGCAATGCCCACGGGAGCGTTGAACCCACGGAGTGCGTACTCGGCCACCACGCTGTTCTTCTCCTTGCACAAGAGCAGGCCGATGGTCGGCTTGTCATCCGGATGTGCCATGAGGTCATCCACCGCCGCCATGTACATACCCAGTTGCCCCAAGAACCCGGGTTCAAATTTCACGGCCTTCAGCTCGATCACCATGTAGCAGCGCAACTTCAGGTGGTAGAAGAGGAGGTCTGCGAAGAACTCGTCGCCGGCAATCTCCAACCGGACCTGCTCGCCCACAAAGGCGAAGCCCTGTCCCAGCTCCAACAGGAATTTCTCCACGTGTTTCACCAACTGCAGCTCCAGGTCCCTTTCGGTGTGCCGATCACTCATGGACAGAAAGTCGAAGACGTAGGGATCCTTGGTTGCCTGCTGTGCGAGATCCGAATCTGCAGGGACCATGGTGGAGGCAAAGTTGGTGATGGCTTGCCCCGAACGCTCATGCAAGCGGGTTGAAATCTGGTGCGTCAGCACGTTGCGGGACCATCCGTGTTGGGCAGCTGCCGCGGCGTACCAAAGGCGTGTGGCGGCGTCGTCGAGCTTTTCCAGCAGTGCGATCTGGTGGTACCAGGGCAATGTTGCAAGCGGCGCTTGCAACTTTGGGAAGTCAGGCCAGGCCTGCGCGAAGCTCTTCATGTACCTCAAGTTCCTGGGGGAGAAGCCCTTGGCTTCCGGGAACCGGGTCCGGATGTCGGCAGACAAACGGGTGACCACCTTGGCGCCCCAGCCTTGCTCGGATTCGCGTTCGGCGAGCTGCCGGCCAATGCTCCAGTAGGAATTCAACACCTCACTGTTGGCCGCAGCCATCGCCCGGGTCCTGCCAACGCGGACCTCTTGGGCCACAGTGTTAAGCAAAGTGGGATACCAGTCGGGCATGGACGAAGCAGCCGGGACACCCGGAAATGATGCTTCGGTGGCGAGCTCTTGGGAAGGCACGGTGCTCCTGTCGGTTGCTGGTGTGACCACGCTAAACGGAGGCACTGACAAAATAGACGTGTGAGCGAAGCCGGTGAATTCATGGACCACACGCTGCAGATGGAATCCACGTGGGAGAAAGCTGCCGAGGCCAGCGAGCGTCTTGGCGGGGCGCTGAAGGTGTATGGCGCATCCGTGGGTGCCGTGCGGGGAACCGTGAGGGACACGCTCAAGCGGTACAAGAACCTGGACCATGACGAGATCACCGCCTTGAGTTCCGAACTCTGGGCCGAACCTGTGTTTGAACGGCGGCTTGCAGCAGTGGTTCTGCTGCAGACCAAATCAGGCATCCTGGTCAACACCGATCTCACCCGCATTGAAGGTTTTATCAGGCAGGCCGGGACCCGCGAACTGGTGGATCCTCTGGCCGTAGACGTCGTCAAACCATTGATGGCACGCCTGGAGGGCCAGGCGAAGGAACGCTCCGAACGCGTACTGGAACGGTGGGCGGCAGACCCGGATCCGGAGCTGCGGCATGCGGCGGCCCTGGCGACGGGGACCACCCCTACCCCTTGATATGCACCAGCGACCCGCCTAGCGTTTCACTCACCACATGCCAGTGAATTGAGAGGCAGGCTAATCGATGAAATCGCTGTGGTTGGACCGGGAATCCCGCTTCATGTCCGACTCAATCCCCGAGGAAAAGCATTTTGACACCATCGTGGTGGGCGCCGGGCTTACGGGCATGGTGGCCGCCCTGCTGTTGTCCAGGTCCGGGCAACGCGTGGCTGTGTTCGAAGCCCGAACACTTGGTGCAGTAACCACCGGCAACACCACCGGCAAGCTGAGCCTCCTCCAAGGTGGAGCGCTGTCGGCCTTGCGCAGCCAGTACTCCCTGAAGGTAGTGCAGGCTTACGTGGAAGCCAACAAGACCGGGCAGTCCTGGCTGACGCAGTACATGGAGCAGCAGGGCATCCCGTTCCAGCGCCGCACGGCGGTTACTTTCGCAACCACGGACGACGGCGGTCAACGGCTCCGGAAGGAGGCTGCGGTTTCGCGGGACGCAGGTTTGGACGTGCACTTCAGCCGTGATGCTGGCCTGCCGTTTCCCGTGGTGGAAGCCCTGGAACTTGATGGCCAGGTCCAGATTCACCCCATGGAAGTGCTGGAGACCCTCGCCCGGGACATCCGGGACCACGGCGGCGTGATCGTCGAGGACATGCAGGTGCAGAACGTCGGCTCGGAGCAACCCATGGAGGTCTCCACCCGCAAAGGAACTTTCACGGCGGACACTGTGGTGATTGCTACGGGCATCCCCATCCTGGACCGCGGCCTGTACTTTGCCAAACTGGAGCCCAACCGGTCTTACGCGGCGGCGTTGAAGGTGCCCGGCGACATTCCGAAGGGAATGTACTTGTCCATCGATTCGCCCACCCGTTCCCAGCGCACACAACCCACGCCCGAGGGGGAGTTGCTTCTGGTCGGCGGCTATGGCCACACGGCGGGTCGGGCCACGTCTCCGCAGTCCCACCTTGATGACTTGCTCGGGTGGGCAACGCAGCATTACCCGGGAGCAGAGGTCACCCACACGTGGTCAGCCCAGGACTACCAGGCCACCAACCTGATGCCCTTCTTCGGCAAGCTTCCCCGGGGCCGCGGCCGGATCTTCTTCGGCACGGGCTACAACAAATGGGGGATGAGCAACGGTGTGGCGGCCGCACTTTCCATAACTTCGGACATCCTGGGCGGCCAGTCCGACTGGGCAACCGTCATCCATCATCGCGTTACTTCGCCCCAGGGCGCGCTCCAGGCTGTCCGCCTCAACGCCTCCACCACCAAACGGATGGTGGAGGACAGGGCAAGGATCAAGGCAAATCCTGAAATCACCGATCAAACCCGCCCCGCGGAAGGAACGGGCGTGGTGGGCCTCTACAAGGGTGAGCCGGCTGCTGTTTCCACGGTGGATGGCAATGTGTGCATGGTTTCGGCGAGCTGTTCCCACTTGGGTGGCATTGTGAGCTGGAACGATGCCGAAAAGTCCTGGGACTGCCCGCTCCACGGTTCCCGGTTCACGCCGGAGGGTAAGTACCTCGAGGGCCCGGCTACGCATCACTTGCAGAAGTCGCCGGTCAAGCCTCCTGCCAAGAAAAAGGACTAGGTCAGCCGTTCGACGCGCCGCCGCGCTTGGTCGGCGGCGCGTCGTTGCTGCGTGGCGGTCCTGACGGCACGTTTCTTGTTCAATTCCGCGGTTTCGGCATCACGGGTGATGCCAATGAGTTCGGCCTCAAGGGCGGCCAGACGCTTCTTGGCCTCTTCGATCCCTGACTTGATGCCCGAACGACGCCCGGCCAGTTCGTTGACGGTGTCCCACGCTTCGGAGGCTGACGATTCTGCCTCCTTGGCTGCTTGGTCCGCGGCCTCGAACTCTTTGCGGGCATCCTCCAGTGCAGCTTGCTGCTTGGCGGCACGCCGATCGGCCAGGGATGTCGCTTCGTCCTTAACGGATTTGCGGTTGGGTTCTTTCTCTTTGGACGGAACGTTTTTGGAGGGCGGAGAGCTCTTGGAACGTGCTGCTGTTTTCTTCCCGGCCGCGCCCTTCGCAGGTGTTCCTTCGACGGAGAGCTGTCCAGCCTCGTCGTCGGGGCCTGCTGCTGCGATCGCCCCCGTCAGATCCACTGCCTCGAAGCCGCTGCCGCTAAGACCGCGGATCAGTCTGCCTGTCCGGACCGCGGCGCCGGCCCCGGGATCGGCCATTGCCGCCCTGAACGTCTGCTCTACATCTGCTGCTGCAGCAGCGCTGAGTGGAGCGCCCAGCTCCGAAGCCAGGTCCTTCGCCGCATGGACTGCTGTTGTCAGGTGGCCTTGGCGTTGCTGCCCGAGTTCGCGGAATGCTTCGGCGTCGCCCTCCTCTTGGGCGGTTCGCAGCGAAACGCCAAAGCGTACGACGCCGTCAATCACCTCAGGCTTGTGAATGGCCAGCATGTTGATGGCCCAGGCGCCTGCAGCCGGTTTGGGCAGGCTGCCGATTTCCTTGGCCAGGTCCTTGGCGCCGGTATCCTTCGCTTTCCGGACCAGTGCTGTTCTCCCGGCCGTGAAATCGCGGGGCGGCACGGCGTAAAGCTCCTGGGCGGCGTCACGGAGGTCCATGCACTCATCCTAGGGTCAGCAATGGCCCATCCCAGGGGCAACGCTGATCCGGGGGATGCGCTGGTGCCGCCGGTTGAGCGTCAGGGGCCGAAGCCGGGTCTCCACTGGGTCGTTGCTTAGGGTAGCCTAATTCGAGTGGATCAGATCATGAGTTTGCCTTTCGGCGTCGCCCTCGCGGCGCTCTTTGCGATTGTCATGATCCGGGTCAATGTCACGTATTGGATCGGGCGGGGAGCTGTTGCCGGGCTCGCGCATACCCGCTTCGGCAGTTCTTTGGAGCGCCCCAAAGCAGCCCGTGCCCAAGCCCTCATCCAGCGGTGGGGACCATACGCCGTCGTGCTTTCCTTCCTTACCATTGGGCTGCAGACTGCCATCAACCTCGCTGCGGGGGCAGCGCGCATGCCCTTGCGAAGGTACCTGCCCGCAGCAATTGCCGGTTCTGTGATGTGGGCGTTGCTCTATGCCACCATCGGGCTTGCCGCCTTGGAAGCCTGGCTTGCGGTTGCGGCGGCGTCTCCCGTTGGCGCCGGGCTGGGAGTGGCTGCGGTGGCTGCCGTTGTTGTCTGGGTCGTGCTGGTCCGTCGACGTCGGGAAAGGGCCAAATCAGCGGATACAGTGGTCTGAGTTCTACTGCTGGATCGGCGAAAGGCTCGGGTTGACTACTGCATTACCGGAACTGGCGGACGGCGATTTCTATTACCAATCGTTGGGCCAGGGCCGCTACAGGTCCACGATCCATGCCCAGGGTGCGTGGAATCCCCACGAGCAACACATGGCCCCGGCCTCGGGCATCATTGCCGATGCCCTGGTCCGCCATGAGCCCAGGGACGATGTCCGCATGGCGCGGATCAGTTACGAAATCCTCGGGCTGATTCCCGGCGGCGAGTTCCAGGTCGCCACCTCAACGCTGAGGCCGGGAAGGACCATCGAGCTCATTCAGGCCGAACTCTCCGCCGGCGGCCGTGTTGCCATCCGTGCCTCGGCGTGGCGGATGGTCACCAGCGATACCAGTGCCGTAGCGGCAATTGAGGACCAGCCCATGCCGGCGCCCGATGAATGCAAGCCGTGGGAGGGTGCAAGTGTGTGGCCCGGCGGCTACATCCGCTCCTTGGAAATGCGTTTGGCCGAGGGCCACCGGCCCGGATCAGGCAAGGTTTGGATCCGCACTTCGCACCCTCTGACCGATCAGGACGACACCACGGACCTGGCGCGTCTGATGGGGTTGGTGGATACCGCCAACGGCATCGCTGCCCGGGTTCCCCCGGGCGAAAACAGCTACATTTTTCCCAACGTCGATCTTCAGATCCACATGTACCGGGCTCCGTCCGGTGAATGGCTGGGGCTGGACAACAAAGTCTCCTTCGGTGGTGACGGCATCGGGCTGACCTCTACGGTCCTTCACGATGTCAGCGGGCCGTTTGGCAGGGCCGAACAGATCCTGACATTGAGGAAGAGCTGATGGCGGACTCTCCTGCAGGGGCCCGCCGGCTCAGGGTCTATCGGCAAGGCGAATCGATGGGAGCGGCAGGAGACCTCGACTTTGCCCTGGCGCTGTTGCAGCGTGCCCGCAGCGGGCAGCTGGGTCCTTCGCTTCGCCTGTACCGTCCGCAGCCCACCGTTGCGTTCGGGCAACGGGATGCGAACCTTCCTGGATTCCCGACTGCCGCCGAAGCCTGCCGGGAGCTTGGATTCGAGCCATTGGTTCGGAAGGCGGGTGGTCGCGCTGCCGCCTACCACCAAGGAACGCTGGTGATTGACCACATCGAGCCTCATCCGGATGCGATCGTGAGGGCCAAGGCCAGATTTTCGGAGTTTGGTGAATTATTGGCCGGCGCGCTTCGCAGCGTTGGTGTCCATGCCGCCGTCGGCGAAATACCGGGGGAGTATTGCCCGGGCGAGTTCAGCGTCCACGGCGAGGACCCGGATTTTCCTGCGCACCGCATCAAGCTCATCGGCACGGCACAACGCGTGGTGTCCGGTGGTTGGCTTTTCAGCTCGGTGATTGTGGTGGAAAACTCCAAGCCCATCCGTGAGGTGCTCTCTGCCAGCTATGCCGCATTGGGGCTTGAATGGGATCCGGCAACCGCCGGTGCAGCCAATGACCTCCTGCCGCATTTGGATGTCCAGACCGTGGAGGACGCGGTGGTTGAGGCCTATCGTGGGTACGCGGAAATCCTCGACGGCGACTTCCGGACCCTGACGGGTTAGGGACGCGGGTCCCCTTCCCGCCAGGCCACGGGATTCAGTAACGTCCGGGTCAGTGACCGCGGGCGATCCATTCGTCCAGGTGCGGCTTTTCCCCTCCGATGGTGGTGGAGTCGCCGTGACCGGTGCGGACCACTGTCTCTTCGGGCAGGGTGAGCAACTTGGTCCTGATGGACTCAATGATGGTGGGGAAGTCGCTGTACGAGCGTCCCGTTGCGCCGGGGCCGCCCTGGAAGAGCGTATCTCCGCTGAAAAGCGTCCCTTCGCTGGGAACGTGGAAGGAAACAGATCCCGGGGAGTGCCCGGGGGTGTGGATTGCCTTCACTGTTGCACCGGCGATTGTGAACTCGTCGCCGTCCACGATTGCTGCATCGGGATCAGTTTCGGGGAACACGGCATTCCAGAGCATCCAGTCGTCCTGGTGCAAATGAATGGGAGCTTTGGCCAGCTCCGCGAATTCACCGGCTGAACGGATGTGGTCGTCATGGCCATGTGTCAGCAAGATGCCTTTGACGCTGCGGCCGCCCACGGCCTGGTGAATTGCTTCGGGGTTGTGGGCTGGGTCGATGACGATGCATTCGGAGTCGTCCCCGATGATCCAGACGTTGTTCTCAACGTCCCAGGTGCCGCCGTCGAGGGAGAACGTCCCTGAGGTAACGACGTGATCGATGGTCAGCGCGCTCACAGTTCAACCACCGATCGCAGGACGGCACCGTGGTGCATCTTGTCGAATGCTTCTTCGACTTGGTCGATGGTGATGCGCTCGGTCACAAACGCGTCCAAATCCAGCTTGCCCTGCTTGTAGAGGTCAACCAACATGGGGAAGTCCCTGGAGGGCAGGCAGTCGCCGTACCAGGAAGATTTCAGCGATCCGCCACGGCCGAAGACGTCCAGCAGCGGCAGCTCCAGGGTCATCTCGGGTGTGGGGACACCTACCAGGACAACCGTGCCGGCCAGGTCCCGGGCGTAGAAGGCCTGCTTGTAGGTTTCAGGACGTCCGACGGCGTCGATCACCACGTCAGCGCCGAATCCGCCGGTGAGGGCCCGGATTTCCTCGATGGGGTCGCCCTTGGAGGAGTCCACGGTGTGCGTTGCACCAAGGTCCTTGGCGCGCTCGAGCTTTTTGGCGTCGATGTCCACGGCGATGATGGTGGTGGCGCCGGCAAGCGCGGCACCGGCGATGGCTGCTACACCGACGCCGCCGCAGCCAATTACGGCAACCGAGTCGCCCCGTTTGACCCCGCCGGTGTTGAGCGCTGCGCCCAAACCTGCCATGACGCCGCAGCCGAGCAGCCCGACTGCGGCGGCATCGGCGTCGGGGTCTACTTTGGTGCACTGCCCGGCGGCGACGAGGGTCTTTTCGATGAAAGCGCCGATGCCCAAGGCCGGTGAGAGCTCCGTGCCGTCTTCGAGGGTCATCTTCTGGGTGGCATTGTGGGTGTTGAAGCAGTACTGCGCCTGGCCGCGGTTGCAGGCCCGGCAGTTGCCGCACACGGCACGCCAGTTCAGGACCACGCGGTCTCCGGGGGCGACGTCGGTGACGTCGGGCCCTACTGCGCTGACGACTCCGGTGGCTTCGTGTCCGAGCAGGAAGGGAAAGTCGTCGCTGATGCCGCCGAGCTTGTAGTGGAGGTCGGTGTGGCAAACACCGCTGGTGAGGATGTCCACCAGTGCTTCGCCGGGGCCGGGTTCGGGAACCAGGATTGTTTCGAGGGTTGCGGGTGCGCCTTTGGAGCGGACGACGACACCTTTGACTGCGTGGACCATGGAGATGTTCCCTTCGGGGCTCGCGGAGAGCGGGCCCTGTTAAAGGCAGCAAGGCCCGCTGCGGATTCCCAATCTGTCTATCACAGGTGGCAGACAGTGTGTGGATTGTTCCGTTGCGGGCCTTGGCGCGGTTAAGCCGGGAGCTTGCGTTATACGGTGACCAGGCGCTTCTCAACCTCTGAGGCTGAGGGGTTGGTTGCCGAGGTGCCGTCCGGGAAGAGAACGGTGGGGACGGTGCGGTTGCCTCCGTTGAGCTGCTCGACGAGTTCGGCCGTGCCGTCCACTTCTTCGATGTTGATCTCGGTGTAGCCGATTCCCTTGGCGTCCAGTTGCTTCTTCAGGCGGTTGCAGTACCCGCACCAGGTGGTCGAGAACATGGTGATGGTGCCGGAGTCGGGAGTGAAGTCCACAGAGCTCTCCTCAGTATTTGGTCGTTTGCGCGGAATGGTTCGTTGTTATCAACCGTAACCCGCGCCCAAATAATTCCCCGTTGCCCGCGAAGCCGGGTTACGTCGGATCTTGCGCTGGTGCGTTCTGCCAGGAGAAGGCAGACTGTTGGCATGTGTGGACGTTATGTAATGGCCCGTGCGGTGGGGGACCTGCTCGCCGATTTCGATGCCGAACTTGAAAACGAAGTTGCCCTCGAAAAGTCCTGGAATGTAGCACCCACAGATGCTGTTCCGATCGTCCTGGAGCGGCTGGTGGACGAGCACCTGAAGCGCCAGCTCCATGTTGCCAAGTGGGGGCTGGTGCCATCGTGGGCCAAGGATCCCAAGGCCGGTGCCCGGTTGATCAACGCCCGCAGCGAGACCCTCCTGGAGAAGCCCTCCTTCAAAAAGGCAGCCGTAGCCCGCCGATGCGCTGTTCCGGCTGATGGGTATTACGAGTGGAAGAAGGGCGAGGGCAAGAACAAGCAGCCCTACTATGTGCACCCGGGTGATGGCCAGGGCCTGGTGTTTGCCGGGTTGTATGAGTGGTGGCGGGACCAGTCGGCGCCGGCTGACGATCCCGGGCGTTGGTTGTTGTCCATGTCCATCCTGACGGCGGATACTCCTACTGCTGAATCTGCCCGGACCAGGCGGAGTGCTTCAGTGTTTGATGAGCTCACGGCCCTGCACGACCGCGTGCCGTTGCCGATGGACAAGGACACCATGGAGGCCTGGTTGGATCCCCGGGAGAAGGACGCTGCGGGATTGGTGGAGATGGTCCGCTCAAAGGCGCACGATGCCGCCGCCGGTTGGACGTTGGATCCTGTGGGCAGTGCCGTGGGAAACGTCCGCAACAACTCCCCGGAGCTCATTGAGCCGGTGGAAGGCCTCTTCTAACCTCAGAGAGCCTCGGTCACCGGGACGCCGGACTGGAATTCGCGTCCGTCTGCTTCGCTGAAGCCCGTCATGACGTGGCCTTTGCTGAGCCCGTGGATGGCTGACATGGGGAAGTTTCCGGTGATGACATTCCCGGAATGCTCCACGCCTTTGATGTCGTAGTTTTCCTCGGCGCTCAGGGAGTGGTTGAAGGAGTAGAACGAGATCGCCTCTCCGTTCATGAACTCAATGCCCAGCCTGCGTTGGGAGGAATAGTCCTCACTGGCAGCAACCAGGCCCACGACGTAAGCGCCGGAGCCTGGTATGTTCCCATCGATTTCGAACCGTGCCACCAGGTTCTCCTCCGATGCCGTGATGTTGACCTGCTTCAGGAGTGCGTCATTGGTACTCATGGCACAATCCTGCTCTGTGGACCCGCTGCCGTCCACCCCTTGACTTTCATCCTTCCAGCAGGCGCCGGATGTTCCCCACGATGGACAGCCTGTCAACGTCCTGGCCTTGGCGTGCGGTCAGCAGATGCATGGCGAGGCCATCACCGTAGTCGGCTACCGACTCGGCGCGGGCCCTGGCATCGGGCACGTTGAGGTGCTCCAGGATGTAGGCCAGTCCGGAGATCATTCGTTCGTGGCCGGCTGCAACCACGCCGGGCTGATCCAGGGCAAAGGCGAACCTGGCCCGGGTGAGGTCTGCATTTTCCAGCGCGAGTCCCATGAGGGCGCTGGTGAGTTGTTCGGCGAGGTCCGCTACCGACGTCGGCCTCTCCCGCCCGCGGTGCTGAAGCAGGAGGTTGTCACGTTCCTCGACGCGGTCGACGGCGGCACTGACCAGCGCTGCGCGGTTGCGGAAATAGTTCGAGGTGGTTCCAACGGCCACGCCGGCATGGGCGTCGACGGCCCGGTGCGTGAGGCCTTTGAGGCCTTTGGCCGCGACGACCGCAAGGGCGGCGTCGGCAAGTTCTGTTCGTCGGTCCGGCATGGCGAAAGTCTAGCTTCAAGACCTATCTCTACTACAAATGTAGTAGTACAGTGTGGCCATGGAAAAAGTGGACATCATTGGCGGCGGAATTGCCGGACTGGCGCTCGCGGGAAGGCTTGACCCCGGCAGGTTCGCAGTCACGGTTTACGAGCAGCGACCTGAACTGCCCACGGTCGGAACAACCCTGGCCATGTGGACCGAAGCACAGCAAGCGCTGGCCGAGCTGGGGATCCTGGGAGCCGCGCGAAGCCGGGGAGCCATCATCAAAACAGGAGCACTCCGCAGCCCGGCCGGAGAACCCCTGCTTTCCATGGAGGGGGAGGGGCTCATGGGGATTTCCCGCCCTGAACAGCTGACACTGCTTGATTCCGCCGTGCCGAAAACCGTACGCAGGGTGAACGGACGCGTGGAGGACCTCCCGAAAGATGCGGCACTGACCGTGGGTGCGGACGGGGTCAACAGTGTTGTAAGGCGTGACTATTGGGGTAAGCGAAGTGGGGCCAGGCCGACGCCGTTCCTCGCCGTCCGCGGAGTCATACCGGAACCTCCCGCCACCGGTGACATCGGCGAGTATTGGGGGCGGGGGGAAATCTTTGGCCTGGCGCCGGCCGGAAACGGAACCAACTGGTATGCCTCCTTCCGCTCAGATGACAGCCTGGACAAAGTGGACGTCGCTGCTGCCCTTGAACTGACCCGCCGCCGGTATGCCCACTACTCGCCGGCAGTGCTTAGGGTTTTGTCCCTGGCGTCGCCGAAAAACTCACTGGCCCAACGCATCTGGACCACGCCGCCCATGAGGCGCTATTCACGGGGCAAAGTGGTGTTGCTCGGGGATGCCGCACACGCCATGACCCCCAACCTTGGCAGGGGCGCCTGCGAAGCACTTATCGACGCCGTGACCCTGGCCGGGCTCCTCAATGAAAAGCCCTTGGACGCGGCGCTCGCCGCCTATGGCAGGAAGCGGGTGCCAAGGACGCAGCAACTTCGCCTCGCATCCTCACTCATGGGAAACATCGCCCTCGCCCAGGGACTGCAACCATGGCGTGATGCCCTCCTTAAGCAGGTGGGCAAGCAGGTGGCACGGTCCAGGAAGAAGGCCGAAACTTCGAAGTAGGTTTTGCATCCGGCCCGGCGTAAACTGGATTTATTCGAACATACTTTCGAATTAAGGAAACCAGTGCAAACGGGGTGAGGATATGGGGCTGTTCAGCGAGTCCGTGGAAGTCGGCTGCACGGAAACGGGCCAGCCAAACACCGTCCAATGGAAAGGAACGCACTACTCAGTGTGCAACCCCCCGGAGCGCTGGTACGAACGACGCCAATGGTGGCTTGAAGAAAGCCGCGCCCCCTTGGGAACCGGAGCAGGCCTGGTGGACCACGAAATATGGCGCGTCCAGCTCCAACCCCTCCACACAGACGCCACAGCTGCAGAACCCATCACCCTTGACCTCGTACGCCACGTCAACAGCGGGCGATGGCGGCTCCTTCGCATCCACGCTGCTGCGCCCGCACGTGCAGTAGAGCCCGACGAAGCAGCGTGAACCCTTGAGCTTTACCCACCTGCACGTCTCCACGGCCTTCAGCGCACACTATGGCGTCTCCTGGCCCGAGGAACTCGCCCAAGCAGCCGCAGCAGACGGAGCCACCGCACTGGCATGTACAGACCGTGACGGCTTGTACGGCACCATCAAACACCTCAAAGCATGCATGGACGCCGGCATCGATCCCATCGTCGGGGTGGACCTGGCAGTCTTCGACGACGACGGCGACCACCGCACCCAAGTCGCGGGCCGCGTCGTCGTCCTCGCCCACGGCAACAACAACGGCGCCGGCTACCGCGCACTCTGCAGGCTCATCTCCGACGCCCACGCCCGAACCTCAGGCAAAGCCGGAGGAACAATCCCCACGGCCATCACCCGCAGCGAACTGGCATCAAGGACACTGGACCCCCAAACCCTCAAACCCGTGCTGACAGTCCTGATCGGACCCGACTCAGATGTTGGACAGGCCATGGGAGGCCGAAAATACCTCAGGCCCAGAACACTCTTCAAACAGTGGATTGACGCCATGCCTCCCGGAACCGTCGTAGCTGAAGTCGTCACCCACCTCAGCGCCCCCGGAGAACCACTCAGCACCGCCCATGCCGTACGGATGCTCAAGCTGGCCCTCGAATACAACATCCCCGCAGTCCTCACCAACGCCGTACGCTATTGCGCCCAAGACGGCGCCGCCACGGCAGATGTCCTGGATTCCGCACGCACCCTCAAATCCCTGCCCGAACTCTCAGCAGCCCCCATGCTCCAACCAACAGGGCAAGGATGGCTGAAAACCGCTGGCCACATGCTCCAACTCGGCAAAGAAATCATGACAGCAGCCGGACAGGGAAAAGCTGACCTCCATAAACTGCTGGCCAACACCGAAGCGCTCGCCGACAAATGCCGCATCAACCCCATCTTGGACATGGGTTGGAAGAAACCCGTGGTTCCGGAAGCCTCCATCATCGGCATCGACACCGATCCCATGGTGGAACTCACCCAGCGTTGCCACGCCGGAATCACCAAGAGGTTCCCCGGCATCACAGGAGAAGCCGAAAAGCAGGTGCGCTCGCGGTTGGAACATGAACTGGGCATCATCGCGCGGCTGGGTTTCGCTTCCTACTTCCTCACCGTTGCAGAGGTATCCAGGATGATCCTCGACATGGGCGTCAGGGTAGCGGCCAGGGGGTCCGGCGCCTCCAGCCTGGTCAACTACCTGATCGATATCAGCCAGGTGGATCCAATCCGCCACGACCTCATTTTTGAACGATTCCTGTCTGGTCGCCGATCCACCCTTCCGGACATTGATATAGACGTCGAAAGCGCCGAAAGGCACAACGTCTATCGAAAGATTTTTGACCGCTTCGGCTCTGAACGCGTCACCCTCATGAGCATGCAGAACGGATACAGGGCGAGGGGGGCTGTTCGGGACGCGGGCCTCGCCTTGGGTATGGACGATGGTGAAGTCGGCGAAATTGCCAAGCAATTGTGGAGGTTCTCAGCCCGCAAGTTCCGTGAGGCATTGGTTGAAAAGCCGGAACTGCGCTCCTTTGCAGGCCGGGTGGAACAAAGGGGCCTGGAGGAAAACCAGCAGCTCGATCTCCTGGTGGACCTTACCGAAAGGTTGGACCGGCTTCCCCGGCACATCTCCATGCATCCATGCGGAGTGATTTTGGGTGATGCGACCCTCCTTGACCGCACTCCGGTCCAGCCCAGCGGATTGGGACTGCCCATGAGTCAGTTCGACAAGCACGACATGGATCCCATGGGAATGCTTAAGCTCGATGTCCTGGGCGTACGCATGCAAAGTGCCATGGCGTTTGCTGTCCGGGAAGTCATTCGCCTTCATCCTTCCAAAGCTGAGGTTGTGGCTGCGGGGCGGCATCCTGTGGAACCGGGAGGGACAGGTCCGGACTTTATCGCCGAGGACGGCAGGATCGACCTCAACGCAGTTCCTTTCGACGACGAACCCACTTTCGAGCTGATCCGGAGCACCCACACACTGGGTTGCTTCCAGATCGAGTCCCCTGGTCAGCGGGAGCTCATTGGAAAGATGGCGCCCCGGGAATTCAATGACCTCATCATTGATATCTCGCTCTTCAGGCCCGGGCCCATGAAATCGGACATGGTGCGGCCCTTCCTGGAACACCGGCACGGGTTTGCTCCGGAAAAATATCCCCACCCGGACCTCAAGCCGGCGTTGCAGGAAACGCATGGAGTGACCGTCTTCCATGAACAGATCCTCAAGACCTTCCATGTCATGACCGGGTGCGGGCTGGACAGGGCTGATGAGTTCCGGCGGGCATTGGGCGACGAAGTCCTTGAGCCGGGAGTGGAGAGCTACTTCCGACGCAAGGCCATCAAGAAGTATTCACCCGAGGTGGTGGATGCAGTGTGGGGAACCTTGAAGGCCTTCGGCAGCTTTGGGTTCTGCAAAGCCCATGGAGCAGCCTTTGCTGTGCCCACCTATCAATCTGCTTGGCTGAAAGCCCACCATCCGGAAGCCTTTCTGGCCGGACTATGGGAACACGATCCTGGAATGTACCCAAAGCGCCTCCTGGTGGCAGAAGCACGCAGGTTGGGCATCCCCATCCTGCCCTTGGACATCAACCGCAGCCAGGCCGAATACCGGGTGGAAAAAATCCAGGACGGTCCCCATCACGGCAAACTCGGGATCCGGTTGAGCCTTACGGGAATCTACGGCCTGTCGGGAGCTGAGCTCAAAAGAATCGTGGCAGGCCAGCCCTTTGATTCCCTGGCTGACCTCCGGGCGCGCGCCAGGGTAAGCAAGCCCAACATCAAGAGGCTTGCCCAGCTTGGGGCTTTTGATGCCCTTCATCATGACTCCGGGGGTAAAGCCAACAGGGCTGACCTTGTGCAACACCTCCAGGCCCTCCAAAGCAGCCCGTCCAAAAAGGCTGCCGACGTCATTGAAGGGCAATTGTCATTTGCCTTTGGTGATGTTGAGCTCCGGAACCTGGCTCCGGAACTTCCCGAGCCTTCCATGGT